>JBLMVJ010000050.1:0-5312 GCA_050255815.1 Candidatus Levyibacteriota bacterium | reverse complement strand
CAGGCAGTATTGGTGTAAATAGCCGGCCCTGAATATTTTGTAATATTGAGGATGAACCTGATCATGGAAAGTGCTATATAGGTGAGATGAGGATAAATCAGGTATAAGAAATTTCCCTCCTGTTGTTGTTTGGGAGTTACTACAAATTTTGATTCTTGTCTTCTAAGAATTGACCAGAGAGCTGAAAGCTGGATCATAAAGCTGGCAGTTGAAAAGGACATAGACCGGAACGTAATATTTTTTCCGGAAGCCAAATAGATGGTGTACAGGGTGAGAGATATATACGGAATGAAGAAGAGGGCAAAAGAGGTTGTGGAAGCTGAAACCGGTTCCAGCCCAAAATATAAATAAAACAGCGGCATAGAGATATCTATGAGTACTACCAAGCCATTAATATAGTAGAGAGCGGAGAGCAAATACTGGATGCGTTGGGCAAATGTAAGCCCTTTTTTGAAGAGGGGATTATGGGTAAACATAATTTCCATAGAACCTCTGGCCCATCTGTTTTGCTGCTTAAAGTAAGAAAGGAGGTCTTCCGGAGCTAGTCCTTCACAGAGGACTTCCGGCATGTACACTGACTTCCAACCTTTCTGATGGATGAAAAGTGAAGTAAGAAAGTCCTCTGCTACCGTATCCTGGTAAAACCCCCCCACTTGTTCTAAAGCCCTTTTTTTAATGACTACGTTTGTCCCGCAAATAAAGGCGCTGTTCAACCTGTTTTTGCCTTCCATAATTGGTCCAAAGAAAAAACTTTGTTGTTCCCATGATCCTCCGGTGATATTATTTACTTCATAATTTTTATAAAATTGAGGAGACTGTACAAAACCTACCTTTTCATCCGCAAAATAGGGCATCAGCTTTGCAAGAAAATCCGGATGGGGAATCATGTCAGAATCTAGTAGCGCAACGTACTCACTGTCCACCTTTTTCAGCGCATTATTAATGTTTCCTGCTTTTGCTCCTCCTCCTACTTTCCTGGTGATGCATTTCACATCCATACTGTATGCAAGCCGTTCCATATCCATCCAGTTTTCTTTTTTTGCAACATACCCATCATTCAAAATGACTACCTCAAAATTAGGGTAGTCCATTTCTTTAGCCGCCCGTACCGTTTGGCGCACAATCTCTGCAGGTTCTCCTGCAACCGTTATAAAAATACTAACCTTTGGAAATTCTAATTGGGACAATACTTCAAATTTTTTATTTCTGTTCCAAACGGTGTACCAAAAACCTAATGCCATACCTACATGGTAGAGTTCACCAAACAGGAGGAGGCCGTACAAATAGATATTCCCAACATGAGGCAGGTAAAACCACCAGGATAAGTACACCAGGGTAACCATACTGTTTATAATAAGCAGCTTATTTGAAATAATTTGGTTTGGTATGGTTTTCATATCTGTTTTAATGCCTTGTTGTATAGTGCCGCACCCAGCCACAACCAATTCTGTTCATAATACGGCAGTTGTGAATTAAAGGAATTTGTATCATTTGAATAAAGCGTTAAAATTTTTTCCTGGTACATTTTCTTTGCAAGTGCAGGGTTTTCAACCATAAGGTATGCAAGAGATGTTGCATACATAGTAGGACTTTCTGTCCCATTCAGTTCACTTCCATCATGTGAATAGATTGCTCCCAGTTTAGAGTTTTGTTTATATAAATTGGTAAGATATGTGAAAGAATTCCTTAAATAATTAATGGCATCAGGGCTACTATTCCATTGGTAATCCAGGGCAACCCGCCAGGGGATCCGTACCGCTTCATATCCGTAATTTGTAGTAAGGTTGGGGATGTTGGTAGCTGCCATTTGTCCTGAAGAGGATGCAACCGCAATCCAATCAGGTGGCAGTCCGGTGCTTGTCTGCTTGTCTAATATGTTTTGAGAGGCATGGTTAAGCAATCCATATCCCGGGGAAATAAGACTATTCCAGTCATGTTTTTTATCAACAGCTGCAAAAATACGGTATGCGTAGGGAGAAAAATAGGAAGGGTTTATGATAAGATTTCCGTTTACCTTTGCCCAATTTCCTGCAATCACATAATTTTTTCCATTCGCCTGGCCTACCTCTATAGTCCAAAAATCTTTTAGAATTTGTTTGGCAGAATCCAGATAACCGGGTACATTCCACCTATGGGCTGCAAGTATGAGGGCAAGCGCTATGTCCGAGTCTGCATCTGCTGCTGAATTCATATCATTTTGGGTTTCAAAACCGTACCCGCCCTTGGTTGTTTTTCCCCACCGCCAGCCGAATAAATTGTCATGTGGCCGTTTCATGTCATTTTTAGTCCAGTTCCAGACTGAATCAAAGGTAGTTTTGTCTCCAATAAAAACTGCCCGCAGCATGGCATAAGATTGTGCTTCTGAAGTAGTAATACCTCCCTGGGAGTAGTCAATAACCCTGCCATCCTTGTTAATAAATTGGTCACGGTATTTTTCCCATGATGAAGTCAGGAAAGTATATGAGGAAAACGTTTGGTTTTTTTTGGTTACCTGGGTAGTGGTATAGACGGCGTAAGCCAATAGAACAACACTAATAAAAATTAAAAAGTACCCAAAAATGTTTTTCACTTTTAAAATAATAATCTCAACAACGGGAACGTACTTAATTTATGGCGGTTGGCCAAGAACTGCCCTTTTAACCGTTGGGATTCATAAGAAAGGCCTTCTTTTTCAATAAGTTTATATCCCAAAAGAAAAGCGGCAACCGAAGCAAATAAGAGGGTAGCTTTTGCGGCCGGTGTTGTTTTGTTGTCCGCGTAGAAATTCTGGGGCAAAAACATTTTCACTATTCCGGCAGCACCCCGGTTGTATGCCTGGAAGTTTTGTGCAGTATTAACCTGGGGAATAGAAGGATGTGCAGGCGGCGGTGTTGGTGTTGGATTTGAAAACAGGCTTCCAATCACTGAGGCAACACTTTGGGGTGTGGGAGTAGGAGTGGGAGCACCGGTTGGGGTAGGGGTAGGGGTTGTAGCGTCTGTGGAAATAGAGGCTTCCGGTGTAGGCGTAGGGCTTGTTACCGGAAGAATCTCCGGGGGAGGGGTGGGGGAAGGATGGGTTTTTTTAGGTATTGGCGTAGGGGAAGCCTGGTTTTGCTTAGGTGCTTGGGTGGGACTGGTTACGGCAGGAGGATTTGCGGGTGCCGGGGAAGATGTGGGAGAAGGCGCAGTGGATCCGGTCGGTGCCGGAAAGGTAATGGGTATGGTTATCTCAAATGGCCGAGGATTAGAAGCTGCAAACACATCAGGGACTGATATTAAAAAATATAGGATAATTGTGAAACATACTATTTTTCCTGCACTTTTCATAAGCAATATACTAAAAATCTTTATAAATAGACCTAAACAGTGACCATTCTAGAAGGGGAAAGCAAAGCCCTTTAGAGATTAAAGTAAGAGGATGGTAAGAAGTATTGCAATACGTTTTTTATGTGTTAGTATTTTTTCTTCCTAGTGATTAGCATCTCAACTCTATACAACAGAATTAAACACCTTTCAGCGATTAAACTTTTAGCAACCGGTCTTTTGTTTGGACTTTTTTTCTCAAACGTTTTGCCGCTTCTATCCGTTACTGATGCTGCTTCTACCCCTTCTATCCAGCTTTCCGCTGCGTCTTCTTCAACTGAATCAATTTCTCTCACATTTCCTCAGGCAGTACCAGCAGGAAATATCATAGATGTAGAAGTCTACAACGGGTCCCAAAAAGTTTGGCAGGATTCTAATACCGGTGGCGGCACTTCATATAAAAATACCACCGGTTCTTTACCTAACGGATCTTATACGGTAAGCGTAGGATTATTTACTTCAAACTGGGGGAGTAACTATGCCTGGTTTGATAAGATAGGAAGTTTTACCTTACCAAGTGCTTCTTCTACTCCTGCGCCAACAGTTACCCCTGCTTCCAGTCCTGCGCCAACAGGGAATCTTGCAGTTTCAGTTACTCCGGCTAGTTCAAATACAGAATCTATATCAGTTACGTTTCCGCAATTAGTACCATCAGGCAATATTATAGATGTAGAGGTTTACAACGGCTCCCAAAAAGTCTGGCAGGATTCTAATACTAATGGCGGTACTGCGTATAAGAATACCACTGGAGCTCTGCCTAATGGCACCTATACCGTAAACGTTGGGTTATTCGCGCCTAACTGGGCTTCTAATTATGCCTGGCACAGCAACGCTGCAACCTTTATCCTGCCAAATTCTTCCATTACCCAGACCCCTACCCAGACTCCCGCAACAAATAGCCCATCCGCTGTAGTTTCTCCAGCTGGAGCAAACGCGGAAAAGATTACGGTAAATCTTCCGCAGCCTGTTTCAAACGGCAACATTATAGATATAGAAGTCTATAATGGTTCCCAAAAAGTCTGGCAGGATTTTACCGCTGCCGGCGGTTCAACATTTTCTACTACCCCTAACCTTCCAAACGGTACGTATTCAGTAAGCGTGGGGGTATTTACGGCTAACTGGGCCAGTACAACCGTCTGGTACAGTAATTTTGCAACCTTCTCTTTGCCATCAGGCGATTCCTCATCCGGTACTACCGGCACAAGCACACCCGTTTCAGGAGCACCCATTAATGCATCCGTTTCCTCCCAGGCAATAAGTGCTTATAACAGCTGGAAAGGGGCATATGTAGTCTCTGCCGGTTCAGGAAAGCTGCGTGTGGCACGGCCTGAAAACAATAATGATACAGTCAGTGAAGGAATTGGGTATGGTATGTTGTCAGCCTTTATGGCCGGGGACCAAACTACTTTTGACGGACTGTGGAATTACGCAAAACAGTACCTGAATGGCCATGGCCTTATGAATTGGCAAATTGACCGGAATGGTGGAGTAATTGGTGCAAACGGCGCAACAGACGCAGATGAGGATATTGCTTACGCACTTATGAGGGGAAGCGCACAATGGCCCGGACACGGGTATGATACGGCAGCACGCGCCATGATAGACAGTATTTTAACCTATGAGGTGGAAAACAATAACTATGTGAACCCCGGGGACGGCTGGGGAAATACTACTATCATAAACCCATCTTATCTGGCGCCGTCTTACTACCGTGCCTTTGCTGCATTCACCGGAAACAGCAGGTGGAATGACGTGGCAAACCAAAACTCCAACTGGCTTTTAAAAGCTGCTAACTCTTCTACCGGACTTCTCCCTGATTGGCTCAACCAGGACTTTTCCCCAGCTAACGTATCTTTTGACTCTTATAAAAACGACTTTTATTATGATGCTTCCCGGGTGCCGGTCCGTCTTTTGATTGCTGCACGTAACAATAATGATGCTAATGCCCAGACAATCCTCACCAGGCAAGC
>JBLMVJ010000049.1:0-47300 GCA_050255815.1 Candidatus Levyibacteriota bacterium | reverse complement strand
CTACATATGCCAGGCGCCGTTCTCCTTCAATGCTTTCTGTTTCCAATAGTGATTGGGCATGCGAAAAAAGTCCTTCCTCCATGCCTATTAAAAACACTGTTTTAAACTCTAATCCTTTTGCTGCATGGATAGTCATGAGGGTAATTGCTTCCTGTTTTTGCCCTGATAAATTTTTATCCGGCGTGAATTCCTGCTCAACTAAAGAAACATTTTCCAGAAACTCTACCAGGTTTGGGAACTCTATGGCAACAGATCGCAGCTCCTTGATATTCTCCAGCCGTCCCCGGTCTTCCGGGTCATTCTGGTCGTACATCAGAAGATAGGAAGTCTTATCAACTGCCTCATCCAAAATATCTATGGTAGGCATTTCTTCAATTTTTTTCTTTTCTAAGAAATCTGCCTGGTACGTTTCAAAAAGAGAGAAACGTTTCTTCCCCAGCTTTTCTATCCGTTTTCTCGCAACAGAATCCTTAGGGTTTGCAAGTGCGGAAAGGTAGGCAAGAACGTCTTTAATCTCTTTGCGCTCGTAGAACCTGGTTCCCCCAACTAATACATAGGGAATAGCATTGTGTAAAAACGTTTCTTCCAGCGCACGTGACTGGGCGTTAGTACGGTACAGTACTGCAACGTCTGAGAGGGAAAAATACGGATTTTTTGCTTGTTCCTCCAGGACTTTTTGGATAATAAATTCTGCCTCCTGGTGTTCATTCTCAGCCAGATACAGACGGATGTCATCCCCTGTTTTTTTATCAGTCCATAAAGACAAAACCGGGTGGGAGGTATTGTGTGAAATAATAGCATATGCTGCATCTAAAATGGGTTGGGTTGAGCGGTAGTTTTGGGAAAGGGAGAGTTTTTTTGCATTTGGGAAATCCATCACAAACTTTTCCAGGTTCCGGTAATCTGCGCCTCTGAAAGAATAGATACTTTGGGCAAAGTCCCCTACTATGCAGATATTTTTAAACTTTCCTGAAAGCATTTTTGTTAACGCGTACTGTGCTACATTGGTATCCTGGTATTCGTCCACCAGCACATATTCAAACTGCTCCTGGTATTTTGCCAGCACTTGGGGATTTTCCTTAAACAATTTTATAACCAGTAAAAGAAGGTCATCAAAATCCATAGCATCCGCCTCTTTTAATAATTTTTGGTACAGGTTATAGACCTGGGCTACGGTTTTTTGGAAATTGCCCCTCGCTATCTGGGCGTACGTTTCCGGGTCAACCATTTGGTTTTTAGCATCAGAGATAGTATGCAAAACTGAACGGGGTTTTGTTTCCCGCGGGGACACTCCCAGCAGGTTAAAAGCCTGTTTTACTACTTCTACCTGGTCCTGGTCATCATAAATACGGAAAGAAAAAGAAAACCCCACATATTTTGCATAGGAACGTAATATCCGTGCACACAGGGAATGGAACGTGCCTACGGTAGGAAGGGAAAAAGTCTGCATTCCGTATTCCAGCAGAGATTTCTGGATCCGCTCCTTCATTTCATGCGCTGCCTTATTAGTAAACGTGACCATGAGGATCCGCTCTCCCGGTATGCGCTTTTCTTCCATAAGGTAGAGTACGCGGTGAATGAGTACCCGCGTTTTGCCTGAGCCTGCACCGGCTAAAACTATGACCGGTCCGTCAGTTTCTAAGACCGCAGCCTTTTGTTCCTTATTTAATGTATTGAGAATAGTGTCCATACTGCTATAATTATTTTGCCTGGAATTTGTAGTTTGAGGCTAATCTTAGTATTCCATTATACCATTCAAATATGGACAAAAAACGCATCATTGCTAACTGGAAATCCCATAAAACCGCAGAAGAGACCGTACTCTTTTTAGAGAGCCTGAAAAACGCCTGGCCGCTTTTACACACGGAAAACAAGGAGATAATCCTGCTGGTCCCTTTTACCAGCCTGTCTGCTGCAGGAATCTACATCATTTCTGAAAATCTGCCGGTCATGTTGGGCTCCCAGAACATTTCCTCAAATGATGAAGGTGCTTACACGGGAGAAGTGAACGGCGCCCAAATAGCAGAGTTTGCGTCTTTTACTCTCATTAACCACTCAGAAAGGAGACGGTATAATCATGAGGCTGACCAGGAAGCGCGCGCAAAGGTACTGGAGGCAGTAAAGTATAAACTGATGCCCATAGTCTGCATCCAGGATGAAAATAGCAGCGTACCGGACGGCGTGACGGAAATAGTGTATGAACCGCCTTCTGCAATCTCAACATTCCAGGAAGGAGCCCATGCGGAAACCGTAGCGGATGTGGAGCGGGTCTTTTCATCTCTGAAGGAAAAGCATCCGTCAGGTCATTTTTATTACGGTGGCAGCGTAAATGAAAAAAATATAGCTGATTATGCAAAAATTCCGGAGGTTTCAGGGTTCCTGATAGGCAGCGCAAGCCTTGACGTAGAACAATTTGCAAGGATCATTGATTCATGGTAAAAAATAGAAAATTCCCCGCGCTTATTATAGGAGTTGTATTAATTGGCGTTCTGTTTCTTCTGGTCTTACGGTTTTTCCCCTTGTTCTGGGGAGTTTTTATTGATAAGAAAATAGCCCTCACCACCAAAAGCCCGGGGAACATTAATGTGCTTCTCTTAGGGATAGGCGGGGGGACTCATGACGGGCCGGATTTGACTGACACTATTATCCTTGCAAATATACAACTGGATACAAAAAAAATAAACCTCATTTCTATACCGCGGGATTTGTACGTAAAAGCATTGGGAAGTAAAATTAACGCGGCGTATGCGACCGGCCAGGAAAAAGGGAATAAAGGAATACTTCTGGCTAAATCAACCGTAAATATGGTGACGGGCGTTATGCCGGACTATACCCTGGTTTTAGATTTTTCAGGTTTTGTAAAGCTGGTTGACCTGTTAGGAGGAATTGACGTCCAGGTAAAAAATACACTAGATGATTATGCATATCCGGTAGAAGGAAAAGAGCAGGAGCTTTGTGGGGTGACCCAGGATGGGATTGCCTCTCTCTCTGCTCAGATTGCTACCGGAAGCGCTACGGAATTTGATCTGTTCCCGTGCCGGTTTACCCATCTTCATGTAGACTCCGGCATGCAGCACATGAACGGAATACTTGCATTGGAGTTTGTAAGGTCCCGTCATGCCATGGGCCAGGAGGGGACTGATTTTGCCCGCTCGGCACGCCAGCAATTAGTAATAGATGCGGTAAGGAATAAAATATTATCCTTAGGGACGCTGGCAAACCCGGTGAAAGTATTTGGCATGATAGACCTTTTGAAGCAGAATATTAATACCGACATACCGGAAGACCAGTATGATGATTTTATAAAACTAGCCCAGAGTATGAGGGGTGCAAAAATCCTCAGCCATGTCCTGGATATAGGGGATACACAGACAGAGCGCTATGGATTGTTAGTAAACCCCCCTATAAGCTCAGAATATGCGTACCAGTGGGTTCTGGCCCCCAGGATTGGCGGAGATGACTTTTCGGAAGTGCATGCTTATGTTGCATGCATTTTAGCTGATGACGTCTGTGAGGTTACCAAAACGTCTGTGGTGGATACCAAGCCTACAATTGCTCCAACTGGTATACCTTCGTCTGCTGATCAGAAGAAGTAAAAATAACTTTCCCTATTTCGGAGAACTTCCCCTCCTGCAGTCCGGGATACTTTTCCCGTTCCAGGGCGCCTATGATTACCAAAGAGACATTATACTTTTTTAACAGAGGCTCTGCTGTTGAGAGACCTCCTTCATACATGGTTTTTACCTCTTCTATCCGGGGTGCGGGAATATCATAGGTTCCCCGCCAGAGCCATTCATGGACCGTCCATCCCAGTACGGTTGGTAGTCCGGTATTAGCGGAGATCCGTGCGTAATCCGTGTAAGAATCACCCTGTGCCTCCAGGATGATAGGTTGCCCTGAAATTTTTGAATTGAGGAAATTGATTGCTTCTAAATCCCCGGGGTATGAACCTTTTAAGTAGTTGGTGCCGTCCAGGGATACCCTTGTTTTTAGATTCCCATAATAGGACGTTATTGCAAAATAGGGATAAATAAATACCAAACAAATGAGAATGAAGGTTACAAGAAGGAATGTGCTTTTCAGAAGCCTGCTTTTAATGGTTGAAGCAAAAAATACAATAATATATCCGGAAGTAAGGCTTAACAGAATAAATGCCTGGTAGACCAGCTTAAACATAGTGTTTGCCCGGTAATGCTGGGGATAAATATCTTTTGCATAAATAAATTCCGGGATAAGGATAAGAAGAAAAGAGAATAGGGCCAGAAGAAAAATAAATATATTTTGGGTGTCCAAAAATGCCGGCAATTTCTTTTTTGCAGAGATTAGCTTCTGGATAATAAGGCCCGCAAAAAGGGCGTTAAAGAAAATAAAGAACCCGTATAAAATGAGAAGCTGGTATAGCGGGGACCGCTGGCAATGGTTTGCTTCAAAAAGAAATGGGCCAAACCGCCCAAGGGCCGTAAGAAATGGCGGTGCGCAGACTACTCCTATACCGGAAACAAAAGGTTTAAAGTGAAGGCTAAAAGGTACGGTTATAATGATATACAGGATTCCCGTAAGGCCTCCTTCCAGTACAATATTTTCCAGGTAGGTGCGTAAGCCCTTTGCCCTAAAAAAAGACAAGGGGGTGACCCTTCCCTTTTTCAGGTTAAGGTCCTTCACATGGATAACGGTCAAGACAAGCAGGAAAAGGAGGAGGTAAATAATACCGTCCCAGGCGTTTGTCATGTACATGACGGCAAAAAGAAACGCAGTGAGAGCTGCCAGCGGTTTTGTAAGTTTTTTCCTCAGCAATATCTGCCAGAGGATGGCAAGCGTTAATAAGACAAAAGGGATATCTGTAACATGCCCGTGCAAGTCTGAAACAACAAAGGAATAAATAGGGAATTCATGGATGGTAAATGGGATAAACCGGGTTGCGTTAGGGTACCAGTATGCATTTGGGAATAAATTTGGCTGGAACCTGAGGGTCCAAAATGGGACCGGTTGTTCCCCTTTATACGGTGCAAAGAAAGAGTAAATGGTGTGTAGGTTTCCTCCCAGGGATGTTAACAGCCCGGTCAACAATCCTCCTAAGAATGATTTTTTTAGGCCGAATTTTTGTAAAAAATTATACAGAAGGGAAAAGCTGCAGGTAAAGGTAAATGCAAATAAAGTTGCAATCATGAGGTTATAGGTAATGTTTGAAGGAATACCGGAGAGTTTTGTAAGGACCGCAGTAATAAGATGCCCAAAATAGTAATAGTTGATAGAAAATGGGGTAAACCACATATCCTTAGGGGGGAAATACTCTGCCCGTAAAATGGAATTTACAAACCCAAAGTCCATGAATTTTTCCAGTCCGTGGATACTAGGTTCAAAAGAGCGCACCCATGACCAGAACAGAAGCGCTACAAAAAAGAAGAATTCCTCAAAAACAATAATGTTATTTATGGTTGGTTTTTGGATGAAGCGTTTTTTTATCAGGAATATGATGAGAAGAAAGATTATGAGGATAATAAAAAGGACAGAGAAGAATGTGAAGGGAAGAATATGGAAACTCCCCAGGAGGAACATAAGATAGGAAATAACCCCTGCCCCTAAGACTTTTGAAAAGATATAAAAAGAATCTTTTGCATCAGGGAATAAATATTTGGTCAGGGGGAGAAAAATAAGCCCTATGCCAAAAAGCACCAACCACCACTGGAGGGTAAAAAGAATATCAGTCATCACAGGTTCCAATTATATAACATTTTTTTAAATTTCAACTATTATTTAAGGATAAAAAGTTCCTACTAAAAAAGCTGCTTTGCCATTAGGGTAATAAATTATTTTTTGGGTTTTAAAATTTGCATTTTTCAAATCCTTTATTTTATCTATTGAAACTGCAAATAATTGTTTTAAGCCGGGTTTGTAATCTGCTGTACTTCCAATAATGCACTTGTCATGGCAGAGGTTTTTTGGGTCATAAAATTTGATAAATATAGCCGCCTCATTAAAGTCCCCTGACATAACTAGCTTATCAAAATTATTCCTCTCTTTTAAGAAGTAACCCATAATTTCCTTAGGCCCATACTGCCATCCCCAGTAGTCTGATGAATACTGGGGATAGCTGATAAAGTAAACTGCAAGGTATGCAACTAGAACAGAGGAAACCAATATGTTCATAATGGTAATGGATATGTGGAATCTTTTTAAGTAAATATGAGAAAGAAAAATCGCATACCAAAAACCTAACGCTGACAAGATAGTAAATGGAATGACTCCAATAACAGAGCGGGTTGCTTGGGGGTTTTGGTCGACAGTAAACATGCTGCCAGTCGGGTAGGAGATGAGCCAGATAAGGATAAGAAAGAAAATCTTCCGCTCTTTTTTAAACAGGTAGTACATACCCAGTACTATTAAGGGGAGTTGGAAAAAATATAATTCCCCAAATCCGGCAACGGACAACCTTGTAATAAAGGCATCTTTCAATCCTGCATCTCCCTTTAAAAATAAAAAGTCCGGTGAAAAATGGAGTAAGTAATTGGAAAGTATATGATTCATTATAGTTGTTTTTTGGGGAGGGTTGGAAAAAATTGAAACTTCTTTCCACCTGGAAAAACCATCTTGGGAGAGAAGGTGCATCAGAAGAGGTGTCAAAAATAAAACAAGGTATAAAAAAACAAACAAAGTAACGACTTTATTTCTGATAAAGAATTTTAAATAATAGAAAAAGAGGAAAAGACAGAAAATGGGGATAAATATGCGGGCAGGAAAATAACTATATAGAGCAAGGGTAAAAAGAAAGATAGCATAAAATAGGTTAAAGGCATCCTTTCTTGTTTTCAAAAAGAAATAGAGTCCTAAGGTTGTAAAAAAAAGATAAGGCATTATGCCTTCCAGCGATACCCTACTAAGATGAATGTGCCATGGGGTAACCGCCAACAAGAAAGCTCCGAGTAGTCCAACAGGTTTTTTAAACGAATGGGCATGAAGCAGTTCCAAGAGAAGAAGATATATGGCAATAATCGAGAGGATGCCATATATAACTGAGGTGAGGCGGACGGAAAATTCATTCAGGCCGAAAAAGAATACAGGAAGGACTGTTGAATATGTTTCTACGGGATTTTTATATTCCCCAAATGCTTTAAAAAAGACGGGAAGCGTTTTTCCGAATTCATCCTTCCCGGTTGTAAGGATGGTATAGGCATTATAGCCTATGGACGCTTCATCGCAGAAAAATCCAGCGGGGTTTCCGGAAATATTATAGATTCTGATTAAAAAAGCAAAAAAGAGGATGAGGAAAAGGATGAGGTTACTTAGGAAAAAGCCTTTGATTCTTTCCATATCTTTTATCTTAACAAATCAATGGTAAAGAATGGATATAGCACCATGGTGGAAAGGAGAATGAATAATTTCTGAAAGCTTTTTCACTGTAGTATCTTTTCAATCCGATCCTTGCTAAAACGTTCTACGTTTTTGAAGATCATGACTTTGGGGTGGTCATAGACCTGGAATGTTTCCTCCGTGCTGTCGTCATTAATTTGTATGCCAAAAAGCTGGGGATAAGACGTAAACTGTGCAACTTTTTCATACCCTAAGTCCCCTGCAAATAACAGTTTATAATACCGGGACGTAACAGGATACCGCTCCGGTAAATATAATAACGTACCATATAGCCGCCTGCTATTTATAATAAGGTAGTCTCCGGTGGAAAGTTTCTCAGCATAATACTGGGCCTTTGTTTCATTATCCTGGTCGTAGATAGTTAACTGTTCTATATTGTATTGGGAAGGGTTCTGTCCGTCTATTGGTACCGGGAGGCCGTCATCCCAGTGCTCCCCAAAAATTTTTGAGCCAGCAGGAATGTGGGTATATATCCATTCGGAAGCAGTTATCCTGGTCTGTGGACGCAAGTAAATTGAAAAGTAGGCTTCTGCCCAGAGCATAGAAATGAGGACGGAGATAAGTATGAGAACATTTCCTGTCTTGCGGAATTTTGCCCGGACACTTATCAGGAAATAGGCAGCAAGAATAATAAAAAACGGGATAACCGGCAGCATAAACCTGATGAACTTTGTATGCCAGGACCCTACATAGAGAAAATAAACAATAGGGAAGGAGAGGAAGATAATCCGTTGTGGTTCCAACCGTTTAAAAAATCCTTTAAACATGAGAATAATACCTAACAGGGAAAAAACAGTAATAAGTCCTATTTGCCAGAAAAAATTATATAGCTGGAAAAGATAGGGAACTGTTTTGGTAAACTGAAGGGTATAGGGAACGTCTAACGTGCCCAGGGCTACCCCTGATTCATACCGCATAGACTCTAAAAATTTTTTTGAATCCAGGAATGTATACGGAGAAAAGATTACAAATACTAAAAAAGCAGTAAGGAAAAAAATTAATGAGTACTTTATTATCTTCAGCACTGCCAATTTTTTCCTCCAGGATTTAAATAAGAGGAATAGGACTGCAAATGCGGGGAAAAGGCCAAATGAAAGGGCGGTACTTTTTGCCGCAACAGACAACCCCAAGACTATCCCGGAAAGGACATACCGGTTTGGTTTGTTCTTCTGGTATAGCATGATGCTTAATAAACACAGCAAAACGCCAAAGAACGTTATGATGTTCTCCGTAATATCAAAGTGCGCTATTTGGATTGAGCCTACACAAAACGCAAAAAAGATAGCCGCCAGAAGTCCTGCTTTTTTTCCAAACATTTTTTTAGCAAGAAAATAAACAGGGATAACGGTAATCCCGGAAAAGAGGGATGCAACAAACCTTCCCACCAGATTAATACCGCCCCAGTCATACACCCATACGTTATTACGGGTCAGAAAAACCATAAGTTCACCCACGGCCCGGTACAGGTAAATAGAAAAGCCTCCGTATGCAAAAAAGTGCGGGTTTAACTGGCTAAAAAACCGCAATTGTGAGACTGCATTTGCAATGTTGCGCTCATCCGGATGGAAAAAGTTCCCCTGGTCCCAATTCAGGTTATAGGTCCTGAAAAATAAAGCAATTGCCAGGAGGATTATAAGCGGAAAAATTTCCTTCAACCTATGGTTTTGTTCCTCTGTAATTTTTTTAGCGGCTTTTTTCCCCAACTCAACCGCATAGTTAGTTCCGCGGTCCCATGGGTATACCTGTTCTATGTTTGCTAAAAAAACATTTTGCAGCGGAGTGGTAATTTTAGGAATCTGCCTGGAATAGCGGGGGAAAATAATAGGCTGGGCAAAAGGTGCGCTGAATAATTTATAATCTATTATTTCTGACCTGAAATTTTTATTAATCTTAGCAAGCCAGGGGCCATACTGTTTTAATAATTCCTGCTTGGTCATTTTAAAACGTTTGTCTGACGTTTCCATGTAATTTCCTACGTACAGGATGTGCTCTCCGTTGTAGTGTCTTTTATCCATAAAATTTGTGTGTTCCACTATGGCAAGGATGGGGGATTTTAGGTCGCACATGGAAAGCCAATACGTGTTGTCTTTAAAAAATTGGGACTTAAGCCGTAACACCATATTCACCGCTCCTATACTGATCCGCCTGTGTGCTGCCTCCTTGTAGTGTTCCGGTAGGGAAAGGCTTATTTTTGTGAAGAGAGGGGATGGAAGAGTTACAACTGCAGCATCAAACTCCGCAGTTTGAGTTTTTGCATTGGGAGTTTGAAATTTTACTTGAGGTTTACCATCTGAGGAAAGTTCTATGACCTCCGTTTTGTAATGAAATTTCCCGCCCATTTTTTTTACCTCTTCTTCTATATGCTGGGCAAATGCTAAAAATCCGCCTTCCGGATATGCTAGGCTTGGCGTCCTTTTGTATACCCGCGCCCAAAACCAAGCCAGGGAGACTTTGCTTGAATACCGGCCTAATTTATTTACCATCAGGGGCTCCCACAATTTTTGGTATGCCTTTTTCCCCATGGTTTTTTTCAGGTAGGGTTCTGCCCTAAGATGTTCCAAAGGTTTCCAGAATGGGTTAAACCGGAGAAACGCAAGGGATGCACCCATCCTGATCCGGTTGAGAATACTGAGCTTTGGGAATAGTAGAACAGAGAGAGGGGAATCCAGCTGGTGAATATTGTTATTAACAAAAGAGGACGTTTTTGGCCGGGGAGCAAAAACGCTATGGTTAATTTCCCGGGCGAGTCCTAAAATTGCCTTATCATTAGTGAACCAGTGATGGTAATGTTCTTCTACGCTCCAGTCCCAGCCTTTTTCCCGGTATCCTATGGCAAGTCCGCCGGGGGTTTCCCCTTTTTCAAACACGGTTACGCTATGTCCTTCTTTTGAAAGATAATAAGCGGCAGAAAGCCCGGAGAAACCTGCGCCAATAACTGCAACTTTCATTTATATACCTCCAATATATATTGCCGAAAGCTAGGTTTATCTCCGAGTTCTGCGCCAAGAGTTAACGGTAGAATACAAATTTTCATATGAGAATTTCCGGCCTGGGAGTGTTGCTCCGCTCTTCTGTCCGTTTCTCTAGAGAAGGAAGAAGAGGGCCGATCCTGCAACTATAAAAAGAATTGATGTAGTTGTCAAGAATATGGTATGGGTGAGGTCTCCGGACTCCGGCACCTTGTTTTTTACCGGCGTTACTACGGCAACCATTGTTGGGGACGGAGTACTGATAGTGGTTGGGGTAGCAGTTGGCTCAGCGGTGGTTGGTGTTGCGCTGGGCGTAGCTGTTGGAGTGACCGTTGAGGCGGTGAGCGTTGGGGTGGGGGTTAACGCTGTAGCAGTAGGGGTGGCGGTAGGGATAAGTGTTGGGGTAGCAGTAGGTAAGATAACGGTAGGCGTTGCAGAAGGCGTTGCTTCCTGGATAACCTGGGAGCCGGACGCAAAGACGGTGAAATTTGAGCTGATCGTTTTTAAGGTGCCTGAAGCATCAAGCGCTTCTATGGTAATAGTGTGAGGCCCTACGGCCAACGTGACGCTTGGCCGGTATGACCAGTTTCCCTGTCCGTCTGTCCTGATTTGGATCTGGATAGCATTAGGGGATTGGACGGTAATTTTTACAATTGAGTTTGGCAGGGCAGTCCCCTGAAACTGGGGGCGCTGGTCAGTAAAAGTATCATTGTTGCGTGGTACCGTAATCCTTATTTTATTTTGTGTAATTCCGGTTGGTAGGCGCAGGGTAGAAGACTCAGTTCCGGTTGGGGTTTCTTCAATCCCTGCTATAAAAGAATAGTCACTGGAAAGGCTGATAAGCGGAATAATTCCTCCATCCTGGTAAGCGTACGTTATCTTTGAAACAAAATTTCCATGGGCCAGGCTCAGGTTAATTTGCTGTCCGGGTGAAAGCGTAGTATTTTCTCCGGATACATCCCGTATAGCAGTATCCGGTATAAAAAATTCTCCATTATCATTTGTAATTACCGCAACCGGCTGGGCGTTTTCTATGGATGCAATAACCAGCGTGTCTATCCCTGAAGCTGCGTCCGGCAAAATTACTTTTCCTGAAAGGACCGGATTGCCGGTCCCGGAAGAAGCAGATTGGAAAGTCCGCACCTCAAACTTCTTATCATTATTCAGATAGCTTTTTCCATTGCTCACAATAGAAAACGCATATGAGGTTTGGGGCGTTAATTTATCAACCGTAATAAGATGGCTCACAAATGGTTTCCTGCTGGATGCGTCACGGGAATCAAAGTACAAGCTTGGCGGATTTCCGTCAACGCTTACACCGGCAACCGTAGGGTCTAATGTCTTAAATGCAACGGAAAAGGAAGTGTCTGTTACATTGACTATCTGGATCCCTTGCGGGTCCTGGTTGGGGGATGCACGGCTGATAAATAATACGCCATTTTTTACCAGGAGAAGGGTAACGGAAAGGCCAAACAACAGGATGAAAAGGGCAAAATATGTAGGGATCCTTCTTTCAAATATGTTTTTTTTCATACCTTATCTTAAAAACCGGTCCTTATGTTTCCAGAGCCTGAAGCAACAGGCGATGGAGAGACAACAGCCGGAGAAATAACAGGTGATGGATAAATGGCTGCGCCTGTTGGGGTAGGGCGGATTACGGTAGGGGTAGGTTTTATGACCGCGCTGCCGCTTGAAACAGCGGGCATGATCCTTTGGGACAAATCAACCGTCACCATTTCTTTTTTTTTCAAAACTTCTATTGCAGAAATATTAAAACTGTCAGATATGGGATTAATCTGGATATTTTCATCACTTGAAATGGTAGAGGTGCTGAAATTGTGGTAAATAGAAAGCCCAACCCATAACAAGGCAATAAAAAGGGTAAAAGAGGCAAAATAAGCTATGTTTCTCATAAATCTATTGGGCAAAGAAAGCTTTCCCGGAAAGCGTTAGGCCAAAAATGCCGGTTGGCGTTTTTCCGGTTGTAATATTTGTGATGCTGATAAGCCGGTTAAATGAGACCAGTTTTGATATGAGCGTATTTAAATCCGTATCTGACCCTTCTGCTGATAGGGAAAAAGAATAGGAATAAAGTTGTTGGTTTGATGCTATAGGGTAGAAATCTATGGTTTCAACATCAAAAGAATTGAGGGTAACATTATTTTGCTTGCAGAGTGTTTCTACCTGACGGGTTAAGATTGGGATTTGGGCAGAAGTTGGGATTGCCCCATATACTAAATCAAGGTCGCCCTTTATCTGTTCATATTGCAGGTCAAGTTTCCGCAATGCTGAAAGTTTTGTCTCCAGGGCGTTAAAAACATTTGTGCTATCTTCTAATTTTTTTTGGAGATTTGAAATCGTGGAAAATGCCGGGGCAATGACAAAGACGCCAAAAATAGCAACCGTAAAAAGGGTTAAAGAAAGGTAGGAATAAGCCATTACCTGTTTTCTGTTTTGCTGTGCAAACAGTTTATCGGTAACACTGTTTTTTAAATTAGTAGGAAATTTTGAGTTCATGGTAATGCAGCGTTCTGTTTAAGCGCTGTAGTTAAATGGAAATCTATCCCCTGCTCTCCGCTTGAGATGCTGTCAATAGAAATTGAGAGGACATTTGGGTTGCCTTTCAGATTATCTATAAGCGAGTTGAGGTCAAAAACAGAATAGGTTGTGCCATTGATTCCTATACTTGTCTCAGAAAAAGTGAGCGTAGTTTCTATGAACCGGTCAGAGTTTAAAATGGTGACCAGCTGGTTTAAGAAATCTATCTTTTCATTATTTTGGGTGTTAAGCGTATTAACCAGTGTGAGGCGGTTCTGCAGGCTTCTATAGAGGACTTCTTTTTTAGAAAGCGCATTTACAAATTTCTGGTCATTGATAATTTTGTCGTGCAGGTCAATAATCCTGCTGTCTATATAGAACCGGAAACCTAATGCAGAAAGGGTTAACAATTCAACTACCACTATGATAATTCTTCCTGAATTAACAGCCCATTTTAAAAAGGCATTAGTAACGCCTTCCTCAGGCTTTTGTTTCAGGTTAACAGAGAGCTTGAACGGCCCATTTTGCATAATTTTAGTTTAGAGAGTTTTTGTTGCTTTGTCAAAGAAATTGAGGCTTTTTTACGGGGTAAAAATGAAGTGAGACGTTACTTTTTTTTGGTGGATTTTTTCTTAGTTTTTGCAGCGGCTTTTTTTGCAGGTGCTGCTTTTTTTGCTGCAGGTTTTTTTACTCCTGTTTTTGCTCCGGCTGCAGGTTTACTTAAAGAAGACTTCATGTGTGCTGCTTTATTTTTATGCATCAGATTTTTCTTTGCAGCTTTATCAATCATAGAGAATGCCTCAGAAAGGTCTTTCTTTGCCTGGCTTTTCTGTGCTTTTTTTACAGCTTTTTCCACCAGCATCCGGAAGGCATCATTATCCTTTTCCCGCTTGCGGTCTTTGCGTAATTTTTTGATTGCTGATTTAATAACTGGCATATTTATACAAAAAACTTTAGGAATGGTTTTTCCTAAAGACAATACACATTGTACCATGCTATACTAAAAAAAGAAAGCCCGAGCAGGCAAGTTACGCTGTCGGGTGATTTTTCTGTTAAGGGTGGACTTATGAAGCAATTCTTCCAAAAAGGACTGGGTGCACTAGCCTCAAAACAAACCAATATTTTTTCCGCAGCATTTTTTATTATTTTAACCACCATTTTTTCCCAGGTTTTGGGCTTGTTTAAATACCGTATTCTGGTAGGCTTTTTCGGTGCTTCTAATGACCTGGGGGTCTTTTTTGCGGCCTTCCGGATTCCGGATTTTATTTTCCAGGTAGTGATTGCGGGAGCACTTTCTACGTCTTTTATACCGGTCTTTTCTGAATATATCCAGCAAGATAAGCGTAAACAAGCGGATAATTTTACTTCCTCCCTGCTTACGTTAGGGATTATTTTCTATATAGCGGTTACTATTATAGTAGTGCTTTTTTCTTACCAGCTGTGTGAGTTGGTGGCCCCCGGTTTTACCACAGATGAACTTAGGCTTATGGCCCAGTTTATGGTCATTATCCAGTTGGCGCAGCTGTTTTTTATTTTAGGTACGGTTGCTACCGCCGTATTGCAGTCCCTCCAGCATTTTTTGATCCCGGGAATAGCTACTGCCTTTTATAACCTGGGGATTATTGTTGGCCTGTTGTTATTTGTACCCTTTGTGGGTATTTATGCCGCAACCATAGGGGTGTTTATAGGTTCTGCACTTTTTTTCTTAGTCCAGCTTCCGCTTTTATTGCACTCTGATTATTTCTATAAACCTACGCTGGATCTTTCAAATGGAGTAATGAAAATTGTCCGCCTTATGGTCCCCCGCTCTATAACTTTAATTATTACCCAGCTTGCTATTACCGCGAATGTGTTCTTTGCCTCATTTTTAGGTGCCCGCAGTTTGGTTATTTTTGATTTAGCCCAGACATTAGTCCTGGCCCCGGTTGTGCTTTTTGGACAGTCTATTGCCCAGGCGTCTTTCCCAACCCTCTCCCAAAAAAAAGATGACAAAAAAACCTTTGATGCCGTTTTTGTCTCTTCCTTTAACCAGATTTTGTATTTGACCTTGCCCTTGTCAGCACTGTTTATGGTTTTACGTATTCCGCTAATCCGCCTCTTTTTTGGGGCTTCCCGCTTTGACTGGCTGGCAACGGTAGATACGGGACGGACCCTTGCATATTTTTCCGTTTCTATTGCCGCCCAGTCTTTGATTTATTTACTCGCCCGCGGTTTTTATGCACATAAAGATACCCGGACTCCTATGATTGTAACGGTTGCCACGGTGGTTATTAATATTGTCCTGTCTTATGTATTTGTCCTGGTTTTTAAATTGCCTATCTTTTTTCTGGCCGCCGCTTTTTCCATAGCAAATATCCTGGCGGCCCTTCTTATGTTCTTCCTTCTGGACCGTAAAATTGGGCTTCCCAAAACAGAAATCTTTTTAACTACCATAAAAATTGCAGTGGCAACGCTTATTATGGGAATTGCTTTATATATTCCTATTAAACTTTTAGACCAGTTGGTTTTTGATACCACTAAGACTATTAATCTCCTGCTTTTGACCGGCATTGCTTCTTTTGTCGGGCTTGTTACGTACATTTTCTTTACCTGGATTTTTGATATATCGGAAGCGCGCTATATTATAGAGGTGGCAAAGAGGGTAAAAAGCGGAAAATTCCAACTGAAAGAAATGGGTGAAATGATTGATGGCACTAAAACCAATTTATAGCCTCTTTGAGATGGAATTAATGAAGAGCTTGAAAGTTAGAAGAGTTTTGAGTATAGTAGGAATCCAATAGCTGCCGTTCTGGCAGCTTTTTTTGTATTTCATGGCGAATATAGAATCTAAACCCCGAGTTCTTATTGCAATTTCCGGCGGTGCAACCACTGCTGATGCCGTACTTTCCGCCCATCTCCACCATAAACTAGACGGAATTGAAATAGCAGGTGTTATGGCAAGCAGAAAAGATGCCGGTGGAAAAATAAAACCAAATCTTTCTAAATATACTTTTCTACCAAACCAAGAAATTCGGGTAATAAATCCTTACAGTTTTAAAACTGATGGAGGAGAAAATGACCGGAAAAAATATGGGGAGGCCATAGTGTCTTACATGGATGAGATAGGGGCAGATGCGGTTGCCCAGTTGGGATTTATTCCCATGATGCCGCAAAATGTAGTAGAACGGGCTAATTGGGTTATAAACCAGCATCCCGGGCCATTAGACCCGGGAAGGGTAGATAAGGTAACCGGTGAACAGCTGGACTTTGGCGGAAGAGGGATGCGGGGTTCTGCAGTAACGGTAGCACGGCTTGCCTATGTATGGGCTACCGGAAAAGATTATTGGACAGAATCCACGGTGCATTTTGTAACGCCGGAAGAACAGCACGACAGAGGAAAACTGGTTTCAGTTGCACGGTTGGATATTCCATGGGCTACGCCATCTGTAAAAGGATGGAGGGCCCCCATCTCAATAGAAGAAATACGCGCCGGATATTTGGATGAGTTATATCACACAACAGGAGACGTGCAAAAGGATCTTTTAGAACTGGAGCACCAGAATGTAATTGCCGCCTTGCAGCAGTTTGAGGATAACAGGAAGCCGAAAGGGTTCCTTAGAGCGGTACCTCTGGTTGCAGCAGGAAATGAAACCATACTATTCCAGGCAAAAGAACTTGGAAAACAGATGGCGCCAAAAGGTGACCTTCTCAAAGCAGCATGAGAGAACAGTTAAAAATAATGGTAGTAGGAAATGGCGGACGGGAAAACGCTATAGGAAGCAGAATTAAAAATTTTAATCCGGAGGGAAGGCAACTTTTCTATGCAACAAATAATGGCAGGGCTATAATGGAGGGAGAAAGAATTTCTCTAGACCCTCTTGACACTGATGGGATTCGAAGAGAAGCGTTTAACCGTAAGGTTAGTCTGGTAATTCCGCCCGGCGAAAAGACTCTGGCAGCAGGTGTTGTAGATGGTTTGCGCAGGGATGGTGTTTTGGCTATAGGACCCACTGCTGATCAGGCAAGATTGGAGGCAAGCAAAATTTATTTCCAAAATTTGGTTGAACATTTAAACATCCCAGCTCCCAGAGGTTTTATTCCCAGAACCGTAGAGGAAGCGCTCGTATTTGCACAGAATCCTTTGTGGGAATATGTCATTAAAGCGGATGGATTGGCGGAGGGGAAAGGCGTTTTTCTTCCTGAAAGTTCCGGCGAAGCCCAGAAAATCATAAGAGACCTTATGCAGGAGGGTAAGCTTGGAGATGCGGGAAGAAAGATTGTTTTACAGCAACGCCTATATGGTGTTGAAGAGTCGCTGACAGCGTTAGTGTCGGGGAGCAATGTGGTAGTATTTCCAAAAACATATGATAATAAAAGACTTCTAGAGGGAGATAAAGGACCCAACACAGGAGGAATGGGAGCAATTGTAACGAATGAATTTCCCTCTTTAAAAACAGTGAAAACGTTTATCCAGCCAATTGCAGATTTTTTTGCTACTAATGGAAATCCATTTCATGGATTTATATATCCCCAATTAATTCATACCCCAAATGGTACATTTGTCCTTGAATATAACCTGCGCCCTGGTGATCCGGAATTTCAAGCACAACTGCAGAAGCTTGATTCTGACCTTTATCCAGTTTTAAAAAAAACCGCTGATGGAACCCTCTCTAAAAATGATGTGGGGTTCGGACCAGGGGCAGTGGTAAATATAGTGCTTGCTGCAAGAGGATATCCGCAAAATCCTCAAGGAGGGGATAAGATTTTTGGGCTAGAAAGAAGATATGGGTTGCCAACATCTATAGTACACGCCGGTACAGTGCAAAGTGATGATGGTTACAAAACAGATGGGGGAAGAGTGCTTAATGTAATTTCAAGAGGAAATCATGTGGTAGATGCCGGAGAAAGGGCGTACAAAGCGATAGGAGAGAATGCAATTCATTTTCAAGATATGCAGTATAGGAGAGATTTGGTTGCAAAATTTCGGAAAGGACATAAATAAAGATGAAGATTGGGATTGTGGGCGGTGGACAACTGGGAAGAATGCTGATATTTGAAGCAAAAAAAATGGGTTTTTTTGTGGCGGTTGTTGACCCTACGGAAAAAAGCCCGGCAGGACAAATTGCAGATGTTCAGATAATTGCAGATTTTAAAGATGAAACGGCAATCAGAAAATTGGCAGGAATGGTTGATGTTATTACTTTTGAGATAGAATTAGCAAATGATAAAGTTTTATATGAACTTATCAAAAAGGGTAAAAAAATTAACCCAAGCCCTAAGACGTTAGGGATCATCCGCGATAAATTAAAGCAAAAACAATTCCTTAAAAAAAATAAAATTCCGTCCGCAGAATTTTTGGGTATAAAAAATAGTGATGACATAAAAAAAGCCGGTAAAAAATTTGGGTATCCTCTGTTATTAAAAGCCCGGACAGACGCGTATGATGGACGGGGAAATTTCCTGGTGCGGTCTGAAGAAGACATTAAAGACGGGCTTGAGAAATTAAAGGGCAGGCCTTTGTATGTAGAAAAATTCGTACCGTTTATCAAGGAATTGGCGGTAATGGTGGCCCGCAGTACCAAAGGGGAAATAAGATCGTATCCGGTTGTAGAGACCATGCATAAAAATAATATCTGCCATGTGGTGATAGTGCCGGCACCTGTAGACCCAAATGTCCGCAGAAAAGCAGAAAAACTGGCAGAGACCGTTATGCAAAAACTAAAAGGTGCCGGAGTTTTTGGGATAGAAATGTTTTTAGACAAAAAAGGAAACGTACATGTGAATGAAATTGCGCCGCGGGTCCATAACTCCGGGCATTACACTATAGAAAACGCCGCAACTTCACAATTTGAACAGCACATTAGGGCGGTTTGCGGATTACCCCTAGGGGAAACTTCTTTAAAAACTCCGGCCGCAGTTATGGTAAATATACTAGGAGAACGCAATGGTGAGGCAAAAGTAAGAGGCCTTCAAAAAGCACTTGCATTAAAAAATGTAACGGTTCATATTTATGGAAAAAAAGAGACCAGGCATGAACGGAAGATGGGGCATATAACTGCATTTGGAGAAGATACTAAGGAAACATTGCAGAGGGCCTTAAAAGCCAGGAAGCACATATCAATATGAAAAAAGTAGTGGGAATTATTATGGGGAGTGACTCTGATTTGGAAGTTATGTCAGAAGCAGCAAAAACCCTTGACTCTTTTAAAATCCCTTATGAGTTGACTATAGTGTCTGCCCATAGGACACCGAATAGATTAGTGAAGTACGCAAAAGAGGCAGATAAAAAAGGATTGAGAGTAATTATTGCGGGTGCCGGCGGATCAGCACATCTGCCGGGCATGGTTGCATCGTTAACGCCGCTTCCCGTGATAGGGGTTCCGGTAAAAACAAAAAATATGGACGGACTGGATTCTTTACTGTCAATAGTCCAAATGCCGCCCGGAATTCCGGTTGCAACAGTTGCCGTAAACGGTGCAAAAAACGCCGGTATTTTAGCAGCAAGTATTATAGGAAGCAGCAATTCTTACATGAAAAAGAAAGTCTTACAGTATAAAATGGATATGAAAAAAGAGGTAGAGAAAAAAGCGGAAAAACTGGAAAAACTTACATACCGGAAATATGAAAACAGTTAATCTTACGGGGTTTGGAAAAAAACATTCAGGAAAAGTCAGGGATTATTATTTTACTAAAGACAAAGGTATTTTAGTGACCACGGACCGCATATCAGCATTTGACCGGATCCTCGGTGAGATCCCCTATAAAGGACAAGTGTTAAACCGTCTCTCTGCGTTTTGGTTTGACAAGACTAAAGACATTATTGAAAACCACTTGCTTTTTACGCCCCATGCAAATGTTTCCGTAGTAAAACGTGCTACTCCTATCCCTTTAGAAATGGTAGTCCGCGGATACATCAGCGGGGTGACAAACACGTCTATTTGGGGTTCTTATGAAAAGGGAGAGCGTACTATTTATGGGGTAAAGTTTCCGGACGGACTGAAGAAAAACCAGAAGTTAAAGACACCGGTTATTACCCCTACCACCAAAGCAGCGTCCGGCCATGACCAGCGGGTAACCAGGAAAGAAATTATAGAAAGAAAAATTGTCCCGGAAACAATCTACAAACAAATGGAAAAAGCGGCGCTTGCGCTTTTTGAACGGGGGTCAAAAATTGCGGCAAAAGGAGGCATAATTTTAGTGGATACAAAATATGAATTTGGTTTACTTGGCGATAAACTGTTATTAATTGATGAAATCCATACACCGGACTCTTCCCGTTTTTGGATAAAAAAGACCTACAAAGAACGGCTGAAAAAAGGGCTGGAGCCGGAAAATTTTGATAAAGAGTTTTTACGTATCTGGTATAAAAAACGCGGGTATACCGGAGATGGCAAGCCGCCCAGGATGACGGAGGACTTTATACAAAAAGTAAGCAGACGGTATGTTGCAATTTTTGAAAAAATAACCGGAAAGAAATTTATCTATGACAAATCCCGTATTAACCCTGCAAGTATTAAGAACAGCATATGATCCAAACAGTTCGCGTATCACCACTTTTAAAAACAGATGATGTAAAAGGACTTGCTATTGAAAAAGAATTAAAAAAAGGGCCTGTTGCTACCAGTAGGGTTTATTATTTAGAAGGGATTACCGCAAAAGAGGCAAAGCTTTTGGCAGAAAAAGTTTTTGCTGAAAAACTTACCCATTCATTCTCCATAAATGTTCCATTGCAGAAAAATGGAAGTGCAACGGTTGAGGTAGCATATAAACCGGGGGTTATGAACCCTGAAGTTGCATCCATAAAAAAAGTAGCCGCAGATTTAGGGATAAAATTACTGGCAGCAGATAGCGCAACTGAATACCACTTTTTGAAAACAAAAAAAGAAGAACTTCCTAATCTTGTTGAACGGTTAAAACTCTATAACCCTACGGTGGAATGGGTCAGGGAGCAAAAACCTTCCACGCTTTTAATAAAAGGGGTAGTGGGAAAAACACAGATAGTCCCTATCCATAAGATGGATGAAAAAGAACTACTGGAGCTTTCAAAGGATAAATTATTTTTAAATTTGGAAGAGATGCAGCTGATCCAAAATTATTTTAAGAAAATAAAGCGTGACCCTACTGATTGCGAATTAGAAACACTTGCCCAGACCTGGTCAGAGCATTGTGCACATAAAACGTTTAAGGCAAACCTGATAGTAGACGGAAAGAAGAAGACGCCTTTAATAAAACGCCTGCAAAAAGAAGCGTTAAAGCATAAGAAGCATATTGTCTCTGCATTTGTGGATAATTCCGGGGTCATGAGATTTTATAACGGATACTCTATTTGCGGGAAAGTTGAAACCCACAATTCACCTTCTGCTATTGAACCATACGGAGGTGCGGCTACCGGCAGCGGCGGGGTATTCCGTGATGTTTTGGGTACCGGTTTAGGTGCTAAAACTATTGCCTCCACTGATATCTTTTGTTTTGCGTATCCCAACCTTCCCGTAAAAGACCTTCCTGCCGGATGCCTTCCTCCCGACTATCTATTCAAGCGGGTAATAACCGGCGTCAAAGATTACGGGAACAGGATGGGGATACCTACTAATAATGGTTCTGTCCATTTCCATAATGATTTTAGGGCAAAGCCTACCGTTATTGTGGGGGCGTATGGATTGATCCCTACCGGCATGGCAAAAAAAGGAAAGGCAAAAAAAGGAGACTCTGTGGTAGCAGTAGGGGGAAAGACCGGACGGGATGGTATCCATGGAGCAACATTTTCTTCCGCAGAAATGACGGATAAAACCGTGCAGGTAAATTCTTCTGCCGTCCAGATAGGGAATGCTATAGAGGAAAAACGGATGTTTGACGCTATCTTAGAAGCACGGGACCAACACCTGCTTTCAGCTACCCAGGACTGCGGTGCGGGAGGGTTCTCCTCAGCAATTGGAGAAATGGGGGAAGAGCTGGGGGTAACCGTTGACCTTTCTTTAGCACCATTAAAATACCAGGGGCTTTCCCCATGGGAAATATGGGTATCGGAATCCCAGGAACGGATGGTTTTAGCAATTCCCAAAAAAAATCTAAAAAGGTTTTTGGCTATTTGTAAAAAATATAACGTAGAGCCTTCCGTACTGGGGACCTTTGATGGAAAAAAACGGCTGCAAGTTTTTTATGGGAAAGAAAAAGTCTGTGATTTAGACATGGGTTTCTTGCACCATGGCTTGCCGCAGCGGACTATGAGGGCAACGCAGACTCAGGTAAAAATTTCTAAGCGGAATTCCGCTAAAAAACCATTGTCCGAATCTTTAAAAATGGTTTTATCTGACGGAAACATTGCGTCAAAAGAACCTATCTTGCGGTTATATGACCATACGGTCCAGGGCACTAATGCGCTCCAGCCTTTTTCGGGAGAACGGTTAGACGGTCCATCAGACGCAGTAATTCTGCGGCCGCTTTTAAAGAAAAAATATGGCATGGTATTGTCACACGGATTAAATCCTATCCTCAATAATATAGACCCTTATAAAGGAAGCCTATGGGCCAGTGTTGAGGCCCTTTCTAACTATGTAGCCGTTGGAGGAAATTATAAGGAGGCGTCATTAATTAATAATTACATTTGGCCATTCCCGGATGAAGAATCTTTATGGTCTTTAGATAGATGTGTAGATGCGGTAGTAGATGTGATGAAAACATTTAGAATCCCGGTTATTTCCGGAAAAGACAGCTTATCCTCTACCTATAGAGGAAAAGATGGAAAGGTTATAAAAATTCCACCGGTTCTATGCATGTCTGTTTTTGGCAGGATTCTAGATGTTTCAAAAACCGTTAGTGCTGATTTTAAACAGAAGAATGCTTCTGTATACCTTGTAGGAAACCTGGACACAAGTTCCATGGGAGGTACAGTCCTTAACCAAACTCAAAACAATATAGGTGGAGAGGTGCCAAATTTGAACCTCAAAAAGATAGGAAAGGTTTTTGAGGCTATATATAAAGGGATACAAAAAGGAAAAATTATTTCATGCCATGATGTATCAGAAGGCGGAGTGGTTACCGCCTTTTTTGAAATGTGTGTAGGTGGGGGAATGGGTGGGATAATAACCATACCCAAAAAAGAAAAAGCAGAAAACTTTTTGTTTACTGAAACAGCAGGATGTTTCTTAGTAGAGTTATCAGAAAATACAGATGCAAAAAAAGTATTTAAAGGACTTCCATTTATAAAATTAGGAAAAACAAAAGAAGAGGAAAAATTGGAAGTTACCCAAAACGGAAAAACAATCCTTGAGAAAAAGATGGCTGTATTAACAGAAATTTGGAAGAGGCCGATGCAAAAAATGTTTGCATGAGTTAGTTATCTTTAACACTTGAACAATATTGCAGAAGGGAAATATTGAGGTTACCCTTCGACTCGCTGCGCTCGCTCAGGGTTGTCAGCGGAAAAGGCACATGATGACTAAACCAAAAGTACTGATATTAAAAACGGACGGGATTAATTGTGATGAGGAGTTATCCTTTGCTTTTGAGTTGGCAGGGGCAGAGCCTAAAACGGTTCACATAAATGACCTCCGTTCTAAAAAAGAAAGCATTAAAAATTTTCAAATTTTAGGGATCCCCGGAGGGTTTTCCTATGGGGATGACGTGGTGTCCGGAAAAATTTTAGCACTGGAGCTGACTTCATTTTTGTCGGAGGAACTAAAAAAGTTTACCCAAAGGCCGGACACGCTAACCATAGGTATTTGTAATGGTTTTCAGGTCCTTATTAGAACCGGCTTGCTTCCTTTGACCAGTATTGGAGAAATGTCTGCGACGCTTACCAATAATGATTCCGGACATTTTGAATGCAGATGGGTGGATTTAGAAATTGATAAAAATACTTCCTGCAAATTTTTGCAGAAGATGCAGGGACAAAAAGTTTCTTATCAGGTAGCACACGGGGAAGGGAAGTTCTTTACCACCCAAAAAGTTTTGGATGAAATAGAAAAAAAGGACCTGGTAGCACTGAGGTATATAGATAAAGACGGAAAACCTACCCAAACATACCCGGAAAACCCAAACGGATCCATGCATGCTATAGCAGGAGTAACAGATGTAACCGGCAGGATTTTAGGGATGATGCCGCACCCGGAACGGTTTGTGCGGATAGAACAATATCCTAACTGGAGAAGAAACGGTATCAAAAAACCTGAAGGCCTTACTATATTTAAAAATATGGTGGAGTTTTACAAATGACAAAAAAGAATAATAACTGGTATGTAGTAACCGGTGCACCATCATCCGGAAAAACAACAACACTCCAGGCGCTAGAGGAAAAAGGATACAAAGTATATGAGGAGTGGGCCAGGGTTTACATAGATTCTGAAATAAAAAAAGGGAAGACACTTAAGGAAATCAGGAAAGATGAGATACAGTTCCAGAACAAAATCCTCCGGTTAAAAATAGATTTTGAAAAAACATTGAATCCTGACTCCACCCTGTTTTTGGACCGCGGCATACCGGATAGTATTGCCTATATGGAGTTATGTAACGTCTCTCCTGATCCTATGCTTAATAAAGCTGCAAAAAAATGTTGCTATAAAAAAGTTTTCCTTATGGAACTATTGGAATATGAAGCAGACTATGCACGGACGGAAAGCCAGGAAGAGGCCATGGTTCTGGATGGGCTCCTGGAGCAAGCATATAAAAATCTGGGGATGGAGGTAATAAGAGTCCCTAAAATGCCGGTAAAAGATCGTATGAGGTTTATCATTAAAAACTTATAGATATGAAATCCGGAAACAACCATTTGGTTATTTTAGACTTTGATGGAACCATAGCCAGGACTGCGGAACCATCCCCTAACAGGATTGACGTAAACGCTGCAAGCAGGTCTGCAGTAGGGAAGATATTTGGTGACGAGGGCCTTAGTTTTTATGATGAGGTTTTGGGAGGACTTCAAAATAGGGAACCTGGTGAGTTAGTCGCCAAAATGATAGACGGATTAGGATGGCGTGGGAACGGTTTTACCGCTAAAGGTGCTACAGAATATTTTGTTGCCGCGAAATTATCTGAGCTGTTAGGTGAAATCTCGCCTTTGTGGCCGCAGTTATACCCGGGAGTAAGAGGATTTTTTAGGGCGGTTGAGAGTAAAACTATTCCGGTTGATGTTGCTATAGTCTCATCGGGGCATGATGAATTTATAAAAAAAGTCTTTAAAGCCCAAGACCTGACATGCCCTGAAATTTTGGTTACCAGTGATGTAATGCGGGACAAAGAAATGCCTCAAAGACCCAGATATAAACCTAACCCGTATCAGTTGGCCCTAGCGCATATGCTCTGGATGGATGGAAGGTCTGACCTTTTGCATTTAGGGAAAGAGGGAATGGTTTATGTAGGTGATGATCCTAAAAAAGACGGCGGGGTAGCTGAACGTTCCCGGATTCCATTTATTTTTGTTCCTTTTACCGCTAATGGATTTGTACTCAGAGAAGATGCAGGGCAGGTTGCGGTAAATGATTTTAGGGAAATAACCGCAATTTTTCAAAGAAATGCAGATGAAATGCGTAATGGAAAAAGTATGGCAGAAGTTTTAACCGGTAAAAAGTATGAAGAGATTTTTTCGCCTGTTGTTGAAGGAAGGTTGTATGCCAGGATGCTTGCTGAGCAGCCCAGTCAGAGAGGAATTGAAAGAAGATAATGAAAAATAAAAAAATTACCTATACATCCTCAGGGGTAAATTATGAGGCTTTAGATCCCGTAAAAAAATTCGCCCAGAAAGCAGCGCTTGAAACCGGTGAAAATTTGAAAGAAAAGGGCTTTGCGGAGATTAAGGATACTAGGGGAGAGTCTGCATATGTATGGAAACAGGGAGATATACTGATGGCAACAGTCATTGAAGGATTGGGTACAAAGAATCTTGTAGCGGATGCTATGAGGAAAAAAGGAAAAACATTCTATGACTATATAGCACATGATACGGTAAGCGCCATTATTAATGACCTTATTACCGTTGGAGCACGTCCCCTTACTCTTCATGCATATTGGGCAGTAGGAGATAGTAGTTGGCTTGAGGATGCAGAAAGGATGAAGGACTTGGTGAAAGGTTGGAAAAAAGCAGCTAATATTGCAGGTGCATCATGGGGAGGGGGAGAAACACCAACCTATAAAGGAATTATTAATAATCAAACAATAGACTTAGGGGGTTCCGCAGTAGGATTTATTAAAAACAAAAAACAACTGATTACTGACAAGAAGATAGCAGATAAAGACAGGATAATTCTTATAAAAAGTACCGGGATAAATGTGAACGGTTTGTCTCTTGCAAGGGCTATTGCAGAAAAACTTCCAAAAGGGTATCAAACAAAAGTACATGATAAAACGTTTGGTGAATTGTTGTTAACTAAGGCAAATATTTACGCAAAGCTTATCTCTGATCTTTTAGATAAAAATATTGATATCCACTATATAGTAAACATAACGGGACATGGCTTGCGGAAGATTATGAGAGGTAAAGGAAATTTTACGTATGTAATAGATAAGATTTTTCCACCCCAGGAAGTATTTAGCTTTATCCAAAAACAGGCAAATTTAACTGATGAGGAAATGTATGGGACGTATAATATGGGACAGGACTATGCCATTTTTGTTCCTGCAAAAGATGTGAAAAAAACGCTTGAAGTCATTAAAAAGAATAAGTTTAAGGGTATTGATGCGGGGTATATAAAAAAAGGACCGCGGCAAGTAGTGATACAACCAAAGAACATTACCTTTGACGGCTCCAGGTTAGATCTCAGGTAGGGCGCAGGGTTTAGGGTAAAGGGTATAGTTTACCTCGGAATTTATATTACACCTTTAGTACTGACAGGAATGCTTCCTTAGGGATACTTACTCTTCCAATTGTTTTCATTTTTGCTTTTCCTTTTTTCTGAGCTTCAAGAAGTTTTAGGACCGGAGCGAGTGAAGCGAGTGAGGACCGCAAGCTTTTGGAGCTAAACTTTCAACACTGAGAGGAAGGCTTCTTTTGGAATACTTACTCTACCGATAGTCTTCATCTTAGCCTTACCCTTCTTTTGCGCTTCCAAAAGCTTATCCTTACGGGTCCTATCTCCTCCATACAGCTTTGCAGTTACATCTTTTCTCAGTGCTGAAATTTTTTCAGACGCAATAATTTTCCCTCCTACCTGTGCGCGGACCGCAATGACAAAATTATGTTTTGGAATTTCCTCCCGGAGCACTTCTACAATCCTTCTGGAAAAGGAATCTACTTCTGATTCATGTACTATAAATGACAGCTCCGGAATTACCTGTTCATTTACATAAATATCTACCCGGACTAATTTAGATGGCCTGAACTCTTTAATCTCATAATCAAATGATGCAAACCCGCTGGAGGCACTTTTTATCTTGTCATAAAAATCATACACTACTGATGCTAGAGGCATATCAAAAGAAAGTTTTACTAAATTTTCAAAGTATTCTGCATTTGTCTGGCGTCCACGCCGTGCGTTTACAATTTCCAAAATATTCCCTACGGAATCTGCCGGTACATAAATTTCCCCATCAATGAACGGCTCCAGCATTTCTTCTGCTCCGTTATTAAAGTCTTTTGGGGAAGTAATGCTTTTTCCGTCAACTTTATATTCTATAGTTGGAGGTGCCGTAAAAACTTCTATGCCTTCTTCCCGTTCCAAACGTTCTATGACAATCTGGGAATGCAGTAATCCTAAAAATCCGCAGCGGAATCCAGGACCAAAAATAGTTGAGTGCTCAGGTGCTATGGTTAACGCAGCGTCATTTAACTTTAATTTATAAATGGATTTTCTTAGTTGTTGGAATTCACTGTTAGAGCTGGGATAAATTGATAAATACACAAATGGTTTCATGGGTAAAAAGCCGGGTAACGCTTCACCGGGATTCTTTACGGTGGTCATAGTGTCCCCAACTTTTGCCTGGGTTATGTCTTTAACGTTCGTAATAACATATCCCACCTCTCCGTTTACAATTTGGTCGCTGGAGTTAAAGGTGGGCTTCATAAAACCTACATCCATAACCAGGGCTTTTGAGTTGTCTGAAAGGAACACTATCTCATCACCTTTTTCAATTTTCCCGTTTTCTAGGCGTACATAAATGACAATACCACGGTGTTCATCATAGACAGAATCAAAAATATAAGCTTGGGTAGGTTTTTCCACATCTCCTGCCGGGGCAGGAACACGGTCAATAATTGCAGAAAGGATATCCTCCACGCCCTCCCCGGTTTTTGCAGAAATATACAGAATCTCTGATTTTTCAAAACCCAGGGATTCAACCATATGTTTTTCAACTTCATCAACCCTGGCCATAGGAAGGTCTATTTTATTTATTGCGGGAACAATTTTTAACCCAATTTTTCTGGCATAGTTTAAATTAGCAACCGTTTGGGCCTGGATTCCTTTAGTTGCGTCAACCAGTAGGACTGCGCCTTCACATGCATACAACGTTCTGACCACTTCATAAGAAAAATCTACGTGGCCAGGCGTATCAATTAAATTCAGCGTGTAGGGTATAGCGTTTAGGGTATAGTCCATGCGGACAGGAGCTAGTTTTATGGTAATACCCCGTTCCCGAGATATGGGATTACTATCGAGAAACTGTTCGCCAATTTCTTCCTTGCGGATAGTTCCGGTCATAACCAGCAAGCGGTCGGCAAGAGTTGATTTTCCGTGGTCTACATGGGCAATTATCGCGAAATTTCTGATATTGTTCTGGATCATAGAGGAATTATACAGTATCAGAGGTTTATTTGACACTGAAGGCTATCTCTTATAGATTTTTTCTACCCAAAGTTTTTTGAAGAAGGGAAGGGTCAGGGTAGATAGTAAAAAACCTACTGATGGGACTATTGCGTTAACCCATGGATTTATTCCTACAATAAACCCAAGATACAGGGCAATTGCAATATAGGTAAAAACTGCTATAAGAATTTTTCTTGTAATACTCGTTTCCCACGCTTTATCTGCCTCTACAGATTTGTTTCTTTTTTCAATTTTCTCAATCTTTTGTTCTAGCTCTTGTAGATTGGCCATTTTTTTATTTATACCCCAGATGTTTCAGTATTTTATCATGCCCTGAATACATTTCCTCTTTAGGAATCTCTTTTAACATTTTTATTTCTTCTACCGGTTTCATTTGGGCTATTTGTTCTGTTGTAAGAATCGCTTCATAAATAAGCTCTATCACATGGCCCCTGGAATCAGAATAAATATTTTCAAAAAAACCCTTTGGTGAAAATTGTTCAAAAGCTATGTCAATTCCTAACTCCCTTTTGCCAACCCGTACTGCGCAATCAAATAAATGTTCATTTTTATAAATAAAGCTGCCCGGGAGATACCACAATCCTTTTAACGGTTGGTAAGAACGTTTTGCAAGCAAAAATTCCCCGGATGGATTTTTAATAATGAGAGATACAGCAGGCCGGGGTGCAAATTTAAAGGTTTCCAGAAACTTATCTTTAGATAAACGGATAATATTCGCCATAAGGTATTTTAATTATTTTAAATAAGAATCCTTTAATAATTAGAGAATAAAGAGGGATAATCCAATACCAAAGGACAAGGTCCGCAAGCATTGGTACAAATTACAATATAAATAAGAATAATCCAATGCCTATGGTTGCCCCGGCAATCCCCAGAATAGTGATGGTGGTTTCCAGCGTTCCGGTGATAGGAAGGGTTGGGGTAGCGCTTGGGGTGGAAGTTGCGGTAGGAGCCATAACAATTTCCGTAGGAGTTGGGCTGGGTGCTAGCGTAGGAGTATCTGTAGCTACTACTACATTTGAAGCCACAGTAATGTTTTGGGTGCATGGGCCTATATCGCTGACAGAACCATTATTATCAGTGAGGGTAAAGGTGGCAGTAAATGAACCGGGGTTGGGGTAAGTATGCTGCATTTGCGCGCTTACGCCATTTCCTCCTATAGCTGCCGAATTGCTGGCGTCTAAGACAGTGGCGTCTCCAAAGTTAAAGGTAGTTTTGCTGATAGTAGTCCCTGCTGATGCGGTCCCAACCCCGGTAAAAGTAAGGTTATATGGGGCAATACCGGAATTAGCTTTGTCTATAGTGAGTGAAGTGCAGGTAGGTTTTGAACTTTGGGAAACCTGGGCTGCTCCGGCTACCGTAACAGAGGCGGTTCCCATATCACTTAATACGTTTTCCGTGGCACCGTCAGCACCTGCTATTGAAAATGCCTGGGTAGCAGGAGCGGCAGAAAACCTGATTTGTGAGGCACCATTTGTTGCAGCTTTCGCTTTGAGTACCAGAGTAGCCACTTTTGTTTTTGCCTGAAGGGCTTTGGTTACATCATTTGTGGTGGTGACAGAAAGGTTAACAGTTCCGTCATTGTTTATAGTAGGCCCTTTTAAACGACCCGGGAAAGCAGCAGAATTCCGGTCCAGGGAGACAATCTGGAAAATATTAGGGTCAACTTTTATAGTCATTTCTACTATGGACACCAAATTCTGCCCGGGGTCAGCCATAACATCCAGGGAGACATTCTGGCCTATGGTGGTGGAAGCGGAGTTAGGGTTAAAAGAAATAACGGTGTTAGGTGCGGCCTTGGACTTCATGTCTGTTTGCCGTTTTACTACATAGAGCGTGATGGGAATGACGGCCAGCAGGAGAAGAATATTTCCTATGATGAAATACTTATTTTTTAATATATTCATACTATCCCTTTGACCAAAGCTAATATTGGAGATATAAATCTCCTTCTATCAGCGTATCCAATTTAGTGTGCAAAGTCAACTGAAAAGCAAAAAAAGAGAAGGGCGAGAGCTCTAGAGCAGTAGAGCAATAGGTGGAAGAAGAAAAAAGAAAAACACTCTTGACAAATTTTCTTCTTTTCTCTAAAATTAGCAATCACTAGAGTTGTTTGACAACTCTTTTTTAACCTATATGTCTAAAACTGATTTAGCACCAAAAATTCAACCGCTTTTTGGAAACGTTTTGATAAAACCGCTAGAAGCTGAAAACAAAACCTCTTCCGGTATTATCCTTCCTGACAGTGCAAAAGAAAAACCAACTGTTGGCCTTATTATGGCTGTAGGCGCCGGAAATATAACCCCCAAAGGTGATGTAGAAAAAATGGTAGTAAAGGTTGGGCAAAAAGTGATGTATAAAAAATGGGGCGGAAATGAGGTTAAGGTTGGCTATGAAGAATGGACTATAGTAGACCAGAAAGATATATTAGCGGTAGTAGAATAAAATATGGCAAAAGATCTTAAATTTGGAAATAATGCGAGACAAGCTCTGATTGAAGGCGTAAATCTTCTTGCAGATGCTGTCGCCACAACCCTAGGACCTCGTGGTAGAAACGTTGCTTTAGATAAAAAATGGGGCGCCCCAAATGTAGTACACGACGGTGTATCAGTAGCGAAAGAGATTGAGTTAGAGGACAATGCAAAAAATATGGGTGTTCAGTTGCTAAAAGAGGCAGCAAGTAAGACTAATGACGTAGCTGGCGATGGAACTACAACATCAACCGTTATTGCAAGAGAAATTGTAAATGAAGGGTTCAATATAATTAATTCTTCGAACATGAACCCAATGCTCTTAAAAGAACAAATAGATAATGGAGCAAAAAAAGTATTAGAGAAGATCAAATCCATGAGCACTCCAGTCAGTGGACAAGATGTCCTTAGAGTTGCCACCATTTCTGCGCAGGATGAAAATATAGGGAAATTAATAGCGGAAGCCCTTAATAAGGTAGGAAAAGACGGCATAGTAACCGTAGAAGAAGGTCGTGGGGTTGAATTTTCTATAGACTACAAAGAAGGCATGGAATTTGATAAAGGATATGCCTCCGCATATTTTGTGACTAACGGTGACCGCATGGAAGCAGAAATTGATGACGCCTACATATTAATAACAGATAAAAAAGTTTCCAACCTCCAGGAATTATTGCCGTTCTTAGAAGGTTTTGTAAAAGTATCCAAAAACCTGGTCATAATTGCAGATGACGTAGAGGGGGAAGTTTTAGCAGCATTAGTCGTTAACAGACTGAAGGGTGTTTTGAACGTATTAGCAGTGAAAGCCCCTGGATTTGGGGACCGGAGAAAGGCTATGTTAGAAGATATAGCTGTTTTAACCGGAGGAACCGTTATTTCAGATGACACCGGACGCAAATTTGATTCAGTAACTATAGAAGACTGCGGACGTGCAGAAAAAGTCCTTTCTACTAATGAGACTACACAAATTATAGGAGGCAAAGGCGTGAAGGCAAAGGTTACCGCCCGGGTCACCCAAATTAAAGCAGAATTAGAGCGTTCCACTTCAGAATTTGATAAAGAAAAACTTCAGGAACGGCTTGCAAAACTTTCCGGTGGAGCAGCAGTTATTAACGTAGGAGCTGCAACAGAGATAGAAATGAAAGAGAAAAAGGAGCGCGTGATAGACGCGGTTGCCGCAACAAAAGCAGCAATAGAAGAAGGCGTAGTTCCAGGAGGAGGAATAGCCTTGTTTCAAGCAAGAGAAGAGCTTGCAAGAAATACACTCTCTATTCAGACTTCAGCTAACGAATTTTTTGAGAGGACTAGACATGAAAATCTGGGAGAACAGATATTATACAATGCACTCTCGGCTCCGCTTAGGGGGATACTTATAAATGCTCTTCACAACAGACCTCAGGTGGAGGATATTATGTCTAAAATTAAGCATCCACAATTAATTCTCGAAGAGAATGGATCAGAAGAAAAGAAGTCTAAGAAAGAAAATAAATTCCAAATCCCATATGGTATAGACGTAACTACAATGAAATTCGTAAATATGGTAGATGCAGGGATTATAGATCCTATGAAAGTAACAAGACTTGCACTACAAAATGCAGTAAGTGTAGCTGGAATGATATTAACGACTGAAGTTTTGGTAACAGATCTTCCGGAAAAAGATAAGACTCCTCAAATGCCCGGCGGCGGCATGCCCGGAATGGGCGGTATGGAATACTAGATGACCTCTATAGAAAAAAGAAGCATCCGTGAAATTCCCAGGCCTTTTTCTCAGGAACTTGTTATGGGTTTAGGTATGTCCATTGTGGTTGATGACCTTTTTTCACTCACCTTAGGGACTCCTGAACGGCGGGATAAAAGACTACTCCTCTTAATAGGTTGTTCCAAGTCCATAAGTATTTTAAGGGAAAGTTCTTTAGAAAAAGAAGGAGCTTGGGAAAAAAAACCGGAACCAGGATTTGGCCTTTTGACCATAAGAATTTCTGACCAGGAAGGGAGAAAGTCTATCTATGTGGGAGAAGATTATGAGATTAGATGTATGAAGATGGAGCAGGAAAAAGCTAAAATAAAAATTTTCTCAACCTCTCCCGTAGGTCTCACGGCACTAGAAAATGGAGAAAACGTGTTGGAATACGTAGAAAGGATTCGGGGAATTCTGGAAGGCACATTAAGAAACTGACTCCTTTACCCACTCTAAATATTTTTCATTTGCGGTGGCTTCTAGTTTTATAAGCTGTGGGATTTCGTACGGCAAAATTTTTTCCAGCGCTTCTTTCACCTTTTCAAAATACCCATCCTCTGTTTTAATAACTGCTGAAAATTCTTTTGCCGCTATTTTCTCACCTTTCCACATGTAATAATTTTTGACCGGATAGACCTCTACACAAGCAGCAAGATGGTTATCTATTAAATATTCTGCCGCCTTCTCTACATCCTCCTCACTTTCAAAACTGACTAATATTAAGATCATGATAGTATTATACATCCCAGGCTCTCTTTATACTTAATACTGTATACTCTATACTTGATACTGACAGATGATTGACGTCCATTGCCATCTCAATTTCCATAAATTTGAATCAGACTATGAGCAAGTAATTAAAGATGCTCAGGAAGCTGGTGTCTCTACCATTGTAAACACCGGAACCTCCATTCCTTCTTCCCGCCAGGCAGTAGATTTAGCCCGGAAATTTAAAAACCTATATGCCATAGTAGGTATCCATCCTCATCATGCGGATAAATCTGATGTAAAGTTTGAGGGGGAATTACATCCTGATTGGTTGGGAAAACTTGAAGAGTTAGCAAAACAACCCAAGGTAATAGGTATAGGTGAAATTGGTATGGACTTTTGGAATTACCGTACTAACGGGATAGTCCCAAAAGACCTGCAGGAAGATGCATTCAGAAAGCAAATTGAACTTTCTATACGCTTAGGTTTACCCTTACAAATCCACACGCGGCTTGCCTGGAATGATACCTTAAGCATACTTTCAGACTATAAAGATAAACTCTTAGACCCTCCCGGTATGTTTCATTGCTTTTCCGGAAATATAGAATTTACCCGGAAGGTATTAAATGCAGGTTTTTACCTGGGTTTTGACGGAAATATAACCTATAAAGGTATTCCGCCGGGTGAAGATACAGAACTTTCAAAATTAGTAGAATATGCACCCTTGGATAGGATTTTAACAGAGACGGACAGTCCTTTTTTAACTCCTCAGACGCTGCGCGGCACCAGGAATGAGCCCAAAAATGTTATAATTGTGGCAGAGCATATAGCTTTTTTGAAAAATATCCAGGTAAGTGAGGTAGAAAAAGCAGTGCATGAAAATTTTAAAACTATTTTTGGGGAACAAATATGATTAACAAAGTTTTTGATAGGTACCCGCATAAATCTTTGCGTCTTCTTGAAATTATCCCTCCCATTACCGCAGTATTCTTGATTAGCGTCCCATTTTGGGGGTCTTTTGTCTTCCCCGTCCTTCTTTCCTACTTTATTATATTCTTTGATATCTGGTGGCTTTATAAATCCGTAAACCTGGCCATTTGCGCCTTTATAGCAGCCCGCAAGATTAAGCATGCAGAAGAAACTGACTGGCTTGCAAAAATTAAGGAAATAAAAGGCTTTGAGAAAACACACCATGTGGCAGTGATCCCTACCTATAAAGAATCATTGCATAAATTGATGGAAACCATTGATAGTATCCGGGCACAGACCTTCCCCTTAAAACGCATCCATGTATTTGTGGCATTTGAAGAACGGGAAGAAGAAGGGAGGCAAAAAGCAAAAGAATTAATGGATCATTATGGTAAAATTTTTGGCAGCGTTGTGCCCACCTTCCATCCCGATTTACCTAACGAGGTGAAAGGAAAATCTTCCAACCAGGCATATGCAGCAAAAGAGGCACATAAGAGGTTAGTAGAAGAAAAAGGTCTAGACATTTCCTACATGACTATTTCTTCAGTGGATGCTGATAGTATTTTTGATGAACAATATTTTTCCTACCTTACCTACAAATTTTTAAACCATAAAGACAGAAGCCTAGCGTTTTTCCAATCTGCTAATGTTTACTATAATAATTTCTGGAAAGTTCCGGCCGGAACCCGCGTTATCTCCTTCTTTGGAAGCCTACTGCGGACCTCTCTTTTAGTCCAGGGCTTACGGCTTATCCCTAATTCTACCTATACCTTATCTTTTGAGCTATTGCGGGACATAGGGTATTGGGATACAGACGTTATTCCTGAAGACTACCGTACATTCTTTAAAGCTTTTTTTGCAAAAAAAGGAAAGGTCACTGTAGATCCCATTTTTCTCAAGACCTCTATGGATTCTCCCCAGTCCCTTACTTATCTGGGGAGTCTTATGAATAAGTACCAGCAGGAACGGCGCTGGTCATGGGGAATTTCAGATGACGCTGTCTTTATTAAATGGTGGCTTACCGTAAAAGATGTGCCCTTTTTAAAAAAAACTTACTTGGTCTCCAATGTTATTTTAGACCATGTCCTATGGCCGGTTAACTGGTTTATTATCACTATCTCCGCTAATTTAATTGTCTTTTTGAACCCCGTATTTTCCCGGACCAGTTTAGGTTATACGCTCCCTCATTTGTCAGGGTTTATACTTACCATTTGTCTTTTTGCTTTGTTTATTATGATTTATGTAGATTTTGACCTGCGGTCCAGCAAGTACGCAAAGCCTCCTAAAATGAAGCAGTTTATATTCCCGTTAGAATTTATCCTCATGCCTATAGCAGGCTTATTTTTATCAACCATTCCGGCACTTATGTCCCACGTCCAGCTAATACGTGGTAAACGTCTCGAGTATAAAGTGACTGAAAAAGTGTAATTTTAAAGGTAAGTCACCTTGCGGTGCTTGTCCCTCAACTAGCTCGGGACTGCGCGCCTTAGCGGCCGCGCTAACTTGGTTAGCACGTCCTTAAAGTTACTGAGAAAGTTTGACCTTTTCATTCTCCTCCCCTAGGCTTACAATAGAGAATATGGACTTATTAAAAAAATTGTACCGGAAGGAAATAAAGCCTGATTTTGACTATTTTTTCCTCACTGCAGCCGTTGCTGTTTTTACATTGCTAAGGATTCCCTCTCTGTTTGAACCTGACTGGTATGGTGATGAAGGTATATACCAGGTTATTGGCAGGGCACTTGTCCAGGGAAGAGTACTTTATAAAGGAATCTGGGACAATAAGCCTCCTATGTTGTATCTTTATTACGCCCTGGTGAACGGGGACCTCTTCTCAATACGGCTCCTTTCACTCTTATTTGGGGCGGGAGCGGTAGTCACTTTTTATTTTGTTGCGCGGACCTTGTTTCAAAAATCAAAACTTTCCGTAATGTCTTCTACCGGTTTTTTTGCCGTCCTTTTTGGCCTTCCCCTTATTGAAGGAAATATTGCAAATGCAGAAAATTTTATGCTGTTCCCCGTTTTATTGTCACTGTTGTTTATTATCCGTTTAAATAGTAAATCAAAACTTCTCTTTCCTGTTTTTTCCGGCCTGTTGCTTTCCCTTTCGTTTTTAACAAAAATAGTTGCACTTTTTGACTTTACTGCCTTTTTAGTAATTCTTTTAGGTATACGGTTCTATGACAAAGACTTTTCAGCAATAAAAAAACAATTCTTTTCAAAGCCAAAACAGTTTCTGGTACTCATAAAGCAAGAGATAGTCCTGGGCATTTTTTTCATTGTCCCTATTTTATTAGTTTTCCTATTTTTTCTGGTAGTAGGGGGGGTGCCGGATTTTCTGAAAGCAGCCTTTTCCCAAAATGTCGGATATGTTGGGTACGGCAACCGTTTTATTATTCCCCAGGGTCTTCTTATTCTAAAACTTGGGCTGTTGGGGATAGGGGTGCTTGCTGCACTTCTTCTCCGGAAGCGCCTGGGGCCTTCAGGCCTGGCCGTTTATATTTGGCTGTTTTTTAGTTTATTTGATGCATTTTTCTCCGGAAGGCCATATACCCATTACGTATTAGTTGCACTTCCGGCCGTATCACTTCTTTTGGGGCTGGCATGCCAAAAAAGGGTGGTAAGCCTTTTTCATGGGGGAATGCTGGTTCTAGCGCTTGTTTTGTTGTGGAATAACTTTGGTTATTACAAAAAAATTATCCCTTACTACAAAAATTACATAGACTTCACTTTTGGGAATAAGACCGTTCAGAACTACCAAAAGTTTTTTGACGGTGCAACTCCCCGTGATTATGACATTGCAAATTTCATTACCGCCAATACGGGACCAAATGAAAATGTTTTTCTGGTTACCAACAGTGCCCAGATTTATTACCTGGCAAATAAGCTTCCGCCCGGACGTTATATAGTTGCATACCACATGAGTTTTTATAATGATGCTGTAACTGAAACAGAGAAGGCCTTGCAAAAAGCCCAGCCAAAGTTTATTATTTCAACCGATGACCAGGTAGCCAAAAATTTTTTAGATGGGTATACCTTACGGTATATAGTAGAAGGGGCAAAGGTATATGGGCATAAGTAGCAACTCAGTATTTTGTCCGTGATATTTATGAAAAAGTTTTTTAAACTTATAGAACACGACAAGGCGGTAAAATATTCATTGGTCATTTCCGGAATCTTTCTTCTCATAATGCTTATTTTGTTGGGAATAGAGTTTTCTCACCTCCCTCCCATACTCCCCCTCTTTAACAGTCTTCCCTGGGGAAGGGCCAGGCTTATGTCTAACCAGTTTATATTTATTATTCCTGCATTCTTATTTTCTATGGCTATCCTGAATATGGTTTTTTTCCAGGTGCTGTACAAAAAATATACATTACTCGCAAGAATGCTTTCCGTAAACATATTCCTTGCCTTTTTGTTGGGAATGTTTGCATTTATCCAGATATTGCTTCTTGTTTTTTAAAACATGCAAGATTTTTTATTTATAGGCCCATTTTTAGCTGCATTTCTTTTTTCGATTTTGGCAACACCCCTTACTATCAGATTTGCAAGAAAATATAAATTAACCGATGATCCAAATAAACACAAGCATCCTGCCATTATCCATACCAAAATAATTCCGCGCGCCGGAGGCCTTCCAATTTTTATAGGTATTCTCATAAGCGCTTTGATATTTCTTCCCCATACTTTCCAGATAGGTATTATTTTAACGTGCAGCCTTTTAGTTGTTTTTATAGGGTTGTTGGATGATAAGTATGACCTTTCTCCTTATCTGCGGTTTATTTCAAACATCTTCATAGCCTCAATGGTAGTTTTTCTGGGTGTAAACATACCGTTTGTAACAAACCCATTAGGCGGTATCCTTCATTTTACAAACCAGAACTTTCTTTTTATCCCTGAAATTCTGGCTATCATTTGGATTGTATGGGTTATGAATATGCTGAACTGGAGCAAAGGGGTAGACGGACAAATGCCGGGCATAGCAGCAGTGTCAGCAGTGATAATTGGGATTGCGTCTTTGCGCTTTCCTATGGTAACGCAGGAAAACCTTGTTTCAGCCCAGCTTTCATTTGTTGTTGCCGGAGCTGCGGTAGGTTTTCTATTATTTAATTTTTATCCGGCAAAAATTTTTCCGGGATATAGCGCAACTCTTTTAGGGTTTCTCATAGGTATTTTGTCTATACTTTCAGGAGTAAAATTGGCAACTGCTATCCTGGTCATGGGGATTCCAACAGCTGATGCAATTTTTACCGTCCTGAGAAGGATCCTTTCCAAGCGTTCCCCTTTCTGGCATGATAAAGGCCATCTGCACCATCTTCTGTTAAGTCTGGGAATGGGCCACCGGAGTATTGCGGTCTTTTACTGGGCTATGTCATTAATTTTAGGCATTATTTCCCTTAACCTTTCCAGCAAGGGAAAACTGTTTGCTATAATGTTGGTACTGGTTCTAGTTGGAGGCGGGATCCTGGCGCTCAAATATATAACAAAAGGGGAGAAAAAATGAATATTATATATTACTTCTTTAAATTGATCCGCCCCCGGCAGTGGATTAAAAACTTTGCGCTGTTTACTGCTGCCGTTTTTGGAGGGCAAATTTTTACAGAAGACATCCTGGTAAGGGTATTATGGGGATTTTTTGCTTTTAGCCTGCTGTCATCTTCCACCTATGTTATTAATGACATCCTGGATGCGGAAAAAGACAGACGCCATCCCTTCAAAAAATTACGTCCTATTGCAAGCCATACGGTATCCCAAAACCAGGCGCTTGCGTTGTTCTTTTTTCTCATTACTATTTCATTTGTGGTGTCCTACCAGCTTTCGGTTATCTTTTTCTTGATCACATTGGTGTATTTACTGCTTCAGCTTTCCTATTCCATGCTGTTTAAAAGCATAGTGGTGTTTGACATTCTCTTTATTGCAACAGGGTATATTTTACGGATTTTTGCCGGTGAGGTTTTGTCCGGTTACCATATTTCTGTATGGCTTTTGCTTACTACGGTGTCACTTTCTTTATTTTTAGCCGTTGGAAAACGCCGTTCAGAGCTGACTCTTTTGAAAGGAGTTACTACGGAACAGATAGCTGAAATCAGGAAAAGCCTTTCGCATTATTCTGACCGGTTACTTGACACCTATTCCATGATGTTTGCTACTTCTACATTGGTGTTTTATTCACTATTTACGTTTCTTGAGTCTACCAGGGGCATTAGGATCCCGGATATACTGCTTCCCCAGTTTTTGCCTGATTACCTACAGAGAAAATGGCTTATGATAACTATCCTTCCCGTGACCTATGGGGTTATGCGGTATCTTCAGGATATTTATGAGAAGAGTGAAGGGGAGAGCCCGGAACGGGTGCTGTTGTCTGATAAATCCCTTTTAGCCTCTGTTATTATCTGGGTCGTTTTAGTGGTTTTTGTAATTTACGTTATTGGTTAGGAGTAGGTGTAGTTTTTTTAGCAAAGTCGGAGCTGATCCACCCGGTTTTGCCATCCAGCTGAATTTGGTACCACCCGGTTTTTTCCAAAACTAAAGGAAGTACATCCCCCGGTTTTACGCGTCCAATCTCTGCAGAATTAATATTTGCATCAGTTCTTACCCGTAAAAAACCTGTTGGGGTGGAAAGGATTGTGACGGTATTCTGCATTACGGTAGGGGTTGGGGTGGGGGTAGGGGTGACTTCAGATCCGGGCAGGGTTTCGCTGGAATCAGGGGCAGTTCCTAAAACCGCTTGCACCACTAATTTATACCCGGGGACTGTCCTGAGCCTGATGGTTTTCTTGCCAAATCCTCCTTTTTGTAGCTCTATTTCATGCTCTGAGGCTGAGACATTTTTTACTAAAAGAGGAGTTACTCCTGAATCATTTCCATCCACAGTTACTAACGCTTCAGAAGGCGCAGAATATACTGCTAAATCTGCATTATTTGAGTAGTTTTTTTCCAAAAGCAGCACATAAGAACTTGCGTAAGAACCAGGGAGAAAGTTCCGGTCTACTGCAGTAAGTACTCCTTTATTGATCTGGACCTTAGTCATAAAAGATTGTGAGGAGTCAGAAGGGATAAGTTGCAAGGTGTAAAGCCCTTCTTCTATCCGGTCATTCTGGTCGCACTTACACAGTGGTGTGGTACCAATATCTTTTCCGTTTAATAGTACTTTTGCCTGTACGTTACTGGTGACTTGAAGGGCGCCTGACCCTTTTGGAAGCAGCCTTCCTATAACCTGGAATAGAAGGAAAAACCCTAGAAAGATAATAAAAATTGCAAGAAGTCCAACTAATTTTTTACGCATGTTCAGATATCAATGATACCATGCCAATTTTTTGTTAACAAGCCTATGAGTATTGACAAATTAGCAGTTGATATGGTAGAGTGATAATGAAAAATTAAGTACGGTCCTTCCGTACTTTCCACTCGCCTTTTCAGAGCTATTCGTTCACGGCTCGTGGAGCGTACTTGGAAGGATTCAAGAAATTCTAATATTTTTAATTACAAAAAAGAAAGAGAATTTCTAGAAAAGGAGGTGAGTACATTGGCTATTATACGTTGGAATCCTTGGAATATAGACAGATTTTTTGAAGACGATTTTGAACTTCCTACTATCCCCGGTGTTTCCCGGCTTATGGGTCAGGGACTGAATATCTATGAGACAGAGGGTGAGGTAGTTGCAGAGGCAGCTCTTCCCGGTATCCCGGAAGATAAGATAGATGTAACCTATGAAAATGGGGTGGTACGGGTAAGTGCTACGGCAGAAGAAAAGAAAGAAGAAAAGGATAAGAGGCGCTACTTTATGTCTTCTATGAACACCTCTTTTAACTACTCATTTAGGCTTCCGGAAGGGGTTGTTCAAGGTGCAGAGCCTTCTGCAGAACTTGAAGACGGTATTTTAAAACTAACTTTTAAAAAGGTAGTAAAGAAAGAACCTAAGAAGATTGCGGTTACTAAAAAAGCAAAAGCTATTAAGTAGCTGTAAACTTTAAAAACAACCTAAAGCCTCCGGGACGCCGGAGGCTTTTTGGTATTGAGAGTCAGCCGAGCCGGGGGAAAAGAGGAGGGGAAGATTTTACTTGTCCTGAAAATTGCTGAAGGATTTTTTCAGAAGTACCGGGTAAAAACGGTTGGAGATTAAAAGCAACCTCGTTTATTTTTCCTACCGCAAGTCCTAACACTTCCGCTAATTTTTTCTCATCCGTAATTTTCCATGGTTCTTGTTCATTAATATATTTATCCGTCTCCCTGATTATGTGCCAGATTTTTTCAAGAGACGTATGGAAACTATACGAGTTGAGATCAGCTTTTATTTCTTCCGAGAATCCTTTTTGGGATATTCCTTGAACATTCACTTTTTCGCATAGCCGTGCTACGCGTGCGACTAGATTCCCGAGTCCGTTTGCAAGGTCTGCATTATAAACTTCCTTCAGTTTTGTTTCCGAAAAATCACCATCTCCGGTGGAAGGGATTTGGCTCAGTAGATAATAGCGGAGGGCATCTACCCCGTATTTTTCTATCATTTCCAGAGGGTCTATGACGTTCCCTACTGTTTTTGACATTTTCTGTCCATCCACGGTAAAGTATCCGTGGACAAAAATTGATTTTGGCAATTCTAAACCTGCAGAAAGTAAAAATGCCGGCCAATATACTGCATGGAAACGGATAATGCCTTTTCCTATCACATGGACATTTGCCGGCCACCATTTGTTGTACGTTTCCTCGTCCGTTGCAAACCCTATTCCACTCTGGTAAATATTTAGCGCATCAAACCAGACATACATCCGCTGTGAATCATCTCCTGGAATTGGTACGCCCCAGTTTTTTGCCCGCGCATTACTCCGGGAAACACTAATATCTTTTAACCCCTGTTTCAGAAAAGATAGGACTTCATTTTTCCGGGATTCCGGAATAATCTGTATAGTGCCATCTTCTAAAATTTTTTGGAGCCGGTCTTGATATTTTGAAAGTTTAAAAAAATAATTCTCTTCCTGTACCTCTTCTAATTTTTTACCGGGGTGTTCATAGCATTCACCGTTTTCATTCAGTTCTTCTTTTTCATAAAACTGTTCACAGCCTACGCAATAAAGTCCGGTGTAAGATTTTTTATAAATGTCTCCGTTTTTTTGGCACAGCTCCCATAATTTTTGTGAAGCAGTGTAGTGGTTTTTGTTAGATCCCTTCTGGAATACATCAAATTTTGCATCCAGTTTTATTGCCAGGTCTTCAAAGAGTTTTGTATTTTCATCTATGAATTCCCGGATAGGTTTTCCTTCTTTCTCTGCGGCCTGCACATTTTTAATGGCATTTTCATCTCCACCGCACAACGTCAAAACGTCTTCTCCTAAAAGCCGGTGATAGTTTGCAATAACGCTTGATTGCACAAATTCCAGCGCATGGCCTACATGAGGTTTTGCGTTTACATACGGAATAGCGTTAGTAAGGAAAAATTTCTTGTCCATGCCTGTAATTATATCAGGAAAGTCATTTTTTTCCGAAGCCCAGCTCCAGGAGAACCACTATGACCAGCAATATGCCAACGGAAAATAAATTTGTGTAGCCAAAAAAACGGAGGAGTAAAATAGCGCATAGGAAAAAAGATAACAGGATGCCGCGCCTTAAATTTACCAGCAAAAATGCGCAGAAAGATGAGAGGCCTATGAACAAAAGGGTGAAGAAGAAGATAATAGGGGAGAACGCAAAGTTGCCTACAGTGAAAAAATTCGTGGGATCTATGACCAGGATGTAGAAACCTACTCCTAAAAAGGATAACAACCCCAGGATTAATAACGGCAGTAGTTTTCTTCTGGCTCTCATGTTTTATATTTTAGTATCTTCAACACTTCTAAGTAAATGCTCGAAAATTTAGTTTTTTAAATCCCATCACTTGAGACAGAACCCATGAGAAACGAGTGAACGAACGACCGCGAAGCGGGGAAAGAACACATTCGTAGGGACTGTTGTGGAGCGGTTCCTTTCAGTGAGTGAACGAGTTTTGAATGGATGAATGGATCACCGTGATGGCAGTTTTTGCTCCACTTTTGTCTGCACAAAAGTGGAAAAGAGAAAAGAAATTTTTTTAATACGTTTGGTCCCAAAAAAGGTAATTATCGGAATTTATTTATCTCATCCTTCAGTTTTTGAGCTTCAGATCTTGCGGCGGTTGCAAAGTCTTCTCCGGAGGAAGCAAAAATAATGCCGCGGGCGGAATGGATGATTAACCCTTTTTTATTTTTGGTGAGTCCCGCCTGTAACGTCTTTTCTACGTCCCCGCCCTGCGCGCCTATCCCGGGAATAAGAAAAGTCATGTCTGGAGCAATGGCTCTAATTTCTGCCAATTCTTTGGGGTAAGTTGCTCCCACCACCATCATGCAATTGCCGTTTTTATTCCATTTCGTAGCTACTAATTTTGCAACCTTTGTATAAAGCGTCTCTCTTTGAATTTCTAAATCCTGCAGTTCTCCGGCGCCTGGATTTGAAGTCCTGCATAAAATAATAGAAGTTTTATCTGTCCTGTCTAAAAATGGCTGAATAGCTTCCTGGCCTAAATACGGGTGGAGCGTGATGGCATCCACCCCTAGATAATCATATGCAAACTGTACGTATCCGTTATTGGTATTTCCTATGTCTGCGCGTTTTGCGTCTAGGATAATTCCAATATCCTTATAATTCGAGTTTATGTAGTCGCAGGTCATTTTTAATTCATCTATTCCCCGCGCGCCGCGTGCTTCATAAAAAGCAGAGTTAATTTTATAGGTAGAAACTAAATCAAACGTTTTATCTATAACTGCTTTATTAAATGCAAATTGAGGGTTTTTTTCTGACAAGACTTTTTTTGGGAGTTTACTAAAATCAGAGTCTAGTCCTATGCAGAGAAGAGAATTATTTTTCTCTACCGCTGCTTCAAATTTTTGCTGAAACGTCATACCAAAAGTATACCATGAAGAGAATATTTCTTGGAGTTTCAAAATGAATTTTCCTGTGCTACAATCTGGGTAATGTTAAAGAAACCTTTCTACGACCCGTTAAAAAGTTATGAGGAAAATTATGACAAGGGTCCTTTTAGCTCTTTTGCGGACGGTATAAAACTTGAAGACCCCATTAAAACTACTTCCTATGAATTTCTTGGACAAAAAGTTAACCTTCCATTTGGTATTCCGGCAGGGCCGTTATTAAACAGTAAATTTGTAAAAGCTGCATTTGAGAAAGGCTTTGATATCCCGGTTTATAAAACGGTCAGAGCAGGTATCTTTCCCTGCCACCCTAATCCAAATGTTTTAGCAGTTCACGTGGATGGAGACCTCACTATGGAGCGGGCAAAAAATCCGCTTATAGCTGATACTAACTATGATGATCCTATTTCAATCACTAATTCTTTTGGTGTTCCATCAAAGGACCCAAGTATCTGGCAGGAAGACGCAAAGAAAGCAATGTCTTATGCCGGGGAAGGTCAAGTAATGGTTTTAAGTTTTATGGGAACCGTAAGGCCGGATCAAACAGCTGAAGAATTTGTTGCAGATTTTGCTCTAAGTGCAAAATTGGCACATGAAACGGGAGCAAAGATTTTAGAGGCAAACCTTTCCTGTCCTAACATAGGGAATGAGGGTTTGGTATGTTATAACCTGGAAATGACAAAAAAAGTTGCAGAGGCAATTCGGAAAGAAATAGACAATACACCTTTGATTCTTAAAGTAGGGTATTACCAAAATGATGAAGATTTGGAAAAGCTAGCAAAAATAGTGAATGAATCTGCAAACAGCGTCTCAGCAATCAATACCATTGCAGCCCCTATTGTTGATAGAGACGGAAACCAAGCTCTTCCGGGAAGTCCTATGAGGCTTAAAAGTGGGGTATGCGGAGCTTGTATTAAGTGGGCTGGGTTGGACACGGTAAAAAGACTTAAGAAAATAAGGGAAGAAAAAGGATATAAATTTTCAATAGAAGGAGTAGGAGGAGTAACAAAACCGGAAGACTTTTTTGAATACCAAAAAGCAGGAGCAGATGCAGTGTTTTCTGCAACCGGTGCTATGTGGAACCCCGAACTTGCAATAGAGATAAAAGAAAAAATTGCCCGTGCCCAGAATGTAATTGCAAACGCTCAAGTGGTCTAGACATTTTTTGCGGCCATATATTTTTTGCCGTGGCCTACGTTAGTATTTACGGGTTTCCCTTCTTTGCAGAGCGGGCATTTTGTTTCATCCCATGCTTCCGCCGGTAATACCCCTAATGACATGAAGGGTGCACCTATGACATCTGAGGTAACATTTTTTGGGTCGCGGTTTACCATGGTGCATACCGCAACCACCCGTCCGCCTACGTCTCTCACCGTGTCCACCACTTTTTTAACAGATCCTCCGGTAGTAGTCAGGTCTTCTATAACTAAAACGTTTTTATCTTTTATCAGCTTATCATAATTCCTGGTAAACACCTGATTTTTGTTTTCATCTTTTTCCGTGTACACCCCTAAAATTTCTTTATGTTTTAAAGAAGATAAGTGGTAAGCGGTCCAGGTAGATAAAATAATGCCGCCAAGTGCCGGGCCTACCACTACGTCTATATCCAGCGGTTCTGCCTTTTTTGCAAACAGCATACCAACCTGGGATGTTTCTTCAGTATGGGGGTAGAGGGCATCTTTATTTATATATACTGACCCATGTTTACCGGAGGTATATACAAAATGGTCATCAGTGATGATGGCACCAACTTTTTTTAGAATTTCAATAACATCTTGCACGGTATTCATTATACTCTTGGAAGAACTATTTTTCCAAATCCTGGCTTGGCAAGAAATTCCCCGTTTTCAAAAACTGTTTTTCCTCTCAGGGTTACTTTTTTCACTTTCCCCTTTACTCCTTTTCCCATAAAAGGGGTCCAGCCGCATTTAGTAAATAGGTCTTCATTTTTAATGACATATTCCTCATTTTCATCTACATCAACCCTGGAATCCTGGCCCGGTAAATTCAAAATTTTTTTCGGGCTCTCATAACATAACCTCACTATATCTTTTAGCTCCAGTTTTCCCTCGCCTACTGCGGTTAATAATAAAGGCAACGTTGTTTCAAGTCCCGGAACGCCAAAAGGCGGAGTGGAGGATTCTTTTTCCTCTTTGGTGTGCGGTGCGTGGTCAGATTCTATAACATCTATCTCTCCCAAATGTTTCCAAAGAAATGCAACATCTTTTGAACTTTTTAGAAATGGCTTCATCCGTCCATAAGGTCCTAATTTTTCCGCATCTTCCCGGGTTAAAAATAAATGGTGAGGAGTAACGCCACAGGTGACAGGAAGTCCTGCATCTTTTGCTTCCATGATTTGCTCCAAGTCTGACTGCAAACTAATATGGCAGAAGTGCGCTTTTTTTCCGGTACGTTTTACTTGTTTAATAACTTCAGCAATAGCATCATCTTCCGCGTGGGTTAAAATTGGCCCGCCTAACCAAGCATCAAAAATTTTTGCCAAAGTTTGTGCATCAATTAAAAAATTTCCGGTTGTTTCATTGAGGTATAGTTTTATTCCTAATACCATTTTTTCCAGTCGATTAAATTGCTCTAAGTTATCTCCTTGAGACCCCGCGTAGAATCCAAGGTCACATAAAGCTTGATCCTTGGCAATTTTTATTTTTTCATCAAGTAGTTCAGATGTTTTTATGGGAACGGCATTGTTTGGCATATCCAGTATTGTGGTGAAACCGCCGGCTATAGCTGCTTTAGTGCCGCTAAGAAAATCTTCTTTGTGGGATTGTCCGGGTGTTCTGAGGTGGACATGGATATCAACCAAACCGGGTAATGTTATAATATTAACTTTTCAGTGTATTCACTCCATGGTTGTATTT
>JBLMVJ010000048.1:0-52551 GCA_050255815.1 Candidatus Levyibacteriota bacterium | reverse complement strand
TCCCAAAAATTATCTTTTTCATCTACTTTGATGATACTATAATTTTACATGATTATTCATGTCTCAGTCCTTTAGCCTTCATGGGGGACCCTCCTTTTCTAAAGCTTCGGAAGGGTGAAGAGTTGATTATTCGTATCGAAGGGCATCTATAGGGGACAATTTTGCGGCGCGGCGTGCAGGGTAGAGGCCAAAAATAATCCCTACACCCATAGAGACTCCTACGGCTATAAGAATGGCAGGAATACTTATTACAAAGGGGATTTTAGCGGCCAAAGATACCAGAAAAGCGCCTGAGATACCCAGCGCAATTCCTACCACTCCTCCGGTTAAGGTCATCACTACTGCTTCTACTAAAAATTGGGTTAATATATCTTTTTCTTTTGCCCCAATTGCTTTCAAAAGCCCAATTTCTTTAGTCCGCTCAGTTACTGACACCAGCATAATATTCATGACGCCAACTCCTCCTACCACTAATGAAATTCCTGAAATGCCTGCAATTAATGCGGTTAACAGCCCGGTAATGGTTTCTATGGTAGAAAGAATATCCTGAGCTGATGCAATCCTAAAATCATCTTCCTGGGTATCTGTCAGATTGTGGCGTTCACGCAGTAATTGTTCTACGTCATCCATGGTTTGTGCTATTTCATCAGGATTGTGTACTGATATGTCTATCTCCTGCAGCCTCTTCTCCCCCAGTATTTGGTTAGTCACCACATCTATTGGTACAAAAACCGCTTTATTTATAAAACTTCCGGCCAGAACGCTGGTAGATTCAACTACGCCGATTACCCGGTACGTGCTGTTTTTAATATGAAGGGTTTCACCTACCGGGGAAGTATCTTCCCCAAAAAAATCTATAGAGGTATCTTTTCCTAATACAACCACCCGTTCCCCTGCCGCTTCTTCCTCTTTTGTAACATACTCCCCATCAATCACGTCAGGTTTGAGAATATCCGCAGATTCTTGGGTAACACCATACACTAACAGTTCTTTTTCTTTTTCGTCTGATGAAACCGGGACTGAAGCCATAGCAATAGGTGCCACCTGCTTGATATTGGTAAGGGAAGAGTCATTTCTTATAGCATCTACATCCTCAAATGTCAGGGCCTGGGAACCTGCAAAGGTGCTCACCTGGCTTGAACCGGGATTAATCTGAAAGTAATCCGTGCCAAACTGGGCAAATTCATTGGTTACAAATTTTACTGCCCCCTGACCTATAGAATAAATCAGGATAACGGAAGTGATACCAATGATGATTCCAATCATAGTCAGGGAAGTTCTCAGGACATTCCTGCGCAAGGATTGAAATGCAGATTTTACAATTTCTTTATATTCCATTATTTTTTTTGGTCGGAAAGTATTTCACCGTCTTTTATCCTGATCATGCGCCTTGCATATTTTGCAATATCATCTTCATGGGTAATTAGCACAATGGTATGCCCTTCTTTATTGAGTTCCTTGAAAAAATCCATGATTTCATGGCTGGTTTTAGAATCTAAGTTTCCGGTTGGTTCATCCGCTAATATAATAGACGGTTCCATAATGATTGCGCGGGCTATGGCAACGCGCTGGATCTGCCCTCCTGAGATTTGGTTTGAAAGATTATTCGCCTTGTCTGCAATCTTTACCAGTTCCAGAGCGGCCATTGCACGTTGCGTCCTCTCCTTTTGTGGTATACCCGCATACATCATGGGGCGTTCCACATTTTTTAATACCGTTGTCCTTGGTAATAAATTAAAACTCTGAAAGACAAACCCTATATCTTTATTCCTGATTTCTGCAAGCTGGTCACCGGTATAGGAAGATATATCCTTTCCCTTAAATAAGAAGGAGCCGGTAGTGGGGGTATCCAAAGCACCCAAAATATGCATAAGGGTTGATTTCCCTGAGCCTGAAGGTCCCATAATAGCCACAAATTCCCCCTGCATAATGGTAAAAGATACGCCGCAAAGAGCCTGATAAAAGGTACCATCATCTAGAGGATATTTTTTCGTGAGGTTTTTTAGTTCAATGAGAGGAGAAGATTTGGCCATTGTTAATTAAAAAATTCCGGGCTTTTTCAGCTGTTCGCTAGAGAGGGTATTGATCACTTCCTGGCCCTCTGTTACGCCATCCAGAATTTCTGTCCTACTGGTTCCCTTAATACCTACCTTTACCGGAATATATGTTATTTTCCCATTTTTTAATACGCGTATCGCTTTCCCCCCCTGGTAGGGCTTAATAGAAGAATTTGGAAGAGAAAGGGTATTTTTTACCTCTTTGGTGAGGATAGTTGCATCTGCAGTCATTCCTTGCCTGAGGATATCATCAGGGTTTTGTATGGCAATATACACGTTATAGCGTATAACTCCCTGTGTTTGGTTTCCTATACGGTCAGCGCGGGTTACTGTTCCCTTATAGGTTTTATCACTTGCTGCTTTTATTTTAATGTCAGCCCTTTGCCCTTCTTTAATTTTTGCAATATCCGTTTCAGATAGCGGTACCATTATTTCTGTAGCAGCATCATTTGAAATGGCCAGAACCGGTAGGACCGGGGAAGCGGGAAGGTTTACAAAAACGGTTGAACCCGGAGAAACAGAAAGGTTGCTTACCGTCCCTTCTCCTGTTGCTTTTACATCAGCATCCTGGGTAGCCTGGTAGAGAAGCCAGGTGGAGGATGTTTGTGCTTGTGCCTGGGATACCACATTTTGCTGGTTCTTATATGCTGCTTCAGCTGCAAGCCATGTTTTTTGGGAAATGTTAAATTCCGGTAATGTCCGCTGGTCTATTTTAGGGGAATTGTCATCATTTTCATATTTACCGCTCTCCGCAAGCGTTTTATATTTATCCCACTGGTTAAACATATCAGCTTGTAAAGAATTCATAGTTGCCTGTGCGGTGCCAAGTGCGCTAACGGCAGTCATATAATTTGCATATGCAGTGTCTTTTTCCTGCTCAGTTGCACTGCTTTTCACCTTAAATAATTTGTCACCTGCAGAAACATGTGCCCCATTTGCTACATATACTTCTTCAATAACCCCGTTAGTAGGGGAATACACTTTAATGCCATTGGAGGAAATATTGCCGGTCTCCGTGACTACCTCAGTTATGTTGCTCCTGCTGACCCTGGTAAGGGTGTATCCGGGTTTTTTTGTCGCATTAGCAATAACCTGGAAGACAACTATGAGCAGGATAGCCAGAACACCTATGGTTAATAACTTTTTCTTAAAAGAAAGAGTTTTAAATTTTTTCCAAAAGGATTTGGGGTTTAGGTTGTTTAATTTTTTCCGCATAAGTTACAAAAGGTATCTTTATCAAGATTAATTATACCAGAGAATGTAAAAGAAGCGTAAGAGAAGTGAGGCTGGAGGTGTGCGTGAAGGTTGCAAATATGAGTATTTGAGGTATAATAGAGACGGTAAACACAGAAGGTGGGAGTAACCCACCTTTTTTGTAGAGAGAATATTATACCGTTAACTCTTGGCGCAGAGCTCGGATATGAGCCTCGCTCGCGGCCTAGAGACTCCCGGTATAAGCTCATAAACAAATACAAATTAGATATATTTAAAGGAAGTTTATTTCACTTATGGCTGTATTACAAAGATCAGAATTTGCATTAGCATTAAACCAGATAGCCTCTGAAAGAGGGGTAGACCCTGCTGTCATTATAGAGACTATGAAAGGCGCCATTTTGGCCGCCTACCGCAAAGACAATCCAACTCCTGAAGAGGAAGAAATTTTATATACGGTAGACCTGAATGAAAATACCGGGGAAACACGCATACTAAAGGAAGGGAAAGATGTCACTCCTCCGGGCTTTGGCCGTATTGCCGCACAGACCGCAAAGCAGGTGTTACTGCAAAAAATCCGTGAAAAAGAAAAGGACGCTATTATAAATGAGTATTCTAAAAGGCTTGGAACCGTAGTAAACGGTATGATACTGCGCTTTGCCGGACCTAATATCATTATGGATATAGGAAAAGCAGAAGCAGTTCTTCCTGCATCCCAGAAAATCCCGAATGAGCAATATTTTCTGAATAAAAAAATGCCGGTCTATATTGTAGAAATTTCAGAGGAAAAAGGCCGGGAAGTTATTGTTTCCCGCGCACATAATGGGCTTATTGAAGGTCTTTTGAAACGTGAAGTACCTGAGGTTGCAGCAGGTTCAGTTGTTATTGACAAAATTGTCAGGGAGCCGGGCAGCCGCGCTAAAATTGCAGTTTCTTCCAAACAGTCAGGTATTGACCCGGTCGGTTCCTGCGTAGGACAAAAAGGGGTACGTATACAGGCTGTGATAGATGCGTTAGACGGATTGGAGAAAATTGATGTGATTCAGGGAAGTTCTGAGCCGGAAAAATTTATTGCAAACGCTCTTTCTCCTGCCAAAAATGTAGAAGTTTCCATAAATGAGAAGGAAAAAATTGCTACGGTTACTGCACCAAAAGAAGAAATGCCGTTAGTGATAGGACGTGACGGCCAAAATGTACGTCTTGCCGGAAAATTAACCGGATATAACATTGAAGTAAAAGATATAGAGCCAGCTGCAGAGCCGGTAGAAGAGCCAGCTCCTGCAAAAGAGGAACCGGAAGTCAAAGCGTCAGAAGCTCCAGAAGAAATTCAGGAAGCGGCAGTGGAAGCATCTGAAGATGCTCCTGAGGCTCCAGTCACAGAAACTCCAAAGGAAGAAGCAGCAGAAGCAGCAGAGTAATTTAAAATTTCAAATTCAATTCAAATTCCGAATTTCAAATTGAAAATTATATCTATGAAAGGACATCATATCCATGAACCAGAACCAATCACATTCAACTTCAATCTCTAACTTTCCTCCCGTCGTATCCGTTTTAGGACATGTAGACCATGGGAAAACTTCACTTTTAGATGCAATCCGGAAAACTGATGTTGCCGGCGGAGAACACGGCGGTATTACCCAAAAGATTGGAACCTCTGAAATTGAAATAGAACATGAAGGTAAATTGCGCAGGATCACCTTTATAGATACTCCTGGCCATGAAGCTTTTTTCACCATGCGTTCCCAGGGCGTAAACGCTTCTGATATAGCGCTTTTAATAGTAGCCGCAGATGACGGAATTAAACCTCAGACTAAAGAATCCATAGAAAAAATTAAGGAAGCAAAGATTCCTTTTATTGTAGTCCTGACAAAAATTGACCTTCCGGGCGCACAAATTGAAAAAGTAAAACAAATGGTTATGGGAGAAGGTATTCTGCTGGAAGGTTTAGGCGGAGAGACCCCATGGATAGGCGTTTCCTCAAAGACAGGAGAGCATGTGAAGGACCTATTGGACTTAATTTTACTGGTCCATGATTTGGCAAATATCCAAAAAGATGATAAGGCATCATTCATGGGTGTAGTTATTGATTCCAAACTGGATAAGAGGCGCGGAGCAGTCTCTACTATTATTGTAAAACAGGGTAAGATTTCAGTTTCCGGAAAATTATACAGAGAAGAAAAAGAGTTGGGGAAAATCCGCGCATTGTTTGACTCTGACGGAAAACAGGTAAAAGAAGCAGGTCCGGGTCAGGGGGTAGAAATCCTGGGGCTTTCAGCAGTTTTGCCTACCGGTTCTGTCCTCTTTGATTCTCCCCAAAAGAAAGTTGAAGTAGTGCAGGAACGGAAAATTATGCCTACTTCTTCTGTAGACCTCCATGCGTTTTTTGCCTCCCAGGAGGAAGAGGGATTACTGGTTTACATTAAGACTGAGACCAGTGGAGAGATGGACGCTATTAAAGCGTCACTCCCTAAAGACATTAAAGTGGTAGGGGAAGGCCAGGGGGAAATAGGCGTAAAAGATATATTGCAGGCAAAAGATTTCCATGCTTTAGTTTTAGGCTTTAACGTAGGGATTGCAAAAGACGCCGCGGCGCTTGCTATGACAGAAAGCGTGTTCTATAAAACTTATACTATTATTTACAAGCTTTTAGAGGAAATGAGCGAAGCTCTTGCCAGCCTGAGTGCAGAGGAAGAAGTAAAGATTAGGGGGAAGGCTGAGATCATTGCAGAATTTCCTACTGCAGTAGGAAAAATTTTGGGCGTGAGAGTAGCTGAAGGACGCCTTGCGCTTAATGACCCCATCATTGTCACCCGGGAAGACCTGGAGGTAGGAAATGCACGGATTACTCTGTTGAAGCGCGGTAAGGCAGAAGTAAAAGAAGTGGCAAAAGGAATGGAATGCGGCGTTACCATTTCCCCCTTTGTTGACTTTCAAGTAGGGGATGTGCTATTATCCTGTAGTGAAAAAAATAAGTAGGCTTTTTAGTGGGTCTACAGGCAGGTTATGGACATTATTTCACAGCAAAAACAGGCAATTGAAGGTCTTTTAGCAGAAAATCCAAGCGTTGGAGTGATTGTATCACCGCACCAAAACATGGATGTAGTTGCTGCGGGCCTTTCCCTACAGCTTATTTTCCAGGACAACGGTAAAAATTCCCAAATAGTTTCTCCAAAAGAACCCATAGTTGAGTATTCTTCATTGGTTGGCGTAGACCAGCTGGTAAAAGAATTCAGCGGTGTTACTAAAACCCTGACCGTCTCTTTTCCATACAAAGAAGGGGAAATTGAAAAGGTTTCCTATAACATAGAAGGTGACCGCCTGAACGTGAATTTATTTGGCGGAGAAACCGGAATTACGGTCCAGGAAAAAGATATTAAATATATAAAATCAGGTTCCAGCCCCAGCCTGTTATTTGTCATAGGAGCCCGGGATATGTCTGAAATACAACAGTATGTTGAAGGAGGCGCACGGGTAGTTAATATAGATAATGACGTAGCAAATACACTCTATGGTGACGTGGCATTAGTAGATGCTTCTTATTCTTCCCTTTCCGAAATGGTTGCAAAACTGGCTTTTGACCTGAATCTACAGGTAGAGTTTGACGTTGCGCAGAATATGCTGGACGGTATTTCATTTGCAACCCAGAATTTTTCATCCCCTAAAACATCCCCATCAGCTTTTGAAGCAGCAGGTTTATTGCTGCAAAAAGGCGCTATACGCCGCAATGTAAAAGATATCAGGCCGCAAACCGCTGATACTTCTTTATCCATGCTGGGTAAAACCCAACCTAAGCCGCAAATGCAGCCGCAAAAACCGTTTAACCAGCAAAATTTCCCGCCAAAACCTTTTGCGCAGCCGCAACCAAAACCGCAGACCCAGGTAGAGGACCAGTTTGACCAATATGATGACTACGTTGAAGAACCACAGTCCCAGGCAGCAGCTCGTCCACAGCCTCAGCCTGTCCAGAATCCTTTTGCCATAAACCAGAGGCAGGCAAGGCCACAGGATGAAGAGCAGAGTAATGGAAATGTGGCAGAAAATATTCCTTCAGAGGATGAAGCGCCAAGTGATTGGTTTGTGCCTAAAGTCTTCAAATCCACTAAAGATTAGTAAAAATGACTTCTCCAGAGCAAATAAATGGTCCTACAAGACATGAGGTTGGTGAGCGCATTATGATGCGCCATGCACAGCGGCTCAGAAGCATGGGATTATTAGACCCCGACTCAGAGGTTGAGATACATAGAAAAAACCCGCTTCTCAGGCACCCGGACTTTACCTATAATCAGGACACCCGGATACTTCAAGGCTCAGCTGGACTAAGGCAGTTGACCCCATCCCTGGGGGAAGCATTATCTTACTTTTGTAAACACCCTAATGAGGTAGTGAGTAACGGAAGAATTTTAGGGGAATTATATGGTTTTGACCGGGAAGGCATGAGGGGTAATGGCTTAGTGAAGACGATGGTATATGATATTAGGGATCATCTGGGGGAGGTAGGTGTGATTGAGCCGCATAAAGTTTTAGTAAGCAGGCGTTCTATTGGATATGAACTGGTAGATACTTCCCAGAAAAAAGAAGAAGATACTGTGTACCAGCATCCCGATTTTGATTTTGATTTTTCAAGAGGACTTCTAACGTTTGAAGAGGGACAGACTGCCAGACTATCTATTATGCAATCAAATTTGTTAAAAAGGTTGATTGACCATGTAAACCAGGTGGTTTCTTCCCCCAATTTATTTAAGGACTTACGGGGAGGCGAGGGCACCAGCATGGATGCCTTGAAAGCACACATGAGCAGAATTATGAAGACTATTGCAAACGGTAGGTTACTAGAGGATCCGGTAATAGTATCCTTATACGGCAGGGGTTATATGCTGCTGGATTTTTCAAAGTTGAGTGAGTCGGAAGCAGAGTATTACCGTACCCATGTAGACAATACAAAAAGAAGGCTTATTAAATAGTTTGAATTTTACCGGGATATTTGATATAATACGAAAGATTAATAAAGAAAGAAGAATCGAGCAGCTTCAGAATAACTCGATAAGACAAAATTGTTCCGATCAATTTACCTTTAAATTCTATTCTCGTTAATCATTTGTTATGGCTTTAAATACTGACGAAAAGAAAAAAATTATTAATGAGCACGCAACTGTTGAAGGAGATACCGGTTCTCCGGAAGTACAGATTGCCCTTCTTTCCCACAAGATTGAAAAGCTTGCGGAACATTTGAAAATCCATCAAAAAGACTCACACAGCAGACGCGGACTTTTAAACATGTTATCTAAAAGGAGAAGGCTTTTTAACTTTTTATTTAAAATGGATAAAAAGCGGGCAGAAGGTATAGGTCAAAAATTTGGTCTTAACTAATAATTCCTCATATATATAAAAAAGGAACGAATAGAAAAGAATAAAAAATAAACCACACTGACTACAGAGAATATAATGAAAGCATTTAAAAAATCAATAGAGTTAAACGGAAAGACGCTTACCCTGGAAACAGGACTTCTTGCGGAACAGGCAAGTGCAGCAGTCTTGGGACGCATGGGTGATACCATGGTTTTAACCACGGTGGTTATGGGTGCAAATGATACCTCTTTAGACTATTTTCCCCTTAGCGTTGAATATGTAGAACGTTTGTATGCGGGAGGAAGAATCAAAGGAAGCCGTTGGGTAAAGCGTGAGGGACGGCCTTCAGATGATGCAATTTTAACCGCACGTTTGGTTGACCGTTCTATTAGGCCTCTTTTCCCGAAAGAATTGAAAAAAGATGTACAGGTCGTAATAACGGTACTTTCAGTTGATGGGGAAAATGACCCGGATATTTTAGGCGTTATTACCACTTCAGCAGCTCTTGCAGCTTCTAAAATCCCTTGGAATGGACCTATAGCCGCTTCCCGGGTAGGACTTTTAGGGGAAAATGGCACCAAGGAATTGGCTATAAATCCAGATGCAAGTGAATCTGAATTCTCAGAAATGGATTTGGTTGTCTCATCCTTGAATAACCGCTCTATTATGATAGAGGCAGGCGCAAAACAGGTTGAAGAGAAATACTTCATAGAAGGAATCAAGAAAGCCAAAGAATTTAATGCCCAGATCATTGATTTTATTAATGAATTAGTAAAAGCAGTAGGAGAGAAAAAGATTGAGATATCAAAAGACGAAAAACTTGAGGAAGTAAAGTTGCTGGTTGAAAAATCTTATAAAGATAAGATGCATAAGCTTATCTCAGAAGGGGTAACTCGTGAAGTAGGCGGAGAATTAGGTAAAATTGCAGAAGAAATTTACGAATTAGAAAAAGAAACAATTGACGACAAGAAAAAGATTGCTGCGGCAGTTGACTATATATTTAAAAAGACGGTCCGGGAAATGATTGTGAGAGAAGGAAAAAGGCCTGACGGACGCAAAATTAAAGAGATTAGAAAGATTTCAGCAGAGGTAAGTGTTTTGCCGAGAACTCACGGATCGGCAATTTTCTCTAGAGGTGAAACACAGGTGTTGTCTGTTGCAACGCTTGGGCCTTCATCTATGGAGCAGCTTCTTGAAGGACCTGAGGGGGAAGAAAAAAAGCGTTACATGCACCACTATTCATTTCCCCCTTATTCTGTTGGTGAAACAGGACGGATGATGTCTCCAAATAGGCGTGAAATTGGTCATGGAGCACTTGCCGAGCGTGCACTTTTAGCCGTTATTCCTGAAGCTTCAGTATTCCCTTATGCAATCCGTGTTGTATCTGAAACCATGAGCTCAAACGGTTCTACTTCACAGGCTTCTGTCTGCGGATCAACATTATCCTTAATGGACGCAGGTGTGCCTTTGGTTGCACCGGTTGCCGGTATTGCAATTGGCCTTATGACATTGGATGACAAATCAATTGTTTTGACAGATATTATTGGTCTTGAGGATTTTGCAGGAGACATGGATTTTAAGGTCGCAGGAACCGAAAAAGGAATAACCGCAATCCAAATGGATACAAAAATTGCAGGTTTAACAGATGAAGTTGTTGAAGAAACACTAACTGATGCAAGAAACGCACGGTTGGATGTTCTCAAAGCTATGCTTGCTATTCTTCCTAAGTCACGTCAGGACGTTTCCAAATACGCACCAAAGATACAGACCATAAAGATTAATCCTGAAAAAATTGGGGAAGTTATTGGTTCAGGAGGAAAGACTATTAGAAATATTTCGGCAAGCACAGGTGCAACCGTAGATGTAGCAGAAGACGGTACCGTATCTGTTGCAGCCATAGATGAGGAAGCAGTAGAAAAAGCAGCACACTGGATTGATTTAATCACCCGTGACCTGCAGCCCGGGGAAATGTTTGACGGAAAAGTAAAACGCATTGTAGGTTTTGGCGCATTTGTTGAAATAGTACCGGGTAAAGAAGGCCTGGTCCATGTTTCAGAAATGTCTACAGAATATGTAGCGAATCCGGAAGACGTAGTACAGCTGGGACAGGATGTAAAAGTACGGGTTAAAGAGATTGATGACCACGGCCGGATAAACCTTTCCATGTTATTTGGTGAAGATGCAGAAAAGAAGAAAGAAGGCGGAGATAGAGGTGGAGATCGCGGTGGAGATAGGGGAGAACGGGGAGAAAGAGGATCCAGGGAAGACAGGCCACGGTTTGAAAGAGGCGGGGGAAGAGGTTTTGCAGGTCCCAGAGGAGGACACAGTGGAGGTTCCAGAAGTGGTGCGCCTCGTGGGCCCAGGTCAGACCAGGGACAGGGCGGAATCAGAAATGAATTTGGATCATCTTATTCAAAGCCCCGCGGACCAAGAAGATAGAATCGGTCCTCGCCCTTTACTTTGTTTAGGGATGCGGTCCTAAACCTGAAAGAAATTCATAGAAACTGCGGAAATTAAGAAATTTATTGTAATTACCATTTAACTTCAATCAATTTCATTACCTCTCTTCTCGCAATGAGGTTTCATTTCTTGTTATACTTTATTCATGGATAATTCTGCCCAAAAGGTCGCTTCGCTCTTGTCCTCGCCTAGCTCGGACAATAACAACTCGAATAGCCAGCGACCACCGGTAAATAATCCTGTTTCCCAGGCAGAGAAAACTCAAGCTCCGGTTGCTCAACCGGAAAATATGCAAGTTGCTGTCCCTGAGAACTCTAATGACGGGAGACAGCCCTCATTATTAGGCGGAAGTAATTTTTCCCAGGGCGCTAAATCAAACGTCATGCCACAGATTGCAAAATTTGAAGCCATGATTGCCGGGGCTCCGCTGCCTCCTGACCTGCATGAAAAAGCAGTAGCCATGATAGAGCGGTTAAAGCTGATCCAGCACCAGGAAAGTTTCTTTATGGAGCTGGACCATATAGGCCGTTACATAGATTGGATTTGTGCTTTGCCCTGGAGTACTGAGACAAAGGATATTTTAGATTTACAGCACGCCAGGCAAGTGTTAGATAAAAACCACTATGGATTAACCCAGGTGAAAGAGCAGATCCTGCAGTATTTGTCAGTCATGATAATAAAAGCTGCGCAGGGCGGAAAAGACCATTTCTCCCGGGCGCCTATCATTTCACTGGTAGGGCTTGCAGGCGTAGGAAAAACTACGGTGGCGTATTCTATTGCAGAGGCATTAGGACGCAAGATTGAGCGTATTCCATTTGGAGGCATGGGCGCCGCATCCATTTTAAGAGGGCAATCCAGGTTTTCCCCTGATGCAGAGCCAGGCGCTGTGATAAAAGCACTGAGACGGGCTGGTACAAATAACCCGGTCATTCTTTTGGATGAAATTGACCGTGTTTCAGCTGAAGCACGGGGAGATATCATGGGAGTTTTAGTAGAGCTTCTGGACCCGGAACAGAATAGAAACTATTCCGACCATTTTATAGATTATCCGTTTAATCTGGGAAACGTATTGTTTGTGGCTACCAGCAATAATACCAAAGACATTTCTACTGCCGTTTTAGACAGGCTTGAAGTGATTCAGATGCCATCTTATTCTGACCAGGAAAAGATTGTGATTGCAAAAACGTACCTGTTGCCAAAGGTGCTGGTAGATTCAGGCTTTAAAGTAGGTGACGTCCAGGTGTCTGACCCGGTGTGGGCGCTGGTAGTGCGTCCCCTGGGTTATGACCCGGGAATCAGGTCTTTACAGCGTACCGTTCAGGATTTAGTGAGAAAGGTTGCACTTTTCCAGTTAGATGGTAAACTACCAAAAGGGCAGCCTTTTGCCCTTACGGAGCAAAACTTGCGGCAATTTATCCCGCAATGGTGAAAAAGAGAAGAAGCATGAAGCAAGAATGAAGAATTATGGGTAAACCATGATTCTTGATTCCTGATTCTTTATTCTAATATGGATGAATTAACATTTGTATCAATAGGAGGCATAGGTGACGTGACTAAGAACATGTATGCCTATATATACGGGAATGAAATCCTGCTGGTTGATTGTGGCATAGGCTTTGCTGATAGTAATTTGCCGGGCGTTGACCTTTTGATCCCTGACATTGCTTACTTAAAAACCGCATTGAATAAAGGTAAAAAAATAGTGGGAATGCTCCTTACCCATGGCCATGAAGACCACATAGGTGCTCTACCGTTTATTCTGCCGCAGCTGCCGCAATTTCCGGTATATGGGTCCACGCTTACCTCAGCGCTTGCTAATGATAAATTATCGGAATTTAACCTGCCGCGCGCCGTTACCCAAATTAATTTTGGGGATGAGCCTATTAAGCTGGGACAGTTCAGCGCTTCTTTTATCCGCATTACCCACTCTATTATTGACGCCGGGCATATTGTTATAAAAACGCCGGTGGGTACTTTTTATCATGGCGCAGACTTTAAGTTTGATTTTACGCCGGTTGACGGTATGCCTTCTGAGTTGCAGAATATTGCAAAAGCCGGGGAAGATGGTATTACCTGTCTCATGTCAGACTGTTTAGGAGCGGAGCGTTCCGGACACTCTTCCTCTGAGCAAAAAATTCAGGAAGCTTTTGAAGAAGCATTCCGCAAAACACGCGGAAAAGTCTTTGTGACTACCTACTCTTCTAATATTTCCAGATTGAACCAGGCCATTGAGACTGCCGTTTCCCAAGGGAGAAAAGTCTGTTTCATGGGGCGTTCTCTTCTAAAAGCGCGGGATATTGGAAGGACCCTAAATTACATGAAGTTTCCTAAAAAATTTGAAATAAATCCCCATGATGTTAAAAAATATAAACCTTCTGAGGTCCTTATTTTGGTGGCAGGTTCCCAGGCACAGGAGAGTTCTGCCCTGACCCGCATAGCAAATAATGATGACAGGGATTTGCATATAGAGCGGGGGGATACGGTTATATTCTCTTCTGATCCTATTCCCGGAAATGAAGAGAATATTTATGCCCTTGTTGATTTAATTACCCGCCGGGGGGCCCGGGTTATTTATTCTGATATTACTTCTGAATTCCATGTCTCCGGCCACGGATCAGAGAATGACTTAAAACTCTTAATTTCCTTAACTAAGCCAAAATACTTTATACCCATTGGTGGTACCTTCCGGCAGATGAGCGCATACCGGAATATTGTGGGGGATATGGGATATCCGGAGGGAAATGTGTTTCTTTTAGATTCCGGCCAGGAAGTGGTATTTAACGCAAATGGCGCGCGCTTTGGGAAAAAGACCCAGGGCGCCAGCATATTCTTAGACCAGATCACGGGTGAAGAGGTAGAAAATTATGTTGTTTTTGACCGCGTGCGCATAGCGAAAGAGGGGATCATGGTCATTATGGTTGAAGTAGTGAAGTCTACAGGCCAGATAGAAGGCATGCCGGACATTTTAACAAAAGGTTTTACCTATGAAAGAAAAGATGAATTTGCAAAGAATCTTTCAGCGGCTTTACGGAAGCGTTTCGTAAATAAAAGAGAGCCCATGGGGAGCGTTGGGTACTACAAAAAAGCAATTGAGAAAACCGCTGAAGAAATGCTCTATAGGGAAGGCAGGTCCCCTCTGGTTGTCCCAGTCATTATAGAGATATAAGATGCTGAAAGAAAAAATCTTCAAGGACCGTTCCATTGTGGTCTATCTTTCCTACGCGCCGGCTGGATTTGGCCATTTACGGGTGGCTGATGCACTATACCACGGTCTCCCGGAATATGTAACCCCTGTCCTTTTAGGTACCCATGATATTTCCATTACCTTTTTGCATAGGATTTCCAGCATCCATAGGGGATTCCGCGCAATCTTTGTATGGACACAAAACGGCATACCGGAGCGTATTTTTACCGCCCTTTACCGCAAATTTTTGCACCGTACTGCCGGGGGTGTAAAAAAGCAAATTATTGCAAGTGTCCAGCAGCGGATAGATCCGGTAAAGAGTATTATAATTGTTGCAACACATTTTGGGATTGCACACCAGGTTTCCATTGTTAAAAAAGGCATTGAAAAAGAACTTGGTATTAAAGTTTTTCTTATGGTGCAGGTGACAGATGATAGTCCGCAGCTTCTATGGTATGTCCATCATGCAGACCTTATTTTTGTTCCTTCGGATCAGACAGCAGAGGCACTGGCAGCATATGGGGGGAAACGAAGGACCGCCCAGCTGGTAGTAACCCCGTATCCCCTCTCTCCTTATATGGGAAGAAAATTAAAAGAGCAAGAATTCTATGAAAAAATAAACCAGGTAGACCCATCCCATAATAGAGAAATTCACATGATGGTTCCGTTTTCCGGCGCCGCCGTAGGTACGGATACACTGCGGAACCTTATGCGGGAACTACATGAGCGGGAAAAGCGCTTTAAATTCCACGTAGTGGTCCAAACAGCACCCTATACCGCCCTTTTTCTGCAGAAGGTAAAAAAACTGCCATATATAAAGCTCTATACGTCTATCCAGGATAAGGTAGTCATAAATGCATATGAACAGGTATATACGGATGAGGTTATTTCCCTGGAGGTTACCAAGCCATCAGAACAGGCATTTAAGGCGCTGTATTATCCATACCAGAGGGGCGGTTCAATTCTTTTATTTACTCCCCCGGTAGGACGCCAGGAATTTGATAATTTAGATTTCCTCAGGCGCCACCACCTGATTCCTTCTGCCGCGGAAACTGCGGCTTTATGGGAAATGTCTCAGGAAGAAGACCAGGAAGCCTCCGGGATTAAAGGCGCATTCAGCCATATGTATAACAAGTGGCGGGGTATTGTACTTCCGGAAGACAGCGTGAAAGCCGCTAGTTTTATTATGTGGTGCATAAAAGAAGGCGTGTTTTTGAAAATGATGCGGCATGAAAAGCCGGAGCAGTTAGCTCCCCACTATCCGCATGAAATCTCCCCGGATGGAGTAAAGGATTTCTGGGAAAAAGTCTCAGAGTATGTAGAGGAAAACCTAGCAACGTAAAGGGTATGATATTTGTAGAAACTAGTAGAAATTAAGAAATTGATTGTAATTACTATTAGTTTCTATCAATTTCAATGAATTTCTATAAATTTCCCTAATAAACATCTGTTCTGAGGTCTCCAGCGCTTGCCTCGGCGCGCTGGATTTTGGATTTTCCTTTATTATATTTTAAGAGGACGGGAAAATCTGCAAATATCCTATAGTTGACAAGCTGTGCTATTTGTGCTACATTGTTAGGGTTTGATATTCACACTCAGAAGTTAGTATACTGTAGCTTATGCCTAGGAAAAGGAAATATAAGAAAAGAAAGTCTTCATCCTTTAAGCTGAAAGGTAATTCTATCTCCACTCTTTTTACACTCATTCTTCTGGTTGCTTCCGGGGTGGGTTTTTTCTCCTTTACCCAGAATGGTGAAACCCTTACGGAGATAAACCGCTATCTTTTTGGTTATTTTGGGGTTTTAGCAATCACGGTCCCTATCAACTTGTTACTCCTTGCCATATTATTCAGCCGCATAAAACTCCCGCTGAAGACCGTGCAGATCACCTTTGGTTTTCTGGTTTTCACCATATGCTTACTGGGTTTAATGAAATCTGGCCTCATTGGGGAAGAAATCTATGTCCAGTTGGCTAGCCTGTTAGGTAGCGCCATTTCTTATATTATTTTTGTAACAGGGGTTATATTGGGCGTAGTAGTTTTCTTTAACCTCTCTGTCCCGCAGTTATTAAGCTTATTTGGAAATGCTTTAGGCGGGATAGCAGGCGGCGTTACTCCTCTTTTAAAAAATAAGACATCCATGGAACTGGATCACATGAAGCCTATCCAGATTAAAGGCTTGAAAGACACACCTCCGGCACTTTCTCCTGCACCGGCTCCTGCCGCACAACAGCAGCCTCAAAAACAAAAAGAACAAAAAGAAGATATGGGAACTGATGAGCTGGTGCTTAACAAACCTCTAGAGTTAGGAATGTGGGAATATCCTCCGGTATCATTACTTTCCGACCACCATAGTAAAGCTGAGCGGGGGGACGTAAAAAAGACTGCTGCTCTTATAGAAAAAACCCTGCAGAGTTTTGGCGTTCAGTCCCGGGTTGCGGAGATTAACGTAGGCCCTTCCGTTACCCAGTATGCTATAGAAATTGCTTTGGGCACCAAGCTTTCCAAAATTACCGGACTGGCAAATGATTTAGCGCTGGCAACAGAAGCGCCTACCGGACAAGTGCGTATAGAAGCGCCTATTCCCGGCCGCAATTTAGTAGGAATTGAAATACCCAACCGTTCTTTAGAGCTGGTATCCTTAAAAACTATGCTGTCTTCTTCCCAAATGCAAAAAGCCAAGTCTAAGCTGGCCGTACCGCTGGGTCTAGACGTTTCAGGAGTACCGGTGGTAGCTGATATTGCTAAAATGCCGCACGTACTTATAGCAGGAACTACCGGGTCAGGAAAATCTGTCCTCATTAATGCCTGGATTTCATCCCTTCTCTTCCGCGCAGCCCCTACTGAAGTGAAATTCATCATGATTGACCCTAAGCGGGTAGAATTAACCGGGTATAACAACATTCCGCACCTGTTAGTCCCGGTGGTGGTAGAGGCTGCCCAGTCTGTTTCTGCGCTGAAATGGGCAGTAAAAGAAATGGACCGCCGCTATATTAAATTTGCAGAAAGCGGCGTAAAAAATATTGATTCCTATAATGAGCTTGCGGGCTTCCAGGCGCTTCCTTTTATTGTGATTTTTATAGATGAGTTGGCAGACCTCATGGCGCTGGCGCCGGTGGAAGTAGAGGATTCTATTGCACGTCTGGCACAGATGGCCCGTGCTACCGGAATCCACCTGATTCTTTCAACCCAGCGGCCATCCGTGGATGTCCTGACCGGACTTATTAAGGCAAATGTCCCGTCCCGTATTTCTTTTTCCGTGTCTTCCATGATTGATTCAAAAGTTATCATTGACACTCCGGGGGCTGAAAAGCTGTTGGGGCGCGGAGACATGTTGTATATCCCTCCGGACCAGGCAAAACCTACCCGCATTCAGGGTGCCTTTATCTCTGAACAGGATGTGAAACGCATGACTAACTTTATTAAATCCAGGGGAGTTCCGGTGGAGTACACTACTGAGGTTGTTGAACAGGCAGTGAATTTGAAGGGACGCGGGAGCAGTGGAGGAGCTATGGCTGGGGATGAGGGAATTGGTGGTTCTGGGAGGGATGAGTTTTTTGAGCAGGCCGTACGTTTGGTTTGCCAATATAACAGGGCTTCTTCCTCCATGCTTCAGCGCCGGCTGCAGGTTGGGTTTAACCGGGCAGCCCGGATCTTAGAACAATTAGAAGAGGCAGGTGTAGTAGGTCCCGGAGACGGGTCTAAACCGCGGGAAGTGTTAGTGACTGACCCTGATACATTTTTAGCAAACGCTGAACAATAAATCTGCCCTCATAATCTCCATTTTATGAGAAATTTAAGCGATATTTTAAAACAAGAACGTGAACGGAAAAATCTCACCGTAGAAGATGTAGTAAAAGCAACTAAAATCCGCCAGGAGTTTATCCGTGCAATAGAACAGGGGAATTTTGACCGGCTGCCATCTGAATCATACGCTCTCGGGTTTGTAAAAAATTATGCCCAATTTTTAGGTATTTCCAGCTTGCGGGCAGCAGCGCTGTTCCGCCGTGAGTTTGAAGAAAAGCGGATAGATGTGGTACCGCGTTTTAAAAAATCAGCTCCTATAAAAAAACGAAAAATCTGGTTTTCCTCCCCTAAAACCTACCTGATTTCCCTTCTGGCTCTTATAGTGCTTTCTTATGTAGTGTTCCAGTTTAGCTTTCTTTTTATGGGGCCCAAACTAAACATTCTGGCACCTTTGGAAAACTCACACTTTACTTCTAATATTATAGAAGTAAATGGAACTACGGACCCCTATGCAACAGTGAGTATTAATAATGAAGAGGTGTATGTTGATTTATCCGGAAGTTTCAGGAAGACCTTATATATTTACAGCGGGGATGCAAAGATAGTGGTTTCTGCCAAAAATAGGTATGGGAAAGAGACCAGGAAGATTATTGACGTCAGTGTCCAGTAGGATAGGTAGGAGTAAGTACATCTTTGAGTGAGTTTGATAATCTTGATTTTAAAATTTTCACATGGTAGGCTGAGGTTATGATAGATACTGTCCAAGCGGTTTTGCTTTTTGTGATTATCATCCTGGCTGTCCTGTTTGTAGTATTAGGAGTTCAGGTATTTTTGATTTTGAAGGAGTTGCGCATTACCCTTTCTAAGACAAATAAAATCCTCACTGAAGTAGAAGACCTGACAGAGCATGTGGCAGAACCACTGGCATTTATCACCGGATTTTTATTCTCTTCAAAGACGCTCAGTATTATTGGGAAGTTGTTTAAGAGGAACAAGAAAGAGACGTAGACGGTGGTTTATTAAAGTAACCCAGTGGGTACACTGGGTGACAGAACGAGTTAAGAATTGTACTCGTTCTGTCAAGAACATGGATAAAAAAGAAAAATCGAATAACCATTTTTTGCTCGGCCTGATTATAGGCGGTGCCTTAACCTATCTGGTGGCAACAGAGCGGGGGAGGGAAATTTTAAAAGAGCTTTTTGATGAAGGTATGGAAAAAGTGCAGGAAATGACTTCCCCGGAACCTGAAGAAGAACCGGGTGTCTATAATGATGAACCGGAAGCAGAAACGGCCGGAGATCCGGAAGAAAAAGACTCAAAAAAACGCTTTTTTAAAGCTAAAAAGTAGTAACCCTCATTCCATTTGTTTTCTCCTTAAGATGTACTATGCTTAAAATGCTTATATTATTAACCTTTAAATAGCATTTTAAGCACATACTTGGCTAATGAGAGTTGCAAACTTGAGTTAGACGAGTATATAATACTAGGAAATTTATTCAAGAGATTACAGTAAGGTGATATTGTTAAGAAATTATTTTCCCCATTTTAGAGATGATTTGTTTTCTCTTATCGTGGGAACGGACTGAGCGAAGCGGGGAGTTCGCCTGCCCCCTGAGCGCTTGTCCTGAATTTTAGAAGGATGTCGAAGGGTAGACAGGCGTGGAAACGATTCGTTTTAAAAAATGGAAAAAAACGTAGTTGTTATTGGCGGCGGAACCGGAGTTTTTACCGTCCTTACCGGACTTAAAAAATATCCATATAACCTGTCTGCTATTGTGTCTATGGCAGATGACGGAGGATCAACCGGACTCTTGCGTGAAGAATTTGGGACGCTGCCTCCCGGGGATATCAGGCGTGCTTTGGTTGCGCTTTCCCACACTGATAATAAGATTATTTCAGATTTGTTTAACTACAGATTTAAGAGTAAGGGAGTCCTTTCCGGACACAGTTTAGGAAACCTCCTGTTAACCGCACTTGAAAAAATCACGGGAAGTTTTGATCAGGCAGTAAAAGAAGCGGTGAAGATACTGAACGTAGAAGGACAGGTTATTCCCGTTACCCTGAAGCCAACTTTTCTACACGCAGAGTTAGAAGACGGAGAAATCATTGTGGGGGAGACTAATATAGATATTCCCAAACATGATGGAAGCGTACCTATAAAACGGGTATTTTTGGAACCAAAAGTCTCAGCAAACCCGGAAGCAGTGCAGGCTATAAAAGAAGCTGATTTTGTGATCTTGGGTCCGGGAGACCTTTATACTTCTATTCTTCCCAACCTTATTACCCAGGATGTGGTAGAAGCGCTGAATGAGACTTCAGCAAAAGTTATTTACGTAGTGAATATTATGACGAAATACGGAGAGACGTGCGGGTTTACCGCTTCCGATTTTGTCCGGGTTATTAAACAGCACCTTGGCAAGACTGTGGTAGATTACTGCATTATTAATACGGAAATGCCAACCGGTGAAATTCTGAAACGGTATGAGGAAGACAAAGAAGAACCCGTGAAATTTGACGCAGAGAATTTTAATAATGGGATAAAAGTCATTACCGGAGAATTTTTGCGCAAAGGGAAATTTTTACGCCATAACCCCCAAAAACTTGCTAAGGCACTTTCTTCTATTATTGAAGGGTAATTCTCAGCTTTTCTCTTTGTAGTAGGGAGTATAATATACGCATGACAAATGAGGAAAAAGCAAAAATACTTTACGAAAAGCTCCACAAAATGTTCCCCAATCCGGTAACACCTCTCACTAACTGGAAAAACCCATGGGAATTGTACGTTGCTGTAGCTTTGTCTGCCCAGCAAACGGATGTAGGGGTGAATAAATTAACTACCAACCTTTTTCAAAAATATAAAACGTTGGGTGATTACCGGAAAGTGCCGCTGGAAGAATTTGAGAAAGACGTATCGGAAATAAATTTTTACCGGGGAAAAGCGCGGGCCATTAAAAAAACAGCTGAAATTGTAGCTACGGAATATGGTGGAGAAATGCCAAAAACTATGGAGGAATTGTTGCCGCTGCCATTTATAGGGCGCAAAACGGCAAACGTCATCCTGCAGGAGGCATTTGGGATTACAGAGGGAATAGTGGTAGATACTCATGTCCGCCGCCTTGCAAAATTATTTGGCCTGACAAAGAGTTCAGACCCGGTGAAAATAGAACAGGACCTTATGCCCCTTTTACCTAAAGAAAAATGGCATGATTTTGCCATGGGCCTTTCCTATTACGGCAGGCAGTACTGCACTGCCCGGTGCAAACACACTGACTGCCCCCTCAGGGAATATATTGCAAAGTAACCCTTGAACCTATTAGAAGAGTAGGGTGTCCAAGAGATAAATATAGCCTAGAACCACTTCTTAACAGTTTTTAATAGAAATATTTACTATAATAATAACCAGTTGACTAGTCGACTGGTTAGATATATGCTTATAATTAATTCTCATAAATTTAAGGGATTCGAGGAGGGATAAAATGAATAGTAGATACAGATTTCTGTCTTCTAAAGATGAATATGAACTGACCAATTTAGTTAGAGACGCTTTTCTAGCTGCACAAGACGGGAAAGATGTTGATGAGATGATTAATGGTCTGTTGACTACTGATGAGAAATTAAAAATAGGGAGAAGAATTCAGGTGGCACTTCTTTTGAAATCGGGAGTAAGCGGAGAAGATATAAAACTTGCATTAGGTGTAGGAAGAGATACCATAACGGTTGTTTCAAAACACTTATATGGGTATCCTTCTTGTTTTGAGCTAATACAAAAGAGGAGCCAAAAAGTAGATAAAGAATTTGAGAAAAAGGCATATTCTAAAGCCGGAGGATCAAAACTAGTGCGAAAGAAAAAAGAGTACACCGGCTTTAAGCGTAAGGATGTTAAAAGGTAACTTCAGTCAGCCTCAGCCAGCTTCAGAGTGTTAGGTTTGTGTTAGATTCATGTCAAGCCTGAATTACTTCAGAGAGATATACTGCGCGTACTATGAAAGGCATAGGAGTATCAGGAGGAGTTTCGGCAGGAGTACGAGGTGGGGCTTCAGGCGGGATTGCAGCCGGTAAAGGCGTAGGATCTCTCTGCTCGCCTGAAGCCCGGTTTGGTGGCGCAAAGGCCTCATTTTCTTCCCGCGGCCTCAGCCGTTTTAATGCAAACCCTATTGGTTTTAAAGAAATTGGCGGAGTGAAATCTCCCTCAATAGTAAATCTGAACAAGGGACGTGAAGCGCCAAAAATGTTTGACCTGGCACGTCTGGTCCGTTCTGATCCGGTAGTTCCGTTCAAGTCCATAGATGCGCCTAAAATTATTGATATTAACCATGGCAAAGGTAAGATTTCCTCTGTCGCCAGGACAAAATCGCTTGAGCCAAAGAACATTTTTGATTTAGGGAGAAAACCGGCAAAAGACGCACCAATTTTTGTTAGGCCAAAACCGGTTTTTCTGGAACCAAATAAACCTCAATATATAAAATCTGAAGCGCCGGTAAAAGCTTCCGCGAAAAAAGCAAAGATTGAAGCCCCTAAGGTTATAAAGGCAGATTCCATGATAAAAGTGAGGCCTGTGCCAGAGACTCGTGTTTTTCGTCCTGAAACACCGTATGTTGCTCATTCAGCCTTAAAAACAAGCGAGGTTGCTACAACGCGCAAAACTGAAATGCCAAAACCTGCAGTCCAGGTAAGACTCGAGCAAGCAATCAGGGTAAAATCAGGTGTAGATCCGTTAGTAAGACGCGCAGTAGAGCTGGATATTTTAGAGGCAGTAAAGACTGCGAGAATTGTGGGGGTAGCTCGTGGAATGGCAGAACCGCAAGCTCACTTGGAGGTTATGAAGGTCCTTGCTAAAAAATATGAAGGAAAGCCAGGTGTTGAAATCATTACGCCGCCAAAAACAGAAATACAGCCGGAAACCCAGGTAAAGGCGATAACTGCAGCAGCTGTAGAGGTATCGCGGAAAGCAGAAAAGCCGGAAGCGGTAAAAACTGACCAACCGGAAGGGGCCCAAAAGGCTGAAAAGCTAAACGGAAAAGAATTCTTTTTTATTAAAGATGAAAAAGCACGGAAAAAAAGGATTGCGGGAGCGCTGAGCGCAGCTCTGCGGATTTTAAAATATAAAGGAGCAGATCAAAAAGTGCCTACCGGTGCAGATCTTTCTTATGAAATGGGACGGGTTGATGGTATAGAACAGGTAAGTGAAGTATCCAGCCATCTGCACCCGGATGGTACCTGGAAAGGATTTTTGGAGGGACTGAAATCTTTAGGTGAAATTCCGGATATTTCCGGGCTTGAACAGAAGGTTCAGGCAGTAATTGACTTACAGGAGCCCGTAAAGATGAGTTTTGGATCAGAAGGCCAGGTAGGAGAAGCAGGGGCAGTAAAGGTGTATGAAGGAAGCCTGGAGGGACAAAATGGATACTTTGAGGAAAACAAAAAATCAACCGGAAGATTTGAGAAAAGTGATGGAAAGCTTTGGTTTATCCCTAAGATTATCTAGGTAGGAGCTTTTTAAAGCCTCCATCCTTTTTAATTTCTTCTCCACGCCTTTTTGATTCAGCCAAAACAGTAGGAAGAGCCATAGCTACCCCTGCTATGATTTCAACTTCCCCTCTTTTTTGTGTTGCCTTATCCTTTTCAATATGGTTGAGCGCATAAGATTCATACTGGTTGGGATGGTTAAATTCTGTCATCCCGTTTATGATCCCTGAGTGCAGGCGCTCATTTGCCCTAGCAGTATTAAAATCTAAAAGACCCCATCCGGACAGCGCAGTTCCCGTAATTCCATATAGATACAGTGCATCTACTGCAGCTTTTCTCAACCCTGCTTTGAAACGCTCTTTTGACATAGGGGAGTAATTATATTCTTCCACTTTTCAAATTGCAAAGAAAGCTCCTCTTAATTTTGTCGGAGCTTCGGTTTTGTGGTACAATTTGAGGCACTCAGATAAACCCATGCAGGCAAAACAAATCCTAGGCAAATATATCTCCTTTTTTGAAAAACGCGGACATAAACGGATAGAAAATTCTTCCCTGGTTCCGGTAAATGATCCTACTACGTTATTTACGTCTTCCGGCATGCAGCCTTTGGTGCCCTATTTATTAGGGGAGTCTCATCCGGAAGGAAAACGGTTGGTGAACGCCCAGAATTCTTTCCGGGCGGCAGACATAGATGAAGTAGGGGATAACCGCCATACCACATTTTTTAGGATGCTTGGGAATTGGTCGCTTGGGGATTACTTTAAAAAAGAACAGATTCCCTGGTTCTTTGAGTTTTTGACATCTGAATTAAAACTTGACCCACAGAAGTTATATGTAACAGTTTTTGAAGGGGATAAAAATATTCCGGCTGATACAGATTCTGTAGAGATATGGAAAGAACAATTTAAAAAAGTTGGGATAGAGGCAGAAATAGGTACCAGGATCTTTAAATATGGGGTTACCAAAAACTGGTGGAGCCGCTCCGGAATACCGGACAATATGCCGGTGGGTGAGCCGGGAGGTCCTGATTCAGAAGTGTTTTACGACTATGGAACACCGCATGACCCTGAGTTTGGGAAAGAATGTCATGTGAATTGTGATTGCGGGCGGTATCTGGAAATTGGCAACTCCGTTTTTATGCAATATATCAGAACTGAGGAAGGGTTTAAAGAATTGCCGCAGAAAAATGTGGATTTTGGCGGGGGACTGGAACGGTTGGTTGCGGTGACAGAGGAAAAAACAGACATTTTTGAAACATCCCTCTTTGCTCCAATTATAAAAGCCATTGAAGAAATTTCAGATAAGAAATATAGTTCACATAAACGCGAAATGAGGATTATTGCAGACCATTTAACCGCAGCCGTATTTATTGCCTCAAATGACGTGCTTCCCTCCAACAAAGAACAGGGGTATATCCTCCGCCGTTTAATTCGCCGTGCCATTGATAATATCTATCTTTTAAAAGGAAAACAGGTTGAGAAAGTTGTTGAGGCAATAGTAGGAAGCTATAAAGATACGGATTCTATACTGGTAGAAAAATATGAGCATATAAAAGGAGTTATTTTAGAAGAGGAGCAATCATATAACCGTGCTTTAGAAGGCGGCCGGAAAGTTATAGAAAAAGAACTGGCAAAAAGCGGGAAGCGCGTAGGGGATGAACTATTAGGCCAGGTAGAGATTCCGGCAGGCCTGGCTTTTAAGGCAATTACTTCTTTTGGTTTAGGACCTACCCAGCTCAAAAGTTTGGGATATATTTTTGATGAACAGGCACTTGCGGAACAAATTAAAGCCCATCAGGATTTATCCCGGAAAGGAGCAGAGCAAAAATTTAAAGGAGGATTGGCGGACCATTCGGAAAAAACAATTATGGGACATACGGCAACACATCTTATGCACCAGGCGCTGCGGGATATGTTTGGGACACAGCTTCACCAGACTGGAAGCAATATCACTGCGGAGAGAGTGAGGTTTGATTTTAACTTTGACCGGAAGCTGACGGAAGAAGAAGTTAACACTTTGGAAAAAACAGTAAATGAGAAAATCCAGGAAAACCTACCGGTGCATTTTGAGATTATGCCTATAGAACAGGCAAAAGAAATGGGCGCCATAGGATTATTTGATGAGAAGTATGCAAAAGACGTGAAAGTATACATTATGGGTGATTATTCTAAAGAATTATGTGGAGGCCCGCACGTGAATTTTACAGGTGAGGTGAAAAGGTTTACAATAATAAAGCAAGAATCTCTCGGCAAAGGCCAGCAGAGAATATATGCGAATGTGGGCTAAGTTGCTTTATTTTTGCTCACAAGTTCGCAAATAATGAAGCAAGAGTCTTTAGGCAAAGGACAACAGAGGATATATTCAAAAGTAGGATAAAAACTCAAAAGTTAAAGGTTAAAAGTCAAAACTACAAGTTAAAATTCAAAAATATTTAACTTTTTACTTTTTAATTTTACTTTTGCGTTTTAAATTTTGAGTTTCAACTTTTCTATGAAGCTGCCTTTTCTCTCTAATAAACAACCGGAAAAAGAATATTTTCTCTCACTTATCTTCTCTTCAGAGAAGGCAAGCTCCATTCTCTTTGAAAAAACAGGGGAAAGTCTTTTAATTGCCGGAACCCACAGTGCAGAATTTACACAGCCTTTAAGTGAATTATCTTCTGAAAAACTCATAGAACTTTCTGATGTTGTTATTTCTGAAGTAGAGCGGAAAGTCCCGGAAGGCAGCAAACTGGAGAAGACAATTTTTTCCGTTCCTCACGACTGGATTGAGGAAGGAAAGATTACAAAAGAACATCTATTGAAGTTAAAAGGGGTTTGTGAAGCCTTAAGTCTGACCCCCATTGGGTTTATAGTCTCTATTGAAGCAATCCTGGCTTATTTGCAGAAAAAAGAAGGCGCTCCGGTTACGGCAATTTGTGTAGAGCTTTCCCATAAGCACCTGACCCTTACGTTAGTGAAAAACGGCAATATTATTATGTCTGACAGTGGCACTATTGCCCAGAGTCCGGTTCTTACCACGGAAGAGCTTTTGGCAAAACAGGATGAATTGGAAGTTCTTCCTGCAAAAATAATTCTGATTAATTATGAACATGCAAAGAAAAGCCAGCAGGCATTTTTATCCCATCACTGGAGCAAAAAATTGCCATTCCTGCATATCCCGCAAGTTGAAATTTTGGACCCTGAAGTTGAAGCCCAGTCTGTTATCTCCGGGGTTGCGGTTGAAATGGGTTTTTCTTCTTTAACCACAGTAAAGCTTCCTAAAGAGGATGTGGAAAAGCCTATAGAGGTGGCATCCGAAGAATTGGAGGAAGAGGAAAAAACGGAAGCCAGTGAGGAGGAAAATCTACCAACGGAAGAAGAAGCAGAAGAACCTTTGAAAGAAGACACAGAATCTCCGGAAGAACAAGAGGTTAAAGAAGAGGTTTCTTTGGAAGATGTCCGGGAAAGTAAACATTCAGTATCTGAAGTGGAAAGTAAGCCGGTGGAATTCAGCGGGGAAGAAGTCGGCTTTTTTGCAGGGGTTGATGTGTTGAGCCGGAAGCCGCAATTTGAATCAGTGGAGGATGAAAAAGAAGAGAAGATGGAAGAACACGTCTTCACCAAGGCTGCGGCAGGAAAGGAAGAAGAAATTGGGGAAGAAAAACACCATGGACATAACTTAATGGCTGTTGGTAAGTTACCAAAACCTCATTTGTCAAAGCCATCTTTTTCAACACCTTCCCTTCCTAAGCTAAAAATACCAAAAGGCAAAGCAACCTTTTTATATCCCGCAGTTGCGGTAGTTGTATTGATATTGGCAAGTGTTCTTTACTATTTCTTTTATGAAAAAGTACGGGTCACTTTATACCTGGATAAAAAGGCTGTTTCCCAGGATCTTGCCGTCACTTTTTCTCAGGATAAAAATACGTCACCGTCAGATAAAGTAGTCCATATTTCAGAAGTTTCCGTGCAGGAACAGGGAAGTGAAGAGGCATCCGTAACCGGGAAAAAAGTTACCGGGGATACCGCAAAAGGGGAAGTGACTGTTTACAATAAAACGGAAGATCCAAAAACATATAATAAAGGAGCTACTATAGTTGGCCCTAATAATTTAGAATTTACCCTTTCCGGTGATGTGCAAGTTGCCTCTACCAGTTCTTATGCCACGTCCTTCTCTTCAGCAAAGGTAAAGGTGGAAGCAGGTACTTTTGGAAAAGAATACAACTTACCGTCCTCTACAAACTTCCAGTTTAAAGGAATTTCCGCAGCAGACGTATTTGCAAAAAATGAGAATCCTTTTTCCGGTGGTACAAAAAAAGAAATCCAGGTTGTTTCAGCGGATGATCTGGATGGATTAACTACAAAAGCAGTAGATGACCTCTCAAAGAAAGCAATTTCAGAGTCCCAGAAAGCAGAGGACCAGCAAATACTTCCTTTTCCGGTAGACTATTCTTTTGACCAAAAAACATTTTCTAAAAAAGAAGGGGATGAGGCTTCTACCGTTTCTCTCAGTGCCGGCATTACCTATAAGCTAGGTGCATACAGCAACCAGGAACTGGTAGATATGGCAAAAGAACTAAGTAAATCTGAAGTTCCTGCAGATTATGAATATAATGCCAAAAGCTCAAAAATTATCGTAAAAGACATTAAGAAAGATAAAGACGGAAATATAACCGGCACTATTAGTTTTGCATCTGTTTTTGTGCCAAAAGTTTCCAGTGATGATGTTGCTAAAAAAATCAGCGGGAAAAGTTCAGGCAACATTGAACAATTAATAAAGTTAAAAGGGGTCTCTGACGGTTTGGTAAACTTTACAAGAAGTTTGCCTCTTTTTCCCAAAGTGCTCCCATTTAATATTAAGAATATCCAGATAGAAGTAACCACCCAATAGTTGCCCATGGCTGCCTATTATTTTGTTAAGAAGAAGAAAATATTTACCAGAAGGATGAGGCGGTTTTTAGGGGCGGGTATGGCGCTGGTAGGTGTTTTGGTTTGTCTGTATTTTTTCTTCCCGCTTTTTTTGTACCAAATATTTTTTGGATTTTCTTCGGACATAGTGGAGATACCGGTGCCAAAACATGAAATGGTAGGCGGTGGTTTTGGCAGTCTGCTTTCTCAGGGAATTGCCAACCTTACCATTAATTCATATGATGCAAGAAGCTGGTATCCTACCTTGCATGTTTCAAATAATTCTTCTGTCCCAACGTATTCACTTTCTATCCCAAGTTTGCATATTGATAACGCAACCGTATCTACGGTAGATTATGATTTGGCCCGGCACCTGATCCAATATGCCGGGACTGCAATTCCCGGGCAAAATGGGAATGCCATTATTTTTGGCCACTCCACGCTTCCCCAATGGTTTGACCCTAAAAATTACAAAACTATTTTTGCAACACTGCATACTATTAAGTCCGGGGACAACATTTTGGTTAAAGTAAATGGAGTGTTATATACCTATAAAATCTTTTCTGTCACTATAACCTCACCTGAGGATACTAATATTTTTTCCCAGGCATATGACCATTCCTACATTACTATAGTAACCTGCACCCCACCGGGCACTATTTGGAAGCGTTTGATAGTACGTGCCCGGCTGGAAGAAGTGGGGAAACCTATGGGAATGGGCTTATCCGGTCTTGCCCTGAATAAATAAAATGGATCCTAATCAAAACCAACCAACACAAGCACCGCAGTCTGCCTCAGGTTATTTTGCACAGAGTGAGTTTGATCCCAATGCGCAAAGTACCGGTTCTAGGTTTAAAAAATGGTGGGATGGTTTTCAGTATTATTTGCGGCAAATTTGGCCGTACATTTATAGCTTGATTAACTTTATTGTTTATGAAATCATTAAAGTCTTACGCGGAATTGTACGCATGGCAATGGAACAGTTTAAGGGATAAAGCGGTCAAGGGTACCAAGGGTACCAAGAGTACCAAAAGCTCTTGAGAACTAAAATAAACATTTAAAAAACGGTGGAGGAAAAAAATCTCGCCTTAAAGGCTATACAAAAAAAATTAATTGGCAAGAAGCTTTCCTATAGGGAAATCTATGCCATCATGGATGAGATTGCAAAAGACAGGCTGGGTGATATTTTAACTACGTACTTTGTTGCCTCCGGCTATTCTAAAGGATTTTCAAATGAAGAAATTTATTATCTGACTAAGGCCATGGTGGAAACAGGGGAAAAACTCACGTTTCCCGGTATCATTGCAGATAAACACTCCATAGGTGGTACCCCGGGCACGCGGGCTACCATGATAGTGGTGCCTATTATAGCCGCTGCCGGCTTTTCTATCCCAAAAAGTTCTTCACGCGCCATTACTACCCCTGCCGGGACTGCAGACTGTATGGAGGTTTTAGCAAAGGTTACATTTACCAAAGCCCAAATAGAAAAAATCATAGAAAAAACAAAAGGATGCATAGTATGGGGCGGCAGTTTTAAAATTGCGCCTGCAGATGATGAGATCATTCATGTTGAAGAACCGTTAGTTTTTGAAAGTTTTGATAAAGTGCTGGTTTCAGTAATGGCAAAAAAGATAGCATTTGGTTCTACCCATGTGGTAATAGATTTGCCGTATGGAAAGACCGTAAAAGTACATACCAAAGAAGAAGTTGATGTTTTGTCAGATAAATTTAAATACCTGGCCCGCAGGTTTAAAATCCATCTGGAAACGTTCATCCATAAGGTTGATGAGCCGGCTGGCGTAGGGATAGGGCCGCTTTTGGAAGCACGTGATGCTTTGAAGGTATTGGAGCAAACTGCAGACCGGCCGCTACCGCTTGAGGAAAGGTCTCTTCAACTCGCAGGAATTCTGCTTGATTTATGCCTAGAAGGAGAAAAACCAAAAGGATTTGAAAACGGTGAAGCCTGGGCAAGTCACATTTTAGAGTCAGGACAGGCGCATGAGAAAATGAAGGAAATAATAGAGGCACAGGGTGGGGATCCTTTTGTGTCTTCTGCGGATCTGCGTCCGGCAAAGCACCATGGATTTGTGAGGGCAGAGAAAAGCGGGACCATAACATTAGTAGAAAACAGAAATATTACTACTATTGCAAAAATTTTAGGGGCCCCTCAGGATAAAGACTGTGGGCTGGTGCTGAAAAAAAGGCTGGGGGACAAAGTACATGCAAATGAAGAGCTTGCCGTGCTATATGCGGATACGGAATACCGCGTGAATGAAGCAAAAGATAGCCATAAACTCTTCCCCCTGTATGAGATTTCCTAGGTACCATTCCTCAAAGGAAGCAGGAACCATCAACGGTTTAGAATTGTTTTGATTTTTCTGCTACAATATTCTCCATGAGAAAAGTTGCAGTCCTCATAGTATTAGTAGTACTCATTATAGTTGGTCTGGGGTGGTGGAACCATGGGAATGCGCCGGTAAATCCTCAGGATAAAAGTGAAAAAGTTTTTGTGGTAGAAAAAGGTGCGGGAGTGCGGGCCGTAGCAAGCAACTTGAAGAAAGAAGGTCTTATTAATGACCCCATTGCGTTCTTCATATTAGTTAAAAAAGAAGGGAAGGATAATGCTATCCAGGCAGGAGACTATAAACTTTCCCCTTCCATGAATTTACAGAAAATACTGGACTCTTTATCCCATGGAACGGTGGATATTTGGGTGACTATTCCGGAGGGAATGAGGGCAGATGAGATAGCAGATGCCTTGCAAAAGAAAATACCTTCATATGAAGAAGTATGGCGTACAGAGTTGGAAGCAGAAGAAGGAAAACTATTCCCTGATACCTATTTAATTCCCCGTGATGCAACTATTGAAACCGTTCTTTCAATTTTTAAAACTAACTTTGACAAAAAAATCCGGGAGGCAGGAATTACTCCTGAAGATGCAACTCTAGAGAAAACATTAACTATAGCATCTTTGATAGAACGGGAAGCATTATTTGATTCAGACCGGATGCTGGTTTCTTCAGTGATCCATAACCGCCTCAAAATTGGGATGAAGCTGGATATAGATGCCTCAGTTCAATATGGATTAGGAAAGCAGCCTAACGGTTCCTGGTGGAAAAAGAACCTGACTCCTGCTGACCTGGAGCTGGATTCTCCATATAATTTATATACCTCACCGGGTTTGCCGCCTACCCCTATCAGTAATCCGGGCCTTACTTCTATAAACGCTGCGCTTAACCCTTCATCTACAAATTACTTATATTATGTTTCTGATAAAAAAGGCCATCTGCATTTTGCTGAAACGTTCTCCCAACACCAGCAGAATATTGCTAAATATCTCTGAGTCTAAATCTTTCCTAAATTCCCCCTTGACTTTATTTAATATAGGTTGTATAAATAGAAAACGTAAATAAGAAATAGGGGTAGATTTACCTCCTGTTGTTTTTTGCGTTTAAAAAGGGGTTTCCTTCTTTTACAACATTCCAAGGCGAGAAATGGCGAAAAAATTGAATAATACAACACAATCGACTTCAGTGGCAGAGGTGAAGCGAGCGTACTGGGGCAAGTCTTATAAGGGACTTCCGGAGCTTGATTTAATCTCCATACAAAAAGAATCATACCAATGGTTTATTGATGAAGGTATAAAAGAAGTTATTGCTGAGATTTCTCCTATTGAAGACTTTACCGGAAAAAACTGGGAGCTTCATTTAGGTGACTACAAATTAGGAAATCCTAAAATCACGGAAGAATTAGCACTCAAAAAAGGCCTCACTTATTTTTCTCCATTAGTTGTAGAAGCAACACTCGTTAACAAAAAAACCGGCAAGCGCGTAAACCAGGACGTATTCTTGGGAGAAGTTCCAAAGATGACTGACCGTGGAACCTTTATGGTGAACGGAATAGAACGTGTTATTGTTAACCAGATTGTAAGGTCCCCGGGGGTATTTTTCACCGCGACAGAAGACCCAATTACCGGAAAAACCCTCTACACCGCAGAACTTCGTCCCGTCCATGGATCCTGGTTAGAGTTTTCTACTACCAGAACTGATATGGTTGTGGTCAGAATTGACCGCAGAAAGAAGTTCTTAGCCTCAGTATTTTTGAAAGCCCTCGGGTTAGAAGGAACTGATAATATTTATGAGAAATTTAAAGGAATTGAAGAAGCAGAAAAATACATTAAAAATACCCTGGAGAAAGATGAAACCCGCGGTGAAACTGATGCGTTGATTGAAATCTTTAAGAAAATGAACCCTGGAGAGCCAGTTGTGGTAGATACTATCCGCCAGAACTTCAGAGATCTGTTCTATGACAGACGCCGCTATGACCTTTCTAAAGTAGGCCGCTATAAGATTAATAAGAAGTTAAACCATCTTCCTAACTTCAGAGAACAGGAAGTGGCGACCCTTACCATGGATGATATTATTGGGATCATTTCTTACCTGATAGGGCTTGCTGAAGGAAAAGGAAAGGTTGATGATATTGACCATTTGGCCAACCGCCGCGTCCGCTCCGTAGGGGAATTAGTCCAGACAACCGCATTCAGGGTTGGTGCTTTAAGACTGGAAAGAATTATTAAAGAAAAAATGTCTTTGGCTTCAACTGAAGAAGAATTTTCACCTTCACACTTTATTAATGCACATCCTATCATAGCTGCAATTAATGAATTCTTTAGGACTTCCCAGCTCTCCGCTATTTTAGACCAGACAAATCCCCTTGCGGAAATTGATAACCTGCGCCGTCTTACCGTCATGGGAACCGGAGGAATTTCACGTGAGCGCGCATCATTCTCCATCCGTGACATTAATGCATCACAGTACAGCAGGATTTGTCCGGTCAGGTCTCCTGAAGGTCCTAATATTGGACTCGTGACGTATCTTGCGTTGTACACCCGGGTAAATGAATACGGATTCCTGGAAGCTCCATATAGAAAACTGGAGAAGGAAAAAAAGGGCTCTAAGACAAAAGTGAAAGTAACCAATGAGATAATCTATTTGGATGCTGACCAGGAGTCTGAAAGGTATATTACACATGCTGATATTGCCGTTGATGAGAATGGATATATAGTAGATGATTTGATCCCTGCAAGAATTAATGGGGAATACCTGGAAGTTGAAGCTGAAAAGGTTGAGTTAATTGACGTAGTTCCACGCCAGGTGGTTGGAACCAGCGCTTCCTTGATTCCGTTTGTTGACCATGATGAAGCAAACCGTGCTCTTATGGGAACCCACATGCAGTGTCAGGCCGTACCGTTAGTAAAGACAGAAAGCCCGGTAGTGGGAACCGGAATGGAAGCATCTGTTTCTGAGGCCATGAGCCGCGTGGTAAAGGCTCCGTTTGATGCGGAAGTCACTTTTGTTGATGCAAGCAAATTAACCATTAAGGGAAGTGGTAAAAATGAAGAAGAAACGTACATTATAGATAAATTCAAGAGGACAGCGCAAAACACCTTCTTCTCCCAAAGGCCGGTAGTTAGGGTGGGACAGAAGTTGAAAAAAGGTGATGTTATGATTGATGGGCCGGCTTCTGACATGGGAGAATTGGCTTTGGGAAAGAATCTGGTTATTGCATATGCATCTTTTGACGGTCTTGGATATGAAGACGGTATTGTTATCTCAGACAAGCTGGTAAAAGATGATGCATTAACCTCAATCCATATTGAAAAATATGAAGCAACCGTGGTTGATACTAAATTAGGCCCTGAAGAAACAACCCGTGATATCCCAAATGTTGCGGAAGAAGATCTGGCGTATCTGGATGAAGACGGAGTGGTTGTGGTAGGCTCAGAAGTAGGACCGGGGGATATTCTGGTTGGAAAGATTGCACCAAAGGGTGAGACAGAACTTACCGCAGAGGAAAGGCTTTTGCGTGCTATCTTTGGAGAAAAAGCACGTGAAGTCCGTGATACTTCCCTAAGAATGCCTCATGGTGAGCACGGGATTGTTATTAATGTGCAGATACTGGACCGCGAAAAGGGTGATGAGCTGGAGCCGGGCACTATCCGCAAGATCCTTATTGAGGTAGCACAGATGAGGCACGTAGTTGTGGGAGATAAGCTGGCCGGACGTCATGGAAATAAGGGTGTTATTTCTAAGATTGTTCCTGAATCCGACATGCCCTACTTGGAAGATGGCACGCCAGTTGATATAATTATCTCTCCAATTTCCGTGTTGTCCCGTATGAATCTGGGACAGCTTCTTGAAGCGCATGTTGGGTGGGCAGCAAGAAGGTTAAACATGAAAATTGCTATGCCGGTGTTTGAAAAACAGCCGGAAGATAGACTTTTTGACCTGTTGAAGAAAGCCGGACTCCCGGCAACCGGAAAAGTAAAATTATTTGACGCCAGGACCGGAGACGCATATGAGAATGATGTAGTGGTAGGAATTGGATACATCATGAAACTTATCCACATGGTTGAGGATAAGGCACATGCGCGTTCTACCGGGCCATACTCTCTGGTTACCCAGCAGCCTTTGGGAGGAAAAGCTCAAATGGGAGGACAGCGGTTGGGAGAAATGGAAGTCTGGGCTTTGGAATCACACAGGGCAGCATACACACTGCAGGAAATGTTGACTACCAAATCAGATGATGTTGCAGGGCGCGCAAAGGCATTTGAAGCTATTATTAAAGGATCTGATATCCCTACACCAAAAGTCCCTGAATCATTTAAGGTTTTGATTAGAGAGCTTGAATCCTTAGGAATGCTGGTCCAACCAACTGAAGCAGTAGTTGCACCGGTTGAAGAAGAAACAGAAGAAGAGCTGGTTGCAGAAGAAAAAGTTCAGCAGGAAGTTTCAGACCTGGCTGAAGCAACAGAAACATTGGATATTGATGTAACAGAGGATTCAGTAGTAAAAGATGTTGCAACTTCAGAGTCAGAAGAAAACCTGGAAGATATTCATCCTATGGATGCAGAATTAGAAAATATTGAAAAAGGAGAGGGGGAGGAAGCTAACTAGGTAAAAAATATATGTTTAACTCTTGGCGCGCCCTTTCGGGCTTGCCAGAGACTCAACATATACTTAAAAACATTTATTGTTAAATCCTAGAGTAGTTTTTAAGTATGGACGGCAAAAAAAGACGCGAGAAAAAATTTGACGCAATAAATATTTCGGACTTTAAGGGTCTTAAAATCCTGGTGGCTGATCCTGATACTATCAAAGATTTGTCCTACGGTGAGGTAGTTAAGCCTGAAACTATCAATTACCGGACCTACAGGCCGGAAAAGGATGGACTTTTTGATGAAAGAATATTTGGTCCTACAAAAGACTTTGAGTGTTACTGCGGAAAGTACAAGAGAATCAGATATAAGGGTATTGTTTGTGACCGCTGCGGAGTAGAAGTAACGTATTCCAGAGTACGCCGTGAGAGAATGGGCCACATTAACCTGGCAACTCCGGTTGTCCATGTGTGGTTCTCTAAGGGTACCCCTTCAAAACTTTCAACTCTTTTGGATATTTCACAGAAAGAGCTGGAGTCAGTTGTGTACTTTGCTTCTTATTTGGTTACTGAGATTGATGAGGAAAAAAGAAAAGAAGCACAGAAAGTTCTGGCAGAATTGAAAGAAAAGAGACTGGAAAAAATTAAAGAACAGGTAGCAGAGGAAAAGGAAGCATTAGCAAAAGAAGAAGCTGACAAGCTTGCTGAAATTGAAAAAGACCTCAAAGATGAGCAAAAAAACCTGGTCCTGGAAGAGACTAAGGTCTTGTACCGCCAGAAAAATATAGCTCTGGACAAGAGGCTTACCGCAGAATCTGAGCGGACTGAAGAAATCTTCACCAGGGTTTCAGACATAGTAAAAGGCTTGAAGCTTTGGAACGTCCTTTCAGAAGAAGAATACGTCAGGCTTATTGAATATGATATCCCTTTGTTCTTTGAAGTTGAGACCGGTGCACAAGCCGTACTTACCGCAATTGAATCTATTGATGTCCAAAAATTGGTAGGAGAGTTAAGGGAAGAAATTCATAAGTCTTCCGGACAGAAAGAATTAAAACTGTTGAAGAGGCTCCATTTGTACGAATCTATTTATAAGGCTGGATTCAAGCCGGCATCCTTAATCCTGCGGATCCTTCCGGTTCTCCCGCCGGACCTGCGTCCTATGGTCCAACTAAATGGAGGACGTTTCGCAACTTCAGACTTGAATGATTTATACCGCCGCGTGATTAACCGGAATAACCGCTTGAAACATCTTATTTCATTGGGTGCACCTGAAATCATTTTAAGGAATGAAAAAAGAATGCTTCAGGAAGCAGTAGACTACTTAATAGATACGTCTATTAGGACTTCTACTACCCAGAGACAATTTAAATCCCTTTCAGATATCCTGCGTGGAAAGCAAGGACGGTTCAGAAAGAACCTTCTTGGAAAACGTGTGGACTACTCCGGACGTTCCGTTATTATTGTAGGACCGGAATTAACCCTGAACCAGTGTGGACTGCCAAAAGAAATGGCGCTTGAACTCTTTAAACCGTTTGTCATCCGTGAGGTTATTACCCGCGGTTTGACTACCCCTAATGCAAAAGCTGCAAAAAGATATATTGAGAAGAGGCCACCGGAAGTGTTTGATATCCTTGAGGAAATCACTAAAAACCATCCGGTTCTTCTCAACCGCGCTCCTACCTTGCATAAACTGGGAATTCAGGCATTTTTCCCTGTTTTAGTTGAAGGATCTGCTATTAGAATTCATCCTTGTGTCTGCGCAGGTTATAACGCTGACTTTGATGGAGACCAGATGGCGATCCACGTTCCATTGTCTTCCCGCGCCCAGGAGGAAGCTATTGCGCTCATGATGCCTGAACACAATCTGTTAAAGCCTGCAGACGGATCACCCATAACTCTTCCTAACAAGGAAATGGCTTTGGGTGTGTACTACTTTACCAGTGTTGATGAGAGACTGAGAAGGGAAGTGCTTCCCCACTTTGTAAATGAGGAAGAGGCTCTGTTTGCCTTCACTCTTAAGAAAGTTGCACTCCGTGAGCCCATCATGGTGAGGATTAATGGAAAACTGATTGAAACCAGCATGGGACGGCTTATGTTTAACGCAAAACTTCCGGAGAAGTTAGGCTATGTAAATAAAGAGATTAAAGCTTCTACTATTAAAGAGCTGGTTACCCGTGCTATGGTAGACCTATCAGAAGATGAAGTAGGACGGCTTATTGATTCTATTAAAGAAATTGGGTTTTACTCAGCAACTATATCCGGAATTTCTGTGTCTACCTTTGATTTGAAGATGCTTCCTGATAAGAACAAGCTTATTATGGAAGCAGAAGAGAAGATTAAAGAGATTGAATCAGAATATCAGCAGGGTCTTATTACCCTTTCAGAACAGAAGAGACTCATGAATAATGTCTGGTTAGAGACAACTGAAAAGATAGCAAACCTTACCTGGAATTTGTTTGGCGCATCAGACATGGTAAGGATCATTGCAGAGTCCGGAGGAGCACGTGCAGGTAAAGACCAGATTAAACAGCTTGCTGCTATGAGAGGTCTTATTTATGATCCGCTTGGTCGTATTGTTGAGTTGCCTATTAAATCTAACTTTAGGGAAGGACTTTCTATCTTTGAATATGTGAACTCAGCCCGCGGATCCAGAAAAGGTCTTACCGACTCAGCTTTGAAGACCGCTGATGCAGGATATCTTACCCGCCGTCTGGTTGATGTTACCCATGATGTTATCATCCGTGAAGATGACTGCGGAACTACAGAGGGAATTGAAGTTGATGTAGCAAAGAATAGAGAAAACACTACTTACCTGAATAACATGCTTTTGGGACGTGTAGTTTCCCATGACGTTGGAAAGGGTAAGAATGTTATCGTTGCAAAGGGCCAGCCCATTGACCATGACATGCTGAAAGCTATCATTGGGGAAGAAGCTGTTGAAAAGGTAGTCGTTAGAACTCCCCTCTACTGCACCCTGAAATACGGAATCTGTGCACACTGCTACGGTTGGGATATGAGCTCTTACAAACTTGCTGATATGGGTACTCCGGTTGGAGTTATTGCAGCACAGTCTATTGGAGAGCCAGGAACCCAGCTTACCATGCGGGTTAAGCATTTTGGAGGAGTCGTTATGTCTGACGTTACCCAGGGTTTGCCGCGCGTGGAAGAACTTTTTGAGGTAAGGCGCCCTAAGAATCTGGCACCGGTTGCAGAAATCACCGGAAAAGTACAGATTAATAAAATGGAAGACGGGTTTATTATCCGCGTCAGAAATACTAAGGTAAAGCCGGTTGAAGAACGTGAATACTTTGTCCCGCTTACTGCAAGCCTGTTGGTAGAAGAAGGGGAAGAAGTAATTGCAGGAACTAGACTGTGTGAAGGTTACCTGGATCCTCGTGACGTTTTGAAGGTTTCCGGACTCCAAAAAGCACAGGAATACCTGATTGCAGAAGTACAAAATGTGTATGAATCACAGGGAATTTCTATCCATTACAAGCATTTTGAGACTATTACCCGCAAGATGTCTGATAAAGTAATGATTGAAACCACGGGGGACACTGCACTTCTTCCTGGAGACTTGGTTTCTAAAGTACGTTTTGAGGAAGAAAATGCCAGCGTTATTTCAGAAGGTGGAGAACCGGCTTCTGCACGGGAAACTATTTTGGGAGTCACTAAGGCCGCTTTGGTAACAGATTCATGGTTGTCAGCCGCTTCATTCCAGGAAACCACCCAGGTCCTGACTGACGCAGCTCTGGAAGGCCGTGAGGATAACCTCATTGGACTGAAGGAAAACGTTATTGTGGGACGCCTTATTCCGGTTAGAGAAGACTTTATGGATGGGAATGCACAGATAGCAGCTGCAGAGCCGGAACAAGCAATCATAGCAGAGCCTCAGGAAGTACCACAGGCGTAGATAGAAATTGATTGAAACTGAGAAATTCATAGAAATTAATTGTAATCACAACAAGTTTCTACCAATTTCCAATTTTCAGCCAGAAAATTGATAGTTTCCACAAATTTCTTTCCTGTTGGAAATCAGGCTCAGAATATAGTAAAATAGCAAAACCATGCCAACACTTAACCAATTAGTTAAAAAAGGAAGGTCTAAAAAAGGCAAGAAAATTAAAGCAACCGCGTTGCGGTCTACGTTTAATGCCAGGACCAGAAGCTATAGCGGCCTTTTTTCTCCACAGAAACGTGGTGTGGTTACGCTGGTAAGGACCATGACTCCTAAGAAACCTAATTCAGCTCTTCGTAAAGTTGCTAGGGTAAAGCTTTCCAACCGTGAAGAAGTTACCGCATACATCCAGGGAATTGGACATAATTTAGCAGAACACGGAATTGTTTTGGTCCGCGGTGGAAGAGTAAAGGATTTACCGGGTGTGAAATATCATTTAGTCCGCGGAAAGTTTGATATGGGCGGAGTAGAAGGAAGAAAATCTTCACGTTCTAAGTATGGAGCAAAGGGAGCGGGAGGAAACGCGGGAGCGTAAAAGAAGTAGTCCAGTGAGAACACTGGATGACAGAACGAGTTAAAAATTGTACTCGTTCTGTCAAGGAGACAAACAAGGTGGCTAGAGGAATACATACAACAAAAAAAAGACATATTGAGCCGGATCCGGTTTATAATAACCTGCTTTTAGCAAAGTTTATAAACAGGCTGATGGTTGATGGTAAAAAAACTGTTGCACAGGGCGTAGTTTATGACGCACTGGAATTCATGAAAGAAAAAGGGGATGAGAATCCACTGGTTTCTTTTGAAAGGGCAATTGACGCTGTAGCACCAAAGGTTGAAGTAAAAGCACGCCGTATAGGAGGAGCAGCATACCAGGTCCCTACAGAAGTACGCGGACCACGCAGAATTTCCCTGGCTATCCGCTGGATATTAGAAGCTGCACGGAAAAGGCCTACCGCAGAATACAAAAAATTCTCCCAGAAGTTAGCAGCTGAAATTATGGATGTAAATAAAAATACCGGAGAAGCAATCAGAAAACGGGACGTAGCCCACAAAATGGCAGAAGCCAACAAAGCATTTTCCCACTTCAGATTTTAGATTCTTCCATAAGCTTTAGTAACCCTTTTTTTGTCCACTCGTAAACATCTTTTTGTCCTGAAAGAGCAAAAAATCCAATACTTCCTAACCCTAAATGCATTTTATAGCATAAGAGTCTCTCATTGAAGTTTCCAACACGTAGTCCAATTTCCTCATAATGTTTTTTAAAAAGGTTTGCATATGGGAGTTCACCTCCGGAGAAAAAATCTATCCAGGCTACATCAAATATAAAATCTCCATACTTTGATTCCCCCCAATCTAAAACTCCCGTAATTTTTCCACCGGTTGTTGTCATGTTATTGCCTCCATAATCCCCATGGATTAAATAGCTCTCCTCTGGTAAAAAATCTAATAGCTTTTCTATTGTCTCAGTAATTTTTTCAACAGGTTCTTTTTCAAGAAAAGTCGTGTTATATAATTTCTGCCAATTTTTATAGACACTGTCTCTTTTGCCGGAAATAAATTTCTTCCAACTCTTAAACCTTGCAATGCCGTTTTTATCCCAGTCACCAAAATTTCCTTTTTCAATTCTTGTATTTCTGATTTCATCATGGATTGAAAGGATCTGGGGTAGTAGTTGAAGCTTTGTTTCCTTGTCAACAGTATCAAGGGTTTGGCCCGGAGCAAATGAGGAAATCGCATAATAGTGTTTTCTATCAAATTTACCTATATCAAGAATTTCAGGGATAGGCAGGTTTTTGCTTCCGAAATGTTTAAATGCATAGTTATCTTTATCAAAGCTATATAGCTTTCTATTTATCCGGATTATGAGATCCTTTTGTTTTGAAACAAATGAGAATGCCTGAGCCTGTTCTCCCCCCTTTATAAAATTAATACCCTGGATAGAGCTGTCCAGACGTTTTTGAAGAAAAGAAAGGACCGCAGAGGAGTTAACTATAGTCTTTATAGTTGACATACTCCCGATTATATCAGGATTACTTATTTACTCTAGCCAGTAATATTCCTGCTGCAATTCCTTCCAGCAAGCCGCCAATGCTCCATACCACTACCATAGTTAGGGATACATTGAAGCTGCTGTAGGTGATGAACATGCCGGGAATTGAGCTGGCTACCCAGTATAACAGGCCAAACTTAGCACCCCGTTTCCAGAAAGATTTGTCTTTAAATAATGGTTTTACCTTTGTCCATAGAAAGGACAGGATTATTCCCAGAATAAACGGGTACACATAATACAAAGACATTAACGGGTCTGTCCAGGGTCTGAACATGCTGTTCACATACTCCTGCTGTAAATTTGGTAAAAGGAATTGGAGAAGGAAGCTAAAGGCAAAAGATACTACAAAAATTACAGCTCCTGCAAGTATTCCTTGAAGAAAAATTCTCATTCTTCTACTTCACCTCCTTTCTTTAAGATAGTGAGCAATAAACAATATTCCAATTAAAAAAACAGGGGCCAGGAGAACTATACTTATTGGGAAAAAGTTGGGAGTTAGAGCTAGTATTACCGGAAGCGTGATAAAAATAATGCCACCAATTAATTCTTTTTTCCAAGCCAGTATTAATAAGCCAAGTAAAATAAAATTAGGGATAAGATGGATCAAAAAACCGCCAACTAACGCAGGAAGAGATCCTTCCATAGAAAAAACGTCTAAGGCGAAAATTCCTAAGAAAAGAATATAGAAAATTGAGAGTAATCTTGGAAGCCAAAAAAATATTTTTTTTGCACTCATACTCTTATAATATTATACCTCTTTCATACAATCCTCTTACATAATCTCAGCAATTAGAAAGGAATTATCTGGTATAACTTTATTATGGAAAATGTAACCTGGTATGGGAATGCGGGGTTTTCTTTTGTAGATAAAAGCGGTAAAAGAATTTATTATATTGACCCATACCACCTTCCTCATAAAGACCTTCCCAAGGCAGATATCATTTTCATTACCCATGCGCACCCGGACCATTTGTCAGAGGGGGATATAGATAAACTATTAAAAGAAGATACGGTGGTAGTTGCCACCCCTGATTCCCTGGAAACCTTAAAAATAACCCAAAAAAAATTTCCGGTAGAGCCTAATAATTATTATGATATTGGGGGCTTTAAATTCCAGACCGTTCCTGCATATAACTTAAAGCCGGAACGCCTTTCATTCCATCCTAAAGAAAATAAATGGGTGGGGTACGTATTTGAATTGAATGGAAAAAAGATTTACCATGCGGGAGACACTGATTTTATTCCGGAAATGCGGGAATTTTCTAAATGGCATTTAGATGTTGCCATGCTTCCTATGGGCGGGCATTACACCATGGATGTGGTAGAAATGATAGAGGCAGCTAAAGCAATCCAGGCAAAAACAGTAATTCCCATGCATTACAAAATGCAGCTGGGCGGACAATATAAAGACGCTGAAGAGCAATTAAAAAAAGAATTGAAGGATATGGAGGTATTGATACTCAAGGAGCTGGCATGATTTTATTTGGAGCGAGTGAAGCGAGCGGAAAAATGATAATTACCCACTTATTCTACTGATATGGAAACTATCTTTATTTTGAGTGTAAGCGAGAATGAAGATTCTTGCCTTATTCCACTGTAATGCTGAGAATCTTGTCGCCGGCGACCATCTTGTGAACTACATCCATTCCGTTAGTGACTTTGCCAAAAATAGTGTAGTTTTTTGGAAGGCCAGTGTTGTCTGACCACATGATAAAGAATTGTGAGCTGTTGGTGTTAGGTCCGCGGTTTGCCATAGCTATAACTCCTTCTTTGTAGCCCTCCTTATAACTTTCTGTGTTGGGATTTAATTCATCTTCAAAAGTAGCGCCGTAAATAGAGGTGCCTCCGGTCCCGTTTCCGTTAGGGTCTCCGCCCTGAATAACAAATCCCGGTTCTACTCTATGGAAAGTAAGCCCGTCATAGAATTTATTTGCAGCAAGGGTTGCAAAATTAGTGACGGTTTTAGGTGCATCATTAGGATAGAGGACAAATTCTATATCGCCCTTTACGGTTTTAATAATTCCTTTTGTTGCTGAAATAGGCGTCATAGTAGGTTTTGCATTTTCCTGGTTCATCTGGTTGGTTTGGTTAGGCTGGTTTATATTGTTTGCGCCTTCCGGAATGGTTATTGCAGGGCTAGGGCTTTCAATTGCACTGATGTCAGGCGTATTGCTGGGTGATGGGTTAGATTTTCCGGAAACATAAATCGCAATACCTAATCCTAAGAGAACCACTATGATAAACCCAATTATTGCCTTGTTATCAAACATGTGCTTAACATTCTAGCAAAATATTTCCTGTTTTTCTACGGTAATATTTTTGCTTTTTAATCCAGCTCGATTAAGTTCTTTGGAGATTTGGTGAGTTGGACAATTTGAGAGCCATCATAAAAAACTGTGTCTTCTATGCGGACCCCGCCAAATCCCGGAATATAAATTCCCGGCTCTATGGTAAACGGCGTGTTTTTCTCAATCTCTTCATCAAAAGCAGGATGGATATGTGGAAGCTCATGGACCTCCAGCCCAACCCCATGCCCTACAGAATGTGGAACAGAAGGGTAACCTCTTTCTGTAATGAAATTGCGTGAAATCTCATCAATCTGTTTGGGCGTAATACTTGCTCCTTTGACTAATTCGAATGGGAGTTGTTGTGCTTCCTGGACAGTTTCATGCATCTCCTTAAATTTTTCATCTGCTTTTCCAAAGAAAACTGTTCGCGTCATGTCTGCATGGTAACCGTCAACAGCTGCACCAAAATCCAGAAGAATTATGTCATTGGTCTTTAGTTTCTGGTTGCCGGTAATGTGGTGAGGTACTGCGGAGTTTTCTCCGAATGCTACTATAGTAGGAAAAGAAAGTTCTCCTCCATGCTCCCTAATATGTTTTTCTATTTCCCATGCTACTTCAAGCTCTGTAACACTAACTTTAAGAGTTTTTAAGACATGGGAGAATGCGTCATCTGTTAGGGCGCAGGCTTTCTGTAGCGCGGTTAACTCCTGGAGGTCTTTTATTTGCCGTACAAATTCTACTATTTCTTCTGTTAATTTTAATTTAACTCGTTCTAATTTTTTAAACCGCTTGTGTTCTGCAACCGTTAGGTTTTCCTCAAATCCTATTATTGCCAGTTTTTCTTTATCAATTATTTCCTGGAGCTGCGGCATTAATTTTTTTCCTGCGCTAAACTCAATTACTTTTGTATTACTCGAATTTTTCCTTGCACCTTCATAAAGCCGGGGATCTGCAAAAACATAAAAACTAGAACCAGTTAAAAGTCCGTAACCCTCCCGCTCATCTTTTGAGAATCCGCTAAATCCGGATAAGTATCTGATGTTAATGCTTGAGGTAATAAATAACGCGTCAAGTTTTTCTTCGGTCAACAATTTCCTCACCTGCTTTATTCTGTGCTCCATTCTTGCATTGTATCATACGCTATAATCATCCCATGACAATTAAAGAAAGGGATATGAAGGGGAATTGGCAGCAATTACATGTTCCGGCAAGAGGAAAATCAGTGACTGTGTATTTAAGCATGGAAGAACGAGTTACATTAATTAGAAGAGGAAGCGTTGAGAGTTTAAAGTATGAAAGGAACCATCAGCCATTGCCGGGGATAGTTGGGGCTAGGGGTTGGGCGTGTGTAGGAACCTCAACAGGGGAAGAAATAAATAATCCAAATGCTCCCTGGTCAGATAAGATTAGGTACGAGAAATAAGCGTCAACTGTTTACATTCACCCTTAACTTTGTTATACTTGTTTGAGTTCGATTTTCGAAGCTTGATCTTCGATTGTCGAACTTATTTTTATTTCAAGAGATATCTTGCTATACCGTTAACTCTTGGCGCAGAGCTCGGATATGAGCCTCGCTCTTTGCCAGAGACTCCCGGTATAAGCTTGAAAACGAAAACAAATTAGATATATTTTAAGGAAGTTTTCTTCACTTATGGCAGACACAGTAACACTTAACAGGAACGTACCGTTGGAAAAAATTCGCAATATTGGCATTATTGCGCATATTGACGCGGGAAAAACTACAACCTCTGAAAGAATTCTGTACTACACCGGAAGGACGTACAAGATTGGGGATATTGATGAAGGAAATACCGTCATGGACTGGATGGCCCAGGAACGTGAGCGCGGTATTACTATTGTGTCAGCTGCTACTACTACTTTCTGGACAAAAACAGAAGATAAGGCAAAGGGAATTGAAAACCCTTACCGTATTAACTTTATTGATACCCCTGGCCACGTAGACTTTACCGCAGAAGTAGAACGTTCCCTTCGTGTTCTTGATGGAGCTGTTACAGTTCTGGACGCAGAAGAAGGAGTCCAGTCACAGTCTGAAACCGTGTGGAGACAGGCTGATAAATACCATGTTCCAAGGATTTGTTTTGTGAACAAAATGGATAAACTGGGAGCAGACTTTTTGAAGACGGTTGCTTCTATTGAAAAAAGATTGGGCGCCAATCCTATTATTATGACCCTGCCTATAGGTGCAGAAAATGAATTTAGAGGAATAGTAGACCTTTTGAATATGAAGTCTCTGGTTTGGACTGGAGAAGAACTAGGTGCTAAATATGAAACTTCTGATGAAATTCCGGAGCACATGAAGGCACAGGTGGAAGAATACCGGCATAAAATGATTGAAAAGATTGCGGAAAATGATGATGCGCTTTTGGAAAAATACCTGGAAGGAAAAGAAATGAGCGTAGAAGAATTAAAAGCAGGACTGAGAAAAGCAGTTGTGGGATACAAATTAGTACCAATTTATGCCGGATCCTCATTAAGAAACAAAGGCGTACAACCATTACTGGACGCGGTTGTTGAATACCTCCCGTCCCCATTGGATAGAATTGAAGTAAAAGGAACAAATCCTAAGACCGGTGCAGAAGAATCCAGGAAGCTTACTCCGGAAGAGCCATTTTCAGGATTTGCATTCAAAGTACAAATAGATTCCCATGTAGGAAAGATTACCTTTGTAAGGATTTATTCCGGAAAGCTAGTAGCCGGATCTTACGCCTACAATTCTACAAAAGATGTAAAAGAGCGGGTGGGAAGGCTTTTATTAATGCATTCTAACCAGCGGGAAGAAATTAAGGAAGCAGTTGCCGGAGAAATTGTGGCAGTAGTAGGACTGAAAGACACTATTACCGGAGACACGCTCTGTGATGAGGCTAAGCCGTTAATCCTGGAAAAGATTTCATTCCCTGAACCGGTTATTTCATTAGCGGTTGAACCAAAAACAAAATCTGACCAGGAAAAAATGGGAATGGCACTAAAGCGTTTAATGGAAGAAGATCCTACATTTACGGTGAAGACAAACCATGAAACCGGCCAAACCATTATGAGCGGAGTCGGAGAGCTACAGCTGGAAATTATGGTAGACCGCATGAAGAGGGAATTTAATGTAGAAGCAAATGTAGGTGCTCCACAGGTTGCCTACAAAGAGACTTTTGCTGGAGAGGAAATTAAAGGAGAAGGGAAATATATCAGGCAGACCGGAGGAAAAGGTCAATACGGACATTGTCTTATCAGAGTTGCTCCAAAGCCTAGAGGAGAAGGTTATGAATTTGTAAATGCCATTAAGGGGGGAGCTATTCCTGCTGAATTCTGTACTTCTATAGAAAAGGGTATTAAGGAAACTTTGGAGAACGGATTGCTTTTGGGATATCCGGTTGTTGACCTTAAGATAACGCTTTATGACGGGTCTTTCCATGAGGTTGACTCTTCTGACATGGCATTTAAGATAGCAGGTTCTATGGCTCTTCAGGACGCCGGAAAACATGGAAAATTAGCACTTCTGGAGCCTATTATGAAGGTAGAGGTGACCACTCCGGAAGAGTTTATGGGAGACGTTATAGGAGATATGTCTTCCAGACGGGCACAGATTACCGGCTCAGAAGAACGCGGAAATGCACGTATAATCCATGGTATGGTGCCTTTGGCAGAACTCACCGGATATGCAACCGTTTTGCGTTCTATGTCCCAGGGACGCGCTACTTATTATATGGAGCCAAGTCATTATGAGGAAGTTCCTCAAAACATAGTACAGGGCATGCTTGCTAAATCCACATTCACCGGCCGTGTCTCCGCCCAACAGTAAACATCTTTTTCTGGACTTTTCTTCACCTACACAGATTCTAAAAGCTTAAACTTGATATTATAGGTCTAGTTATATATAATCTTATCATGCTTAGGTCTGCCGAAGTATTGGCTCATCCGGTAGCCCCACGGGAGGCGGTTGCAGATGCTATGATGTCTTACCAGGCTACCTTTGTGGATAGATTTTTGAAGGTAACGCCCTCTTTACCTGTGAGTAATGAACAATTTCAGCAAATAGTAGATACTGAATCAAAGCTCCATTGTCTGGCTGGGTCTAGATTTGTTATTGATTGGTTGGCTCATAGGTATTCGGAACTTTTTGATGCTCAAATTATCCTTAAAGGAAGGTGGACAAAGCATTTCCCCGCCCATCACATATTTTTAACTCACGGGGTTGATGGAGTATGGTATGCCGGATCCCCTGCAAATAACACTCAACATATGAAAAGGTTCTCTATCCTTTATGAAGATCCCGATCTGGATGTAGTATTAGATATGATAAAAAGGGATGAAGGAGGAGAATGGCCAACCAGTAAAGATATAGGAGATATTTTTCCCACAAAATAATTTAGGAGAGATTTTCTTGATATAATATAGGTCATGATGAAGACTCCGGATAGAATCCATCCCCGCGTACCGGATGCAGATAAGCCCAGTCACGACAAGAGACCTTTGCCTTCGTTTAGAGACAAAAGCCTTGAGGACCAGGGCCATTATAGAGAATACTTGCGAACAGATGGAATAGCTGCTGCCTTAGGCTGGAATAGTGAATTTGGGCTAGAAAAGGGCCGCAGATTTTTTTCATTTTCTCCCGGGAAGAATGGTGTTAAACCTTCTTTTATATTTTATCCGGATCCTCTAAATATTGATAATGCAAGGATTCTATTTGATACGGGTGATTCAAAAACAAAAATAAGTTTGGAGAATTTGCTGGATGCCAGGGATAATATGGAGCTGGGAGAGGGCATGCTCACAATCCATGGAAAAGAAGGCTATCAGACTGGTGTATCATTTTCCTTAAGAGAAAGTGGCGAAGCAAATCTTTCTGTTCCTGGAAAGCGTGACGGAGATCTTCCGGTAAGTACTTCAGGGATTTGGCAGCTTAGGGATTTAGCCAAAGAATGGCACATTTCAGAAATGGCTGAAATTCTTAAGGCTCAAGCTTCAGCAGAAACATCTACAGAGTCATTTATCCTTACTCTTAGTTCCGGATCAGATCAAATCCCTGCCTCACTACACATATACCCTCAGACCTATACTCTTCAATACCACTTTGCCGGAAATGGAGGGAAAATAGAAATTAAGCAAATAGATCCCCATGGGACACTTTTTGGTTCAGGAAGAGAGGGAGAAATGTATATGGTTACGGAAAATGAACGGGAAACTATCCAACTAGCATTAAGCAGAGACGGTTCCGTTAAGATGAATGTAATACCTCAAAAAAAAGCATTTCCACAACAAAAAGTTAAATAATTCTTGCATCTTCCATTTTCTGATGCTATTATAGTTTGATATTAGATTATGGATGATACTACTGACGTAAAACAGCCTCAACCTCCTCATTTTGACCCTTCCCATTTTTCAAATGAAGCCTATGTAAAGCGTATAGAAAAGCCTTGGGGCTATGAACTTCATTGGGTTCCGGAAAATAAACCGTATCTGGGTAAAGTGCTTCACATTAACAGTGGTGCACGGCTTTCTTTGCAATTGCATGATGAAAAAGAAGAAAGCTGGCTTTTGATAAACGGGCAGGCAAAGGTTATGTGGGATGACCCTACCGGAAAACTTATTGAAACCGTTCTTACTACCGGAAACGGGTTTAGTTCTATCATAGGGCAGCGCCACAGGCTTATTGGTATTACTGATTGTGATATCGTTGAGGTTTCTACGCCTGAAAAAGGGACCACCTGGAGGTTAGAGGATGATTATGCCCGGCCAAATGAGACCCCTATGCAGAGGAAATTAGAACGCGGAGAGATTTGAGAAAAATTTTTAATTTTCAGTTCGAAATTTTTAATGAATTTTTAAATTTTAAACTTTCAAATTCAATTAAAATTGTAAATTACAAATTTCAAATTTAGGCAATTCTTATATGTTAGACCTAGCAAATACAGAAGAGATTAAGAAACTGGATCCCCAGAACACGTTGGCTTCTACGGAAATGCTTCCAGACCAGTTGGCTGCCGCATGGGAGCAGGTTAAGCAAATCCAGGTACCGCAGGATTATAAGAACGTAGGAAATATTGTTTTTTGCGGAATGGGAGCTTCTATTTATGGGGCATTAGTTGTAAAGGCACTCTTTGGCCCGGATTTTCCATTCCCCACAGAAATGGTTTCTGATTACCATCTTCCTAAATATGTTGGCCCTAATACATTGGTAGTTTTAACTTCTTACTCCGGAACCACGGAAGAGGTATTGTCTTGCGCAGATGAGGCAAAAGAGAAAGGTGCAAAAATACTTGTTCTGACAAAGGGTGGACAACTTGCAGAATTTGCTAAGGGCAATAATGTACCGGCATATATTTTTGACGGAGCACTTAATCCCGCAGGGGTTCCCCGCTTGGGAAACGGTTACACCATTATAGGGCTCATGGGGTTGTTGCATAACGCAGGGATTATTACTCTGGATGAGGAAAAATTAAAAGGCGGTATAGAGCACATTAAGAAAAATATTGACATGATAAAGGAGCGTGCCATGCATGATTCACACAGCATGATGGATAAAATCCCTATCATTTTTGCAGCTGAACATCTTTCCGGAAACGCCCAGATACTAAGAAACCAATTCAATGAGACCAGTAAAACATTTTCAGCCTATTACTTAATTCCTGACCTGAATCATCACCTTATGGAAGGTCTCCAATTCCCGAAAGCAGACGTAAAGTTTATGATTTTCCAATCTCCCAGTTACTCCCATAAGATTCGGGTGAGAGTTGACCTGACTATAGATGTGGTTAGGCAAAATAACCACACTATTTTGGAATATATAACGCACGGGACTGATAAGTACCAGGATTTTATGGAGATACTCTCTCTAGGAAGCTATACCACTTTGTATCTAGGTCTGTTATATGGCCAAAACCCGTCCGTTAATCCATGGGTTGATTACTTTAAGAAGAAATTGTCAGAAGAGTAGAGCTATGAGCTGCTTACTTTATGTTTAGAACCTTCAAGCTAACGCCTGAAACTTTTTTGTTCTGTGAATTTTTCATTTTGCTCCCATCATTTCTTCTTTTCAGTAGTTTAATATTAAGTTTTTTTCAAAGCTTCCAGTTGCTAAATGCGCTTTCCCTGACCTTTTTGAAAGTGGTTTTTATTACGGTTTTTTGCCCATCAGTTTCAGGCTTTCTGGCATACCAATATTTAGAGCGGTATGGACCAAATGGAATAGTAAAAAGCATTACAAAAATTATTTTAGGGTACTGTATTATAGAAGTTGGTTTAGCTACAGGATTTGCACTTCTCACTACTTTTCACCTCTAGATTTGCTTATCAGGACCCAATAGCCTAAAATTCAGGTATGAGAATTTTAGAAAACGCGGTAATTGCGCAGCATCTCTGGTATAAAATTGGAGGAACATCCCGCTTTCTTCTTAAATGCGAAAACACTGAAGATATTCTGGAGGCATTTCAATTTATTAAGAAAGAAAAAATAAAAAAGTTCTTTATTGCCGGTCTTGGGTCTAACGTTTTGTTTCCGGACGGTTTTTTTGATGGAGCAGTAATTCAGATTTCGTCTGAAAATACTACACAAATTTCTCTTGTTGGTAAAGAGACTTTGGAGGTTTTTGCCGGAGTTACATTAGACCAGGTAATAAGATTTGGATTCCAGCACAACCTCATTGGCCTGGAGTGGGCAGGAGGGTTACCTGGGACGGTGGGTGCAGCAGTGCGGGGAAATGTGGGTGCTTTCGGCGGTGAAATAAAAGATATTTTTGCCGGTGCAGAAGTACTAGATGCTAGTAGTAAGAAGCTAGAAGTCAGACGCCTTACTAAGCGGGATATCAGGTTTGGGTATCGTTCAAGTACTATTAAAAAAAATCCTAATCTGGTAGTTTTGTCTGCCAAGTTTAAGCTGGTTAAAGTTGCAGATGATAGATTGGCAAGGGCACGCCAATCATATTTTGCAAATATTGAATATAGAAAATTAAAGCATCCTATGGAATTTCCTTCAACCGGATCTGCATTTAAAAATATTTCAGAACCGGAGAATATTGAAAAAATACTTGCTGTTTTTCCTGATATAGAATCAGACGTGCGGATTAAATGGCATGGGAAGGTGAGTATAGGGTATTTGAATAAGCGGCTTGATTTATCTGGTCTTCAGATAGGAGGAGCCCAGATTTCAAATAAACACAGTAACTTTATTGTAAATACCGGCGGGGCAACTGCAGCAGATGTTAATTCCATTATCAATAAGGTGCAACAAACATTTCAGGAAAACTTTGGGTTCAAACCGGAACCGGAAGTAGAAATCGTACAATAGAATTGTTAAGGGTTAAAGAGTTCCAGCCAAAGGCTGGTCCGCCTCTGGCGGAAACGAATTAAAAAGTTATGAAAAAACAAATTCGCGGTAAGGACTATATAGGAGTAGGGGTTGGCGCGGTTATTATTAACAAAAAAGGCCAGGTCCTTTTAATCAGACGTGGGCCCAAATCAAAAAATGAAGTAGGAATGTGGGGTATTCCGGGTGGAGCTGTTGAGTATGGGGAGGGTTTAGAGGACGCTATTAAAAGGGAAGTGAGAGAGGAGCTTGCTATAGAAATAACGCCTTTAAAAATTCTTTCTATGGTAAACCATATTATAGAAAAAGACGGACAGCACTGGGTGACTGCCTCTTTTGTAAGCCAGCTTGCAAAAGGAACGCCAAAAATCCAGGAAAAAGGAAAGCTGGACCGGATAAAATGGATTTCTATAGATGATATTGTAAATTTAGAAAATGTAAGCCATCCTGCTCTTGAAGCACTATTAGAGTTTAAGAAGCGGTTTAATGAGCTTTCAGACTTCTTCTAAATTCGACTCAGGACTGTTCTGGTGGTACAATAACTTCCCATGCGGATTCTGATTTATATCATAGTTATTTTTGCTTTGGTTGGAACTTTTTTTTGGCGGTTTAACCAAAAAACGCCGCAAAAAAATCCCCAAAAAAC
>JBLMVJ010000047.1:0-3550 GCA_050255815.1 Candidatus Levyibacteriota bacterium | reverse complement strand
CTTCCAGAGACTCCCGGTATTCACTCGCTAGAGGAGAGGAGGATCTTAGGTGAAAGTAGGGACTGTTGCCTTGATAGGGAGGCCTAATGTTGGAAAAAGTACGCTCGTGAATAACCTGGTGGGGCAGAAGGTGGCAATAACGTCCCCAAAACCCCAAACCACCCAGTTTCCCATTTACGCCGTCTTTGAGAATGAAGAGGGGCAGATTATTTTTGTGGATACCCCCGGTGTTTTTGCTAAAGCAAAGCTGGCAAAAGGGAAAGAAGGGAATCGGGAAACAGAAACAGTGTTGAATGAGGCGGTGGATGCGGTGCTTTATATTATAGATAAGACACGGGAGCGGGGATTAGAAGAGAATAGGGTGCTGGGGATGGTGAGAAAATTAAAAATGCCAAAGATTTTGGTCTATAACAAAGATGATATAGAAAAGCCTGATTTTACCGCCCAGTATAAATTCATGGAAGAAGAATTTGACCGCGTAGTACATGTTTCAGCGTTAAAAAACCTGCATATCCCGGGCCTTTTAAGCACTATTTTTGAATTCTTGCCTGAAGGAGAAAAGATGGTGGACCGGGAGTCCATGCCTGTTGCTGCGCTGCAAATGGATTCTAACCTGTATATAGAAGAAATCATTCGGGAAAAAGCATTTCTTAAGTTGCGTCGGGAGTTGCCGTATAAAATAAGGATTAAAGTGGATGAAGTAAGAAATAGGGAGAATGGGTCTATTTATATTAGGGGGAGGATCCTGGTACCGGACGGGCATTATAAGAAAATGGTGATAGGTGCAGGAGGAAGGATGATTAAAGAAATCGGGCTTATGAGTAGGAAAGAATTTGAAGTAGCCTCCGGAAGAAAGGTATACCTTGAATTAACGGTAGAAGAGGAAGAGTAGCGAAGTATCTAGTATTGAGTATAAAGTATTAAGTATAGGAGATTGTTAACGGGTTAAAAAGTTAACGAGTTAACGTGTTCCACCTAATACTTAGAACCTAATCCCTAATTCCTATCCCTTCCTTTGTTTTCCCTTAAAATATCCTGTTGCATAATTTCTTGCATACTGCTTCAATAAAATTATGGGGTTTTTTAATTTTCTGACCTCCATAGAATTTATCTTTCTTATTTACCTCTTCATAGTGGTAAATAATTTAAGGGATAGGCTTCCCCCGGCATCCTCTCCACAGAAAGCATCAGAGGTTGTACCTCAGCAGCCAGAAAAAGCAGAAAAGGAAGAGGAGCCCATCTCAGTTTCCTCAGCCCCTGATCCAATCACGCTTTTTTTCAAATGGTTTGCCAGGGATTGGCCGCTTAAAGTAGGCGCCCTTTTTGTCCTGTTGGGAGTGGGGTGGTTTCTTACCTACGCATTTATGAATAATTTAATTGGGCCGGAAGGAAGGCTCTTTTTAGGTTTGAGCGTGGGGGCGGCCGTTATGCTTTTTGGTAACCTGCGGATTAAAAAGAATATATATCAGGGAGAGATTCTTGCCACGCTTGGCGCCGGTATTCTTCTTGCAACTATTTTTGCCTCAGAGCATATGTATAAAGACCTTATCCGTATGTTATATCCCCAATGGGTTTCCTTATTGTTGGTAACACTGGTTATTGCCTCACTAGGTTTTACGAGTTTTATGAACAAAACAAAAAGACTTGCTATTCTGGCATATGGTATTGGTGCCATAGCGCCCTTTTTAGTAGGATTTGGCCGGTCAGACATCCTCATTGTTTTTGGCTATCTATTAGCTTTAACCATTGGGCTTATTTGGTTGGTACGGCTTACCGGTTGGAGAGCTTTAGTACTTCTTCCTCAGGTAGTCATTATTCTATACACCCTATTGTACCGGACGTTTCATTTAACTCCTGATGAAACCCTGTGGATGCAATTTTTTGGTGTTACCTTTACTACCGTGTTTTATACCTCCTCACTCTTTGCGTTGGGTGTAGAGCAGGTGAAAAACCAGCGGGATTTATGGATAGGAGTTTTGTTATCCGTTTATAGTTATCTGTGGATTATTGCGTACATTCCTTCTTATAACCAGAGCCTGGTCCTGGCGGCTTTTGCCCTTCTTTTTATGTCCGGCGCTTATGTTCTGGCAAAAATGAAGTCACTTCCTGATGCAGTCTTTTTGTATTTTGTGGTTTCCATCATTTTCCTGGTGACAGCAACACTAATCCAGATCAAAGAACCAGATTACCTCTCTATAGTGTTGGCTGTAGAATCCCTTTTGCTCTTTGTCTTTACGGACAGAGTATATAGCTTGAAAAGCGCCCAATTTTCATCTTTATTATTTTTCCTTCCGGTCATCTTCTCTGTACAGCTTTTCTCTGGTTATTCCCGGGGTTTTTCCAACCTCATGTATTCCGGTTATCTGGCTAAATCTGCGCAAGCAGTAAAAACTTATGATTTCCAGTTGTTGCTGATTAATGGACTGCTGTTCCTTTCAGCAGGATACGGCTATTTGTATCCAAAACATGAAGAGCTGAAGAAAGCAGGTAAAGTGATTTTTGTAGGTTCTGTTGTTTATTCTTTGCTTTACCTTTGGAATGTATTGCCATATCACATAGAAAATCTAGCCATTGGTTTTGATGGCACAGTTGTAGCGCTTGTTATTTTCGCAATACTTGGTTTGGGGGCTTACTTTTATGGCATGGAAAGTAAGCGGCAGTGGACTAAAAATTTTGGCCTGGTTTTATCACTGTTTGTTATTGGGAGGCTGCTTTTAATAGATGTTTGGAATATGCGAATTGAGGCTAAAATAATTACCTTTATTATGGTGGGTGTAATCTTCATGCTTTCCGTTTTCCTCCAATTTTCAAAACATGAGAAACAAGCTTAGCGTTATTTTTCTGCTTATATCTGCCGGATTTATGTTGGCTGCAAAAACGGCACAGGGAGTGATCTATATACCGCCCGCTGCGTCCACTCCTGAGGTTCTGCACAAGTTTAAACAGGTTATCTATTTGGGAAGAGTAAATTCAACCACCATACCGCAAGTGGTGGGGGTAAAAATGGCATCCCCAGCATATTCGTCGGTAGTATTTGAAGAGGATACGGGAAAATTAATACAGAGTGGCATTGTAAATAAGCCGCTTGAAGAGCCTGTCCGGATCTCTTCTGCTGCAAATCCCACCGTGGATATTCCTTCCCTGCATGATAATAATACGGATACTACGTATGACGTTGCTTCTACGGGTACATTTGCAACAACCACCTTTTTCTACACCACGCAAAACTCCATTACCACCACCCAGATTAAAGTAGAATCTGCATTATACGCAACCCCTCCTTCCGCTGTTACCGTTTATGCGTATGATCCTGCTACAGATCAGCGCAGACTCGTTACCTATTCCGGCAAGCTGCTTGGCGGAACATTGCTGTTTCCCCAGGTTACCACAAAAAAACTGGAACTCATTTTTGGCTACTTACAACCCTTGCGCATTTTGAGCCGCACGACCAGCTCCTCACGGATGGTCTCGAGGGCGCGCTCGAGCTTGGGCTTGGCAGTGACGTAGTGCGTCGCCGGCCAGATGGGCAGCGACTGGTAGACGTGGAGTA
>JBLMVJ010000046.1:0-12159 GCA_050255815.1 Candidatus Levyibacteriota bacterium | reverse complement strand
GAGCCGTCATCAACTACAATTATTTCAAATGGTTTCCTGCTCTGGTACCGCAAACACTCCAGGGCATCAAAAAGGAATCTTGCCCGGTTATATGTTGGTATAACCACACTGATTTTGTTATGCCCTTCCATTTTAATAAAGGAAATCAGACAGTGCCAAAAGAGGCTGGGCTATTCCAGATCCCGCCCGCTCCCGCCTTGATAGTGACTTTTTTAATACTTTCAGCATAAATTTCCGGCTTTCATGCTTATTATTGGTACGGTTATTGTTATGCATACGGTATAGGTACGTTATTTCATTAAGAAAAGAAAAACGGATGTGCTTTTCCCGGGCGCGCATATACCAGTCTATGTCTTGCCCAAGCGTAAGGGATTCATCAAAAAGCCCTACACGGTTAAATACTTCTTTTCTAATAATTGCGCTTCCAATCATGCGCTCCGGCCAGACCGGTGGAATTTCTTCATACACTATTTTATCCTTTACCCTTTTAACATTTTTTATGCGCATTATTAAACCAAACACAATCCCAACTTGAAAAGACGCCCTATTTTCCAATCGTCTCACCGCTAACTCAAGGGCGTGCGGAAGCAGCAGGTCATCATCATCCAGAAAAGCAAGAATATTCCCTCTAGCTGCAGCTATTCCTCTATTACGCGCAGCCGCAGGCCCGCTGTTTTCCTGCTGTATATAATGAGCACGATAGCCGGAGTTAAGCATTGCTTCCCGTGTATTGTCCGTTGAGCCATCATCAACCACAATAACTTCAAAAGGCTTTTTTGTTTGGTTACTAACACTTTCAAGGACATCCATAAGAAATTGGGAGCGGTTATGTGTTGGTATAATTATGCTGACTTTACTTTTCATTACATTATTTTACGTCTGTCCAGTGACTTTTTCAGTATGTGGACATAGTCTTTACGTTTATCGCGCAGCTTAATTCCCATATTATTCTCATGGATCCTTCTCTTATATAAAATATTAGGCAGCGTATAACTTTTTAATTCCAGCTCTTGCGCACGCAAATACCAGTCAATAAAATCGCCCAGGTCCCATCTGGTTTCAAATAAGCCAACACGGAAAAAAGATTCTCTTCTAATAATCATAGTGCCTTTCATTAATGAGCCTTTCTTATGGCTGCGGATATTAACCATTTTATTACCTACAGCCTTGAACTCCCGCACATAGGCAAACACCATATCCAACGTTGGGTGCTCCATTAAATATGCTAATTGCCGCGAAAGTTTTGTCCTGGCCCATACATCATCAGCGTCAAGAAAGCTAAAATAATTCCCTTTTGCCAGCCGTATTCCATGGTTAAGTGCTGCACCAAGGCCTGCGTGTTTTTGACGGAAATAATGAACCGGGTAGGACTGTGCGATTAAGCCGCTTTTGTCTGTTGACCCGTCATCTATGACAATAATCTCCGGGTGCCGGTAATCCTGTGCCAGTATACTTTCAATTGCACAAGCAAGGTATTTTTCACCGTTGTAAACGGGAACTATAACAGAAACAAGAGCTTGTGGTGTATCCATAATTAAGATTTCCCTAAAAACTGTGCTATTACCCGGGGAATCTGTTCCATACGCGTACCTAAATTTAAATGATAGGCTGGTACGTTCTGGATGATTGCAATCAATTTTTGTACGGTATGCGGGTCAGTCTGCGGTAGAAGTGCAACAGTGCTTAACAGCAGGGCATTAATTGCGTCTCTTGGCGTTGCAGGAGAAAGTGAAGTATCTAATTTGCCGGTAATGTGAGGTAAAAAAATCGCACGCAAAGGGAACTGTAGGATTAACTTTCCCGGGTTCATCCGGTTCAGAAAAATGAGGGCTTTTTCATGTTCTAAATTGTGGGCATTAACAACAGAAGAAGTGACCTCCGGTACCCGCCAGAGAGATTCCCCATGGATTCTTGCGCTTGAGTAAAGTGAAAAAACAGTTGTATTTAGCCCTTCTGTGATCAGCGTACAGTTGTCTGCAGCATACAACAAAGGTGAATTGAGGCAGCTTAAAACAGAGGTTGATTTTCCTGATCCGCCTTTTCCCGCAAGAAGTATCCCGCCTGATGGTATACCAACAGCTCCCGCATGGACCAGGAACATATCTTTAGGCATTAAAAATTTATGCAAGATGTTCTGCAGCGGGGAAGTTAACTCGTCAGAATGGATTTTCCGTGCATCAGGAACCCAAAAAAAAGCGGTATGAGAGTCTTCATCATACACATTCAGTGTCTGTTTGAGCGGGTTGTATGTAGTGTACATGGTTTTTGTATTAAGTATGTTAATTGAGTGTGGCTGATTTTTTTTATGAAAATGGTTTACCCAGGGGATAGACTTGAATTGCGCAGTATTGCCCTCCCAGAGAAATATGTTTAAAGAAGGGTTTTTAGCGGGAGCAGTAATCAAATGCTCCAGAGCAGGTGTCATTTTATTTGCAAGTACAATTCCGGCAAACCGCATGCTAACTATGTAGGGACCTACTTTAAAGTACCGTTCTACTACGTCACTCTGTAAGCGTGCCTTATTAAATGTTTCATGGAGACCCCTGAGGAAAATCTGGTGCGGTTGCATTGCGTTACGTTTTATTAATAGTTTCCCTTTTTTTGTTAGGCCAACCATCAGAACCCGTATCGTGAATAGGGTCCAGAAGTAAAATTGACTGCATATCCGTATATTTGAGCAAGACGGGTACGGGGTATTTGTGTTCTATTCCCCCCCCTTTTTTCCGGGATAAATTTTTGTGCTCATTTTTTACTCCGGAACCTTTTGCCTCTAGAAGGATGTGTTCCGCATGCAGCTGGTCAATAAAGTTGCCAATAGACTGAAGTATTTCATCTGGGGAATAGCCACTATTCTTAGAAAGACTTTCTGCAATCTGGGAGACGGATATTATTTTTTTGTTTTCTATAGCTTCCCATACCCGGACGGCTTCATTTTTGAGCTGGTAATAATTCCCGTTTTCAATATCAAGTAGTATTACTTCTCCATCAATGGTGTCATAAACAATGTCGGGATTTATTTTAAATGCTTTTATATTACCAGTCATTTGAAGCTATACTTTAACCAAATTATAGCATAGATATCTTCTGAAAAATTAGCCCTTAGTTTCCCATTTTTATATAATAAAGCATATGCTGACAAAGAAGCCTCTGTGGCATCCTACCCGGGAGCAAGAAATTCTTTTGAAAATTAGCTTAGCAGAAAATAGGGGTGAAGCACAGTTGCTTTGGGGGCAATGGAGTGCTGAAAGCTCCATTTCCCGTTTGCAAAATGAATCATACCTCCTTTTAAAATCAGCTATTTCTAACATGCTGTCACTTGGAGTCCCACTTTCAAAAAAAGTTAAAAATATTTCCCACCAGACAGCAGTCAGAAACATGGTGGCAATCCGGAACGCACAGCAGGTAGCCAGGGAATTTGCAAAAAATAAAATCCCTCTTTATGCCCTGAAGGGGCTGGCATTATATGTTTCAGGCATTTACTCCCATAGTCATATGCGGGCAATGCATGATGTTGATTTCTACATAAACGGCAATTATCTGGAAAAAGCGTTAAAAATTCTCCAGTCATCAGGATGGATTATAACTGAGTCTAATAAAGCCGGTTATTCTGTTGTCCTGGCGCTGCCAGGCTTTCCGGGAAAAATTGACCTTCACTACAGGCCAATATGGTTTCAATTAGCACCCGGGGTTATTGCATCTATAGAAAAAGATACTGAAACAATACTATTTAAAGGTAGTCCATTACGGATAATGAAGCCTGAGCTCCAGCTTGTTTATATTCTTGTCCATGGAGCCAGATGTGGAATCAATGACTATAGCTCCACACAAATCCCGCATTTGCGCTGGATCATAGACGCTTATTATTTACTAGGAAAGGAAGGCATTAATTGGAAGCACTTTTTAAACTGGGTAAAACTATTTGAAGCAGGGATACAGGTTAATGAAGCACTTAAGCTTTTACAGGAACGGTTTAAAATTCCTGTTCCACCATCCGTTGTGGCTGAACTAAAAAATATGCCTAAAACCCGCAGACAAAAACTGCATGCCCGCTACTGCATGGCATACGCCCAGCCCAGGCTCTTTAAAATTCCACGGCGTCTCCGGGCAAGTTTTCATGCATGGCTGCTTTTAAACCGTACGCCGGCGTATATCAATTCACTAACATTCAAAAAATACACAAAGGAATTCGGGTTATTCCTCAAAGAAGGATTTTCGCTTGATAAAAATCAATCAATTAGTCTATTCATATTAAAAAAAATTTTATCTAAGCCCAGACTTCTGCTTCCATAAGCTTTCCTCCTTATTTTATAAGAGGTAAACAGTAGATAAGTGGAAAATTTGTGCCGAAGACAGGACTTAAGCTTCTAGTCCTTGTTTATTTTATTTCTGCATTAACTTCTGTAGTTAGTTTTTGAAGCTCAGAAGAAGCGTAAGTAAGATTTTTTGAGGCAAGATAGGAAAGAACTACAGAAACTCTTCTTTTAAAATCAGGGAGCTTTTTGTGAGTTATTGGAAGCTTAATGATATTATCAAAAACTGAAATAGTGTCTGATAAAATCTTCCTGCTTTGGGAAATTTCCTGGGTAGCAGAATTTTTTTCTAAATCTTTTAATTCTCGTTCTTTTGTAAAAAGATTTCTTTCCAGAGTCTGGTTTTTTTGGTGTTCCGCATTATACTGGGCTTGAAGCTGGAAGAAGAAAAAAAGACCAAATGCAGTTGAAACAACAGACCAGATAAAAGAACCTATATAAAATTTAGGGTTCCTATGAAAAGACCTCAGCGCCTCCTTGACGATTTTAATGCGTGAAGTCTTTTTAATAAGTTCACTGTTCTGGATAATATCTTCCACGCTACATCTAGAATAGCATGTTGCAATGTATTTGTGAAGGAGAGACTGGGAATCTTGTGTTATCTGCCGTTTTTAGATAAAATAATACCTTACGTGTGAGGGCTTGTGGCGGAATGGTATACGCGTACGCTTGAGGTGCGTATGTCGCAAGACGTGGAGGTTCAAGTCCTCTCAAGCCCACTATATTTATTTTTTGGACGATTTAGATTCCGAAGGAAGCGCAAGAGGACAAAAATATATTTTTGGACGATTAGCTCAGTTGGTAGAGCGTCGCATTTACACTGCGAATGTCAGGGGTTCAAGTCCCTTATCGTCCACACGAATGCAATGAGTGGGGACGAATGCTTGCATGTCGTCCACAAGCGAAGCGCAGTGGACGACATCCTTTCGTCCACATTCTGAGGGAAACAAGCGAAGCGCAGTGGACGACATCCTTTCGTCCACAGCATGCCAAGATATGATTGACAAGCAATCATTCTTGTCAAAAAACAAGTTTTTTGCCAAGATAGCCAAGGTGGTCAAGGCGCGTGTCTGAAGAACACGTTATCCGGGTTCGACTCCTGGTCTTGGCACCAGATTTGGTGCAGTGTAACCGCTCGCGGCGGTAACAACCTTGCTTACAGCAAGAACGTTGCCACCGCCAGCATCCGCTAGCGGCGGTAGTTCAGTGGTAGAACGTCTCGTTGCCAACGAGAAGGTCGCCAGTTCAATCCTGGTTCGCCGCTCACATGAACCTTATCTCTGTCCTCTTAACCGTGCTGGGTCTCTCCCTGTTTGAGATCATCACCAGTATTGATAACGCTATCATAAACGCAGAGGTTTTATCTACCCTACCTAAAAAAGCACAACGTTGGTTTCTTTTTTGGGGAATTCTTTTTGCCGTATTTGTTGTAAGAGGTTTTCTACCTCTTCTGGTAGTATGGTCTGCAAACCCTTCCCTGAGCCTCTATAGCGTGATTATAGAGGCTTTTAATGGAAATCCGGCCATAATGCAGGCCATTGAAAAATCCTCACCAGTCTTCCTTATAGGGGGAGGCGTATTTCTTACGTTTCTTTTTTTCCATTGGCTGTTTATTGAATCTAAATATTACGGCCTGAAAGGCGAAAGGTTTTTCCAGTCCCAGGGTGTCTGGTTTTTTGCAGTAGTCTCCGTTCTTTTGACTGCCATAGTCTGGTTTGCTATCCAACGGTTTGATCTTTTGGCTTTTGGTGCGGTTGTTGGCTCTACGTCATTTTTTATTATCCACGGTTTCAGGCAGTACGCTGAAGAACAGGAAAAAAAACTCTTATCCTCCGGTATGTCAGTTGTATCAAAAATATTATATTTAGAAGTTCTGGATGCAACATTTTCAATAGACGGAGTTGTGGGAGCTTTTGCTTTTACATTTTCAGTTGTTATTATCCTATTAGGAAACGGTTTGGGAGCTATTGCATTAAGACAGCTTACCGTTGGTAACATTGAACGAATAAAAAGATATAAATATCTGAAGAATGGAGCTATGTATTCTATCCTCTTCCTGGGGATTGTAATGATTTTAGATAGCTTTGGCTTTCATATTCCAGCCTGGCTTTCTCCAGTTCTTACTTTTATTACCGTTGGTTACTTTTTCCTGAAATCCAGGGCTGAATTAAAATCTTCTTCCTAGGCATTTTTTCCTGTATAATATGCTAAATAACAAAATTAGCGTATTGGGAAAGGTTTTTGTTATTATGCCGAAGTGGTGAAATGGTATACACGCAGTGTTCAGAACGCTGTGGGAGCAATCCCGTGGAGGTTCAAGTCCTCTCTTCGGCACACTACCTCTCAGCATAACCGGGGAAGAAATCGGTAATGATATTTTTTCCGGAAACGCCGGTCTTCTTCAGCACGTCTTCAAAGTTTTGCACCATGAGCTGTGGCCCTGATACATAAAAGATTCTGGTCCCGTAATCCGGCACTATTTCCTGTACGGCTTTTTCATCTAGATGCCCTACTCTACCTTGCCATCCACTAGGGGCGTGCTCCTTATCCGTTAAGACATATACTGTTTTTACACCAACCGCTTCTGCCTGTTTCCATAAATCTATGAACATAATATCTTCCTTATGCCTGTTTGCAAAGATCAGGGTAACATCACGTTTCTGCCCGGAATCTACTAAATATTTCACCATGCTTCTGAATGGCGCAATTCCTACTCCTCCAGCTATAAATACCAGTTTTTTTAAAGGATCTTCCGGTAGTGTAAAGTCTCCTGCAAGAGATGCAGCGTCCAGCTTTAAATTGTCATTTGCCAGAAGCGCCTTTTTATAGGAACTTGACGGATTATAAAACTTCACCAGAAGCATAGGATTGGGTTCAGTAGGTGAAGATGCAAGACTAAAATAACGTCTGTTTCCCCTGGAGTCTGTTCCTTTATGCGGCAGCGTCCATTCCATATACTGACCAGGAATAAACCTGAGTTGCTCCACTGGTGCAAAAGTAAACAGGACAGTATCTGCGGTAAGCTGAACTTTTTTTAAAAGCTGTAAACCAAGCCTGAAATTAGGACTGGCAAAATATGTGAATATGTTTCCGCCTACCAGTGCCCACTCCGGAGTAAGGGCAAAAGAAAACAATCTTATCTGCGGTGATGCATACAAAAAAGCTACTAAAATGCTATACCATGACCGTATTTTTTTAGTTGCAGGGGATGTTAACGGTTCCGTAAGCATTACGCAGGAGAAAAATATAAGCGGGGACTGTAGAAAGATAATTTTCAAGGTGTTATATAAAACACTAAAAGAGCCTGAGTTAACTATGGAAAAACCTGCTACTAAAGAGATATAGGCTCCTAAAAAGGTGTAGACTAAACGTTCCCGTCTTATCTTGCGCACTAGTAAATAGCCGCCTATAAGTGTTGGAATAAACATGGCAGGAGTTCCTACCCACCAGGTGGCAGAATGGTCCGGAAACCATAAAGGAAATGCTGCCACGGCTGCAGCTGCAGGATTAAAAATATGGCGTTTTTCTATAGTAGGGAAATATTTAACCGCCATAGCAAAAACTGAAACCAGAATAAGAAATCCGCTATTTAACGGTAGTTTGGGGGTAATAATCAAGTTTAATATCAAAGCGGTAATAAATACTGATTCTACGTTAGTGGTTGCCTTAAACATCTTGGCAAAAATTATATTTGAGAGATATGAAAATAATACTGTTAAGGCAATAGAAATAAGAATATCCAACGGCTTATATGGAAGAAATGAAAGAAAACTGAGGACCAGCGCATAAAACAATAGCCCTATCAGGAAATAGAGGGTGAGCCGGTACATGGTGAACTGGTTGAGGAAAGAATCAACTATTTTCATAAAATCTGTATATATTATGCAACTTATGTTAGTTTTTTGCCTGGGATAAAGCATTGCCCAAGGACCGGGCAAAAGCGGGACTAGAGTCTGAGGCACCGGAAATCATGTCTATATTAGCACTTTGCGCAGAAATTGCTTCTGATTTCAACATGGGGAGCGCTTGCGAGTTGATACTCAAAGAAGTGCTGTTGTCGTTTGGGTATTGCAGGAATTGAATATCAGAGAGCCTGCCGCCGGAAATAATAGCCTGTACCTGTACGTTTCCATAGAATGCGTCTTCTACGGAGCCATTGTAGGTGCCGTCTTTATACACCCCTTTTGCTTTCGGGGTGGGTGTGGCTGGAACAGGCGTTGCCGTAGGTGTCAGAGTAGAGCCTGATGCTGCAGGGGTAGGCGTATCTGTTGCCGTAGGTGTGTCTTGTCCTACGGTGGGAAGCGGCGTAATTGCATTTCCTCCTCCTATGCTTGCGTTTCCTTCATCACTTTTTATAAAGCTTTTTATGAATGCGAGCAGGAAAAATCCCCCTAAAACAACAGTTATTTGCAAGTATTTCCTCATTTAAACAATGACTTATTAAACCCTGCTGTTCTTAATCTTACCTGAGAAAAAGAAAAGTCGCAAGCTTACCTAAACTGGCTAAATTGAAGCTAAGGCTTATCAGTTGGATAGGTAACAGAATTAAGGAAGGTTATTAAAGTTTCTCCTTCTCTTCCACCCGGTCTGATACGGTAAAGAAAGTACCTGTTGTCAATTTTTTGGATAATCCCGGGGATAGTAGAGACAGAGCTGGTGAATCCCGCATCTTTTACTTGTTGAATTGCGGAAAGGTCAAAAGCACCAAAAGGATAAGCAAAAGAAACAACAGATTTATGGATGAGTGCCTCCAGGTCCAGCTTGCTTTGGTAGACTTCATGGAATGCTGTTTTTTCGCTTTTTCCCTTCAGCCATACATGATGGACGGTGTGGGCGCCAATTTCTACCAAACTATCTTTTGCGATCTCCTGAACTTGAGAGGGCAGTAAATGATTTGGATAACCCAGGAAGCCGGATATGACATATTGGGTAGCCTTAGCGTTGTATTTTTTTAAAATAGGATAGGCATATGTATAAAAGTCACGGTATCCGTCATCAAAAGTAAGAAGAACGGGATGAGGAGGCAGAGCAGTTTTTCTTTCTAGGACTTCCGCTAGTTCTGAGGCGGTCATAAAAGTAAAACCTGCTTCCTTAAGTGTTTTTACCTGCGTCTCTAAAACAAACGGGGGAGTATTCAGGGCAATTCTGGTTTTATCATTTGCGTCTTGTACGTATTCTACATAATGGTACATAAGAATAGGAACCCTAATTCCTTCAGAAAGCTGGTTGTTCTGCTTTTTTCTATCAAGTTCTTTTTGTACATCATGGGGAATCTTGTGCTGGTAGACTTCTTTTACCTCACTTCCATTGATAGATGAGTCCATAAGAAACGTGGTGTAATAACGGTAGCAAAAAAGACATAATATGAGAAGCAAAGCAGCAGAAAAAATATAAAATTTCCAGGGTTTTATAAGGTAAACTTTTGACCTAAAGCGCTGCTGTAATGAAGGTTTTTTAGCAGCCTTAGGCACTTTTCTCCTAGTAATGCGCTTTTGTGTTTTCTTCATGCTCTATTTTACCCAGTTGTATAAACGGAAACAAGCTCCTTTAATGTATTATGTAGCATATGGTGAAAAGTTGAGTGATTCCTGAGTACTCAATACTACATACTGTATACTAAATTTATGGTGCACAAGAAGATACTATTAGGACTATTGGGAATATTGCTTTTTACTACACTTGTTTTCCTTCTCCTTAACCGCCCTTCAAATAATAGAGATTGGGATTACGGATTTGAAACTGTAGCAGGGATTCAGGTCTCAGGTAATGAAGTAGCCATAAAAAATCTCAGGAATATGAATATAGTAAATAATCAGGCAGTATTTACCTATGCGCCCAGAAAAGTTAGTGTTACTGATGTTGCAAAAGCTTGGTTTGTTTTTGAGCCATTTTCTATTCCTAATCTGCAGAATTTTAAAGGAGTTGCACATACCTATCTGGTATTTGATTTTGTAAATGGCTCTCCCATAGCAATTTCTGTTGAAGCAAGACGGGAAAAAGGAGAAGATTACAGTGCATACTGGGGAATGGTAAATAAATTTGAGCTTATAAATATCTGGAGCACTGAAGAAGATGCCACTATCCAGCGGGGAGTCCTAAGGAAAAGTGAGCTTTACATGTTTCCGTTGGAAGTTTCCCGGTTAGAGGCTCAGGGACTTTTTCTACAGCTGGCTAAAGATACCCAGGAATTGGAAGCACATCCCCGTTTCTATAATTCCCTTTTAGCAAACTGTACCAGTGAACTGGCAGTAAGTGCAAATAAAAGCAAGCCGGGAATTATTCCTCTTACTATTGCTACGTTCTTTCCCGGATACGCTGATAAGGAAATGTATAGATTAAAACTAATTCCGCATGACAAAACTTTGGCTCAGGTGAAGGCAGAATACTATATCTCAGACCTGGTAAACAAGTTTTACCCCTCAGAAGACTTTTCCCTCCTCCTGAGAGATAGTCTTCCCAGAAAAAGCCTCGCATTACAGTAAAGACTAGGTTTTTCATACTTTATACGCAATACCTCATACTCTATACTGGTTTCATGAACTCCCGTACTATTACCCTGTGGATTAGTTTACTTCTCGCATTCCTTGCCAGTCTTGGAATAGGTCTTTTAGTGTATTACCATCCCCAAAGCAATACACTGCCGCCTGTTTCTGTCATAAATATGGATACTATCCCATCTTCACCACTTTCATCTGCTCCTCCAGCTGAACCATCCGTTACCTCATGGCAGGATTTTAATAATGACAAATATCTGTTTGACCTACAGATTCCAAATGGCTGGATATCCCAGGATTTTTCTCCCCAGTTCCAAAAAGGTGGCACCTTATTCGCCTTTTCTCCTACCAGCCTCCCTTGCCCTAATTGCACCTATGTCCATGATGGATTTTTTTCTCTTAAGATTTACAATAAGACTACAGATCCGGAAGCATACCAAAAGTTTGATGGGCTCATGAAGGCAATTGGTAAAGGTCCACAGGGAGTTATGATAGACGGGAGAACCGGCGTATTGACAGATAATATGGTGGCAGTTGAAAATACTGACCAAGGCTGGGTGTATGAATTTGATTTGGATACTAATAATGGAAATACAAAAGCGCTAGACTCTAGAATTTTCCAGCGGGCAGTCTCTTCTTTTAAATTTACCGGCCTAAAATTTAAGTAGATTTTTGTTTTTTAAAGATTAAAACAGCACTTTTTTGGTCATGGTTCCATCTTTCCTGAAATTCTGCATTGGGAAGCGTTCTGTTATCCCCTAGCCTTGGATCAAATACGGTTGTTTGGCTTTCGCCTATATTTCTCAGGGTAACCATATGCCCTCCTCCCGGATTTATCCATGAAGCAAATGGCAGAAATGCGTATACAGCATAATTTTTATTGTGTCCGGTTTTTACAATCTTTGATATTTCTGGAAGGGAAAGTTTTTTACGGTATGCAACTGTTATATCACCTAATGCATTTCTAAATTCCGGCGTTGAAAATACGTTAAAAATAAAAGGCTCTACTTTAATCCCCGGTCCTTCATGTTGGGCAAAACCTCTTTTTACTGCAGTTTGCAGGACTTCACCATATAGGTCACGTGTCGGTTCTATTCCGGTAAAACCGGAGAATGCCCCCATAAAAGAAGCTCCTACGCAATCTGAAGAACTGAATTGCTTCACCTCCGGAAGATGGTCCAATTCTACAGCATTAATAGCTGCTTTTCTTTTTACAAAAAAACGAAAGCCCTCCTTTAATTCATGCCTAAGAGGGGAAAAAGGCAGATCAGGGAAAAAATCCCTTTTTAATTCCCCGTCAAGCATAGTGCTCACCTTCCTCAGTCCGGCATCTAAAAGCCTTATTGCCGATTCCT
>JBLMVJ010000045.1:0-10058 GCA_050255815.1 Candidatus Levyibacteriota bacterium | reverse complement strand
CGGCCCGTAAAAAAGCCCACCTAAACCTGTTGTTTGCCCTATGAGCGGAATTTTGTGGGCGGATACTATTTTCTGGACCTCCAATAAATCCCTCCCCACATCATAGGTAAACGCAAATGAATTGGAAAAAATTCCCACGGCGCGCAGATAAAAACCTATCAGGAAGACAAGCGCAAGAAACCCATAAAATAACAGGATTGATTTGTTTCCGGCAGATTTCTTACTCATATTTATCAGAAAAAATAATTGCGGGTGTTCCGTCTAAATAATAAATGGTTTTACCAATATTATCAGGCAAATCTCCCGGGCGTCCTAGAAAGAGCGTCTGCTTTTTTAATTTATCTTCATTCCAGTTAATTTCCCTGAACTCATACTTGCCAAAAGCAGTATGCTCCTCGTTAAATCCGCCGCCTTTTGTACCACCCTCTTGCTGGTATTTTACCGGGTCATATTTTAAGTAATATAAAAAGAAAATATATGACTGGTCTAAAGGCGGCTGGTTACTCACAACCACATGGTCAAATTTCCGGGCGTGCTCCACGGTGTAAGAAACTGCTTCCTTCCATCCGTACTGCCAATACTTTGAATCGTAATAATTCTGCTGGACAAAATACTGGTCAGCATAGTAGGCTATGTTCAGGAAGATAAGAACAGCTGACACCCCAACAACCGGAATGGCAATAGATCTTTTTTGCTTTAAAAAGTACGTAACAAAAACCAATATCCCCAGGGCAGTAAGCAAATCAAAAGAAGGGATGAAATTAATAGTCCGTACGGCATGGGGAACGTCTATAGTGATGGATGCCGGAATAGGGGCTATCAGCATAAAAAGAGTAAGAAAAACTTTTGTCTTCCGGGAGGTATCTGAGAAAAACAGGACATACAGACCCAGAAGAATAAACGGCAATGCAAACAGATATAAAAGTCCCATAAACGGCGCATGGTGCCTGGCGTTATCTCCCCTATAAAAAAGCCAGTTGGGTTCAAAATGGGAGAGGTAACCTGCTGTAAACGTCTTTACATACTCAAACCGGTAATTGTCCAGCATGTATCCCAGGTAATCATGGTTTTGGGTATCCCTGACTATCTTTTCTTTATTAGATGACAAAAGTTTTGTGGTATCCGTAAAAACACTTACACCTCTGGCGCGGGCAAGTGCATTAGGATTGGTCAGGATAAATAAAAGCATAGGAAGAGCAACTAAAAATCCGGCAATGACAGGAAAAACAAGAAAATTCTTTAACCGTATCAGTTGCTTCCGGAAAACTATAACCAAAATCAAGATAAGCAAGGGTGTGTAGACTTTTTCGCTCTGGTATACATACATATTTATACCGGCAAACACTGCGGAAAGAATAAGTAGGTATTTGTTCTTAAGCCCTTTCAAAAAGAATAAAAGTGTAAGTAAATTAAAGGTAAGGCCTACGTTTGCCTCAAAGCCCACCCGGGAAAACTGGATGTGCCAGGGAGAAATTGAAACTAAGAAAGAAGTAAGAAGCGCAAGACAGTCACGCTTGATCTTTAATTTTGCAAACGAAAAATCTTCAGGGAATAATTCTTTGATAATAAAGAAAACCGCAATAACACCAATGACGCCAAAAATTATAGAGGGAAGCCGTACCGCAATGAGTGAAACGTCAAAAACTTTCAGGAACGGAATAACCAGGTACGCATAAAGTGCAGGCTTGTAGTCATCAAAAGATTGCAGTACCACCGGCATAAATTTCCCGTATTCATCTTTCCCGGTGAGCATGATGGAATACGCATTATAGCCCAAAGCTGCCTCATCCCAATCAGGGGAAGCAGGAACCTGGCCTATCTGATACACCCTGGCAGCAAACGCAAAAGCCGCAATAATGGCAAGCAAGGTAAATACGAAAGTTTTTGTTCTAAAAAATTTATTTTTCATTTTTGAAAAAAACGCAGTTATTTTTAATTTTTAAAAAAATGCCAGTTATTTTTCATAGGCGGTTAAAACCGGATTCCCATTTGGCAGCAAAAATTGTTTGAGGACTTTTGCTTCTTTTGGTACTTTTCCTGATGTATTAATATACAGAGTATTAGGCTTATCAAAAGGCAGCTCATTTAAAAAAGCATACTTTTCCAGCGTATTTACATGGACAAAACCTAACGCTTCCCGAGTAACATTCGCTTGTTTTAATGCATCCGGCGGATACTGGCCATAATACAATACATAAATATACGGCCTCCCCAAGTCCTGCGTCATGTAAATATGCTGGTATTTTCCTTTTACTGACTCCGCATAAGAAACCGCTTGTTTATACCCATACTGCCACTCTGAAGCGTACGTCACCGGGTAATGGACAAAATAAGTGTGGACAAAATAGGCAAAATTGAACAACGCAGTAATTGATATAAGCCCAAATATTGCATATTTTATTTGTAAATTTAGTATTTTGTTTTTTATCTTCAAAATTGATTCTGCAAACAATACTACTCCATATACCACCAAAATCTGTGGCACCGGCAAAACAGTCTCAATCCGTAATGCATGAGGTGTTTCCCGCGCAGTTGCGGCAGGGATAATTCCTAAAATCAACCAGAACGGCAAAAGCATCCAATTCCCCTCCCGCCTTCTAAACAATAATAAAGTACCAAACACTAAAAATGGTGCTTCCCAAAGATACATTTGTCCTACATCCTGGATAGAGAATTTAGGGTTTCCGTCCCCATGAATAAATAGGAATGCCGGATCTAAGTTGTCAAAATAGTGCCTGAGATACTCCACTCCATACGCCAATCTTCTGTTGTGTATTACTTTAGAAAAGGCAGCATTATTATCATTTTTAATTTCCTGGTTTACCCGTTCTATCACCTGGATATCTGAAAAGATGTTTACTTCCTGGAACCGCAGTTTTGCCTGGGGAGTAAGCAAAAACAGGCCAAGGGGGATAGAAACAATAATGGCAGGAATCATACTCAATATGCTCATTTTCCGGTGCCTGAAAAGCACTTTACGTTTGGCCAGCAGAAGAACTATGACAAACATAGGAAGAAAAATTCGGGAGGTGTTAAAGGTATTAGTGGCTACTGCAAAAGAAAGAAATGGCAGAAACAGATATTTCAAGTTCTTATCTGCACGGGTTGCCCAAAGAAAAAGAAAGGTGCCCAAAACAATAAAAAAAGTTGCAACGTTTGCTTCAAACGCTGCCCTGGACAACAGAATATGCCACGGGGAAATTGCCAGAAGCAGGCTGGTCCCTAAAGCTAATACCTTTTTCTGCTTGGCGCTGTGGAATAATTCCAGAACAAGAAAATAGGAGATTAAAACAGTTAAGGAACCAAAAAAGGCTGAAGCAAAGCGGGTTGTAAATTCTGTAAGGCCAAACATGAGTACCGGCAAAACTGACAAATATGCGTAAACAGGCGGTTTAAAATCCCCAAAGGACTCTAAATAGGAAAGCGGAAGGAATTTACCAAATTCATCCCTTCCGGTATGTGCCAGCGTATATGCATTAAATCCCCAGGCTGCTTCATCCCAGGTTAATGCTGGCGGATTTGTGGATAAAGCATAAAACCGCAGAAGTAGTGCTACGAGAAAAATACAGGCAATCGCATACTTTTGTAATAGTTTCATTATTTCTTGTATTCCCATTGCAGGATAGGATCACCATTAGGAAGTTTAATGGTTGTAGAAGGATCTTTAAACCCCCTATCATCTATGTATAAAACATTTGATACCTGTTTTCCATAATCAATATCATCCGTAAAAGTATATCTTCCAAAATTTTTTACATACCTGAAACCGTCCCAGGTTTTAGGGTAGAAACTCACTTCTTTTTGAAATATTTTGGGGTCATACCGGTTATAAAATAGGAAGTAAATATAGGGGAAATTTTCAGGACCCCGCATGACCACTTGTGCTTCAGGATATGTATTTGACAATGCAACCGCTTCTTTATACCCGTAATGCCAGAACCTGGCACGGTGGTACCCAAAATGAATAAAGTATAAATCCAGGAAAAAGAAAACATTCAGCATAAACAACAAACCCAGACCGCCTAAAATAGCCTTCCTCAGTGTGTTCTTCCGTAATATCTGAAGAAGGGTAAATGCACCATATCCTGAAATTAAAACAAACAAGGGCATAAGGATAAACAGGCGGGTTGAGTTAGGCGCATCTATGGTCATAGCGGAAGGGATTGGCGCTAAAAATAACCAAACCAGTAAAACAGGAAATTGTTTTTCCCTGAAATAAAAAATTCCGGCAATGCCTACTAATAGCAGCAGCGCATCAAAAATATAGATATTCCCAAAACCGTCTAAATTATGGACAAGCTTCTCCCCGCCTCTATCAAATAAAAATGTTGGAGAAAAAGAACTCAGGTAATTTTGCAATAATTGGTACGGTACCCCTACATATTTTGTATAAATTTTATCCAGAACCGGAGGATTGGCAATAGTATCTTTCTTAAAGTTTTCAACCCTGTTATAAATAATGTTTTTATTGGTAAAGATAGTGGTAGTAGACAGCTTGGAACCGGAGCTAAAACTGGTAAAAACCGTTACTATCATGAAAAGGGCAAGAGGAATAGTCAGAAAGAGAATGTTTTTCTTAAGCTTTTTCCAGGTAAAAACACCCAGTGCAAAAACAAATAAAGGGGTAAAAATAATAAACGAATGATAGGTGAATAAGGTAACACCAAATAATACTCCTGAAGACAGCAGGTACCATTTTTTCTTTTTTTTCTCACCCAAAAGGTAAAGTAAAAATCCTGCTAAAAAAATACTCATCCCTACATTAACTTCATACGCGGCCCGGGAGAAAAAAATACTCCAGGGGGAAACGGCAAAAAAGAACGCGCTAAACAATGAGATGGTCTTTTTCTTAAAAAGCTCCCGGGAAATAAAATATATGAGGATAATACCGGCAACTCCGGCAAGGATACTGGGGAAACGGACGGCAAATTCAGTGAGGCCAAAAACAGCAATAGGCGGGATATCTATATAGGAATAGACGGGAAGCTTCCAGTCTCCAAAAGATTCCAGTGATAATGGCAAAAACACGCCATGCTCATCTGCACCTGTTCTTAGTATGGAAAATGCGTTGTATCCCAGAGCTGCCTCATCCTCATTTAAACTGGGCGGGGAAATATTCAAAAAAAGTGTCCGTAGTGCTATTCCGAGAACAACAATCAGGATAAACGGCAGATAAGAAAGGATTTTTTTCTTCACTCTTTTATTGTAGTGAGTACGCGGTTAATTTACAAACCTATATTTCAGAAGTGTCCAGAGGGCTATTGATCCGTCACGTACCGTATTTAGTTTTTTTCCTTCTTCCCAACCCCGAGGCTTAGTCTTTATGTCTATCTCAAAAATTTTAATCCGTTTTTTTAATATCTTTGCGGTAATCTCCGGTTCAAAATTAAAGGATCGTGATTTCAGGCGTACCCCATTCAGGACATTTTTTTCAAACGCCTTATAGCAGGTTTCCATATCTGATACGCGGGCTCCATACAATGCAGTTGTGACAAAACTCAAGAATTTATTGCCAAAAAAATGGATAAGCAAAGGAGTTCTATTCTTTCCAAAAAGAACCGGTTTGGTCCTCAGCCTGGATCCATAGACAACCCGGTACTTCTTTTTTGCTATAGGGGTAATAAGGCGAGGAATATCCTGCGGGTTATACTCCAGGTCAGCATCCTGGATAATGAAGATATCTCCGGACGCTTCTTTCATGCCGGTAACTACCGCTGAACCTTTCCCTTTATTTTTTTTATGGGCTATAACCTTTACCGTCCTTTTCCCTTTTGCAAATTCCTGGGCAAGTCTCAGGGTGTTATCTTTTGACCCATCATCCACCACAATAACCTCTTTTTTTATTTCACCTAAATCCACGTCATCCACCCTTTTCAGGATTTCTGAAATTGTTTTTTCTTCATTATATGCAGGAATGATAATACTTAGTTTCACAATTCTTAATAAATACCTTTAAATATATCTAGCGTACGTGTGTTTGACAGAATGAATACAATTTATAAATTCATTCTGTCACCCAGTGTACTCACTGGGCTACCTTTACCCTCTTTATATAAGCTCTTTATCAGTCTTCTTATAATACGTCTTCTGCTTATTCCTATGATTCAGGATTTGGGGAAGGCGCATCAGGGCAAGAAGAAAACCTTTCAAAAAAATCTTATCAAATCGGGATAAAGCAGACAAGAGGTAATATGGTAACCAAAATATGTGGGAGAAGATTAAATTCCCGTCTGTAATATTTTTCCAGACAAAAGTAAATTGGTTCCTCATGGCATATGATTGAATAACGTCATCTCTATAGTGTTTCTTAATGGATCCCTTCTTATGGATATGAACCACTATACTCTTGGGTTCAAAGAGTACCTTGTAGCCTGCTTTACGTGCCCGGTATGAAAGGTCTATGTCCTCCCAATAGAATGGGTCATAGAGCGTATCCAATCCTCCCAGTTTTTGGAACATCTCCCGGTTAAAAGCACTACTCCCTCCGGAAACCCAGAAGGTATCCGTTTTGTCCACTTCACCTTTATGATGGACTAAAAATCCTTTTCTCCATTCCCCTATTCCCCTGCCTCTCAGAACAGTTTTGTCTTCTATACTCTCATCCATACATCCTACCCCAAACATTTCTTTATCTTTAAAATGAGGGAGCAAATACTGCAAAAAATCTTTATGGGGAGCAACGTCAGTATTTAACAAGACTATAATATCCGCGGTAGAAGCCAGTGCCGCGCGGTTTACATTAGAAGAAAAACCTTTGTTTTCCTGATACAGCAAAAGGTTAACTTTTACCGGTGATTTTTTATTTATCTTCTCAACCAGTAACTCAAGCTTCCTCTGCTCTTCTTTTTGGGAACCGTCATCTACTATGGTAATGGCCGCTTCCTTATAGTCTTCCAAAGAATCAATTACCACCGGTAAATTCTGCTCCACCAGTTCATACCCGTTATAATTTGGAATAACCACTTCTATTTTCATAAATATTTGTTATTTCAAAATATATGTTGAGGCTCCGCTAGGAGTTGAACATATTATCACCAAAGCGATGCTTTAAATCTTATCACATGCTCTCCTGCAGGAACAAACACCCCCCGAAATGCCAAATCTGTTTTTAAAATATCTGTTTGGTTATTGTCAACATACGCCTTCCAGGTAGGATAATATGCATCCGTTACTACCAGGAATCCGCCCGGGCCGCTTACCATAAGGATGATTTCCGAATCCGAATAATTTTTTACCTCAACATTTCCTCCCGTATTAACCTGAACATTTTCTTTATCCATTCCTTCAACCACCGCAGTTTCATGCAGGTTAACTTGTGGGTCAAAAAGCACCGCTGCTGCCTCTTGTTCATTCTCTTTTCTAAGTACTTCTTTTACAAAAAATGCCCTGGGTAGCACATTCTTATTTTCATATACTTTTGTCTGGCCGGCTTCAAACACTTTCCTAAATTTAGCGTTACTCAAATTATCCAAGGACAGGACATATTTTACATTTAATAAATCAATTATTGGAGAATTAAAATTATGGGGCGTAATAATCCTGTTAAAACCAAATGGTGCTTCTATACTATGGTCAGAACGTTCGCTTGCTGCTATGAGACGTGCATAAGAAGTAAGATATAACGGATCATATCCTTCTATTGATTGGAGCTTATACATTACGGAGAAGTTTGGAGGCAAAATCCTGGAGTCTGAAGAAGCAATTCTAAATAAGCCGTTTTGCTTTTGAAGAAAGTCTATGACAGAGGTTTGGGGGAATAGATACTGCCTGTCTGTAAATGGGGTGAATTTCCATCCAAACCTAAACAGGTCAAAAAAGACAATAACAAATAAAGCAACTACTAACATCTGTTTTATCCGTTTTCCGGGTAAAAAATGGTAGCCAAGCAAAATAGCTGAACTCAGGCACAACAGAATAGAAGGAAGCTTCATATTACTTTTTGCCACTAAAAAATCTTCTACGGATAACCACTTAACTCCCAGGATTGAAGCCCATAAGCCTAAAAACACTATTCCCGTAAAGAGAACCGGTATCCAGATACGTCTTTGTTTTTTTAAAAAAAGGTCAAACCCTAATGCGGCAAGAACGGCAATGCTAAAATCTATCAGGAACATCAACCTGGTAGGCTGTGCCGTTGAAACAAATGGCAGATTAAGCATATAAGGAATACGGGAAATAGTATTAGGCGTTGCCAGAATAAAGGAAGCAGCAGTTAACCCCAGGAAAAAGTAAGTCTTCTTATCTTTCCTAAAAATTACTGCGTACATTGCCAGGATAAAAGAAATGATACCTGCATAGCCTATAAACTCTGCATAATTCCAAACGCCAAAATAATTCAATGTGGCTGGATTTCCAAAAAAATCAGGTGCTAAAAATTGGATAAGATTCTGGTATGGGATAAACCAGCCCGGCTGCAGATAAGACTGGTCAGATGCGCGGTTTGAAAGCAATATAAAATGCAACGTTGGCAGCCACTGAAAAATAGTTAACATTCCAGAAACAAAGAATAAACCGGTAAATACAAAAAAGCCTGAAAGTTTTTTAATCTGGATTCCTCTTGCAATGACATATACCAGGGATAGAGCTAATAAGTAGAAAAATGTCTGCAAATGTCCAGCGAGCAAACTAAATGAAAGACTAGAAATAAATATGAAAGCCCAAGTCAACTTTTGATTTTTGAATTTTGAATTTCCTTTACTATTAGGCTGAAGAATTTTATCAACGCTCAACAATACTAAAGGAAGCCATAGGGAAGTATGACCCACGTTTCCCCACTCCAGCCAGGCAACATTAAACCCGCAAAACATCCAGGTGATACTTCCCAAAAGTGCAGCACGCAGGTCCAGCCTGAGATTCCTCAGGTAAAGATATAGGAAAAACCCTGCAAGAATTGGCTGGATAAAAATAAACACAGACCACATGATAGGAAATGGCCCCGGGAATAAAAGAATATTCAGGGGATAGAACGGGCTTGACTGGAAATTACCCGCTAAGGGAACCCCTGCCATTTCATATGGATTCCAAACAGGTAATTGGTATTTACTCACATTCGAAACAGCAAGTTGTTTCCAGGGATATTGCTGCCTCACCGGATCAGTAATAAGAAAATTTTTATAAGGGAGTCCGTTAGGGTTAGTTTCGCTATATACATCCCTGAACGGATAATAGAGGCCAACTATAGTATCTGAGGGAATCGGAAGTTTTGCTTTTAATAAAAACGGGTAGAAAAAAACGCAGGCAGCTAAAATGATAACGACAAAGGGAAAAAACTTAAAATATTTTTTCATGAAATAAGTCCTTTGATTTTTTTCTCAAAAGCCTCTTTGCTAAAATCCTCTGCGCGCTTTTTTGCTTGTTGTGATAGCTTTTCCAGCTGGGCTTCTGACCCAATGAGTTCCAAGGTCCTTTTCTTCAATTCTTCAAGGCTATCCCACAACAATCCGTTTTTTCCGTCAGTCACTATTTCTTTTTGTCCCCCGGCATTAATTACCACCGGTACCGCTCCCGCGCCCATAGCCTCTACGGTAGAAATCCCAAAATGCTCTGCATACTCCGGATTTTTCTCTAAATCTTCCCCGTATCCGGAAGCATGCCAGTATATTTTTGCTTTTGCATAAAATTCCCAGAGCTGACTGTTTGTCTTATTTACTTCAAATTCTACCGGGTATCCTTTTGCGCCGTTTTTCAGTTCTGCAAATGCATCTCTGTCTTTATCCTGGACACTCACCGCCATAACAAATTTCCAACCCGTTAATCCCTCATCAACCATTTCTTTAAAAACATCCAGCATCAGATACTGTTTTTTAAAATCTCTCATCCCAACGGTCCTTTCTACCACCCTAAACCTGCCCACATGCAAAATAATGTTCTGTTTTGGTATCTTTTTTGGAAAAAGTTCTACAGGAGGATAGAGAATCTGGGAATATATGCCAAATGTTTTATCAATAAAATGTTTCGTAAAGGCAGAATTACAAAAGAATGAGGACACCCTTTTTATTTTGAGGCGGGTAAAGACTGAGGGCTTCACGTGCTCCAATGGACGCTGAAAATGAACAAAG
>JBLMVJ010000044.1:0-25693 GCA_050255815.1 Candidatus Levyibacteriota bacterium | reverse complement strand
TAACCCAAACCATGGTGACGGACTCCATAGAGCACCATGGGAATTTTGAAAAACCGCTCAGTTTTTATTCTTTTGTCTCTAATATTGCAGCCTCTGTGAGTACTGTAGGATTGGGTTTCATTTCAGACCACTTTGGGATACAAAACGCATTTATGGTAAATGCTTCATTTGCTTTTCTTGCCATCATCCCTGCCAGCATATTCCTCTTCACCCGGCCAAACAAATAAACATCAACCTTTTAACCCGTTTCCGCCAGAGGCAAACCATCCTCTGGATGGAACTTTTTAACTCGTTAGCCCCTTTCTTGTATAATGCACGTATGGATAATGGCATTTTTGCGGTCTACAAACCGGTTGGGATGACTTCACATGACGTTGTGAACAGAGTGAGGACTATAACTCATGTAATGCGGGTGGGCCACGGAGGGACTCTGGATCCCCTGGCAGAAGGGGTTTTGGTAATTGCAGTAGGACGGGAAAACACCAAGCTACTAGATAAGTATGTAAAAGGTGAGAAAGAATATGCTGCTTCCATAAAACTTGGATTTACTTCTGAGACGGATGACTCTGAGGGCCCTATAAAGAAAGTCTCAGATAATGAACCGAAATTGATAGAAATCCAGGAGAAATTAAAGAAATTTATTGGAGAGATTTCCCAAACCCCATCACGATACTCGGCAATCAAAATTAAAGGAAAGGAAGCCTACAAAAGAATACGGAAGGGAGAAACGTTTGAAATGGAGCCCCGGAAGGTATTCATAAAAAGAATTGAGATAATTTCATATGATTATCCCATGCTTGAAATAAAAGTAACCTGCGGAACCGGGGTATACATAAGAAGCCTGGCAAGGGATATTGGAGATGAGCTGCAAGCCGGCGGATATCTTACAAGGTTGGTGAGAACCAGGGTTGGAGAATTTAAGGTTGAAGATGCAATAAAATTGGAAGACCTACAATAGTATTCAGTATTGAGTATAGGGTATTGAGAAATTGAGAACGAGCAAACTTCTTCTAATGATCTCTTTTATTTCTTCTCTTCCTCTGCATAGATATTGTCATAGTCTTCTTTCTCCCAGTCAAAAATTTCATCTTCTTTAAATATTAAAGCTTCTTCTTTTCTTGCTATCTCAACACTCTCTGAAGCATGGATGAGGTTATATTGCTGGGACATGGCAAAATCTCCGCGGATAGTTCCCGGCTCTGCAGTTCTAGCTAAGGTAACTCCTATCATTTTGCGTACGGTCGTTGCAGCATCTACGCCTTCCCATAACATGGCAACTACCGGGTAAGACTGCATGTAGGATTTTAATTTAGGGAAAAATGGCTTATCTTTGTGGTGGGCATACCATTCATCTAAAAGCGCATCTGAGAGGGAAATCATTTTAATAGCAGCAAGTCGCATGCCCTTACGCTCAAATCTGTGGATTATCTCACCGATAAGCCCTCTTTGGACTCCATCAGGTTTTACTAATACGACTGTTCTTTCTCCTAACATATTTTTATTGTAATTCTAGCTTGCGGTCCTCGTCCTTCGACTAGCTCAGGACTGCGGTCCTAAAAACCGCGCTGTACGCCATCAGGTTTTACTAATACGACTGTTCTTTCGCCTAACATGCTACATATTGTACATGAAAACAAACCCTGCTGTAAAGGAAGAGAAAAACCAATCTGCAGCTCTGCTGTATTCTATCAGATTATCCCGATTCTCCTTGCAAAACCCTTTTTTTGTGGTATACTGCAAAAACCTTATGGAAGAATCAGTTTTTAGCCAATCACCTTTTGCAACTGATGCCTCTACTTCTTCAAAAGGCCCTTCAAGCGGCCGCGGTAAAAAGATTCTTTTTCTTATCATCCTGTTAGTTATCCTGGGTTCTGTTGCTTTTGGCGCAGTAAAATTCTTAGGAAAATCTTCAACAAACGCAACGCCAACGCCAACCCCTACCATAGCTATGGTCCCTACCGATACCCCAACTGCAAGCCCTTCAGCAGCAGTTTCAGGGACACCAACGCCTACCAAGAAAGCTGGCACTACTCCAACCGTTTCACCTAAAGTTACGGGAACTACCGGCACCACAGACCGCTCTAAATATACGGTTACCGTACAGAATGGAAGCGGCATCACGGGAGCAGCTAAGAAAATGGGTGACTTTTTGACCGGGCTGGGCTACACAGTTTCTTCTGTAGGAAATGCACCTACCTCTGACTATACCCAAACAGAAGTACATGTAAAAGCAGCGGATAAAGACTTCCTGCCAACTATTAAAAAGGATTTAAGCGCTAACTACACGGTAGGTACTGCAGCAGCAGACAACACCGGCTCCACAGATATTCTGGTAATAGTGGGGAAAGAGTAAAAAATAGTCAAATACTACAAATCCTCAAATATTCAAATAAGACCCTCTCAAGTTAAAACCTAGCTCTTAACACCTATTTAAATTCTTGCGGGTTAAATGGGCCTTCCTGAAAGCCTAAGTCAAACGTTCCATTCTTAATTTGGTCAAAAACTGCTGAAAGCTTTCTGACTAATTGGAGATCGGTTGTTTTTATATCTACCTCTTGAGTCCCGGCTCTAACCCCTGCAATATCCAGATTATGCGACCCCCACAAAGCTTCGCGCCCATCAACAATCAGCATTTTTGCATGTACCCTTCCATGATGTCCTTCAAAATGGTCCACATATACATTGGAAACTCCTTCTGTTTTCTTTAAAAACTTCTGATAATTCCTTTTCATGAGCAGCCCAAAAGGGATACTGTTGCTTTCCAAATGTCTTTTTGATTGAGTTATGATATGAACATCTACTCCTTCCTTCGCCCTTTCTACCATTGCATCCAGAACCGTCGCTGATGGAGGAAACTGGGAAATAAAATCAATTGATTCATGTACTCTGTGCAGCATTCTTTGTGCCTCATCCAGAATAATTGATTTTCCTCTATCTCCACGGTCTACATATATTGCATTCCTTGCATCCACATCAATCCGGTAATCTTTCTTTGGCTTATCTTCATTTACCTGAAAGAAAACTTGCCCAAGAGCGTGTACCAATTCAGGGTCTGTGATTTTTACCATAAAGTCTGCTTTTTCAAAATGGTCAGATGCTATATTTACGCCCCCAAACCAAGCGGTATCATCTACTATGGTCAATTTCACATGGTTGCGTCCTACAAAAGGAAAAATTTTTGCAGGGAAAACATTTAAAATGTGAGGATTGGTAACGGTTACCTCTACTCCAGAAGATTCAAGACGTGCAAACATATCCTTATCCGCACGCTGAAGGTACTCTTGTGTATCTTTACGGCGGCCACTTTTAGGGATCCAACTCACCTGGTCATTTACCATAGCAACCGCAAATCCATCTATAGTAAGTCTGGTATCAACTCCACGGGCTCCTGTCTCTGCAAGGGCATTTTGTACTATTCCAGGTGCATGGCCCATTTCAAAATCCATGCACTGCACCCAAACACGGTTCTTAGCACGCCGGGCTTCAAGTGCAAAATCAGCGACATACTGCAAAGGGGTTTGTATTTCTGTAGGATAATATCCTCTTTGTCTAGTTTCAATTTCTCTCATGAACAGGCATTCTAACACAGGAACTATTTAAGATCAACTATAGGCCTCTTTACACCTAACGCTCTAGAGCTCTAATGCCCTAGCACCTATCTCTTTGACTCTTCTTAAATTATTCCCTAATATAAAAGGTGGATGAATATTATTGATATTCTGGGGATTTCTGTTTTTTGCATTGCTGCCTTTATTATTTATAAAAAAGCCTGGTTCTATTCTTTTTATTCATTTATCAAGTTTTTACTGGTTTCCCTACTTTCTATCATAATAGGGCTATACGTTTCTTCTAAAAACCCCCTTCCTCTACCCCTCACCGCCCTGCAGCAATCATTACTTTTTGAGACATTATTGTTCTTTATATTCTGGAGATTTTTATCATTCAAAAAAATCTTTTTTAAATCTGCCCGTCGTGCGTTTAACATAGACCGGTTTATTTTTGTTCATCACCTAAGCCGTTATATAAACCTTATTCCTTCTGTTATTGCCTCCTTTTTTGTAACTTTTTTCCTTTTCACGCTGCTGGTTTCCCAGGCTCCTGCCAACCTCACACTGCAGGACAAAATTGAAGGTTCAACCATAGTAAAACCTCTGGCTTACCAGATTTACTTTGCCTCTTTTGGGAATAAAAACCTAAGCCTCTTTTCCGGCACCATGTTTAAAGTTACCCCCCCTGCTTTCACGGATGTAGAAACCAACTTTAACCAGATTAAGGATTCTGCAATCCTTGCCTTCCAGGAAAAGCTGAATCTCCAACGTATGCAGGCAGGACTATATACACTGCCTCCATTTATCAGAGATACTAAAGAAACCATCTATAACCCGGGCGGCGTGAATACGTATTATCCGGCAAATACGCCCGGGAATTCTAACCCTCCATCCGGTAATACGCCCGGGAGTAATCCACCGTCTTACCAGCCTCCTACCTACCAGCAGCCAGCCATACCAACCCCTACTCCCACGCAACCCGTTTATAACAATCCGGATCAACCTATTTATGACACCCCCACCCCAACACCTCAACCGTCTATAGAATATCCTACCCCAACACCTACTCCGGTCCCTTTTATCCAACAGCCCCAGCCGCAGCCGGCAGATATTTCACAGATTGAGCAGGATATTTTTAACCAGACTAACCAACAACGGCAACAGCACGGCGTCCCACCGCTTACCTTTAGTAATGAAATTGCCGCAGTTGCCCGCGCTCATAGCAAAGACATGAATGACCGTAATTTTTTTGACCATGTGAACCCTGACGGGCTGGATCCGTTCCAGCGGATGCGTATAGGGGGTATTTCTTTTAGTACCGCAGGAGAAAATATTGCAGGAGGACAGTCAGCGGATATCATGATGACCAACTGGATGAACTCTTCCGGACACCGCGCAAACATCCTGAATCCTGCATATACAAAAATTGGCGTAGGAGTATCCGTAAGCAACCGTTTTGGCCTCCTGGCTACCCAAGACTTCACAAACTAAAATTAAGTATTGAGTATAAAGTATTAAGTATCAGGTATAAGAGAGGTTAACGTGTTAAGGAAATGTGGAAGAAATTAATAGAAACTAGTTGAAATTACAATTAATTTCCAGGAGTTTCGCGAAGCAAATTTCTATCAGTTTCAAATTTCATACTTCGAGTACGGCTGTGAGGGGAAAATGGTCTGAGACATCTACCTGCGGACAGTCTTTCTCTAAAACTTTTATGTTTTTACTCACAAACAGCATGTCTACTTTTGCTGTTGCATAACCGGGATCATCTTTCCGCTTCATGTTAAATGTGCTTGGTAATGTATTTGAGAATACACTCTCCAGCTCCTTTTCAACCATCCGCACTGTTTCCGTGTCAGGGTTTAAATTAAAATCCCCGGCCAAAATCACGTTTTCTTTATTTCTTATGTGCCTGACAATGGTTTTTCCCATCTCTAAACGCCGGGGAGTATCATCCCCATGGTGCCCCCAAATCCCGTGGTGGTTAAATAAATTTACCCGAGTCTTTCCTAAATCAACTTCACAGTACTCTAAAGCACGCGGCGTCTGTTCAAAATCCCGCTGCTTCTGCTCTTCAAAAACACGGTATGGTAAGTCAAAGAAAATAATATCAGAAGACGTAATAGGAAATTTAGAAAAGATAGCGTTCCCGCGGTCTATAGCGCCGTACTCCCCTATATCACCAAAGGAAGGCGCAAAATGTGAGTAATACCCGGGGAACATATCCTTAAATAATTCAAGCGTTTTGTACCTGTTTGGCACCTGCCCATGCCCGTTAAAAACCTCCTGGAAAAATAGAATATCAAAGGAATTGTCTTTTAAAAAAGCTTCCAGGTTCCCCCACAATTTCCCCCCATTCCAAATGTTCAGTTGAAGAATCTTCAAGGTCATATTCTCCTGCCTATTACACCCCCCACCACCTCTGAGCCGAATTGTCTTTTCCTCTGTTTTTCAAAAGACATGGGGAGCCTTGAGGTAATGGTAAGCCCGGCTTCCGGCAGCATCTTTGCGGTTTCTTCAAGAAAAGCTTTTCTTCCGGTAAGTTCCTCAGGAGTTTTTCCGGTCCCAATAGTCACGACAAAACTTCCTCCAGGCTTTACTAAATCCATAAGCATCCTCATCATTTCCGGCGTTGATTGAAAGACTGCAGGATCCGTCCTGTTTAAAGCAACATTGTCAAATCTACTATCTGACACCTGCCCATATCCTTCTTGAATTCCTATGCTTGCAATTACCGTTTCTGTTCCAAATACGGCATTTGCCTCTCTGAACCTTTCTGTCTGTCTTGTATCCGGTTCATACGCTTGTACCTTATGGGGAAGCAGTGGTACTTTCTCAACCGCGTCAGGGTGATGGACTATTTCACTTCGTCTTGCATAAAGATTATTTACCCTGGTGCCAAATTCTGAGAAAACATGTTCCACATCTTGCTGGGAAGGCTGCTCTACGGTAAGGGAAAGGACTTCATACATAGTTGTCCCGCTTCCTATCAGCAATATATCACCACCCCGGGACAGAGCCCTATTCAGCTCTTCTGTTCTGAGGTATCTGTATAAAGAAGGAAACATAGGAATAAGCGTTAGCTGTGGATACTTTAATTCAAGTGCTGCAGATTCTATCTCTGCCCTGTCCTTATTCTCCTCCGGTGTTTTTCTCCCCCCTTCATGCCAAGTCAAACCGCCGGCAACTAATGCGTGGGCACGCTGAAAAACAGCAAGCTCATTAGCCATAGACTTTACATCGGAGAAACTTGATGTATCTTTGGAAAAACTGGCGTATACTCCTTCTGACCGGGAATCCATGGACTTACCGTACCATACTTAGGAAGAAGAATCAAACAAAATTACTTGAGGAGATGCTCAAAACGCGTCTGGTCTTCAAAATCCCCTATAATAACCAGGTTCATGTTTTCCGGCGCTATGTATTTTCTGGCAGCTGCCTGCACTTCTTCCAGCGTTACCGCATCAATCTGGGAAAGCACCTCATCAGGGTTCTCCATCTTTCCCTCCAGGGTTAAATCAGTTGCATAGTGTCCGGCAACAGAACGCGTATCTTCTAAATCCAGGACAAAATGGCCTTTCATAAATTCTTTTGCTTTCTTTAACTCTTCCTGGGTTATCTCCCCATCAGACCCTATTTTCAACAGCTCATCACGGACCACTTTTATAGCTTCATCAATTCTGGCCGGGTCTACCCCTGCAAAAGCAGCCAGATATCCTACGTCTTTATAATTTTCAGAATATGCCCTGACATAATATGCAAGGCCGCGGGCTTCACGCACTTCATGGAACAGCCGGGAAGACATACCCCCACCTAAGATAGATGCCAGGACTGAAAGCACATAGTTCTCTTTTTTATCAGGCAATCCTACGGTCCTCACCCCCAGCCCAAAGTGGGACTGCTCTGTTTTTTTATGCTTCAACAGAACCTTTGGACCGTTCTGGACGTCAACCGCTTTTTCAAAAGAACCGGTAGGGAATTTTTTAAGACCGCCAAATTTCTTTTCAACTACTTCCAGTATGTGGTCATTATCAAACTTTCCTGCAACTACCAGGCACATGTTATCTGCAGAATAAAGGCTTTGCATATAGCTTACAAAATCATCTCTGGTGATTCCTTTAATGACGCTCTTAGAGCCTGCAATATCCCACCCCATAGGTGTATCTTCATACAACAGTGTTTCAAACAAATCGCCAATTTTGCGGGAAGGGGTATCTTCATATAAATTAATTTCTTCCAAAATCACGCCTTTTTCCTTATTTATTTCCTGCGGGTCTAAAAGGAGGTTGGAAAGCATGTCTGAAAGAATATCTAATGAGAGGTTAACATGTTCAAAGGAAGATTTAATATAGTAACCAGTCAACTCTTTTCCGGTAAACGCATTTGATTCTGCACCTATACCATCTACCAGTGTGGAAATTTCCCGGGCCGTAGGCCTGGTTTTAGTGCCTTTAAAGGCCATGTGCTCTAAAAAGTGCGAGATACCGCTGTTCTTGCGGTTTTCATAGCGGGAACCTGCTCCTACCATCACCAGTGTAGTTGCAGAACCCATTTCTTCTATGGGTACTAATACCACTTTTAAACCGTTTTCTAATGTAGTTAACGTATATTTCATAAGCTGAACTTAGAAACCTTAGCTTGCTCCATTTAGGACCGGACCCCGATTTATCGGGGGAGGACATTAGGATCTTTAAATCCGCAATGAGCCATGCTCATTATCTCATACCCTTCTTTTTCCTTCAATATGGGATATTTTTGTGCTCATTTTATGCCTACAATTAAAAATTGAATTTAAACTATCCCTATGATATTATTCCGCCATGGTAGAAGCACCGCATCCCAGGATTGACTCCCGAGAGACTCACACGCCTCAACGTGTTGCGCAGATTTTAGCTAAACAGCCTCATGTTTCAGGTGTACACTTTGCAAGAAAACCAAAAGTATTTGGCTATCAGGACCTATTGGAAGCTCAGGTGAGCTTTGATGATGGAGACAGCAGGAGTGTCAACATATTAGTCCTTAAGACCGCAAAGGAAATGGATTTAGCATATGATACTCTTTTAAGAAGATTGCATTTGGGACGGCCTAAATTGCAGGAGTATTTGGCAAGGCTGGGGGTAGTAATTCTCAGGTCAGACTTTACCCAAGAATATTTAGAAGGACAGTGGGCTAAAAAGGTAGCAAGAATTTCTGAGTCCCACAAGAACGGACAGGATTTGGAGCCAAGAAATGGCTTTTTTATTTTCAATCAACTCAGAAGGCGCTAGATCTTCTGGGGGGCTTGGATTCCTAAGAGGTGCAGGCCATTTTTCAACACGTGCCCTACGCCCGCGGTTAACGCAATTCTGAAATTCTTAGCTTCATCATTCTCCGCATTTAAAACCCTATGTTTTTCATAGAACAGATTAAACGCCTGGGATAGTTCAAAAAGATACGTGCAGACATGGTTGGGTGAGAATTTTTCTGCGGATTCTTCTACTATTTCAGGGAAATGAACCAACATCCGGAGCAGATCCAACTCCTCCTGCTGGTAGCTTGTGGCGTGTGGCGTGTAGTTTTCTTGACCACTTGCTACTTGCCACGTGCCACCTGCTTTCTCTAGGACGCTTTGGGTCCTGGCGTGGGTATACTGGACATACGGGCCGGAATTCCCATGCAAATTTATAGATTCTTCAAATGAAAAAGTAATATCCTGTCCTATGGTTCCTTTGAGGAGTGCATATTTTACTGCACCTACTGCAAGTTTTTCTGCAACATCCTGGGCCATATCAGGGTATGCTTCCTCTAACTTCTGTTTTGTTTCCTGTAAGAGCCATTCACCGGTTATTACATCCCCGGTCCTGCTGGACATTTTGCCTGATGGGAGCCTCACCATACCGTGGGATAAATGTTTTGTCTTCTCTGCTAATTCTGGACGGATCAGGGAAAGCGCTTTTAACAACACTTTAAAGTACTCATTAATTTCATTGCCGGTAATAATAATGGAAAGGTCATAGGGAAAATCTTTATATTTAGTTGGGGCCAGGCCCAACTCTTTTGCTTCATACGTTGGTAAACCGAGTGAGTTAATAAAGACACGTGTATGCAGGCCTGATTTTTCTTTAGGGAAAATTACTGCGCCGCCTTCTTCCTGGAACACATCACCTATGTGCTCCTTTACTATCTCCATGCCCACCGGTCCTGCTTCTGACTCAAAATAATACCGCTTAAATGTGGTACCTAACCGCTGGTAAATGGTTTCAAAATAATCCAGGCTCCACTGCCGGGCTTTTTCATACAACGGATATACTTCAGGATCTTTCTCATACACCTTTTTGTTAAGGGAGACAATCTCCTGTTTTGCAGCTTCATCTTCCTCATAAGCTTTTGCTCCTAATGCATATGCTTCACCCAGAAACTTTGCGCGCTCCAGAAGCGGTTTACCTTCTGCCTCCTCCATTTTAAGCTCATGGTGCATGATCCCCCATAGGGCTTTGGCAACGTGCATTCCTACATCTCCCTGGTAATTTGCCCGCCAGACTTCTGCTCCCTGGGATTCTGTTAACCGGGCTATGCTTTCCCCTACCGCATTACTATATAGGTGGCCTATATGGAATTCCTTCAACGGATTTGGGTCCGTAAACTCCACCATCACTTTCATGTTCCGTAGGATTGCAGATTGACCAAAGTTCTCTTTTTGCTGAAGAATAAGGTTCAAATTTTCAACAAGTGATTTTTGGGAAAGGTAAAAGTTAATAAAACCTGGTTTAGCTACTTCTATTTTCGAGACTATCTCATCTTCACCAAATGCATTTTTAATCTTTTCAGCCATATCTAAAGGGTCTCTAGCTAAGCCATAATCTGTATGCAAATAGGTTCCTTCAATATTTGCCTTCACTAATTTAAAAGCTTGCATAGCAACATTAGAAAAATAGTCTCCAAATCGAGAATCATCAATCTCTTTGATTGTAGGTGGTTTTTCGAATTTTAGGTCTGTAACTATTTTTTTTAATTTAGCTCCGATGTGATCCCTTGGGCTTTCCATACTTTGAATTATATCAAGTTTTACGCCGTTAAAACTACAGCCGAGCTACACTCGGAACTTCTCTTTTCATTGAAATAGAAGTCTTTTTTTAACAGCTTGTATTACTCTGGGTAACTTGCTAGAATCCCCTCATGGCAGTTGAACAGAAAGAAGGCGGGATTCCTTTTAGACAAAACCTGGCCGGGCAGGAAATAAGGGAAGCGTGGAGACGTGTCTTAAATCCCATTGTCCGCACTGAAGTTACTCCCTCAGAACACACCGGCCTGGAAGAAGCATTAACTCATGTGGCAAACGGCGGATCTCTTATCCTGTTTTCTAAACACCGGAGCAGAATTGACCCACTGGCAGTACTGTTAGCACTCTATAACGCCGCAGATGGCGCCCTGAAAGGAACCCAATTTGAATTTCCCATAGGAGACCACCAGAAAAAGTTACTTGGTATAGATCTTGCAAAGGTTGTAGAACACGCAGGAGTAGGCATAAATCCTATTGTCACGGAAAGCACGCTCAAAAAACGGAAAGCAAAGATCAACAAAAAAACCCTTCTTTCTAAAATTGGGCCGGTGCAAACTCCGGACGCCGTAAGGGAACGGCTGGTACATGAACTACCGGAGGAAAACACCGGTTTTGTGCAATTTGCAGCTTCAGCAGAAAGTGCACTAAAACAAGGAGGAGTTGTATATCTCCCAACACAGTCTGAGCGGTCTCCCCTCTTGCCTGATGTTAAGCAGGGTGAACGGACACTGGGCAATATGGCGGCACTGGTAAAACGGAAAAGAATTCAACACGTTGGGATCCTTTTTGTAGACGTGTCAACAGCAGCCGGAGACAAAAAGCCGGACAAAAAAGGCGGCTTAGACCTGTTCAGGTTGAACCGGGTAAAATTTGGTCCATTCTATACGCTGGAAGATGCTGTTGCCCGCGCAGGGAAGATACAGGAACTGGATTCCTGGGCAGTAAGGGACATCATGACAGAATTAGTAGATCCCAGATATCTTTCTCCTCAGTTAAGAGAACTCAGGGCATACCGGAAATATCTGGCTCAAAGCAATGAGCGGAAGGCACAAGAAGCAGCACAAGATGCCCAAATGCGCAGGGAGATCATAGAACGGTTTGAACAACGCTCTCTGGAGAACGCGAATGGAAGACTATCTGAAAAACCGGAAGAAGGCAAAGGAGCACTTGATTACTATGTAAAAGCATATCCTGACCTTCTGGCACAAGACGTTGCAAATATTGCCGGACCGTTATTAGGATCCAGGAAAATAGAGGTAACAGAACAATTTATTCAAAGTAAACTGGATGCGGCAAGGAAACGTTCTCAAAACGCAGAAGAAACACCCTAAGCCTATTTATACTCAGGATTCTTTCAAAAGGTTATGGAGAAAGTCGCGGAACGTACCATTTATTTCAGGATGCTTGAGGGCGAATTCCACAACGGTTTTCATATATTCCAGCTTATTCCCCGTATCATAATACTTCCCGTTTATTATCTCAGCTGCTATCACCTTATGCCCATCCTCAAGCATTAATTTTAATGCATCATTATAGTAAAGCTCATCACCTTCCTGAAGATTTTCCTGTGCCTGGTCAAGGTATTTAAAAATATCCGGGGTAAACAAAGAGCTGGAAACATTTGCCAGGCTTGAAGGGGCTGAAGCTTTCCCCGGCTTTTCTATAATAGTCTTTGCGTCTATCACGCCTTCCCGGATTTCTTCTCCGCCTGCAAAACCGTACCGGTCATAATCTTCATCCTTTACTGCCTTTATTGAAGAAAGGATAGAACAACCAAATTCATCAAAGAGTTCTATCATTTGCCGGAAACGGGATTTAGGCTCCGCAGAAATAAAATCGTCTGAAAAAGCATAGATAAACGGCTCATTTCCAACAATATGGCGGACGTTAAGCAGGGGTGTCCCATTTCCGTACGGACCTTTTTGTCTCACATAAATAAAGTTAGCCATCCCGGATATCTTCTCAATCTCTTCTAAAAGAGGCCGCTTCTTTTCTCCGCCCATCCGCAGGTTTTCTATAAGGTCCATATTTGCTGCGTCAAAGTGGTCTTCTATGGTGCGCTTGTGGTATCCGGTAACCAGAATAATATCCGTGATGCCGGCACCTACCAGTTCTTCAACTATGTACTGGACAATAGGCTTATCTACTATGGGGAGCATTTCTTTAGGCATAGCCTTGGTCTGGGGAAGAAATCTGGTACCAAAGCCTGCTGCCGGAATAACTGCTTTACGAATCTTAGACATGAACATATTGTAGGTTTTCACGGTTTAATTGTCAATTAACCCTGTATGGACATGGGAAAAGGACAGTAAGAGAAACGTAGGGAAGGAATATACGAGGCTCTTTACAATCAATCAGGCTCTATGGTAAAATTAATTCCTCAACCTCAGATTGTAGTTTCCATTGTTTTCCTTGCGGTCTGAAATTTGAGTTTTAACATGTTGACGTTTATTAAAAGCGTAAGAGCTGAATTATTGCAGGTTACCTGGCCCAACAGACAGGAAACTATCAGGCTCACTGCAGTAGTGATCATTATCAGCGTTTTTGTAGGCGTCTATTTAGGGGTTGTAGATTTTGGCTTTGCCAAACTCTTAGAATTCATTATTAAGTAACTATTTATATGCAAGACGAGAAAAAAGCACGGTGGTACATAGTCCACACCTACTCCGGACATGAGAACAAGGTTGCAAAAACCCTCATGCAGCGCGTGGAGTCCATGGGATTCAAAGAGAGGATCCTGGACGTTTTAGTTCCTACCCGTGAAACCATTAAGGTCCGCTCCGGGAAAAAAGAGAATATAAAGGAAAAGATTTTTCCGGGATATATTTTGGTAAAAATGGCACTGGATGATGAATCCTGGCTATTAGTACGCACCACTGCAGGTGTCACTTCATTTGTAGGCGCTATGAATAAACCTACTCCGGTACGGGATGATGAAGTTGAGGCTATTGTGAAGTTTGTAGAAATGAAAGACCCGGTCTTCAAGAGCGCATTTTCCGTAGGGCAGCCGGTAAAAATAGTAGATGGACCATTTTCCGACCAACTGGGCACAATAGAATCTATAGATGAGAGCCGTGGAAGGCTGAAAGTTCTGATGAATATCTTTGGACGCGAAACACCGGTAGAATTTGATTTCTTACAGGTAGAGAAGATCTAGACTGTATCAAGTAGTAAGTATTTTGTATTAAGTATGATTTTATACATGATACCTGATACATTACTCGTATGGCTAAGAAATATGCTAACGCATTCTTTTTAGCATTATTATAAAAAACTAAGGTATGGCTAAGAAAATTAAGACATTTATTAAAATTAACGTTAAGGGTGGGGAGGCTACTCCTGCACCACCTATTGGAACCGCATTGGGCCCGCACGGACTTCCTATCATGGAGTTTGTAAAGGCATTTAATGATAGAACTGCGGATCAAAAAGGAACAGTCCTTCCTGTGGTTATCACAGTTTTTGAGGATAAAACGTTTTCATTCATTATTAAGAAACCGCCGGTTGCAGAACTTATCAAAAAGAGTTTAAAAATCCAAAAAGGTTCCAGTAAACCTTCCCGGGAAGTTGCCGGAAAACTTTCTAACGCTCAGGCGGAAGAAATTGCAACTATTAAGATGGATGATTTGAATACTAGAGACGTAAAACAAGCTGCAAAGATAGTGAAAGGGGTAGCACGCAGCATGGGAATAGATACGGAAGCATAAAAGTATCAAGTAGCAAGTATTTTGTATTAAGTATAAATTTATACATGATACATGCCACATAATACGTAATAAATAATAAACATGGGTAAGGTTAAAATAAAAACACTCGGAGACGAGGTACAAGAGCAGGCAGAGCAAGAAAAAGCTCAGGTGAAACGTGAGCAGAAAAATCTGCGTGAAGGCAAAACTCATATTGCCGGCATGAAAGGCGGAGAACGCACGGTATCTGTTGGCGTTTCTGAAGAAGAGATTGCGGCAAGCCTGGAAACAGCACCTGCAACAGAAACTCCGGAAGTGGTAGAAGAAGAAGGCGGAAAGAAGAAAAAGGCACGCATCCTCAAAAAAAGAATCAAATCAAAAAGATACCTTTCTAATAAATCACTATCAAGCCGTGACCAAATGACAGTCTCCAAAGCAGTTGAAAGCCTTAAGAAATTTAAAACAAGCAAGTTTGATGAAACAGTAGAACTGCATATTAATACCAAAGAAAAGGGAATTTCAGGAATGGTTACCCTACCCCATGGTACGGGAAAGACGTTACGGGTAAAAATTGCAGATGATGCAACAATTGCGGAAGTTGAAGCAGGGAAAATTAACTTTGACCTATTGGTTGCGGCACCACAAATGATGCCTAAACTGGCACGGGTTGCAAAAATCCTGGGTCCACGGGGACTTATGCCTAACCCTAAAAACGGGACTATCTCACCAAACCCTGAAGAAGCGGTAAAGAAACTTTCTGCAGGACAAATTTCTTTCAAGACAGAATCCGGTGCCCCTATAATCCACCTTTCTGTGGGAAAGATTTCATTTGAAGACAAGAAATTAGCAGACAATATTAACACGGTGCTTTCTGCAATCACTACTGCAAAAATTGACTCAGTTACTTTAAAATCCACCATGTCCCCAGCAGTACGGGTAAACGTCTCCAAGTAAGGAGAAACTAGTAGATATTTGTTCTCTTTGCTCACGAAACTTATTGAAATTCATTGTAATTACCACAAATTTCTATTAATCTCCATCAATTTCTACAAATTTCAATTTATATCTTTGATTTCAGATTTCCCTCAGCCTATTCTACTTGACATTTTGTCCCGGAATCCTGTACGCTAAATATCCTATGGACTCTCCCAAGCCCAATGAAAATCCGGTTGCTACAGCTGAAACACCGGCAGCACCTGAAACTCCAACTGCCCAGCCGGCAAGCCCAACACCGGAATCTATAAACACCACACCGGCCACACCAGCTCCTATGACACCTGAGCCTACTACTCCTCCGGCATCCACATTTGTATCACCTGCACCTAAATCCGGCGGATCTAAATTACCGCTTCTTGTAGTCACCGTGGTTTTAGTCCTGGTAGGAATTGCGGCGGTGTACCTCATTATGGCAAACAGTGCAAAAACGTCACCCACCAGCAAACAAGCAACTTTAGATAACGGAACTATTACCCCTCCTGCTTCCCAGCCTACGGTAATTCCGTCCCCCACCCCTGACCTCTCCAATACCGGGCTACAGCAAGACCAGCAAGCGGTAGACCAAAGTATAAATGATATCAATACACAAATTAATAATGTGAATTCTGCTTTAAATGACCAGCAGACAAACTTACAATAAAATAATATGAAAAAATTAGCAGTAATAATTTTAACGCTGGTAGCAGTCTCTGCCAGTTCTACGGTAGCATTAGCACAGGTTGGCGTTCCTGCCGCAGGTATGCCCGGCACTGCAGCGCCAGTCACCACAACTACCACTTCCGGGAATCCTGCCGCTGTTACTGCTCTCACCGGTACTTCTTCTGCCGGAACAAAACCGGGGCTTGCATTGAAAGAGCAAAACCTTAGAAATAGGGCTGATACGGAAATCCAAAGAAGGCTTACTGCTTTAAATGAGTTATTAACCCGCGTAAATAACCTAAAACATGTATCTGCAACTAATAAAACAACCTATACAACCGCAATTCAGACAGAAGTCACCAATCTTACTGCGCTGAAAACTAAAATAGATGCAGACACAGATGCTGCTACCTTAAAGACAGATGTAAAATCTATAGTAGACTCATACCGCATATTTGCCCTGTTTATGCCCCAGATAAGGCTTCTTTCCGCATCAGATTCTATTACTGATATCACTGATAATCTAACCGCTTTAACCGGAAAGCTCCAAACCAGGATTACCACAGCCCAAAGCGCAGGACAAAACGTAGCTTCTTTACAAACTTTGCTTACTGATATGCAGACAAAAATTGCAGATGCAAAAACCCAGGCAACAACTATAGCAACAGATGTAGCACCGCTTACTCCTGCCGGATATCCCGGAAATAAAACTACTCTGGAAGCAGCACGAAAAACCCTCCAATCTGCTTTCCAGGATCTTAAAACTGCGGGGCAAGACGCAAAACAGATCATTACTGCACTGGTGGCTATGAAAGATAAGGATATGTCTGCATCAGGGTCTGCACAACGGGAAGAAGCTTCACCATCAGGAACTATGCCGGGGAAACTGCGGGGATCTGAACCAGGTGCAAAGTTAAAAACAAATACCGTTCTACCGGCTGTACAATCCACCACTCCCTAGGCCTTAACGGTTTTCTGTTCCAATAATTTTAAATTCCTGTTCTACTAAGGGGTTTCCAAAAAGTTTGCTTGCTGATCCCCCACGCTCAAATAGTTCCATAAATTTATCATCATATCCGGAAGATCCCGGTGCAAACGCTACCTCTCCCTCATGGATATTAAATACACCGTCAGAAAATGTTACCTGATGCCTGAAAGAATTGAGCTGGATTAACAACTTTTGTCCGGGCTGAAAGTGGGCACTGGAAAGCCTGGCTGTAGTTTTTATATTGCCATAGCCATCTATAGAGGCAATCCTGTTCTCCGGAACTTCAGGTATGGAATCTATACTCCCTTTTTCCCCAATAAAATCCTTCCTTCCTGCAATCATTTCAGCAACCTTTTGCGGATAGTTATCCCGGGACCTAAACTGGGAGCCTTCATTTGAAACCTCCACGAAATGAAAGTCCTTAATATGTGGTTTAACAAAAGAAAAACAATACCCGGAATTCACCGCAATAATCTCAGACCCATTTTGTAATTTTGCGTACATGAGTTTTTCCCCGTTATTATTTTTCTGGGCTTTTTTATCATCTTTTCTGGGAGCTGTATTTGAAAAAATATAGGTATCAGAAACTCCGGGGGCCAGGGCAATCTGGGAAATCCAAAAGCCGGTGTTTATGGTAGAAAAAGCAGGGGTGGAGATAGGGAGAATAAAAAGGTCCGGAACAAGGCTTCTCAGACGCACAGAAACCTCAGCAAATGCCGGATCCCCTACCCCATAATCAGAGACAATAACCAGAGTGTTTAACATGAAGAGGAACTAGTATACCAAGGCTGAGCTGGAAGTTCAATAGTGACAGTAATCACAATAGAGGAAGGTATTAGATGGTAGGTGTTAGGTTTCAGCTTTAAAAGCTAGAAATTATGTAATTATACCCCTCTCCTATAGCTTGCCCTTGCTTTCTTTATCTTCTCTTCTGACTGTTCTTCATAATGGTCTTTGATGAACTGCATGGTTTCATGGGGATCCTGGGTATTAACAAAGATACCTGTTTCCAATTCAAAACCCCCTATGGATTTTTTACGGGGGATGATCCGCAGGTACCAGTCTTTAAATGGATAGATGTAAAAGTTATGAGGAAAATTTCTGTTATGGCGCAGCTCAAATATCTTTATTAAGGTATTCCATGCTATAGCAAGACTTTCAATCTCCTTATAGGTAATGTCCCCAAACTCTTTCCCCCTTTCTTTTGGTACTATCCACACCTCATCAGGCCATTGGGAATAGGGGGGGCAAATGATCTCAAAGTCTTCCACTTCAAAGGTTTCTCCCCGGTATTCGGGGTCTTTTTCCAGCCTAGGAACCACTACGGGCACGTCATCCCCTACCACTGCAATCTGGGCATGGGGATGGCCTATAGACTCTCCCGCTTCTTTCCCTGAATTACCAAAAATACACACGGTACCCTTATCTTTTAGGCTGTTATAACGGGAAACAAAAGCCTCAATACCCAGCCTCACCTGTTCCACTGAAAGGCTTGACAAATGTTTCGTGTGCTCCGGGGTCAACACCACAACTTCATGGATAGGCGCAAATGGGTACTTGTTGGGCACTGCCCGTACCTGCCAATTACGATCCTGGTCTTCTCCACCCCCGCCTGCCTCGCTTTGCGAAGCATTGCGGGCAGGAATTCTAAAAACATCAGGATCCTGCTTTTCTCCGCCCGGACAAAACACACATTTTCTGCCTGATTCTATATGGGGACGCTTTGCCCGCCTGGGGGCATTTACCACGCCAACGGGAAAATTGGGGATGGGGATGTACTTAAAGTCAACCACAAAATCAGTATGAAGTATTATGTATTCAGTATCAAGGACAAATTAAGCAGCTTTCTGGAGTTCATCTTGGAGGTTTATCCCCATATCTTTCAATTGCTGTGCGAATTTGGGATGTGCCTTCACAACGTCTCCTATATGAATTGGTTTGTTTCCAAACATTTCCTCAGTCACCCTATCTAATTCTTCTATATCTACAGAAGGGTCACCGTTTGCATCAAATTTAGTAAAGGCTAATGGATCTGTGTTATATACTTCATTGTAATGCGATTGCCTCACTTTTCTGGCAGCTTCTTCCGGTATGGATGCCGGAGCCGCTGGTGTTTTTACGCCTACTATCCCCATCTCTGCCGGTTTTACTTCAGATGCTGCCGGGGCACCAAAGACACCGGGAAGACCTTCAGATGCGCCATCTCCATCCTGGTCAAATAATGTTTTCTCCTCTTTAGGCCCTAAAGATCCATCAATATTTGCCGCATCATCCTTTACTCCTAGTGCAGCGTCATTCAGCTTGGCAGCATTTTCCTCTGCAGTCTTTAACTCCTTTAACTTTTCACCGCCCTCACTTTGGGCTTCTAGAGTCTCTTCTGAAATGACTTGCGCTTCAGGCATATCATTAATAGGATGAGCAGGAGCACCTGCAGCAGCTTCAGTGTGTTCTTCTACTTTTGCTGCTTCATCACCTGCTTTTCTCATGGCTTCATAAAAACCATCCGGAGTAGTCCCCGGTTTTTCTTCAACTACGCTATTTGCAGATGAAGGATGCGTAGAGGTGGGATCTTTATGTTCCGGATTTTCTGCGGTAGCAACCAAATTTGCTGCACCGGGCAGTGCATCTGTAGCTACAGGAACGGCTGGTGCATCTGCCAGAGAAGCAGCAGGAGCTGCTTCAGGAACACCAGGGACGGCTACCGGCGGCTCAGGAGCATTATCAAGGGCTTCTGCCGGAGCAGGTGCAGGCGAAGGCGGAACAGAACCTAGCGCTTCAACGGGTGCAGAAACCGGCACCTCAGGCATGGAAACACCTGATCCCGCAGGCTTTGTCTCAGGTGAGCCTGCCGCTGACCCGTCATTATCTGTAGCTGAACTTACCCCTCCTGAGATATCAGGAGCAGGTGTGGAGTCTTGGGCCATGGTTGGATTAACAGATGCATCAGGTGAAGCTTGGACAACGCCTCCTGAAATATCCTGAACAGGATTTGCTGCCTCTGTACCAAAAAGTGAGCTGGCTGGCTCTGGCGCTTCCTCTATTGGCTCTGCTTTTGCAGGGTCCAGATTTACCCCTGATAAACTATCCTCTATTCCTTTCGGGACAAGGGGTTTTGCAGTAGGGTCGATAGAAAAATTCTGCGGCTGTTCCGGTTTTGCGGTGGGAGTAACCGGTACAGCCTCTATCCCTAAAGATTTGCCCAATTTTGAAAAAAACCCGCCTTTTTTCTCAGGCATTTTCACCAAGGGCTCAGGACCTTTTGGCATAGAAACGGAAATGTTTGAGGCCGGTTTTTGTACTGCTTCCGTAGGATTCATTTAAAAAATTACCCCCAGAATTAACTTCAAAAAGGGTATGTCTTAGACTATCCCATGAAAAGTTCAAAGTCAATAATAAATACTACTTCAAAGTAGATCATGAAATAATTGTATAGCTAATAGAACCGAATATCAAAAATAACTGATGATTCAAACCGGTTTAGCTATCCTATTCATCAGCTGTTTCCCATCTTTTTTTTGATATTTTCACGGTTTATGCTAAGCTCAAAATACTCAGACTTGCCTTTATTTACCTTGTTTTGAGCGCATACTCATACAGCTGAGTTGAAAATCAGGCTAGATGAGTATATAATACCTATAGAAATGCGTAGTGAGTAAGGCAATCTTCTTTTGATCTTCCTTCCACGTTTGCAGTTTCCAGTTCATGTCAGAAAATCGTTACTTACTTGAGAGAAAACTCCATAAATGAAAGGTGGTGAATGATTTTTATGACTAAATTATACGTAGGAAATCTTCCTTATAATACCACCAACCAGGACTTGCAGAATTATTTTGCCCAGTTTGGAAATGTTGTCTCAGCAGACATCATTATGGATCGCTATTCAGGCAGATCCAAAGGATTTGGATTCGTTGAAATAGAAGATGATGCAGCAGCAAATGCTGCCATTGAAAAAGCAAACGGATCTGATTTTGGTGGACGCAACATTGTAGTATCAGTGGCACGTCCTAAGGAAGACAGACCAAGACGCGATTTTAATGGTGGAGACCGTGGCCCACGCCGCGACTTCAGAAATGATCGCTAAGGTCAATTTGTCATCCGAAAATAGTCATCCTGAACTTGTTTCAGGATCTTGAAAAGTCGGAGATTCCGAAACAATTTCGGAATGACAGCAAAACCCCTTGTTGAAAAACGAGGGGTTTTTGTTTGGAATAATCAACTTTTCCAGGCTTGAGGATGGGAAAGAGGATAAACTAGAGCTTTCCCTGGGAGCGCAGGCGGCGTGCTTCTGCTTCATCCAGGATCTTTTTGCGGATCCTAATGTTTTGGGGCGTTACTTCAACCAATTCCGTGTCATCTATGTATTCCAGCGCGTCTTCCAACCCCATGATGTGCGGAGCATCAAAATGCTCTGAAACCCCTTCACCCTTTGACCTCATGTTAGACTGCTGTTTAATACGGCACACATTCACGTGCATATCTTCTGCCCGGGAATTCTGGCCTACCACTTGCCCCTTATACACGGGGGTTGCCGGACCTACAAATAACGTTCCCCTATCCTGTGCTGCAGTGAGTCCATACAGTGTGGTGGGGCCTGATTCAAAAGCAACTATGGAACCTCTATCTCTTGCCAATGGTTCGCTGGAATCCTCCCGGTATTCTAAAAAGATAGTATTCATAATTCCTAACCCTCTGGTGTCAGTCAGGAATTCTGAGCGGTATCCAAACAAATCTCTGGTTGCAATCACAAATTCATACATCACTATGCCGTTGTCTATATTCATCTCTACTAAATTTCCATGACGGGAACCCATCTTCTGCATAACAATACCACTTAACTCTTCAGGAACTTCTATAAATACCTGTTCAAAAGGCGTCATCTGGCGGCCGTCAACCACTTTATTAATAACCTGAGGCCGGGACACCTGGAATTCATACCCTTCACGGCGCAAGCGTTCAATAAATATTGCCAAATGCAGCTCTCCACGGCCTGACACTTCCCATCCTGCGCCTGTTTGTGCTGGGCCTATGCGCAACGCCATATCTGTCTCCAATTCTTTATATATCCGCTCTTCTATCTGGCGTGAGGTTTTAAATTCCCCTTCTTTTCCGGCAAACGGAGAAGAATTCACGGCAAACGTCATTCTGACGGTAGGCTCTTCTATTTTTAATAATGGCAATGCCGCCGGATTTACCGGGTCAGCAATAGTTTCCCCTATATTTACGTCCAGGACGCCGGTTACCGCCACTATATCACCCGCAAGTGCCTCTTCTGCGTCTTTTTTACCCAACCCCTCAAAGGTCATCAGGGAAGTAACCCGCACCTTCTTCTGGACACCTTCACGGTTAATATGGACAATTTCCTGGTTTGCGCTCATTTTCCCATTCACTATGCGGCCTATGGCAATCCTGCCGCGGTGAGGGTCTGAAGAAATATTAGAGACTAACATCTGCAAAGGTGAATCTACATCAGCTTTTGGCTCCGGAATGTATTTTAATATCTCATCAAAAACTGGAGTAATATCTTTCATTTGGTCCATTTCAGGCTCTAATCCAGCCAAGCCATTTTTTGCAGAAGCATATACTATAGGAAACTCTGCAGTCTCATCATCTGCTCCTAATTCAATAAATAAATCAAAGGTTTTATTAATGACATGGTTAATCCGTGCATCCGGCTTATCTACTTTATTAATAACCACAATAATTTTATGCTTCATCTTAAGGGCCTGTTTTAATACAAACCGGGTCTGCGGCATAGGGCCTTCTTTTGCGTCTACCAGAAGCAAGCAGCCGTCTGCCATGGAAAGTACGCGCTCCACTTCTCCACCAAAATCAGCATGTCCGGGGGTATCAATAATATTGATCTTTGTCTGAGTACCGTCCTGGCTAATCCAGTTAACAGAGGCATTTTTACTAAAAATGGTAATGCCACGTTCACGCTCCAGCTCATTACTGTCCATGATTAAATGGGATTCATCAGAGAATTCCTTTCCCAGCTGTGTTTTAGCCTGCCTTAACAGGCAGTCAACCAGGGTAGTTTTCCCGTGGTCTACGTGGGCAATAATTGCCACATTGCGAATATTTTGCATAATATCTTTCACTTCTCGCTTCGCTCGAATATTGTTCGAGGAAACTTGAGAACTCCTTTTCTAAAACAAAATCCCCCTGGGCTGCGGGGGTTACCCTATATTATACGGGAATTGAAGCAGAACCGCAACCTCAGGGGAAATAATCAATGAATCAATTACCAATTAACACAAACCAATGATAAATAATAAATTTAAAATTTAATAAACAATGAGCTTAAAGTTTTTATTTTACTCATTTCTTATTAAATATTTCTTAATTGGTTTGGTCATTGGTGCTTGGTTATTGGTAATTAGTAAAAAAAATTAATATAGGCTTAGTTTATATGATATAATAGCTTCTATTCTTCCCAGGATCCCTTTTGGATGTTCGCAATTGTGCTTTTGCTTATTTATCCTATGGGGTACTGACGCGGAAGTTGACATCCAAAAGAACCACTCTCCTCAATCCGAGCCAAATACGCACGGCACTGATTTGAGTAGAGATACCTAACTTAGGAATTACTTCGCAGGAAGGGAAGCAAGTGGCTCCAAAACACACACCGGGAAACATCATCCGCCCAGGATTCTTTGACTCTTCGTAGTCTCAGTATCCGCAGAGCTTATCAAAAATCTCAAACCTGAAAGGAAACAATGGACATATCCACCACCCCGCAAACCCGAATGCGCTCTCACCTGGCAGAAGCTGAGGTAAACCTCTATGAGTAAAATCAAACAGGCTATCAAACGCCTCCAGTATGCTTGGACCGGAAAGGTACGCAGATGACAAGCCCAAAGAAAGACTTCCCAAACGTACCCTGTAGGTGCGGATCCAAATTTGATTGGTCATCCCGTGGAAAAAACCACGCCCGCGGCGATTGCAAGAAGTGCCACACTTCTGTGAGTTTTCACAAAGACGCAGGAAGCTGGCGCGCAACAGGCGGAAACTCCATGGGAGTACGCAAGTGAGCTCTTCGCAGTCCTGAGAATCCGGTAACCTGCCTGTTACCAGAATCCGGGAACGCGATGTTTTCTGACTGCGTCTACGCCTGACCAGCATTGGTACGCAGTCTGCGGCTCATTCATCATCTAGGAGGTGATAGAGGTTCTTTTGGAGAAGCCGCCTGGCACACGTGTGTATCTGAAGGTTATTCCTTCGAACTCGAAATTTTTCGAGTTTACACATATCACCAGGCGGCATTCTTCTTTATTTGAGAATAGAAGTTAGATAATAGAATATTAGATCTTGAAACTAGAGAATAGAAGATAGATTCTAATAACTATCTTCCAGCTTCAAATTCTAACCTCTAATTTCTAAATCCTACCTTCAATAGGAGAAAATCGAGGATAACTCGATATGAAGAGTATGAAGAAGAACTTATTGTTTTGTAGTAGCTGAAGTAGAAGTACTTGCGCTGTACCACTCACCATTTACTAACTTTATCTTAGTCCCGTCTCCCCTAGTCACTGTTCCATCTGCTGCTATTTTTGTTTTATTTACCAGAGTTGCCTCAGTAGTTGCAGATAATTTCCCATTATCATTTACCATGAGTTTTCCGTTCTCTAACCCGTAAGACACTTCTTTTTTAACAACAGGTGCAGAAACTATTTTTTCTTTCAAGGCCTTAATTTCACCGTCTTTTGCAATAGTAGAAGCGCTCTGGCCCTCTAAAATTGGCAGATACCTACCTCTGGCGACTGCAAAGCCGCCGGAAAACCCTATGATGAGTGCTACTACTATCCCTAAAATAACCGTATTTTTCATATCAGATCACCACCAATCAAATTTTCGTCAATTAAAAATCTAATAAAAAAATTTGATTGATCCTGAAATCCGAGGACTGAAGGACAACTTCTTACAGAAGAGAGACCCGGGGCAAAAGGAAAGCAACGTACTTCTTGTAGAAGAATGCCTGCCATGATTCTTGCCTGTAATTCTACGCCAATGGGGAATGGTTTGCAAGTATAATGCGGGATTAGTTCTTTGCTTTTTTCTTTTCTTAGAACCGGACCGAAGGGAGGACCGCAGAAAAGAGACTAATTCTTTGCTTTTTTCTTTTCTTAGGACCGGACTGAAGGGAGGACCGCAGAAAAGAGACTAATTCTTTGCTTTTTTCTTTTCTATTACTTCTTTTACTTTTTCCAGAGCGGCTTCTGCAAAAGATGCACCCAAATCTACTGCTGATTCTGCCGGATGGTGGATAGCTTTACCCAAAAGCCCCAGCTTGTCATCAAAGGTTTTATGCATATCATCTACCCTCTTTTTAATGTAAAAAACAGCAAAAACCAGGGCAATCAGAAGCACAATCCCCATACTCATGTACATAAGGCCAACAATGTAAAACAAATCTTGAAGGGTCATACATTGAGTATAGCACAAAAAGATATTGAGGATAGAAATTAGATTATAGAAAATGGAATTTGAAGATAGAAGATAGTTGATAGAAGTAGTTCTCGACAAGCTCGAACAATAAAAAGCATAGCTGAAAAGTTAATAATGAAGTTCTTGTCGTCCTGAACTTGATTCAGGATCTCAATGAATTTCTAGAAGTTTCGTGAGCGAAGCGAACAAATATCTATCAGTATCTTTGATTTCTACCCTGATAACTTTGCTGTCATCACTATGTGCTTAATTTTCCCGTCTTCTGTCTCTATAGAGTCCAACCCGGTTGTCCTCTGATATTCTGCTAACAGTTCTGACAGCGTGGTCTGCTGGTCTTTATATTCTTCCCTGG
>JBLMVJ010000043.1:0-18374 GCA_050255815.1 Candidatus Levyibacteriota bacterium | reverse complement strand
GGGTTTCCGGCATCAGGAGAAGACAATAAGCCAACCAAAAGGGCGCTTTGGGCCAGTGAGAGGTTTTGGGTGTTGGTATTAAAGTAAGTCCGGGCTGCTGCCTCTATTCCATAAGACAAATTGCCAAAATACATGCGGTTAAAATAAGCGGTGATGATATCTTTTTTTGAGTAGCCGGCGGTAATCCTGAGGGCAATAATAATTTCCCTGATTTTACGGATAATGTCTTGCCGGGGAATACTGTTAGGGGAAATAATGGAAGCGCGGGCTAGCTGCTGGGTGATAGTACTTGCGCCGGAGACAATGCTTTTTGCTTGTAGGTCAAGGAAAGCAGAACGGCCTATTGCCATAATATCTATGCCGGGATTAGTCCAGAACGTTTCATCCTCTGATGCTACTGCCGCATCTATTAAATGCTTTGGAAGCCGGTCATAGGTTACCGGAATTTTCTTCCCCGTGCTTCCGGCTGACTCGTACAATAGCACACCATTCCGGTCCCAGATCTTTATAGTGCCGGAGGAATCAAAGCTAGGCCATGTCCACCAAATGAGGAAGATTACCAGGAAAAGAAGAACCCCTAGGATTGTTTTCTTGCGGTGTGTTTTCAGACTCTCCATCACCTTTGTATTCAACACCGGAAGTATTTTCTTGTCAACAAGAAAGGAAATTGGTAGAAATTTATGGATATTAATTTGAAGTTAGTGGTACAAGGAGTATTCCTGTACGGTTAGTGGCATTTTAACGAATCTTAGGGTTTACGTCATGGGAAGAAAGGTATGCATGGACAGATTCTCTCACTCCTTGTACGGTTGCGTCATACAATAATCCATGAAGAATGGGCTTATCTGCCAGTGCGGCAATATTTGCCGGCTCTTTTACTCCCATAATATCTTTCACGGCTCTCACAGCTTCAAATTCATCATTTGAGTTAAGGGTTGCATTATTTCTCATGTCTCCTCCTACCAGTGCATTTCTCACCGCAACCGGAAATTTTGCCCAATTTGCCGTAGAACAAACTACAATAGGCCTGGAGCTTGACTCATCCTGCAGGTATTGCTCTGTTACTGCTTGCGCTACAGAGGTATGGGTATCCATAAGGTATCCCGCATTCATAGCTACCCGCTTAATGTTTTTTGCTGCCTCCGCGTCACTGATCCAGCCGGCATAAAATTCTGTTGCCAGACGCTGTCTAGTTTCTCCATCTACCTCAAATACTTTTCGCTCTTTCAGCTCCGCCATCCACCTGCCAACTTTTTGTGTGTCTTGGGTCATAAGATATAAAAGCCGTTCAATATTACTGGCAATTAAAATGTCCATGGAAGGTGATGATGTTTGCTGGAGCTTCCTATTCCTAATGTCATAAACGCCGGTATGTAAAAACTCGGTTATCACATTATTTTCATTAGACGCACATACTAATTTTCCCACCGGAAGTCCCATTTGCTTTGCGTAATATGCTGCCAGGATATTTCCAAAATTTCCCGTAGGCACTGCAATATCAATCTTTTCTCCAGGTTTAATTACTTCATTTCTCACCAAGTCCGCATAGGCGCTTACGTGATAAGCTATTTGCGGCGCGATCCGCCCCCAGTTAATGGAATTTGCGGAAGACAATACGGTGTTATAAAGGTAGTCTAGTTGTTTTGCAAACTCTGTATCGTCAAAAACCTGCTTCACTGCCGTTTGAGCATTATCAAAATTTCCTTTGACCGGGTGCATGCTCACGTTATTCCCCTCCTGAGTTAGCATAGAAAGTTCCTGAAGACGAGAAACACCACCATGGGGATAATAGACCAATATAGAAACGCCGGGAATATCCTTATAGCCTTCTGCAGCTGCTTTCCCTGTATCGCCGGATGTTGCAGTTAAAACCAAATAATGGATCTGCTTCTCCCCCTTCTCTAAGCGTTCATTATTATTAAGCTCTGCTGCTACTGAAAATAGGCGAGGCATTGGCTGAAGTGCCATATCTTTAAAGGCAGAGGTAGGTCCGTGCCAAAGCTCCAGTATGTGCTGGTTAGGAGTTCCTGGAAGTGGAACAAGAGGTGCAATTCTATGGTCGTCAAAATTCCTCCCGTATGCTTCAGCAGTACTTCTTTTTAATACACCAGGTGGCAAATCCGGGTCAAATTTTTGGATAACTCTTGCTGCCCTCTCATGGTAAGGAAGGTTGCTCATTGCTACTATTTCTTCTTGCGAGAGCGCGGGAAGCGTCCGAGGAACTAACAGGCCACCATCTGCAGCAGTACTGGAAAGAATAGCGCTTGAAAAGCGGTATGATCTAGGGTCTTTTCCCCTAGTGCTGACGTATTCTACTGCCATAAAAAAGCGGTATAGAACCGCTTAATGAGGGATTATACCACAAGGAAGCTGTACTCCGTACATTCTAAGAAATTAAGAAGGGACTGGAATTCCCTTAATTTCTCTTATCTTCCCACGGGGTCATCAGCTGGAAATAGTTTCCGTCAGGGTCTGCAAACGTTGCAATTAACACATCAGACATTTCATCCGGCTCATAAGGCTTTGCAATCACATGCGCCCCCACTCCCTTTATCCGCTCAAACTCTTTCTCCACATCTTCTACGTCAAAATTTAGCATCATCCGCTCAGGGTTAGGATTCTTCCCTTTCACCTGGTCATGGGGACCTATGGTAAGCATAAAACTCCCTACCACAAAACCATAGTACCCGCCCTCATCCCAATCAGGCTTCCGGTCAAAAACTTTTGCATAAAAATCAGCCAGGCTTTTAGGGTTCTGGGAAAAAAGAAGTATAGAACTCATCTTTAGCATAATTTTTCTAGCTTACCAAAGGCAGCATAAAAATGGGGTAAGGATAGTATAAGCGAAATGTAAGACATGAAGATCTAAGACTTAAGGTTTAGGATATATGAAGTGTGAACTATAATTTCTATTTTTCAATACGGAAAGTTTTGTCTAGAACCTGCCAGAGGTCCGGATACTGTTTGTCATACCCTAATGTCCAGATAGCTATACCGGCAAAATTTGATTTTTTGGCATACTTATATTTCTCTGCTATAGAACGGTTGTCTTCAAACCACACCTGGTGGTCTATCTTTTTATCATCCGTATACCAACACCAGGGAGAAAGCGCATAATCATCCCAGAAACACTGGTCTTTTTTCAAATCCTTATCCTCCCTGAACCGGGCATAAGAAATCACCGCTGCGTAACTATTAGGGTCATTTGAGGGAAGTGTTTTACTCTGGATTTTAGAACCCCTCTCCACTGCCCAATCATACCCATAATACGGGATTCCCATGATCAGCTTATTTCTGGGAATAAATTTGAGGTAGTCTTCATACGTAGTTTCTACATCAAAAAAGAATTTATTCTCTTTAAACCCTTTCATGGGCGCTACCGGCCCTGCTATATCAGAACCTAATGCATAGTAGTCATAACTCATCCCTATAAAACGGTCATAAAAAGGCACTAAAGCCGGGAGGTGGAACAAACCGGGTTCACGGGCAGACAGTGGTAACAAGGCAAGGGAAAGGCTGGTATGGGTTTTTGACAGGGCATCTTTTAGGTCACGGCTGAAAAAAGAGAATTCGTTAATAATAGTATTGTCAGGCTTGCCATCATATTCAAAATCTATAGTCACCCCATCCAAATGCCTATCCTGGACCTGCTTAAGAATATTTGCAATTAAATTGCCTTGGGCTTTTTTATTCTGAAGGATTGATTCAATAATTTTGTTTCTGGTTGTTGCCACGGTTACGCTAAATTTTCCGCCCATTATTTGCGTTTTGGCAATTAAATCTTTAACTCCAGTCGTATTCCATATTAGCCATCCAGGGTCAGTTTTTCCGTTAACCACCGTAACAAAATTCCCGTCTTTATCAACGGAAAGGGAAAAGTAATTTACTTCTGTTAATAAGTCCAGTCTTGCAAATTTAATATCAGACAGCCGCCAATATGGCAAAAAAGCCATGGTTTCTTTGCTCATTTTTTCATGGGGATGCCGGAGATGGTAGGTTATATAAGAGACAGTATTCCATGCAGGTGTGGTGGGATAAAAAAAAGAAAGATAAAGACCGCTACCGCCAAAGAGGATGATAAAAAATATTATAAGTAAAAACCACAAGCGCAGGTAAAACGGCCTCTTTTTCTCATTCATGCTTCAGGTATTTGTTAAAAAAATCTACTGTCCGCTGCATAGCCAGATCAAAACTGGCACCGGATATGTTGTGCCCGCCCGTTTCATATTCATAATATTCATGCGGCACCCCGGTCTTATCCAGCAATGAAACAAGGTCCCTGCTGTATCCAATGTTTACCACGTTATCATCCTTTGCATGGTGTATTTCTATAGCTCCCTTCAAATCTGAAAGATAGTTTGTTGGTGCCATCTGCTGCCAGAATGGGCTACCGGCAGACGGGCTGCCTACCTTATCAAATAAGAGACGCCGGGTATTAAAAGGCCCGGGAGAAACTTCCGGGGGCCGGTATGAACTATCATGGATGCCATATTTTTGCTGGTCCACATAGGAATACACCGCACCTGCCCAGATAACCACAGCAGGAATATCAGGCTTTGCAGCAAAAGAACGCAGCACCGTATTTCCCGCCATGCTATGTCCCCATAACCCTATTTCTTTTGGATTTACAAAGCCTGAGCTTTGTAATGCCGTATATGCGCTCAGTGCATCCGTCACATAATCTGCACCATAATACCCCCCTCCGGGACGCCCCTCTGAATTTCCGTTCCCGCGCAGGTCAATCTTAAACACCACAAACCCCTGGTCTGCTAAATAATCTACATAAGCACTGTATGCCTCCCCGTCTGTCTGGTAGGTGGCAGGAGGGATATAGCCATGAATGAAAATAATGGCAGGCCAACCGCCTTTAGGTATATCACCGGAAGGTTTTGTAAGAAGCGCATTAACTTTTAACCCTTCAGAAGTATAGCTGGTTAAGTACGCGGTAAAGCCGGATCCTGCATAATCCTCAACTAAACTTCCCAATGTGGCAGGATACTGTTTTTGGCGCAAAAACGGAATAGTTAAATTTTCATAAGGCACCGGAGTTACGGAAATATGGGGAAGTTGCTTGATTGGTAATAGGCCGGGTTTTTTATAGGAAAGAAAAACTACTCCTCCGGCTGACAGCAAAATTAAAAGAAGAATGACGAAAAATTTCACCTGAAAATTATAACAAAAAAAAGATGTTGGATAACTGAAACCCGAAAACCGGATTACAATCCTGCCGTATTAAACATCTTCCCTATCCCGTAGGTTACTGCCATAGCTATTACTCCGCCTGCAACCACTCTAAACGTTGCCCTTCCCATATGGGCACCGCCTATCTTTGCACTAATCATACCTGTTGCTGCTAAAGCTACTACAACAGAAAGAAATGCTGCGGGAATCCTGAATGATTCAGGGGGAATAATAATGGCAACTAAGGGAATCATTGCCCCTGCTAAGAAAGCGGCGGCTGACGCAAATGAGGCATGCCAGGGATTGGTTAAATTATCAGGGTCTATATTCAGCTCAGCATCTACGTGTGCGGCAAAAGCGTCTTTTGCGGTCAGCTCTTTTGCCACGGTAGTTGCTGTTTTTTTAGAAAGGCCTTTGCGCTCATACAGCGCAATCAATTCTAAAAATTCAGCATCAGGGTATTTTTTTAGTTCATGGCGCTCCTGCTGCAGCATGGCCTGCTCTGTATCCCGGGATGAACTGACAGAAATATACTCTCCGGCTGCCATGGAAATAGCTCCCGCTATAATACCCGCAATTCCTGCGGTAACAATAGCACCTATGGAATTAGTTGCTCCGGCAACACCCAGGACAAGACCGGCTATGGATACTATTCCATCATTTGCCCCTAGTACGGAGGCCCTAATCCAATTTAATTTATGCACAGAGGAAGATGTTTCCGGAGGTTCTTGCGCAGAGAAGGCTTCTTGAGTTGCTATAGACATACCTTAAGTATACTACTTGCTATTTGCTACATGCCACTTGCTAAATAATGTCCCTAATAATTGGTTTTATGTCTTCCGGCATCATATCTGCTACGTCTTCCAATTCCCCGGTGCTTATGTAGCGCCGCAATGATAATAAAACTCCTCTCACTATATCCTCCACCAGCATCTCGTCTGCAGCACCTACGGGAAAAACACCCATCTCTTTTGCAATTTCTTCTAAAAACTCTGACCGGTGCATTTTCCGGGGTGTCTTCTCCGGCTTCCACTCAGCGTAATAAATACCCCGTACTAAAACCGGCAACTGGGCTGCAAAATCTGCTGCTTCTTCTACAGTTAAACGGTCCCTTAACGTATGCAAAACAGCCTTTAAGGCTTTATAAGCATTTTCCCGCTCCCCTTCCCAGTTTAATTCAGCCTCTATATCTTTTAAAAGGGCATTAGTTTCCTGTATGGTAGCATCAAATTCTGCAAGTCCGTTTATACTCATACATATAAACATAAGTAATGTATATAAAACTAAAGATAAAATTCAGTAAGGGAACGGTTAAGATATCCCGGTATTAATACCTAACACCGCTTGATACTTATAGCTGAATTACTTCTCTGAGACCCGTTACTAAGCCTCAGATGTTTTTCTCCAATTTCCGCTGCCCAGACGAGAGCCGGCAAAAATTGCAATCAACACTCCCAGGACTACGGTAGTCCACATGGCTGTGGAGTATGCACTAAAACCAAGGGCAAACGGGGAAATGATGGCAAGGATTCCTAAAATTCCTGCCGCCCAATACTCCCATGCTGCACGGTCATGCTGCGCCCCTTCAATAAGAGAAGCTATCACCGTGAGTCCTCCCAAAATTACACTTGACCACAAAGCTACTCCGTTACCGGTATAGTTTAATACCCAGGGTGCCACTGCTAACGCAAGTCCTAAAATGCCTGTTATCCAATACATTCGGGTTCACCACCTTCTTTGGCTTGTTGCCATGATTAGAGTTTGACTCAATGCTTTTAAGGTATGGTCAATGAAATGTAAGAAAGATATAACAGTTTTTAGCAGACTGCTTGCTTTTTAGTGTTTTTTAGCTATACTCAAGATACTTTCCGGGTATATATTGAGGTGCTTCCAAGGGGAGACTTATATACACTTATCTTGCCTCCATGAAAATTACCAAACAGGATTCATTGTATTTTTTAATTACTGTTTTTTCTTTATTTGCAGTCTTTTTTATTGACTCCGTCCTGAGTACTGAAATTATTGTCACCTCTCTTTATGCTATCCCTATTATTATTTCCGCCTATCACTTTAGAGGACGGGTCATATCACTTATTGCCACTCTCACCATAGTCTTATATACCTATGAGGCTGCTGTAGATAGAGTCAGCCTCCTTAATATCTGTTTATATGACCTCTCCCTCATTATTATCAGCCTCCTTGTTTTGCAGCAAAGCGCGCAGAAGTTAAAGTCTGAGCTTCACCGTAAAAAGTCTGAAATGGCAGAAAAACAATTGGAATTTTTCATGAATATAATCGCCCACGACCTCATGCAGCCTATAACGGCTATTAAAATCTATGCTACCCTGCCCTTCCAAAGAACGAAAGCCGACCAGGAAAAAATCCAAAAACGGCTGGTTTCCGCAGTAGATACGCTGGAGCATTTAATTTACGACCTGAGGGATACGGCAAGCCTCAGGGGAGGACGTTTTACCCTGAGTCCGGAACGGACCAACCTATACAGCCTTCTTTCCGAAGTGGTACATGAACAGCAGGTAGGTACTGAAAGCCATCACCTCCAGCTTTCATCCCCTAAACACATTAATGGCAGATGGGACCGCCAACGCCTCAAGCAAGTATTTACCAACCTTCTTTCTAACGCAATAAAATACTCTCCAAAGGGAGGGGATATCTCTATAGAGGTAAAACCGCAAAAAGAAAATCTGTTGATCTCCGTTTCTGACACCGGTATGGGTATGACCGGACGTGAATTAACTGCGCTGTTCAAACCTTTTTCCCGGATACATAAAGGGAAAAAGGAAATTAGGGGAACCGGGCTGGGCCTTTTTATCAGTAAGTCCATCATAGAAGCGCACCATGGAAAGATCTGGGCATCCGGAAGGAAAGGACGCGGCAGCACGTTTTTTGTGGAATTGCCTACAAGGTAACCCCGTTCCAGCCTATGACTGGAACTTGTTAACGACCCCATGCTTAATACTACTTAAACAGGTTTGGCCGGTCCAGTATTAACCCCATGGTGAGTGCATCTGCAAATTTTCCTGCCCGGTCGTACCCCTGTTTCAAACCGTTTGCCTCAGCAGTTGTATTTTTTGCCGCCACCGCATCCACATAGGCAAGCGTCCCATTTACATGGTCCTGCATTAAACTTGCTATGGTTGAAGCCGCCATATTATTTACCGCAAACAGATCCCCCAGGCTGGTTGAAATGGTCTGGAGATTTTTCCGGGCGGTATTCATACCTACCGTGTTATTGCTCTTTTTTGCAAGAGTGTAATTGCGGTATTCTTTCATATGGGCACTCCATAACGCCATAAAAGAGTTCTTAGCATTAGTGCCATATGCTGTTTGCACTAGGTTTCCCAGTTCATTTTGGTTTGCATCCATCAGGCTCTGCAGCTGAGTGGTGTTCTGTCCCAAATATAAACTTTTTAAGAGAGTTGCGCCCAACACAGTGTGCTCACGAAGTAACGTATTAAGATTTAGGCGTATATTTGCAGCCTTTGAGTTAAATGCTTCATTTACATACTGGTTTGAAAGCGTCCCCTGGGCGTAAACTGTAGAAATAACCATAAAGCCCAGTGCTACCAGAAGCAGAGTTGAAAAAAGTTTTCTCATATTCGCATAGCTCACCTCACAATTCGTGATAATCCTAAGCAAATGAATTAAAAACTTAGGCAAAATGGAGTAAGAGGAAGGTAAAGACAATGGTCCCAGTTTCTTACCTTATGCATACCGTACCTACAGATCTTTCTAAACCTGCTTTTTTATGATGTACCCATGAATCTGCAGGATGCATTTTACGTAGTCGGTATTATTTTCATGGGTTTGTTTATACTCCTTTTCATCACCATGATTATTCTTTTGTTTTATATTAAAAAGAAAATTTGGGATATCTATGAAAGCTTGATCATATCTCCAAAACACGCGGCCGGAAAAATTGGCGCCAGGATAGCAGAAGCAGCAGTTTCCCAAGCCTCAAGAGTCCTCCGAAAAAAGTAAGAAGTAAATACAATCAGTTTTTACAATCTCCCTACATGTGGATGATCTGGGGACGCTGCATGAGTTGCTGTTCTATCATTATGCCCATCTCTTCTTTTGAAGGAGGTATTTCACCGGGATGGTTGTCTGCAAAATGCGCATCTATTGCTTCCGGTGTCATCATTTCTTCCATACGTTCCACCGCCTCATCCCGCGTCTGCGCATCAACGCTTATTAGATCTCCGCAGGTACATATTATTGAGTATTTCATATCAATCACCTCATTCCTTCTCAGGTAAAAATGTATGCTTAAATGATTTAAATAAGATAAAAAACCGGTGAAGGAGATGTAAGAATTGGGGAAAGATACTTATGGAAACTAATGGAAATTGAGAAATTAATTGTAACGCTACTAATTTCTATAAATTTCTATTAATTTCTAACAATTTCAAGGTTTTACTCGCTAATTATTTCAGTGGGAGTGTTAATGAAAATTCTGAACCTTTTCCCTTTACGCTTTCTACGCCTAAGTGTCCGCCATGCGCCTCTACAATCTGACGGCTGATGTATAAACCTACCCCCATTCCCTTAATGTCCTTTGTCATAGCAGCCCGCTTAAATGCATTAAAAATCTCACCCTGGTCTTTTTTACTAATCCCAAATCCCCGGTCTTTTACCTTCATGTAAGCAAACTTATTGTCTTTAGAGATGGTTACCAGGATAGGTTTTCCTCTTCCATATTTTATAGCATTGGATAATAGGTTTGAGACAACTTGCTCAATTCTGATAGTATCCCATACACCCTGTATGTCTGCCTCTTGTTCTTTAAGAGTTAGGGTACTTCCTTCATTTTTCGCCTCTATTTTAAAACGGCCAATAACGTCTTGCACCAGTATGTTTAAACTTACTGCTTCCGGTTCTATAGTAAGTCTCCCGGTAGACATGACGGAAATATCCAGTAAATCACGGATCAGGTGTGACATACGCCTGGTCTGATGAATACTCTTCTCTACAATTTTAACTATATCATGCGTATCAGTTTCTTCTTTCGTTGCCTTTTGCAATTTTTTCAGGGCGAGCTGCAGGCTCAATAAAATACTGGTAAGCGGAGTTTTTAGCTCATGTGATGCAATAGATAAAAATTCATCCCTCGTCTGGATTGCCTCCTGGGCCTGGGAATAGAGCCGGGATTTATCCACGGCTGTCCCCGCCCTATTTGCTAATTCCCTCACTAATAACATATCCTTCTTACCATAGGAAAAATGGGGGTTCATGGAGGCAATAGTTATAACTCCTATTACCTTTCCCCTACTCATCAACGGCGCAAAGATATGGGAGTGAAGACAAAGTTTCCGGATTACTTCCCGCTCTTCATCTATGCGCGTCACGGATTGCAGCCATTTTTTTGTTACGTCCTTAATAACAATAGGGTCCCGAAGATAAGCCGCATGATAAATTGCGGCTTTATTTTGGGGATCCGGAGGAAAATAAAACATGCGGTTTGCCAGCTCCTGTTTTTTTCTGTCCGCGGTTTTAACTACTACCCTGGTCATGGTACGGTCTTCTTCAAACACATCAATAATGCAAAAATCCCCCACCTGATCCACAACCATTTTTGCAATAGTTAAGAGTGTGACATTGTAGTCCAGAGAGGATGAAAGAATTTTACTTGCTTCAGAAAGGAATGCTATCCTGTCTTTTATAATGTACGGCATGAGGCTATTGTAACACCGCAATGTAATTGCCATGTAAGAAAAAAATGGTGGAATTCAAGGTGAATCTGCTATGACACTCCTATCCTCTAAGTTTTTTTGTAAAGGGGTGACATATCAGATTCAAGATCATCAAACAACCCAAGGCTTTCTTGAATCTGCTATAGCATCCATTTATTAGTAAGTTTTCTGAGGAGGATGATATATCAGATTTTAGCTATCGGTTAAAAGCTCAGGATAGTTAAAATCTGCTATGACACTCCTATCCTCTAAGTTTTTTTGTAAAGGGGTGACATATCAGATTCAAGCTGAATCTGCTATAGCATCCTCTTATTAGTAATTCTCTGAGGAGGATGATATATCAGATTTCAACCCATCGGTTTCATTCTGGAGTTGTTGAAATCTGCTATAATACTCGTCCCCTATGGCTACAGAGCAAAATCCGGGCAATGGGCCTGACATCTTTAGGACCTTTAAGGTAATACCTTCCTATACCAGGCGCCGTGAACTCCCCTCAATCCGTGTCCAACTGTATCTCTCAGAAGGTGAATCACCGTTTGGACCACCTCCCGAATATGACCAAATTGTAAAAGAGATAGCGCAAAGCGGTCTCCATACAGAAAAAGGGAGCCATTATGAAAACGTTAATACGCTGGCTGCCGAGAATTTTGTACGGGAACGTTTTGAACTGGATAAAACCGGATTAAAAAAGCCCTATATTACCTTCTCCGCAGGAGGATCAGATATGATTTTAGACAAAATAATGGGCCTCTTTAAAAATAATACGCAAGTTCATGCTCTGGGTCCCCATTTTCCTCCCCTTGAGACCTATATGGATGAAAGAAACCCTTCCCTGGAATATATTTCTATTGAACAACCGCTCAGAGAGCCTCCTGAAAAAGGGTTGGAACTGGCAAAACAACTAACGTTGGACCGTGAACGTGCATTTGAAATGGTACAAAGGGACTTGACAGAAGAAGGCGCAAAACCTAAAGAGAATTTTTCTCATACGGTTTTTTATATTTGCAACCCCAACACTCCTTTAGGTACCGTTATACAACCTGAGGCAATTTCTGATTTTGTGGCATTTCAGGAGCAACATGGAAATTTAGTCATCATAGATGAAGCCTTTGGAGACGCACTCCCGGATAAAGATTCTGCGGCAAAACTTACTAATACTCATGATAATGTAATAGTTTTGCGCACTCTTTCTAAACTCATAGGCATACCGGGAGAAAGGTTAGGATATGCAATTATGTCTTCAGGGGTTGGAAATATGTATGAAGGCAGAAGAAAATCATATGATATCTCTGGACCCCAAGTTGAACTGTTAAACCGGATCATGGACAATAAGATAATTAGCGGTCATCTGCAGGAAATTGTCCCTATGGTTAGGGCTATTAAAAAACCATTAATTGAGGGTATAAAAAACGCAGGCTTCCGGGTTGTCCAGGATGGCGGTGGGGAAACAGTACCCATATTTACCGTGCAAGCCTATGACGAGCAGCTATATGACCAGCTGGAATATGCTTCCGTAGATGTTGCCCCCGGCAAGGCTTTTTTCTCTACTCATTTTGACTTTTATAACAACTCCCTTTTCAGGGTGCGGGTTCCAGGAACATGGCATGAAGCACAAGAACTCATCAGAAGAATGACCCTGGCAGATATCTCTTCCCGCTTCTAACCCCCACCACCAAAACGCACTGCTGAGCTTGTAATGTAAAAAGTCTGTAAGTATAATGTTAAAAATGCGAAAGGGTTTTATAAGATCTTACAAGATACTTCTGTATGAATCCCCCCGGTTTTGTTTAGAAATGTCAGCAACACCTGAAAAAACGTTTCTGACCATGGAAGTTTCCCGTTCTTTGGTTAACACCCGGCTGCTTCCCCATACCCATGAATTTTTATCTCTGCACTTCCCTAATGTATTTAACACAGAATGTTTCAATGAACAAAACCTTCCTTTTTATATAGAGGCTGCAGCAACAGAAATGGGCCATTTATTTGAACATATCTTAATTGAGCACATGCGTTTAATAAAAGTGGCTGAAGGGGAAAAATATGCGGAGTTTAACGGAATCACCTCCTGGAATTGGGAAAAAGACCCGGTAGGGGTCTTTCACATAGAACTGGACGCAAAAATAGAGGATAAAAAAATTCTTTTCCTGGGGCTTAAAAAAACCATTATTCTTATGGAGCAGTTGTTTAATAACACCACTGCGCTTAACACCGGCTACTTCCAGCATAACCTGGCTTACGCATTTGCTAATTAACCTTTCGGCAACACTCTTCTCAAACCACCCTTTCTGCCTGCAATAACTGCCTCCTGACTATTCCATTCATGGCCGGTCCCTTTCTTATGCACTGCCTTACCTCCTTTGGAGGCAATGAGGCGCTGTTTTGTTTTATCCATGGCAGCAAAACCCCGTTTTTTCTTGTGCTTTATATTTGGCATAGGAAAAGTGTAAATCGGAAATATGAAAGAAGTATCAAATAGGCGTAAGAGTTTAAACAAATTGACTCATTCCTGTATCTTCTGTATGATGGATAAGTCCTCAATGAAAAAATTGCAAGACCAATTTTTCCGCCTGAAAAAAAGGCTTCTGCGGTTCAAGCTTCATCTGCCACATGCACTGTTGCACCCTAAACTTTTCATTTCTGCCGTACTCATTTCTCTTGCTATAGGAATTATTTATTCTTTTATTATTATGAAAACCGAATCCCAAAGAAGGCTTGAATTGGCTTCCCGGCAAGATGCCCAGCTCTTAAAAGACCTGATGGGTGCAAAAAAACAATATGAAGAATTAAAGAATACCGACCAGGTAAAACGGAATGACTCCTTGCAGGAAACGGTAAAAAACGTCCAAAATGCGTATGGTTCTGCCATTACCGTCTATGAAAACATGCTTGACCTTCCTTCAGACAATAAAGAGCTGCCAAAATACCGGGAACGGTTTGCCATGGCATTAAAGTACCTAAAAGATTTAAATTATGCTTCCGGTTCTGCAGAGTTGGCCTCTTTGCAAACTGATATTTCTGCTGCAGAGGCTGCTGCCATAGCTTCTGTTGCCGGCATACCAAATATAGGAAGCCTTCCCGCAAATAACGCACCTCCCGGATCAGGCTTCAGCAGGCAACGGGTAGATACAAACGGCAGTTCTTATGTGGTAGATGTTATAGCGGGAGACACGGGCAGTACAAATGTTTTTGTAGATACTGCCTCTGATTCTGATTGTGCAAACAATTGCCCGGTTTTATCCCTGGGTGATTATGTAGCAAGAAACGGCGCATACGCAGGGGTGAACGGCTCTTACTTCTGCCCGGCGGACTATCCTTCCTGTGCCGGAAAGACAAATTCTTTTGACACGCTTGCTATGAACAGGAAAAAGCATTATTTTAACTCAGACAATAATGTTTACTCCATAGTCCCTGCGGTCATCTTTGGCGGTTCTTTTGTCAGGTTTGTTGGCAGGTCATCAGATTGGGGACGGGATACCTCTGTGAACGGCGTACTGGCAAACCAGCCGTTTATGGTGTCCGGGGGGAATGTAGTTTTTGGAGGTGACGGGGATCCTAAGAAAGGAAGTAAAGGAAACCGTGCGTTTGTAGCAAACCGCGGGAATACCGTCTATATAGGAATAGTCCATAACGTAACCGTGGCTGAATCTGCCTTGGTAATGAAGGCTATGGGTATGGAGAACGCACTGAATTTAGATTCAGGCGGTTCTGCAGCGCTTTGGGCAGACGGGGGGTATAAAGACGGGCCGGGAAGGAATTTACCTAATGCTATTGTTTTTGTACGCAAGTAAGCTAAGGATTTTTCATCCAATCATGTGCATAAACCTCTGCTGCTCCTGTCTCTACCGCCTCTAAGATTTTTTCAGCTACATACTCAGCACTGTCTGCAGGATGAGGTTCTCCACTGCCGTCCCAAATTTCAGCCTCCTCTTCCCGCATGGTATTTTTCTCAAAGTCAGTCTTGGTAATGTAGGGATAAACTACGGAAACGTTAATACTCTCAGAGGCAAACTCTCCACGGGCAGTGAGACTAAGGCCTACCAAAGCCCGTTTTAAAGAAGAGTAAGCTGCCATTTCCGGCAAGGCCATCAGAGCCGTCCCGGAAGAAATATTTACAATAGCTCCTCCTCCACGATTTCTCATTTCAGGGATAACTTGCTGCATTGCGGTTAAAGGCCCCAGAATATTAAGGTCAAACAACTGGGTAAATTTAGCACGGTCAATCTCCTCTATGGCTGCATCATATCCCCGCCCGGCATTATTAATAAGAATATCAATCCCTCCATATGCTTCCTGCACATTTTTGACCATTTCCTGTATCTCCAGCGGGTTTGTCATGTCGCAGACAACTGCAAGGGAGCCTGCCAGTTCTTTTTCTAAAGATTTTAGCTTTTCCCTGGAACGGGCCGCTAATACCACTTTTGCCCCCTTTTTTGCAAATAAGCGCGCGGTAGCCTCCCCTATCCCGGAGGACGCGCCAGTTACAATAACTACCTTATCTTTTATATCCATATTCAGACTTATTCTACCATAGCAATTTGACTATTATCTATTCTCCTGCTTCTTCCCTGGCCTTTTCTATTTCCTGCGCAATATTCCATTCCTCCACATCAGGGTTTTCATCCCACCGCTTATCCTCCTTTTGTTCCTTTGTGCCATCTCTTTTATTTTCTTTGCGCCTCATACCAGTTTTACCCTATACCCTATACCCTCTGCCCTATACCCTTGTATAAGTTTTGTAATATTCCTGAAAGAACTGAGCTATAATATGCCTATGAAGATAGAAGTCATAGTCCACCCGAACAGCAAAAAACCCAGGATTGAACCTGATTTACTGAATAAGCTTCACGTATATGTTTCAGAACCTCCATTAGAAAACCGGGCAAACCTGGCAGTTATTGAAGCGCTGGCAAAGCATTTTAGAACTAAAAAGAGCCTGGTCCACCTTATAACAGGCGGTAAGTCAAAAATTAAACTCTTTGAGATTAGCAAGGCTTGACTCAGCCCTACATACTTGCTTAACTAAACGTAATGAGAGTTCTTCTGGGAATCTTTTTAATCCTTTTGGTACCGGTTGCTGTCTTTATTTTTTCCGTTTTGTATGGGGGCCTTACCACTCTGGAGATGAAACAAGAACTTTCAAAAGAACACATTTATAACCCGTTATCACAGCAGATAGTTGGTTCCTTTAGTGCTACCCCTCCGGCTGCTGAAGAAGAAACAACTTCATCTTTTATCTACTCTGTAATAAAAAACAGGTTTACACCGGAATACCTGCAGGCAAAAATAGAAAAAGCCATAGATGATTCTGCAAACTGGATTGCCGGCAAAACACCTTTTGCTCCGGAAGTTTCTTTTGCAGAAGTTAAGCAGGATATTGATGCCAGGAGCCCTCGGATTCTTCCGGCAATAAAGCAAGTCATGGAGGAAGCAAAACAACAGCAGGACCCAACCGGAGCGGCTACTATCCTGTCTAATCCGCTGGAAACATTTATTGATAATAATTTTACTGTTCCCCTGGGAAAATACCTCCAGATAGTAAAAAATTTATACCAGATCCTCACCATTGCGCTACCAATTCTCCTTATTATCATGAGCTTATTTGTAACCGGTATCATTTTATTAACACATAGTATAAAAAAGAAATTTTTATGGCTAGCCATCTTTTTAGCTTTTGCAGGCCTTTACGGATTTTCTTTTGTCCTGGCAGGAAATGCACTGGCTTTACTGTTATCAGGGCTCATGCGCATACAAGACCAGGGAATCATTGGATATATAACGCCTATTCTTACCAGCCTCACCGGAATTTTTGTAAACCACTACCTAAAACTGCAGATTATTACCAGCACTTCTTTGCTGGTGGCTTCCTGCATTTCTTTAATCCTGTACCTTATTATTAAATTTTTCTTCCCGGAGAAGCCCCGGAAAAAATATGCGATTTAGGGGTAGGCAATACTGCCGGAGTTAAGTATGAAAAAAAAGCTATTGCTTCTTTCATTTGGGATAACCCTGGGGTTTGTAATTTTTTTACTTTTCTTCCCTATTTTAAGAAAAACGGGTAAACATTTTGCAATTAGGATGAAAAATGAAACTTGTACTGCCTTTTCCATACTTTCTCCATCAAAAAACACCCCTTTTATTTCTCCGGGGAAAATAGTGGTTGAGGTTGACAATACTAATCCTGGTTGCCTTTGGACTGTTTTTGAGGGACAAGCGGGAACCATAACGCTCTCTGATAAAAATGGAACAGTCTTAGCGCGGGAGGTACTGAAAACTGAAGAGGACTGGATGCAGCAGAAAAAGGTACGGTATACCGCTACCCTTTCCTTTAAAAAACCGGGGACAGAAAGCGGGATAATAAAGTTTACTGAAGAAAATCCGAGCGGAAAACCTGATCCGGACCAGGTACTACTACCGGTTTCGTTTTAATCCACTTATTGCAAAACGTGCCCCCTCTATGGCGCCTGCGCCTAACAGTACGGCCTGAGATCCGTTAATTATTTGTTCTTTTAAGCCTGCTCCTCCCAGGGCGTTTACCGCAGTTACCGCAGTAGCGGTGGCTAAACCCTCTAAAATAGCCCTCCTCATAACACCGGCGGTACCGGTATATCTCCTTTCTATCATATGGGTATTATAGCACTATAAGTTAGTTATAGGTGCTTGGGATGAGGACTGGAAGCTCTTAATTACAGGTGGAGGAATGATCCCAGGGAGTTGAGTGCATCTTTTAATTGGGATATAAGTGCCTGGATTTGGGTTAGCAGAACTGAAGCGTCACCATTTATGGTTGCCCCTGGGGTAGCAGTTGGGGTTTCCGTAATGGTAACGGTAGGTGTTATAGTTTCAGTAGGGGTAACAGTAACGGTAGGTGTTATAGTATCCGTTGGTGTTACGGTTATGGTTGGAGTAATGCTAGGGTTAACGGTAGGGATAGGGGTAATAGTTCCTCCCAAGCCCCCTCTATTGTCATCTTCTTCTTCCCGTTCTTTGCCTTCATCAGAATGCGCTGCTGTTGAGACACTGTGTCCGCCTTCATGTTCATGGGCTACGCAAGAAACGTAAGATCCATGGTTTTTATTATCATCATCACAGTTGGCAGACGTACCTGTTGGGGTTACGGTAATGGTTGCACCGGTTGTTGGGATAGGGGTAACGGTTGGAACGCTTCTGTGCTCCTGGGACTCTTCTGCTCCATGATTGTTGATTGCATGGTCATTAGCATGTTCACTTGCAGCAATTGCCTGGTTGGTGTAGGTGAGCAATAATGTTACCGCAAGGATTAAAAGCAGGTAGCTGTTTTGTTTCAGGTGTTTTTTCATGTTACAAAGATTGTAACGGCCCAGTTTACAAAGTGTTACATTTTGGTCCTACTTGCTACTTGCTACTTGCTACTTGCTACTTGCTACTTGCTACTTGCTACTTGCTACTTGCTACTTGCTACTTGCTACTTGCTACTTGCTACTTGCTACTTGCTACTTGCTACTT
>JBLMVJ010000042.1:0-12124 GCA_050255815.1 Candidatus Levyibacteriota bacterium | reverse complement strand
CTACCAGTAAGATTGCAAGAACTATTCCTACCGGTGCAAGATACGGTTTTATGGAAGTTGGCAGGTTGATATGGAAGCTGTCAATAATATTTTTTTTGGGAGGCGGGTGGACAATAGGAGCCTGAACCGTCTCCTCTGTCTTTCCCACGCCAGAACTTCCCCCTGAAGGTTCCATATGCTTTTAGCGTACGGGATTAGAAGAATGTTGTCAAGAAAAAACAGCTTCCTCCAGCTTTTCTACTCGGAGAGAAATTGAGGTAACTCCGTTTTTATCTGTTCGTTTTATCTAGGTTGAGTGTATAATTTCCTGAAGTTGCTTATGAAGCGTAGGACTTCCTATGCACCAGGTAAAATTTTGTTTTGCCTTGCCAAATGGGTTTGAATAATCCATGGGTTTACCAAAAAAATCCGTATATACCCCTCCTGCTTCTTCAATAATAATATGCTGTCCTACATTATCCCATATCTTACTGGTACGGTTTAAGTAAGCACCATACTTGCCTTTCGCAACCATCATGCCATCTACTATACTTCCTGAAGCGCGCAAATTTCTTATCCCTAAGACAATATCTGCTAATATTTTGCACTCGTCATAGGTCATATTGGCATTTTCCTGGTGTCCGTCAATAGCATATGCTACCAGACTTGATAACAAACTAGATTCTTGAGTAACCGCTAACTTTTTTCCACTACAGAAAGCTCCCTTCTCTTTCTCTGCTGTTGTTATTTCCTTAAAAAACGGCAGTGCGACACCGCCGGCAATAGGTTGGTCTAAATGCAATAATCCAATAATAATTCCGTAATTAGGAGTACCCGCTGCAAAATTGCTGGTGCCATCTATAGGGTCTATAACCCAGGTAAAATCTGATTTCTTGTTTAAAACTCCTGCCTCTTCATCAATAATATTGTGCTCAGGAAATTCTTTCTCAATTTCGGTAACTATATATTTTCCTACCTGAAGATCAGCCTCTGTAAGAACTTGATTATTATCACCCTCTTTAGCAATTGCAGTAGTTTTTCCAAAATAAGAAGTTGCTATCTCAGACGCTTCTGATAAAGCTTTCTGGAGAAATGGAGAGTATGACATATTAATGCCCAGAAGAATCCCAGTCTTTACTTACCTTGTCAAACTTTGCCAGTTTTTCTTTAAATATATTCTGTATTTTTTCCAGTCCTTCCTGGGTCTTTGCTTCAAACCTAAGAACAAGCGTAGGCGTATTTGATGATGCCCTCACCAGGCCCCACCCGTCACCTATATACACACGCGCCCCGTTTATGTCTACCATTTTATGCCCTTCGGATTTAAACTCTTTTACCAGTTCATCTACAATCTGGTATTTATCTTCATCCGTAGTTTTTACCTGGATGGTTGGGGTTGAAATATAATACGGAGTAGTTGCCACTATTTCAGACAGGGGCTTATCCTGGGTGCTCATAAATTCTAAGAATTTAAGTGCGGCAAAAATACCATCATCAAACCCGTAAAAATCATCAACAAAGAAAATATGCCCGCTCATTTCCCCTGCCAATGCTGCCTTCTCCTCCTGCAGCTTTGCCTTAATATAAGAATGCCCGGTCTTCCACATGATAGGAACACCGCCATGAGCCTTAATATCTTCCGGTAATGCTTCTGACACCTTCACATCAAAAACAATTTTAGCCCCCGGATGCTTTGATAACACTAAACGGGACAGCAGAATTTCATACCGGTCAGGCCAAATAGTCTGGCCTTTCTCATCTACTATCCCAAGCCTGTCCCCATCTCCATCAAACGCAAACCCAAATTCACATTTGTTGTCTACCGTCTGTTTCCCGGTGTCTTCCATCATAGCTGTCCCATCCGGGTTTGCCGTATAGTGCGGGTAGGAAGGGTCTACTTCAGTATAGTGCTCTACCACTTCACATCCTGCGGCATTCAACATCTTAGGATAGAACAACCCGGCAGTCCCATTCCCGGTGTTTACCAAAATCTTAAACTTTTTGGTTATTTTTGCGCGGGAAATTAAATCTTTGGTATATGCATCAAAAATTTCTTCTTTTCTCACGGTCCCTTTTCCGTCCACAAACTCTTCTTTCTCAATAATGTCATATACCTCCTGTAGCTCTGCAGTTAATAAAGTCTTTGATAAATCAGTCCCCAGTTTTACTCCATTCCACCCTGCTGGGTTATGCGAAGCAGTAATCATAAGAAGGCCTTTCACCTTCAGGTAAAATTGAGACCAGTAGCTCATGGGGGTTGTGGCCGTGCCAATATCTACCACATTAATGCCGCACTCCGTCAATCCTTTGATAGCCTGGTTATGGAAGCTTTCTGAGGTTGCGCGCGCATCATTCCCCACAACACATTCCGTAATGCCAATTTTATGCAGGTACGTCCCAAAACCCCTTGCTATGTAGTAAACAGATGTATCATTCAGTTCATCTTCTGATTCCCGTCCCCTGAGGTCATATTCACGGAACATGGTTCTCTTAAGTTGTGGCATATGAAGGATATTAGTGTAACTCTGCAGTATGTAAAATGTCAAGCTGAGTTTAGTCTTAAATAAGTAAGAAATCCAGGTGTTTTTTTAAAGGAAGCGCTAATCCGGACGTTTTAATTTTCTTCTCAAGCCCAAATAACTCCCCGTACATTTTTTCCAATTCACCCAACTCCCAATGCCCGGCCTGGTCCTGGACTTTCCCCATTTGCCAGGGGCTCATTTTAGAAAGCTCTTCAGAGCTTACATGCAGTTTAAGGTGCAGCATCTGCCGCATTCTTTTTACCAGCGCATAGAAAATCTGCTCTGCTTCCACGTTCTCCATTCTTTGCAGCAGATCTAACTCACGTTTAAAATTCCCGGGATAAAAGCCGTCTAAAAAAGTGAAAAATAATTTAGGCAGCATAAATACCTCTACTTTTGCCTGTTTCACTTTAGAAAAAAATGTTTTTGAAAGTTCCGTATTATGCCAGAGGATAATAGTATTTGAGTTAGAAAAAATAAGGTCCAGGAGTTTGTCCATTTCTTTTTTTGGCAGCCTCAATACTTTTTCCACTACCACGCATTTTGCATCCAAAAACAAGTCAGAAGTAGATAGTGCTTGTACTAAATCCGCAGTGGTTGCTTTTTCTCCATCCAGGGTAGTTACTGAAGCAAATTCAGATGTAAGCTCTCCTAGTCTTGTTCTGGAAGCAGCTACGTCATCACCATGTAAAATATAGATCATAAGAAAAGTTTAAACATAATAGCTTGCATGTGGCTTGTAGCATATAGCATGTAGTTTTCTACCACTTGCTACGTGCCACCTGCTACACGCCAGGATCCTGCTCAAATACTAGACTTTCGCTTTTAGATTCCTATAGATTTTTTCCACTTCTTTATCTATTTGTTTATTTCCGTATGTATGCGGCAGCAGAGACCCGGAAAAATTTCTGGGAATATGCAGAAGTTCATGGATTAAAACTTTAGTCTGTTCTTCATGGTCCAGCCTGTTAAAGTATTTATTTAATACCTCTATGACATATGCCGGCTCTATGTCTAACACGGTTTGGAAGATTTTAGGGAAAGCCCAAATCCTGGCGTAAGACCGGGATTTGGAACCGTCAGTCCTAAAACAAAAAATCCGGTGTTTTGGGATATGGGAAAAATCAATTTCTGAGACCAATGCCCTTACGCGTTCAGTTAATTCATAGTCAGTATGCCATTCTAGCTTCTTAGCAGTTTTAACCTTTTTTCTTACTACCGCTTTCTTCTTCTTGGTAAAAAAATGCTCCAACATAAGAGGTCAATTATTGTATCATAGAGACGCCCAATATTTTCTTCAAATAATTATTCATAATTACCTGCACTATAGTTTGTTTTGGCTGATGCGCAGGTTTAAAACTTTCTGCTTTTACGGTTGCAGCTGATGCAATTTTAACCAACCCCGTAGCCTTTTCTATCTCCGGATCACCTTTTGTTTTTGGCATATTGAAAATACTGGTATAAAAATCGCGTGCTTTCCCGTTATTAAAAAATGAGAACGCATCAAAAGGACCGGTAGCTTTCAGCAGGAACGGTGTAATGGCTACTATTTTATCCGCATCTTTTTGCCAGATTTGGGAAAACGTCATCTGGAAATATTTTGAAACTACGGAATCCGGCAACGATTTACTGCCCCAGCCGGTTTCTGTAATAAAAGCGGGAATCTTCCTGGAAGGGTCAGTATTTAAAATTGCGTATTCATATTTATAAGATGCTACGCCTATTTGTTTATTCTCTGAAGGATAGGAAGAGAAGCCGGGGTTAGGGTATGAATGGCTAGAAAAACCATCAACTTTATCCTGGACAGCAAAGGAGGTTAGGTCCTGCAGGTAAACAAAACCGTTTATGTAGTTCTTGTAGTCATTTGGAGCAGAATCATCCATGCCGGAAAGGATAAGATAAAAATTAGGGTCCTTACTTTTAAAAACCTCATGAGAGTAAGACACTAAATCTGAATACCTTTGGGGGTCAGGATATTCCCCGCCCCATTCATCAGAACGGTTCACTTCATTAAACAAAATAACGTACTTATTTTTAGTTGGCCAATTGAGGCTACTGAGGAAATTTGCAAAATCTAAAACATCATACTGGTTAGGTTTTCGCCAGACGCTGGTATTAAAAGGGTCCGGCTGGGTGGCAAGACGTAAAATAGGAATCACTTTCATGCGGGCAGCGTCATCCATGAAATTCTGCCACTTCTCCAGGTCACGGTCTCCTGATTGTATGGGAATTGTTACATACCCCCAGGAGCCACCATTGGAGTTTACTAATTTTGCAGCATCTTCCAGTTCAGAAGGAAACAAGATATGGATTCCATAGAAATTATTAGGCCGGGAAAGCGGATCATCAGCAGCGTAAGCCGTAGGCAAGAATATAGTACAGAGCAAGCAGAATATGGATATAGTTAACAGAACCTTTTTCATGGGTTTCCATTATACCATCACTTTCGGCTATACAGCCTCGACTTTTCCTTAAAACTTTTGTACAATATGCAAATGACCAAACATGAAAAATTCTTCTTAACTATGCTGGAAGAAAACAAGGATTTTTTTGAAACCTTCAAGGCTCTCCATGACCGGTACAAGCTGGAGCCTGAGAAATACCAATCAGAGTACAACACAGAGGGCGAAAAGGCGCTGGAGATCATCAGGCGCTATGAGCAGTCTCTCCTGGCAAAATCTTCTACTTCCCAATTTGCAAAATTCTCAAACAACCTATCAGATAAATTCTGGGGATCAGTCCGCGGATATTTCCCTAAAATCGACTTTATAGGAGTAAGCTAATGCCAAAACTCACCACGCATGATAAACTCTCAAAACTAAAAAGGATCCCATTCACAAAAGAAGGAATTGAGAAGGTAAAACGTAACCTAACACGGCTCCAAAATGACCGGCCGGCTGCCGTGAAAGAACTGGCCAGGGCGCGAGAACTGGGTGACCTTTCAGAAAACGGATTATATACTGCAGCAAAAGCACGCCTCTCATCCATAGATAACCAAATTTTCCGGTTGGAAATGACCATGAAATTTGCAGATGTGATGGAATCCGGAAATAGTAATGAAATCTCAATAGGATCAAAGGTGACAGTGCATAACGGACGGGAAGAACTGGTCTATGAAATAGTAGGGGATACTGAAGCAAATCCAAAGCTGCGAAAAATCACCCAAAACTCTCCCATAGGGACCGCACTCTTAGGAAAAAAAATTGGAGAGACCGCAACTGTAGAACTTCCTGCCGGAAAGACAGAATTGGTAATCAAAAAAATAAGCTAGGAAGTTTTTTGCGGTTTTTCTCTTCTGTCCCGTATATCTTTTAAGACGCTTTCCGTCATCTCCAATGCTTCTATAGTCCCATCCAGCGCCGTATCGGCCACACTTCTTCTTTTCCTCCTCCTTCTTCTTGTCCGTATCCTGGGCGCTTTTAGTAAGGGAATTACGGCTTCTTCAACTTCTTCTGCCTTATCCGTATAAAAAACTACTTCTCCGTCCATATAATCTGCCACCAGCATACTTCCGGCATCTAAGATGGGAATTATTTCTGCGGCACGGGAAATAAGCTCATTCTGCAGTCCTTCCCGGACTTCCCTGCCTCCATAAACACCTTTCAGCCCTGACAGGATCCAGGCTTTAAATTCCTGTGTTGTAGAGATAGAAACTGCATCCGGATTTAAAGTATGCATTTGTTCATTTTTTAGTCCAAGGAATTTATGGAATATTTTTTCGTATTCGGTATCTGTAAGCGGGTTAAAAACAAGAATATGGTCATCACCAACCCTGCCTAAAAACTCCGGCTTAAACTGTTTTGTTAATGCGTCTATTGCTGCATCACGGACTTGCGCTTTTTTTACTTCAGCTCCGGTGTGAAAACCAAGTGTTTTTCCTCTTTGGGCCGTACTGATCTCATCAGACCCCACATTTGACGTGAAAAAAATGTAGCTGGCGTCAAACATCAGGTCTTCAAAGCCTTTAGAACCTTTCCGAGCACTAAACCTTCCTTCCTCTAACATACTGAGAAAAAGTTTGTGGAGAGTTGGATGCGCCTTTTCTACTTCATCAAATACTATCACTGACTTTACTCTCTTATCCTCAGCCTCCTGATGGAGCCAATCATGGGAAATGGGAGGCACTTCACTGCTCCCTATATAAGAAGGGGGTGAACCAATGAGTCTTTTGGCATCATGCTCTTCAGTAAATTCTGCGCAGTTAATGATGAGCAGCCTTGTCTCGTTTCCTGTTAAATAAAAGGCAAGGGCGCGGGCAAGCTCTGTTTTCCCTACCCCGGTTGGGCCTAATTCAAAGAATGCCCCTAAGGGCCTCCCTGCGTCCTGCAAGCCCGCTTCAGCCAGGGCAACCTGTTTTGCAACCGCAAGGACCGCTTCATCCTGGCCAAACACCCTTTGGCCTAAATCCATGGCAATGAGGTCTGCCCTGCTCACCTTGTCCAGCTCTACTCTTTTGAGTGTTCTTCTGGCTTGCTCACTTGTAATAAGTTCTTGCCGCGCTACCATTAAAATTTTCTTGAGTATACTATGAGTTTTTTAACACTGCAATAACTGTTTCTTTTTGTCATAATAACAATATGAAGTTATTTCTCAGACTTCTTGTTATTCCTCTACTACTCTTTTTCTTTTTTATATTTTCAACGCAAACATTTGCCAAGTCGTTTTACTTTCCAAATGTTTCCCTATACATCACGGTTAACCCTGACTCCAGCATTTCAGTGGTAGAAAAACGTACCGCTTATTTTGACGGCTCTTTTTCCCAGATTTATTGGGATATTCCTTTAACGGCAGACCAGGAAATTTCAAATGCCACCATGTCTGACGGTACCATAACTTACTCTGAAACTGCAGGAACGGATACGGTAAACCGTCCTGACCAAACTTATTCAGCTCAGAGAACAGGAGATACTGAACACATAGAGGCATACTTTAGAGCAACCAATGCTGCAAAAACATTTACTCTTTCTTATAACCTTTCCAATGCAATTGCCAGATACCAAGACACTGCTGAATTTTATTGGAAAGTTATTGGGGATCAGTGGGGAACCCGCACTGATTCAGCTGTTGCCGTAGTACACCTACCCCGAACAGTGCAAAAAAATGGAATCTATGTCTGGGGACACGGGCCACTAAACGGACAGGCTACCATTCTGGACGGCTCCACAGCTCAATTTACTGTCCAAAACCTCCCGCCCAAAACTTTTATGGAAGTCCGCATGCTGTTTCCCCAGTCACTGATATCCTCCGGCCCTTTCATAAACAAACCGCATATCCAAGAAACCATCCGGGAAGAAAAAGACTTCCAGAATAAAACAGTGTGGACCCAAAGAATACAGGTAGCCCTGCTGGTAATCCCTATGATCTTCCTTATTCCCTGGATTATTTTTTGGTATTACATATGGCATAGATATGGAAGAGATACTGACCCAGCCGTACCAAAATATATCCATAACCCACCCAGCAAACTACCGCCTGCCCTGGTAGAATCTTTGGTTAACCAAGGTCAATATGTCACACCAAATGCCTTTTCTGCAACCGTTTTAGATCTTGCCCGCAAGAAGTATATAAAAATAGAAGCTGTAGAACATATTTCCTCAGGGTTTTTAGGAATTGGGGGGGGAATTACTTATAAGTATATCCTGCACAAAGATGAAAGATCATATCCTTCCAAGAAACCGCTTTTAGGTTTTGAGCAGACAGTCTTAGACTTTATTTTTTCTTCCAGTGATGACGGGAAGACAGTCAAGGTTGATGAGATGAAAAAAGAGATGCAGTCCCATCCCTGGACCACCCAGGCGTTTTTCAAAGAATGGAATAAAGCATTAAAAGAAGAGGCAAAAACAAGAGGATTTATAGATAAGACAAGTTCATCCTGGAAGACCAGATTTATAGTAGGGAACGTGTTGGTCTTAGCCTTATTTGTCATTACAGCGGCTATCTCTTTCCATTTCTTAGCATCTGCATTTGTCGCCATAATTATGGTTATAAGCTTTGGAGGAGTCTTACTTGCTGGAATAAGCAAGATCTTTCTCCGCTGGTCTAACGCTTCACAGAAAGAAGCTTTTGAGTGGCTGGGATTTAAACATTACTTATCAGATTTTTCCCGCTTTAAAGAAGAAATTCCGCAGGCAGTAATTATTTGGGAAGAAATGTTGGTCTACGGAACGGCGTTAGGGGTTGCAAAAAAAGTAGAAAAGTACCTTCCGCTTATTTTATCTTCAGGGCACATAGTTTCACCTGCATGGTACTATTATACGGGAACATCCGCAGGAACAGGAATAGGGGGAGTATCAGGACAAGGATTGGGCTTTGCAACCAGTCTGTCTGAAAGCATCTCCAGCATGGGTTCTGCCTTCAGCTCTTCATTCAGTTCCGGCTCCGGTGGAGGATTCTCCGGCGGAGGTGGTGGTGGTGGAGGCGGAGGTGGTGGTGGAGCCAGTTAAGCCTTGCCGTCTCCTCTACCTACCTCACCGGTCCGCTCAGTACCGTCCAGAAGTCGTGTAAAAAAGAGAGTGTGTACATATCTTTCAAAAAACCGCCCGTACCCCGCTCTGCCTTAGTAAGGCCTGTCCAAAAATTACGCGCTCCAAAACTTGGTGCGGTAATGCTTCTTTGTGCTGTCAATTCTTTCAGGGGCCTCTCAAATATCCGTTTTGCAGGGATAGTTGGTGTTATTACTGCTGTTTGCATATTCTTTTTTCCTTTCTGGAGCAGTATACAAAAGCTTGGGAATACCTTCAGTGATATATCGCACATAGTTTCTGTGAAGAGGATTACTAAAAATGAGGAAAACGTGAAAAATTAGGCTTGTTTTGCTTCAATTTTTATGGGGCGGATCAGTTTTACCCCCAGATCCGCTACTCTAAACCCAAAAGACATCACAAACCCTAAGAAGAATACGCTTAAACCCAGGTTTAAAACTTTATTAAACGCATCAGTTGGAATCAATTGGATTTCCTGTCCCGCAGCTTTAGGAATCCCGGGAATTTCAGGCATAAATGACGCAGTGTTAAATGTGGGGGACGGAATATTGAGCACGGGAAAAGGCTTCATATTCCCGGTGAACATAAGGATAATAATACCAACGCAGATAACCATAACTACTAATCCTGCGGTAAGAAGAATATATCCCAACCCTTTTTCTTCCATACTTTAATCCTAATGGAGATTTAATTAAATTACAAGGAAAACTTAGTCTTAAAAAAATGAGGATCAATTTCAATTAATTTCTACAAATTTCTTTTAGTCTCCTAGCCTTATTCTTCTGGAATTGCCTTGTAGCCTGTCTTTTTAATACTTTCTATGATATTTTTTGGATTCACCCTTGCCTCATCAAATTCTACCTCAGATACTTGTTTTGCATAGCTGGTTTGCGCTTTTTTTACTCCTTCCATATCTTCTAAATCAAAGTCTATATTCATGGCGCAGGAAGAACAGTGCATGCCCTCAATTTTAAATTTTTTCTTTATCATAAGACTTCAATGACCCCCCTATACATTCCCATAGTGCAGTTGAACTGGATCTGCCCTTTTTCTGTAGGGGTAAAGGTAATTACCTGTGTTTCATTTGGATGAAGGTTTCTTGCTATACCTAAAGAAGGTATTCTAAATGCTGAAGCGCATGAATACGCATCCTTGCTTTTCAAGGTAAGGGTAACTTCCTGGCCTTGCTTCACCCGGATATAATCAGGCGTATATCCTGCAGAGGTAATATCAATTTCCGGATTCTGGATGGTTGGCAAGGTATCATTTTGTGCCTGGTTTCCGCTGTCGTTAAAGTTAACAGTCACCGGAATATGGGCCAGTACGGATTGCATGGTTATAGGAGATCCAAAAGCAACTAAAGATCCGTTCACAGACATAAATCCCAGATAAAATACGGCAAGAGCAGCCAGCTTTAAGAATTTAGACCTAAAGGTATCTCCTAAAAGAGAAGTCATGAACCCTATACCAAAGAAGACCGGTATAGTCCCTAAAATAAAAGCATCCATTATGGCCGCACCCATAAGAGCATTTGCAGAACTGATGGCCAATGCCTCCATAGCAAGAGTAGTCCCGCACGGAATAAATATAGTCATAGCACCTAGTAATGCGGGGGCAAACACGTCTTTGGAGCGGGACTGGTTTCTTACCAAACGGGTTAAAAAACGCGGTGGCTGAATAATTACGTACCTAAAAATAGGATGGATATTGAGAAGATTTAGCGCAACTGCAATCATGTATAGCCCGGCAGCCATTTGCATAACTGTCTGGACAGTACCGGAAATATTGATGACTCCGCCAAAAGCTCCCAGCACAAATCCAAGCAATGTATAGGCGGTAAGCTTTGCAAGAAGAAAAACAGTGGTTGAGATAAGCGCATGTGTCTTTTTATTAGTGGACACCTCTTCCTCACGGGCGGTTATAACTGACGCAAGAAGCCCTCCCTGGACAGCTAAACAAGTTAGGCCCCCCACCGTTAAACCGGTCAAAAAGATAATCCATATATTGATGCTTCCCGGCACCTGGGGAATTACCGGTAATAATTCTTTTGGAGAAAATATTTGAAAAAGTAAAAAGCCGATCAGCAAGCCGGATCCTATCAGTGCCGCAATCAGTCCTTTTGGTGTCTTTTGGTTTTGGCTCATAATTATATTTTTGCTCTTTTAAGTAAAAGCGAATTGCTGACTACGGAAACTGATGACATAGCCATAGCAAGTCCTGCAAAAATAGGGCTTAAGAAAATTCCAAAAAATGGATACAAAACTCCGCCGGCTACGGGAATACCAATAACATTATATATAAATGCCCAGAATAAGTTTTGCTTAATTGTCCTCATGGTGGACCTAGATAACCGGATTGCCTGGGGAACCTTTAATAACTCTCCCCCTAAAAGGGTTATATCTGCTGATTCTATGGCTATATCTGTCCCGGTTGCCATGGCTATCCCTACGTTAGCCTGGGTAAGTGCCGGTGCATCATTAATGCCATCTCCTACCATAGCTACTACACTTCCTTGTTTTTGCAGTTCTTTTACTATAGATGACTTGTCTTGCGGAAGCACCTCTGCCCGCACTTCATCTATTCCTACTCTGGAGGCTATATGCTCTGCTGCTTTTTTGTTATCTCCGGTTAACATGACAGTTTTAATTTTCATCTTATGAAGTCTTTCTATTGCCTGCTTTGCTCCCTCTTTTACAGAATCTGAAATAGCAATAAGCCCTACCGGTTTTTTATTTTCTGAAACCACAACCACTGTTTTGCCTTCATTTTGAAGCTCTGACAGTCTTTTTATATCTAAGCCGGTCTGAGGCTTTGTAATCTCAACCTTCTTGCCCTGGTGTTTACCGGTAACGCCTGAACCTTCTTGCTCTGTGAAATCCTCTATACGCAGAAGGGCTATGCCTTCCTGTTTTGCTTGCTCATTTATAGCAGCTGCAATAGGATGGTTAGAATGTTTTTCTAAACTTGCAGCTAACGTTAAGACAGTTTTTTCATCATGATCCTCTAACGAAACAATATCTGTTACCACCGGCTTTCCCGTAGTAATAGTCCCTGTTTTATCTACTACCACGGTATCTACCTGATACAGCTTTTCCAGGCTTTGTGCATTTTTTATCAAAATCCCATGCTGGGCACCTTTTC
>JBLMVJ010000041.1:0-26062 GCA_050255815.1 Candidatus Levyibacteriota bacterium | reverse complement strand
CTTGCATAGATTTGAGACATAAAATCTAGACTTAAGATTTCTCTTCCACATCTTTTCTGTGATTTAAGACATAAGACTTAGGACTTAAGAAGTTTTTTCCTATATCTTATTTCTTACATCCTACATCTTCTACATCTAGTGTTTCTGCCGAATTATCAACCATAAAAACCTCACTTTCCTCTTGACAGGTACTTTTCACGGGAGCAAAATAGAACAAGGTAGGAGAAAGTAGGAAAAAGTAGGATGCACACCCTATGTTCCAGATTAGAAATCCATAACCAACAGGAGGCTTGCAAGCTATGCTCATTGGACAGTACGAAGGCACAGTTTCTTCAAAAAATCAGATTTCATTTCCCAAACAGTTTAGAGATTTCCTTGGCAGCAAACTTATTGTTACAAAGGGTCTGGAGGGATATTTAATTGTTGTTTCAGAGGAGAATTGGAAAACGTTATTAGAGGGAACAGAGAATAGGCCATTTACCAATACGGAAGCCAGGTTAACACAGCGGTATCTTTTAGGAAATGCAAGTTTTGTAACGGTAGACGCACGGGGACGGTTTATATTAGCCGACCATTTGAGAAAACACGCAGAAATTAAGAGTGATGTAATATTTGCGGGAATAGAACGGTTTGTGGAGATTTGGGATAAAGATGCATGGGAAAAACACCAGGAAGAGTTGTCAAAGACAGTTTCAACTGTTGCAGACCGGCTAGGAAAGGAAGAAAAAGTTTAAATGTTTTCCCATATTCCGGTACTTTTAGAAGAGGTAATTGACGCACTGGATATACAGCCGGGGAAACACTATATTGACGCAACACTGGGAGGAGCAGGACACACACAAGAGATTTTAAAAAGAGGCGGAAAGGTATTGGGGATTGACCAGGATGAGGACGCGTTGGGCCATGTCAGGGAGATCATACAAGACAAAAATTTAACAATTGCCAAAGGAAACTTCAGGAACATTAAAAGCATTGCTGAAGAGAACGGATGTACAAAAGTTGCGGGGGTATTGTTTGATTTAGGCGTTTCTTCATACCAGTTGGATGAGGACAGAGGTTTTAGCATTAGACGGGATGAGAAGCTGGATATGCGCATGGACCGAAGCCAGCGTTTATCTGCTGCGGATGTAGTAAACGGATATCCGCCGGAAGATTTGGTTGAAATTTTCATGGCGTACGGGGAAGAGGAAAAAAGCAAAGAAGTTGCAGAAAAGATTGTTTTTGAGCGGAAAAAAGCACGGATAGAGACGACCGGGCAGTTGGTGGACGTAATCCGGCAGGTGATAAAACCGGGCGGAAAAGTTCATCCGGCTACCAGGATTTTCCAGGCTATACGGATAGAGGTAAATGATGAGCTGGGAGCATTAAAAGAGGGTTTACAGGGAGCACTGGAATTATTGAATAAAGATGGAAGAATTGCCGTAATTTCATTCCATTCTTTAGAGGATAGGATTATTAAACGGACTTTTGAGGCGTACACCTCAGAAGGATTTGGGGAAACCATTCATAAAAAGCCGGTAACAGCCGGAGAAGAAGAATTGCGCAAAAACCCCAGGGCAAGAAGCGCAAAATTACGGGTGTTTAAAAAAACAATTTGAAATAACTATATGAAACTACTATCATTAAAGACATTAGCAATAGGTCTGGTTACCGCAGTTATTCTGCTGGAGGGGGTACAAGTATATCTTTCCAATAGAATTGCAGGCACCAGTATTGAAGTTGCCAGGCTGCAGCAGGAGATTGGCGTTATCTCTGAGAAAAATACGGCTTTAAAATCTGAGCTGCTAACCTTTTCTTCATTTGAGCATATAGCGTCACGTGCCGCAGAGTTAGGGTTTATTGAAAATAAAAACCAGGATATCAGCCTAACTGCTCCCATCCCTGTTGCTATCGGAAATTAATGATGGCAGAAAAAAATTCGCGAACGCGCCTCTCTATTACCATTCTGTTGTTTTTGGGATTATATTTATTAGTAGTCTTTAAATTGTTTTATTGGCAGATTGTAATGGCTGAAAGCCTGAAACAAGCACAGGTGAACCAAAGTTCTGACCAGCTTACCTTATCTGCTATCCGCGGGGATATTTTAGCCTCTGACCGTTTTCCTCTGGCAACAAATAAAATTTCCTATCTTTTGTATGCCAATCCAAAAGTGGTGGATGATAAAGATAATTATGCTAAATTGCTTGCCCCTATTTTAGATGTGGATGAAGCCTCAATTTCTGCGCAGCTCTCAAAAAACCTGTTCTGGGTACGCCTAGCCCAAAAACTGCCTGATGATAAAAAGCAGCAGGTTGAAAAACTGAACCTTTCAGGACTGGGGTTTGAGGTGCAGACAGACCGGTTTTACCCGGAGGCTTCTATGGCTGCCCAGCTGGTAGGGTTTTTGGGGAAGGATACACAGGGGAATGACCATGGCTACTTTGGGCTGGAAGGCTACTATAATGGCCAGCTGGCCGGAAGAAACGGCAGGCTATACGTAGTAAAAGATGCACTGGGTAACCCGGTGGTAAATGATATCAGGGAGGAGAAAAAAATTGACGGCAGGACGCTGGTCTTAGGGGTGGACCGGACCATGCAGTATATTGCTGATAAGCGCATCCGGGAAGGGGTTACTAAATATGAAGCAGAGGGAGGCAGTATTATTATTATGGATAGTAAAACCGGTATGCTTCTGGCCTCTTCCTCAGTGCCAAATTTTGACCCGCAGCATTATTATGATTTTGACGGCGGGTCTTTTAAAAACCCAATTATCTCCAACCTCTATGAACCGGGTTCTACTTTTAAGGTTTTAGTGATGTCAGCCGCGCTGGATTTAAAAAAAGTGACGCCTACCACGCGGTGTACTATCTGTTCCGGCCCGGTTCCGGTGGACGGGTATAACATAGAGACCTGGGATAATAAATATTTCCCCAATGAAACTATGACAGAGGTTATCCAGCATTCTGACAATACCGGCATGGTTTTTGTGGGAAGACAGTTGGGTAAAGATAATCTGCTAAGTTATATCCGCAATTTTGGCATAGGGGAGCCTACCGGAGTTGATTTGCAGGGAGAAGGAACCGGAACGCTAAGGGACACCTGGTCTGATGTAGATTTGGCAACTGCTACCTTTGGTCAGGGAATTTCAGTGACCCCTTTACAGCTGATTACTGCCGTAAATGCTATAGCAGACGGCGGCAACCTCATGAAGCCGTATGTAGTAAAACAAATTATTACGGAAGACGGACGGAAAATTGACGTACAGCCTACGTTAGAGCACCGGGTAATTAAAGAATCTACGGCAAAGCTGATGACCTGGATTATGGTAAATGCAGTGGAAAAGGGTGAGGCAAAATGGACTAAACTGCCGCATTATTCTATAGCAGGGAAGACCGGTACGGCACAAATTCCGGTAGCAGGGCATTATGATCCTAAAGAAACCATAGCTTCATTTGTGGGATTTTTTCCCGCGGATGATCCTAAGATTACTATGCTGGTATTGGTCCACCGCCCTAAAACTTCTATTTATGGAGCTGAAACCGCAGCACCTATCTTTTTTGCCGTGGCAAAAGACATTATTAACTACCTGGGAATCCCACCATCTTATTAAATTAGGAGAATTTTTCCGGGAATTTTTCCCTCATGGATATAGAATTTTTGTCCCGGTCTGAAACTATCATCTGGTCCGGGGAAATAGGCCACGCTATGTTAAGGTCAGGGTCAAATAAAGAGATGGCAAAATCTCCGCTTTTGTCCCGGTCACGGTAGAGGGCGTCAACCGCATAGATATATTCTGAAGGTCCTTCCATCGTTAAAAATGAATTGCCAATGCCCCGGGTTACAAAAATGGCGCCTGGAAGCGGATTATTACTGCCATAGCCTATGAGGACATATTCTTTCTTGAGAAAAGTTTCAGATTCAGGTCTGAGATCTACAAATACGCACAGACAAACACCATGGGTTACGGTAATCAATTTATTCCAGCTTTCCGCGTGGATTCCCCTCATGACATGGGTGTTGGAGTGGGAGTGGTTTAGTTGTCTTATTTCAAACCGTTCTCCTCTGGCGGTATCAATATCCGGTACCACAGCTATTTCCCGGTAAAACCCGCGGTCATCTTCATGCATTTGGGTAGACACGTACCAGAGGCCCGGTATAGAGGTTTTGTATACCCGCTCCGCCATCTTGTTTTCTTCTGCCGGAAGATATAAAGGAAGGTCTGACAAGCTCATAAAAAGATTATATCAAATTTGGCGTACAACCCGTGAAACGGGTGGAGTATTTTGGGTATAATAAAGTGTATGGATTTTTTACAATACGACTTGCGGCAAAAGAGCTTTACCAAGGTATACTTTGTGGGTATAAAAGGTGTGGGTATGACGGCTCTGGCGTGCATGGTGCAGGACGCGGGGCTGAAAGTGCGTGGCAGTGACGTAGCAGAAGAATTTCTCACGGATGACACCCTCAAAAAACGCGGAATTCAGGTTGACACCTCTTTTGCAACCTCATTCCTGGATGAATTTATTGACGGAAACAGAGAAGATGTTTTGGTGGTTACTACCGCAGCGCATGACGGCCTGTCTAACCCCCAATCTTCTCATGCCCAATCTTTAGGGGTTGCGGTGTTAACTCACGGCCAGACGGTAGGCTATTTTATGAAGGGTGATATGTTTGGGAGGAAATTTAAGGGAGTTTCCGTGTTAGGATGCCATGGAAAAACCACCGTAAGCGCTATGGCAGCCACAGCTCTTTTGACTGCAGGAATGGACCCTTCTTATTGTGTAGGCAGTAGTGAATTATTTCCCATAGGATCTCCGGGGCACCTGGGAAAAGGTGAATATTTTGTAGCTGAAGCGGATGAATTTGTTTCAGATGTGCAAAAAGACCGGACCATTAAGTTTTTTTACCAGCATCCCCAGTATGCCATTTTTAATAATGTAGACTTTGACCATCCGGACGTATATAAAAGCTTAGATGAGGTGAAGCGGGCATTTTTTATCTTTGCCCTGGAAAATATCCAGCAAGACGGCGCGCTCATTTTAAATGGTGATGACCCTGAACTGCAAAATATTAAGAGCCAGCTGGAAAATATTAAACCCGGCCTTAAAATTGTCACGTTTGGTGAAGAATCCCTCAACATGTTTAAAATTGAAAACTTCAGGGAAGTTTCCTGGGGGTCAGAGTTTGATGTTTCACAGAACGGCTCTTCATTTGGTCATTTCCAGCTTTCTGTACCGGGGTATCATAATGCAAAAAATGCCCTGGGTGTTTTAGCCTTTATGCATACTATTAAGGTTTCCAAAGATGTTATTGGCCAGGCTCTTGCCTCTTTCACCGGGACAAAACGTCGCCAGGAGCGGTTAGGCCAGACTGAAAAAGGTGCCACGCTCATAGATGATTATGCCCATCATCCCCAGGAAATCCAGAAAACTATAACTGCGGTAAAGACTGCATTCCCGGATAAAAAAATCATTACGGTTTTTCAGCCTCACACTATTTCCCGGACCCAATCTTTACGGGATGAGTTTATCCGTGCCTTTACCGGCTCAGAGAATGTCCTCTTTCTGCCCATATTTCCTTCCAAGAGGGAAGGAGAAGAAGATTATTCCCAGCTGTATGCATATATAGAAAAAGGCATGCAGGAAGCAGGGCAGCCGGTGGTATTCTTTAAAGACAGCAGGACGGCTGCAGAAAAAGTGAGCTCCCCCTACTTTTTTCAAAAAAACAGGCAAGATGTGCTAGAATACGTGAAGGAAAATTTTGACCGTCCTGAAAATGTGCTATTGTTTTTGGGAGCAGGAGACCTGTATAAGCTTGCCTATGATTTGAAGAAATAATGTAGGCAATCTTGCGCTCGAGCTAAAGCTCGATCTTAAAATAGCCTATGATTTGAAAAAATGAGGTAGCTAGTATGCGCTCGAGCTAAAGCTCGATCTTAAGCTCGCGTACGATCTAAAAGTAGCAAGTAGCAAGTAGCAAGTAGCAAGTATTTTGGGGAATTTCTATACTTAATACTTTATAGTCAATACTTATCTTAATTTTATGCGAAAGTATATTATTACCGGTGAGAAAAAGTTGGCCGGAGAGGTAGTAATCTCCGGGTCTAAAAACGTGGCATTAAAGGCTATTGTAGCCGCGTGTCTTACGGATGAAAAAGTAGTTATTAAAAACGTTCCGCTTATTGCTGACGTATATACCATGATAGAGTTGACTAAAGAGATTGGCGGAAACGTGGAGGTAGCTGACCACACCCTGGAAATTACCGTACCTCATATTACTACCCACAGTATTCCCCTGGAGGCAGGGGCAAAAACCCGTACTTCCAGCCTGTTTTTAGCGCCTTTGTTAGCGCGCGTGAAAGAAGCAATTATCCCTAATCCGGGCGGCTGCCGCATAGGTGCACGTCCTATAGACCGGATAGTTGCCGGCATAGAAAAAATGGGAGCTGAAGTAACCTATCATTCGGAAGACGGATATTTCCATGCAAAAGCACCTCAGGGTATACACGGTACCACATATGAATTTGAAAAAAACTCCCATACCGGAACAGAAACCCTGCTTCTGTCCGCTGTGTTAGCAGAAGGAACCACAGTTATAAAAAATGCAGCGTTGGAGCCTGAGGTAGATAGTTTGATAACCCTGTTGAATGGTATGGGTGCACAGATTAAGCGGCTTCCTGATAAAGAGATAGAGGTGACGGGTGTAAAAAAACTCCACGGAACTGAATTCACCCTTCCTCAGGACCGTAATGAAGTAGTGACTTTTGCAGTAGCCAGCGTCCTGACCGGCGGAAACATCTGGATTAAAGACGTGGATTTTTCCGTTCTAGAGGTATTTATGGATGAGTGTAAGAAAGCAGGTATAGAGGTAGAAAAGCGCGGAAATGATGCACGTTTTTACGCCCCCGGGAAAATATTACCTACGGATATTCTGACTGCTCCTCATCCGGGTTTTATGACTGACTGGCAGGGCGTATGGGCCATTCTCATGACCCAGGCGGAAGGCCGTTCCACCTTGCATGAAGCTGTATATGAGAATAGGTTTGGGTATAAAGAAGAGCTGGAAAAAATGGGAGCAAAAATAAACTTCATTCCTGAGGGCATAGAAAAACCTGAAACATTTTACAATTTTAATTATGACCCTTCTGAAAAGTATCAGCAGAAAATTGAGATTTTAGGCAAATCAAAGCTTCATAATGCAGTCTTGGAAATGTCAGACTTACGTGCAGGTGCTACACTGGTATTAGGGGCGTTGGTAGCACGGGGCGCCAGTATTATTTATGGGGTGGAACAGGTTGAACGGGGTTATGAAGATTTTAATAATAGGCTGAGAAAATTAGGCGCTGCGATTATTTTAGACAAAGATATTATTTAGACTATGCAAGCTGTCATTTTGGCCGCCGGTGAGTCCTCCCGGTTTTATCCATACAACTCTTTTGGTCACAAAAGTCTGGTAGTTTTAGGGGGAAAAACACTTATAGAGTACACCGTGGAAAATCTGAGGCGCGCAGGTGTCTCCGAAATAATTATTGTAGAAGGGAAAAACCGGTTTATCTCAAAAGCGCTGGCGCATCTACATGACCTTACGTTTATTATCCAGGAAAATCCACAAGGTATGGGGGATGCGCTGCTTACGGCAAAAGACGTACTGGCAGAGCAGTTTTTAGTGGTAAACTCATACCACTTTGAAGCCGGAGACTTCCTGCATGAGATGGAATCCTCTGCAAAGAACCCTGCTGATATAGTCCTTCTGACTAAAGAAGAAAAAGATCCAAGCGCATTTGGGACTTTTGAAAAAAAAGATGGAAAGCTGGTAGTGTCTGAGAAGAAACAGGGTGAAAATCTGGACCGTATAGTAGGGTTATACCTCTTAAATAAAAAGTTTATAGAAGTTTTAGAACAGGAGCCAAAGGAACATTATAATTTTGAATCAGCAATCTCCACCTATTCTAATACTCATGAAATTATTCTTTTAAAAACAGATAAAACGACTTTGTCTTTAAAGTATCCATGGGATTTATTAAGCGTGAAGGACTATTTACTGGAAAAAATTGAAGAAAAAATTTCGGAAAAAGCAAAAGTTTCAGACAAGGCTGTTATTAGCGGGAAGGTATCCATAGAAGAAGGAGCTACGGTTATGGAAGGAGCCGTAATTACCGGGCCCGCATATATAGGAAAAAATGCGTATGTTGGGACTAATTCTGTCATGAGGGGAGGGGTCTGCGTTGAAGAAGGGGCGGTAGTAGGTTCCCAGATGGAGCTGAAGAATACTATTCTCATGAGAGGCGCTACTACGCATGCGGGTTTTATAGGAGATTCTACGGTGGGGGAAGAAACCAAGATGGCTGCCGGATTCACTACCGCAAATGTTCGGCTGGACAGGAAAGAAATTTCAGTTCATGTGAAAGGCCAAAAAATAAGTACCCACAGGAAATCTTTTGGGACCATCATAGGGTCAGGCTGTTCTTTTGGGATAAGAGTAGGGACTATGCCGGGAGTCATGGTGGGGAATAATGTCATTGTGGGACCGGGGACTACGGTCATGGAAGACCTGGAAGACAATATTACGTTCTATACAGAGTTTGAAAAACACGTGACAAAACACAAATAATTGTTTCATTAATACATATAAATAAGATGACAATTCTATTTGACATAGACTACACCCTTTTTGACACCGAAACTTTCAAAAAATCAAACTTAACATCATATAATTTATATCCTCAAACAAAAAAAGTACTCGAACAACTAAAATCCTCTTTTAGGCTTGGCATCCTTTCAGAGGGGGAAACAGATTTTCAGATGAAAAAGCTTCAGGAGACCGGCATCCTGGGTCTTTTTGACCGTGCTCATATTTTTATTATTACTAATAAAATAGAATCCCTTCCGGGAATTATGGAGCATTTGAAAGAAGAAGAAGTGGTATTTGTGGAAGACAAGATCCGGATGCTGGAAAAAGCTAAAAGTCTGGACCCCCAGTTAAAAACAGTATGGTTTAAAAACGGTCCCTTTGTTGAAGAGTCAGGTTTTACTCCGGACCACGTAATAGAATCCCTTGCAGACCTCCTGAGAGTTTTAGAATGAAAGTGCTCCTTGCCGTATAGACTGCATAATATTCAACCGGGGTGGAATACCAATTCTTAACCTCATCTCCCTATCCCTTGCCTCCAGTTTTCTGGTGCTTACAATTTCTAAAGCAGCGCTATGTGCGCTTTGAAGATATTGCATACTATTGTTTGGATTTATAAAACGGACTTGTTCAGCTTCAGACAATCCAAACAATAAGTCTCTCCAGGAAAATGTCCGCATTGCTCTGATAGAGGCAATAAGGGCATTTTTGAGTGTTTCGTTTTGGGTTGCGTTGGCTATTCTATTTCCGGCAGAAAGGGAGGCTATTTCTATGGTGATGCCGTTTATATCTACCGGGTGGAATTCAAATGGTTCTTCCCCTATTTTTAAAAATCCCAAACCCTCTTTAGCAAGAAGTTTGCCGCGTTCTATGCCTTCTAAAAAAAGCGGGATACAGGGGTCTTCAACCGTTTCTCTCCTTTCTATCTTTTCAACTACTTCCTTTAAATTCATATCAAATTCTATATTCTATATTCTTTTTCATGCGGTAAGGCGCTGTCCGGTCCGTATCTGCTGCATCATGGTAAGATGAATAGGTAGTTCCAGCTTCATCCTCATTGCAAGTTGGCCGGCTGGAAAATATCTTGCCCCAAATATAACACGGGCTGCATCTTCTCCATGCTGTTCATATATTTCCCTGGATCGTTCGCTTTCAAATCCGGCAATATATTCATTAGGGCTTTCAAAAGTAGATTGCAGAATAATATTTCTACGAATGGACTCTCCGGTCAAAATCATTCTCTCTTTTTGTTCCCGGGAAGCAGAGGTTTCTTCAATCCTTTGTCTGTTGTAAAGAATTGCCAGGGTAAGAAAAATAAAACTCATGTCAAAAGGGTCTTTTGGCAAGCTGTCATCCAGGTGTCCTGTTGCACGTTCAAATAATGCTTTTGTTAATTCGGCAGACTCTATGAAAAAAGCGGAATCTGCCTTTTGGTCTTTTTCCCACTGAGGCATCCGTTTTCTTGCAATAAAATCTGACACCCGTTCTCTTAAATCCATAATCCGGATTATAAAAAAAGGTGTACAAGCTTGCAAGAGCAAATTACACAATGATTCAGGAAAACGATTTTTTCAAAAAAAACAAACTGATGAATTGAAGCAACGTGAACATCTTTCCTTAAGGACTATAAGCCCCGCATGTATGCGGGGAAGATGTTACTCTGAGTTGAAACTGTAAGAGTTTGGGCATATAATAAAGGATACCGTTGAAAATTTCCCGTAAATTCAATATTTTTTATGGATAAAATATTCGGCTTTGCCATTCTTTCTTTTGCCATCACGGCAATTCTCCTGGTACCTTTTATAGACTTTTTATATAAGATTAAACTTCAGCGCAAGCATGTGAAGTCACGTGACATGTTTAATAAGCGCACGCCTATTTTTGATAAATACTCCCAGGGCAAAATAGGCACGCCTTTTGGCGGCGGCGCCCTTATTATCATAGTGGTGACCATGATTGCCTTATGGACGTATGGAATGTTTAAGGTAGACGTAAAGTTCTGGGAACTTTTTGTACTCCTTTTTGCATTTATAGGATACGGTCTGTTAGGTTTCTATGATGACCTGAAAAAGATCCTCAATAAAGGGAATGACGGGTTTTTTGGTCTCACGTTCCGGCATAAATTTGTCCTTCAGTGGGTGCTGGCATTTATCATAGGGGCTATTTTTTACTATAAATTAGGGTATTCCTTTGTCTATTTACACTGGCTTGGGCAATTACCGCTGGGTTTCTTATTTATTCCGTTTGCGGCTTTTGTCATAGTGTCTTTTGTGAATGCGTTTAATATTACAGACGGATTAGATGGTATGGCATCAGGCGTATTTATGATAGCGCTTATTGCATTCCTCACTATTTCCCACGCCCTTTTGGATTCATTCCTTGCCTTATTTATAGCCATCCTTTTGGGGTCTATAGTTGCCTTTCTATACTTTAATATTTTTCCTGCACGTATTTGGCTGGGGGATGTAGGTTCTTTATCCCTGGGTGCAGTTCTGGCGGTCATAGGACTTTTAACGGGAAAACCTGCGGCTATAGGAGTCATAGGCGGTGTTTTTGTGGTTGAAGTGGGCTCTTCCCTTTTGCAGATTTTATGGAAAAAGTTTTATGGGAAAAAATTATTCCCGGTTGCGCCTTTGCACCTGTACTTTCTGGAAAAGGGATGGGGGGAGCCTAAAACCGTTATGCGCGCCTGGATTTTTGCCCTTATCTTTGCCGTGATAGGTCTGTACGTTGCATTCATAGGTTAGCTTGCGTAAATCCCTTTTTTTTACTACACTTTTTAGTGCCCATGAGTAAACTTGGCATAGCTCTTTTTGTGACCACATTAGTTCTATCTTTGCTTGGCCTTTTTATCCTCTATGAAAGTTCTTCCTATACCGCACTTCTAAACATAGGGGATAAATATTATTTTGTAAAAAACCAGGCAGTATGGATAGCCCTGGGTGTTGGATTGAGCTTGTTTGTTTCTGCTATCCCTTATAAGCTGTACCAGAAGTTTGCCTTGCCGCTTCTCATAGGTACCTTTGTATTGTTAGTGGCCGTGTTTTTTCCCGGCATTGGCGTATCCTTAAAAGGAGCACACCGCTGGGTTAACTTTGGGTTTACGGTATTGCAGCCATCAGAGCTGCTTAAAATTACCCTGGCTATTTATTTATCTGCCTGGTTTTGCCTGAAAGAAAAAGGAAAGCTTTTAAACTTCTTAATGCTTTTAGGATTGTCCATTTTCCTGGTGATGATAGAGCCTGACTTAGGTACCGCCAGTATCATAGGGATCACCGCTATATTGGTATATTTTTTTCAGGGGGCAAAAATCTCTGAAATGATAGCAATCCTTCTGATTTTTCTGGTTGGAGGTTTTATCCTCATTAAGGTAGAGCCGTACCGCGCAGCCAGGCTGGCTTCTTTTCAGAATTTTAATGCCAGTGACCTTTCTACCACTTCTTACCATGTGAAGCAGATTCTTATAGCGTTGGGGTCAGGAGGATTTACCGGCGTTGGATTTGGCAAATCTATCCAGAAGTACGCGTACCTTCCGGAAAATACCACGGACTCTATTTTTGCTATTTACGCAGAAGAAGCAGGCTTTTTAGGATCATTATTCCTTATTTCCTTATTTTTAGTCCACCTATTGCTAGGCTATTCTATTGCCAGCCATACTACGGATATGTTTGGGAAAATCCTGGCGTTTGGGATGGTGACCTTCATGGGTATTCAAACTATTATTAATCTGGCTTCACAAGTGGTATTGTTTCCGCTTACCGGCGTCCCGCTGCCGTTTATTTCCTATGGCGGATCCTCCATGCTTATTAACTTTGTTTCTATAGGAATCTTATTAAGTATTGCGCGGCATGTAAAAACAAGCGCGCGGATTAAACATGGCAGATAGATATTCCCCTGAAAATAGGGACAAACCTAAAATAGTGTTAACCGGAGGCCATTTGGCACCGCTTCTGGCGGTATTGGACCAGCTTGACGGTAAAGCAGAGCCGGTGGTGATAGGACGCAAATATACATTTGAAAATGATACGGCTGAAAGCCTGGAGTGCCAGATTTTAACCAACCGCCATATACCGTTCTATAACCTTTCAGCACCCCGTCTCCAGCGCAAATTCACCAGAAACACCATCCCTTCCTTTTTTAAGGGTCCCGGATCTTTTGCCAGGGCGTTGAGCATTTTGAAGCGGGAAAAACCGGTCGCGGTGCTTACCTTTGGCGGATATATAGGTTTTCCGGTTGCGGCTGCAGCAAAAATACTGGGTATTCCGGTGGTACTGCATGAGCAGACGCTTGACGCGGGTTTGACTAATAAATTAATAGCAAGAATTGCTAAAAAAATCTGCATTTCCCATGAGAGTTCCAACCGGCATTTCCCAAAAAATAAAGTGGTGCTAACCGGTAATCCGGTGCGCAAAGAAATCTTTTTAGTCCGCGATAAATTTGAGGTACCGGCAGGCAGGGAAGTGTTGTTAGTCATGGGAGGAAGCAGCGGCGCCCACAGGCTCAATGTACTGGTAGAGGATGCAATACAACAATTACTTGAGCATTATACCGTTATCCATCAGACCGGGGATGCACAGGAATTTACTGATTATGACCGGTTAGAGCGATTACGTTCCGGCCTGAGCTTTACCCGGCAAAAACACTATATCCTTAAAAAATTTATCCAGCCTGATGAAATAGGGTGGGCATACCACAATGCAGATATGGTTTTGTCCAGGTCCGGCATGAATACGGTAACTGAGCTGTTAGCCCTGGGCAAAAGAGCGGTATTAGTCCCCTTGCCGTTTGCCCAGAAGAATGAGCAAAAGAGAAACGCGCAGTTGCTGGAGCAGGCCGGATTAGGGATTATTATGGAGGAAAAAGATATGTCTGCGGATTTATTATTAAAAAACCTGGAAAAACTGAAAAATATGAAATCTTCCCATCCCGCAAAGAAGCAGGATGATGCGGCGGAAAAGATTGCAAGAGCAATCCTCTCAGCTATATGAACAGGAGACAAAAACGCAGAAAGGCTCTGATAAAAAAAATAGTGTTAACACTGGCCGGTATTTCCGGCGCAGCATTGGTTTTGTTGCTTGCATACATCTATATCCCGCGCTTTATCCGCTTAACGCCTGCTCATGACACTTCAGCTATAGTTTCTCCCAATCAGGTTACTTCTACAGCCTTGAGTTTACAGGAGGCGCTGAGCCGTGAAAATATCCAGTTTGATAGCATAGAGAAAGCAACGGAATCAGCAGCGGTAGTGGTGCATCTGGCCACAGGCGGCTATGTATATTTTGACAACGCCTTAAATTATTCATCACAGGCAAAGCTGCTATCCGCACTATTGTCACGCATTTCCATAGAGGAAAAGAATAAGAAAGTGCGCTATATAGACATGCGGTTTGAGAAGGCTATTGTAAAATTTGAATAATTGTAATATAAAGAAATCAGGTCCAAATTGTGAACAATTTGGAGTTTTCTTGTGTTAGGAAGAAGATAATCACATAACCGTAGTAAATTATGGCAATGCGCGATTCACAAATTGTAGTTGGGGTAGATATAGGATCCTCTAAGATTGCAACTCTCATTGGAAAATTAGAAGAAGACGTGATTAATGTCTTGGGTGTATCTGAGTTGCCGGCAAAAGGCATCCGGAAAGGCCAGATAGTAGACATAGAAGAAGCAGCGTCTGCTATAAATGCCTCCTTAGATGCGGCAGAGCGTATGGCAGGCTACTCTATCAGCAAGGTCTTTATTTCTATTTCCGGCGTGCATATAGAATCCCAGAATTCTAAAGGGATTGTTGCTATCTCAGAACCTCAGGGAGAAATCTCAGACACAGATGTAGCCCGGGTGTTGGAAGCGGCCGGTGCTATTTCCCTCCCCTCTACTGCAACTATTATCCATGTACTGCCTAAGACCTTTACGGTAGACGGTGAAGGCGGTATTAAGGATCCCAATGGTATGACGGGAGTAAGGCTGGAAGTAGACACGCATATTATTACTGCCAATACAACTTCTGTGAGAAATATAGAGCGGGTATTTGAGCAGGAAGCAGGAGTAGGTATTAATGCCTTGGTTTTCTCCGGCCTGGCCTCTTCACTGGCAACCCTTACGGAAACGGAAAAAGAACTGGGTGTAATAGTAGCGGATATAGGAGCAGGTATTACTAATATCTGTATCTTTACGGACGGAGCGCTTTCTTATTCTGCCGTGATCCCAATTGGGGCACGCCATATTACCAATGACCTGGCAATTGGTTTAAGGATCTCACTGGAAAGTGCGGAAAAAATTAAGCTGTACCTTTCCGGCAAGGCGACTAAAAAAGGGACCGTGGAAGGCGAAGAAGATGAGGTTGACCTGTCAGAGCTGCACCTGCCTGAAGAGCTGAAGAAAGTTTCTAAAAAAACACTGGTAGAGGGGATTATCAGGCCCCGGCTGAATGAATTATTCACCATGATAGGACAGGAATTAAAGAAATCAGGGTTTGCTACCCAGACGCCGTCAGGTTTGGTTATAACCGGTGGCGGAGCGCGTACCATAGGAGCTCCGGAGGCGGCAAAGCGCATGCTTTCCATGCCGGTTAGGATAGGCCTTCCTACGTCACTTTCAGGACTTATAGATGATGTAGAAAATCCGTCATTTTCTACCGCGGTGGGGTTGTTAAACTATGGCCGGAATTTTACGGTAAAGGAAACCGGGGGCATGCTGGATAGCCTGTTTTCCGCAATCCCCTCCGGCGGTTCTACAAAAGGTATGGTTGGAAAACTGAAGAAAATGGTAAAGAATTTCATCCCGTAGGAAGTACTCTTCCGAGGGATATGAGCCGCAAGGCGAATTTCCCGTAGGAAGTACTCTCAGTACTGCCCCCCGAAAAAAATACTGGAAAGACACGTATTGCAATTATTATTCTTACTGTGCTAGTATGTAGTGCCTGACAAGATGACTCAATTTTTACACGCGGGACTCGCAACCATAACATTCATAGCAGTATTTCTATTTTTTAGGAAGTAAACTCGATTATTTAAAAGTATGCTCATTAGACCTCAAACAGCCTCTCTAGCTAAGATCCGAGTGATTGGAATAGGCGGCGGTGGCGGAAATGTTATTAACTCCATGATCCGTGAATCCCAGATTAAAGGGGTAGACTTCATAGCGGTAAACACGGATGGACAGGCACTTCTGAACTCCCAGGCATCAGCAAAAGTCCAGATAGGGGAAAATTTGACAAAAGGCTTAGGTTCCGGAGGGAATCCTGATATTGGGCGCAAGGCAGCAGAGGAGTCACGGGAAAAGATTAAGGAATTGCTGGAAGGTACGGACATGGTGTTTCTAACTGCAGGCATGGGTGGAGGAACCGGAACCGGTGCATCTTCCATAGTTGCTGAAGTTGCAAAAGAAGCCGGAGCACTCACAGTGGCGGTAGTGACTAAGCCATTTGCTTTTGAGGGAACGCGCCGTTCAGTTGCAGCAGAAGAAGGAATAGAGGCCTTAAAGGATAAAGTTGATACTTTAATTATCATACCAAATCAACGCATTATTGAAGTGGTGGACAAAAAATTATCTCTGATAGAAGCGTTTAAGGTTGCAGATTCAGTCCTGAACCACGGGGTGCAGGGAATTGCAGACCTTATTACGGTTCCCGGGCTTATCAATGTGGATTTTGCAGATGTGAAGACCATTATGTCAGACGCAGGATCAGCCCTGATGGGAATAGGGGTAGGGGTTGGAGAAAACCGTGCCCAGCATGCAGCCCGCCAGGCAACCGCCTCACCACTGCTGGAGGTTTCCATGGAAGGCGCACGCGGCGTGCTGTTTAATATCATAGGAGGTTCAGACCTCACCATGTCAGAAGTGGATGATGCGTCTAAGATTATTACGGCCGCAGCAGACCCGGATGCAAATATTATTTTTGGCGCTACCATAGATGAGACCATGCATGACCAGATTAAAATTACCGTTATAGCAACCGGATTTGATGAATCCCGCAGGAGACTGAAAGAATTTGTAACCGGAACCCCCGGATTTGGTGCTGTTGCCGGAGGATATGAAGAAAAAACGGAAGACACCCCTTCTTCAACTTCCACCCCAACCATGCAGGCAGAACCGCAGACCGCGCAGGAGAAAAAAGAAGAGGAAGAAGACTTTTTTGACATCCCGGCTTTCTTACGTCAGCGTAATTAAGATGAAAGCCAGGCGTGCTTCTGGCCGCCCGCCTTCCTCAGGCAAAGGAACTAATATGGTTGAAAATCCAAAAGGGAGAACTCCAATTGTTGCAAGACTTTCACTTCCACTGGAAGAAAGAATAGAAGCGGCATACTACTTAGGCCAGGCTATGAAATTAAGTAGGCAGCCAGGATCAACGGTCTTAGGTATGGGTTTTTATGGTGATGGGGAAGGTGCGGGAGCTGTTTTTTTTGAACAGCCGGTTCAAGCAACAGAAGAAATAAGAAGGTTGGATCATAATGCAAAAATGAGGGCACTCGCCCCTGCTTTTCATGAGCTTGAAGAGGCAGTGGAAAAATCTTTAGGAACAAAAAATATTGACTTTATAGTTCTTGGTGGTGTTGGACCAGTGACGGACAAAGAGTTTTACGCAGGTGGAGAGCAAATAGCAGCATGGATGCCTTCAAATGTTCTAGCTCAAGGTGAACTCACCTCGTTAAAATAATTTAGCTTATTTAGGTTACGTATTTTCCCAAAATTGGGATTTTTTGGAGTAAAAAGATAATTACTAAACAGATTCCCATAATTAACATTCCATTTAGAAATGGACTGAACCAAATATAGGTATGGATCTCATCTCCTCTTAAAAATATTGGCAGAGGAGGATGGTTGGTGAACAAGTAATGGGCAAAATAAACGCCAAACGTAGCCTTACTTATACCGGCAATGATGGTTTTTATTCTCATGCTAAATTTATTACTCAATACTTTTTCTGAAAAATAAAACAGGGCAAAGGTGGAGATGGTTAAGAGAACTGATCCGGGAGAAATATTGCTTACATCACCGGATCGTATTATTCCGGCATAGGTGAGAGATGATAAAGACAAACCTGCTAAAAATAAAATGATGAATATCAAAAAATTATTTTTTGAGGGCTTTAGTTTTGTTATTAAGTACCCCAGTATATAATATCCCAGCATGCTAATAATTAACCGGACAATTCCGTTATCCGGAACCATAGGAAAGCCAGGACTGCTTCTGAAGTAAGGTAAAATTGATACCGTAATGAACCACAAAAGCACCATAAGCCATACCTCTTTTTGTTTTGCATGTTTTATATAAATTCGAAGAGATGGAGTTAGAAGATATAGCCCTGAAAGAGTAGGAAGAAGCCAAAACATAGGAATAAAGACAGAATGAAAGATTTTTACAAAAGAGAGAATAGAGTATTGGTTATTAAATATTATTAAAAACGTAAAAACTGTTGTCCAGAAAATCCAGGGGGAAACAACCCTGATAAACCTTTTTTTAAAAAAGGTGCCATATGATTCAGATTTACCCAGGAGTAATCCGCCGCTGAGCATTACAAACAATGGAACAGATATCTGAAGAAGTGATGAGATAATGAGCCCTTCCGGATGTTTTAAGCCTACATAGTTGGACGGGGCCAGGTGTAAAACTATAATGAGGTATATGGCCAGTATCCGCATCAAATCCGCGGAAAAAAGTCTGTTTTGCATGTAGTTTACTATATAAGTACAGGCCTATTTTTGCAATGAATAGTTAGATAATTTGGGGAAGATTTGAGGTTGAATTCTGCTGCCAACTCTAAACATTTTAAAAAAATTATTTTCTTTTACTATATTCTCAGGTAGAATAGGGTATGGGATTTATTCAGTTTCTGAAAAGAAACCCCAGAGTGGTTTTATTTATCCTGGTCTTTGGATTTGCCCTGTATGCCACTATTTTATTCCTCACCTTAGGACAGCGGGGATATGATAATGACCTGGTAGTTCTTTCAGGAGAATTCCTGAAAAAGAATATTGCAATTCCTCCTCCCCACATTCCCATTAGGGATGTTTCTAATTATTACAACAATTTCTATATCTATTTTGGCCCGCTCTCTTCCATGCTTCTGGTCCCGTTTGTCCTTATTTTTGGCATACGTTTCCCACAGGTTTCCCTGGGCATTTTTTCCCTGCTTGCCTCATTTTTTGCTTCCTACAAAATCTCCAGGAACTTTAAATTTTCTCCGGTAGATTCTTTATGGCTGGCCACTTTTGTAGTATTTTCAACCGTACTTTATTCTTCCAGCGTTATTAACGTGACCGCATACCAGGTAGAAGTATTAGGAGTACCCTTTGTGCTGTTATCCCTCTGGGCATACTTTTCTAAAAAACATCCGTTTTTCATGGGGCTCTTCTTAGGTATAGCTATACTAACCCGTTTCACCTTAGTACTGGGTTTAGTGTTTTTCTTTATAGAATTTTTGCGTAAGAGGTTATCATTCAAACATGGTGTCATTCTTTTCCTTCCGGTTTTGTGCGCCTTAATTTTGCTGGGCGCATATAACCAGCGCCGTTTCCACTCATTTCTGGAAACCGGCTACAACTACAACATTTCTAAAAGTGATTATCCTATTTCTGAAAATTTTAAATATGGGGACATAAAGGCCCTTCATATTCCTGCAAACCTCTATAGCTTTTTATTCATGGCTCCGGAACCGCTGAGAGTAAAAGATAACCAGGGTTTAATCCTGCGGTTTCCCTACCTTAAAGCAAATCCGTGGGGTATAGCTATCTGGTTCACTTCCCCGTTGTTTTTGCTGCTGGTCCTCCATTTCAAAAAAGGGAAATATACTATTTCATCAGGGCTGGCAGCGCTTGCCCTTTCCGGACCGGTTTTCCTTTGGTATAGCATAGGCTTTGCCCAATTTGGCTACCGGTATGCATTGGATTTTTTGCCGTTTTTGTTTATCTTATTGCTCCCCTGCCTTTTCCCAAAGCTTTCAAAGACCGCTATTATGTTAATAATTTTGGGAGTATTGTTTAATTGTATTTATACGGATAGTATGTGGGAAATCTATCCCGTTTTTTGGATTTACCCCTGAGGTTCTAACCCTTTTACTGCCTCATAAGTTTTGCTGGAGATAGTTTTAATAATTGTGGAGAGGTCATCAAACGAATATCCTTTAGTCATCACACATAGCAAATACGGGTTTTTTGGGTAGTACACTATTCCGCAGTCATGCAATTGTTTGAGGTTTGAATTATCATAAGCACGTTCCCCAAATTTATGCGCTACCGGAATGTTTTTTGGAATACCTGCAGTAATTCCGTCTTTAAACTGCACTTTTGTTAAGAGAGATAAAGCCCGTTCAGACATATCCCTGTTAAGATAAGATGCATTATAGAGCGCGCGGAAAAAAGTGGCATATTTTACTACATCCATGAAATTTTCAATTTTTGAATAGTCCAGGTGGCCTATATTTACCTCAGAAAAGACCCGGTCAAATTCTTGCTGGCTAATATTGTTGAGAAGAGTCTCTTCAGATGCGTTGTCAGAGTACGTGATCATGTGGGTAAGAAGCTGATCTGCCGTATATGTTTCTCCCTTTGTCAAAACTTCTCCTGGTTCTATGTTTTGGTTTGTATTTATGGTGTCACCGTTATAGGTAATAACTTGCGAAAGGGCGTTTTGGTTTTTTTCTGCAGCTTTGTAGTATGCAATTAAAATAGGGAGCTTAAGAAGGCTTGCCGGCGTATATTTTTCCTCTTCATTAATAGCTATCCATTCACCGGTTGCCGGGATTCTCATGTATACAGATACCAGTTGGGATTTTTGCTGTTGAGTACTTTCTTCTATAAACCTTTCCAGTTCTGCATGCAGCTTATCTAAAGAGGGGATTTTGCTCTGTTGGGTGCTATCACAGTATAGGAGCGGGCTGATGTATTTAAAACCTTCCTGTCTGACCGGAATCAGGGAAAGTTGTTCAGGTTTTTTAGAGAAATAAGAGCCGGCAATTTTATCTGCAAAGAAACCTGCAATAAACGTGAGAAGAGCCATAAGCAGATATTTTTTTTGCAGTTTCATGGGGCTCCATTTTCTCAGGTAACTTAGGGAAATGCAAGAAAATGAAGATAATTGATTCTAGCTTTGTATAGTAAGATGTGCTCGGTGAAGTTCTTCAGGTGTCATGGGTTTAATCCGTTTTGCAAATGCAGCTACATCTTTTGGCGGAATTTTATAAGGTGTTCCGGTTTCTAAATCTAACACTATGTTTTCGTGACTCCTGTTAAGAAGGTCTGCGCCTTTTATGCCAATTTTGTGAAGGGACAGTAAATTTTGTATCCTTTCAATAATATCTTCCGATTTATCTTTTTCACCTCCCACTAAATATGCCACGGTATTTTCCCGTCCGGCTTTTTTTATATATTCTTCCAAGAGGTTTTCTTCATCTTCCAGTCCGGTCATGCTATCCAAATGGGCTAAAGCACCGGTTTTAGTGTTTACGTTATAAAGCACCAGTGCTATACATGGGCCTAATCCTGCTGTTGCCAGATACTTTTTTTCAGGGGAAAAGGTGGAGATTCTTGCTTCCCGCTGGGCCACAGGGATAAGGTCAGGCGAATGGAAGTCTGCAGTAAGCTCAGTCCGTTCCAAGAGTGGAAGATTGGACATAAGATACACACTATCACTAAAAATAAAAAAGATCAACCGGTGTACTCATTTTTGTATATGCAAAGAGCCCAGAATGGTTCCAATTCTTTCTTGAGGAAAATCTTTTGGAAAATTCCGGGTATCTGCAGCAAATTCCAGGGTCCATTTTTTTTGCCCGGGTCCTGAAATTTGGTAGGTTATGCATTCCACCGGTATTCCAAATGTTTGCGGAAATATGGAGGTAGTCTTTAATGCAGGAAGTCCATCCACTGTAGTTGGTGTTGTTTCCAGGATTTGTGCACCTTTTGCATATACTGAATCAAGTATTGCAGGGGTTCTTTGGTTTGAGCCGGGAGCAATAACCCTGAAGCGGCCAACAAAATCACTTCTGGACGAAGATTTGAAACTGTCCCCTATTTGTCTAAAATCGGATGGATACTCTATGCTAAAACCGTTTGGAGATGTGTACTCATTATATTCCGGTATATTCTCAATGAGCGGAGTTGGGGAATGCTCAGGCAAAGTGCCGGCACCAACAAAAGAGGGGGGTATGGGGTTGGGTTTACTATCAGAACAAGCGCCTCCCAGGATTACTCCTGCAGTTATTATTCCTGATAGTGCAACTTCCCTGATATTTCTCATGGTTACTTCTCCAGTTCCTCCCGCAGCTTTTCCACATTTTTCAAAACAATAAAATGGTTGAGTTTGCCAACCAGCCCTTTTTTCTCCAGCTTTTCCATATCTCTGCTTACCGTTTCCCGGGTAAGTGCTATAGTATTTGCAATGTCCGTATGGGTTACCGGGATCTGGATAGTTACTTTATTTCCATCCGGTTGTCCAAAACGGTTAGCCAGGGACAGAAGACGGGAGATGAGCCTGGTATAGCTATTGGTGTATTCTAAGGTGTCCACCCGGTCTACATAAATATTATGGATATCTACAATCCGGTGAATTACTTCAAAAAGCATATCGGGGTTATTCGTGATATATGTCATAAATTCGCTTCTGGGAACTTTTCTCAGTGTCACGGTATCCATAGCCTCATAAAATAAGTGCTTATTAATATGGTTGAACGTCCAGATAATGGGGAAAACCTCCCGGGGTCTGTAGAAGATATAGGTTTTTTGTGTGCCATTTGGCAGAAGCGTATACACGCGGACATACCCTTTCTCAATAAAATACAGATAAGGGTGGTCCAGGACATCCATATTGAGAATCATTTGGCCCTTTTTAAAACTCCTTGCAGGATATTTAAGAAAGAACTGAGATAGCCTAGAGTTCATGAGCACATTATATCAGATTCCTTAAAGCCTTACTGTTTAAGGTGACATTTATCACTGCAGTTAAATGTGAAAGAGAATACAATTTGGGAGCAAAGAAAGGAGGTGAAAACATATGTACTGGCTTACTGGAGTTGCAGGACTGTTCTTCGTTTTAGCGCCTTACCTGTTTAACTATATGGATAACCAACCGGCTATGTGGACAAGCGTAATTGCAGGACTCATAGTGTTAGGGGTTTCCCTGTGGGAAGGGCTTAGGGCAGACAAAGAACGTTGGGAATACTGGGTCGCGGGATTGGTGGGCGTTTTTGCCATCACCGCACCGTTTGTTCTGAATTTTGGGGCCCACGCAGTTGCTATGTGGACTTCCATGGTCACCGGAGCCGTGATAGCGGTTCTGGCAGGATCTAAACTCTGGGTTGGCGGAGGACAGAAGGCATGATAACTCCGCTACCCAAACCTAATATGAAAGGAGGTGAAAACTAAAATGGCAATAGATATAGTACCGGCAAACTTTTGGCGGCTACCCATGATTACCTCAGATTTGCTGGAAGACCTTTCAGACCTGGTTCCAAATGGTACACTCAATGGCCTTTCTGTTTCAGAGGATGACAAGAAGGTTTATGTAGAGGCAGCATTGCCAGGTTTGGATCCCCAGGATATAGAAGTGTCTTTTGATAAGGGTACGCTCATGGTTAGGGGAGAGGTAAAAACAGAAGAAGAGGGGAAGAAATATTACCGGAAAGCGACACGTTCATTTGCATACCGGGTAAGCGTCCCCGGGGAAGTAGATTGGAGTAAAAACCCATCTGCGACCATAAAAAACGGGGTAATGACCGTTACTTTTTTGAAAACTCCGGAAGCACAGCCTAAAAGAATTCCGGTAAAAGCCGAGTAGCGGTTTTTACAAACTGGCGGGAAGGAAACTTTCTGCCGGTTTGTTTTTTCAGGGGTGATATTTATCACTGCGGCGCAGGGTTTTGAGATCTATACTCAGGCCATATGATGCTCACTACCGGCTACAAAAAAATCCTCTTAACCCATGACGGGTCAACACTCTCATCCGCTGCGCTTCCTCATGCGTTTTTATTAGCCCATACCTTTGGGTCAAAAATTATTCTTTTCCGTGCGGTAGAGTCTGTAGGCCAGGAGATGGCTGCACTTGACCCTGCGGGCATGATGCCTCCTTCAAAAGCGTATAGCGATATGGCAGTATCTCTGGTAAAAAGCCTGGAACGGTCCGCAAAAGGACAGCTGAGGAAATTACAGGAAAAACTGGTGGAAGCCGGGGTGGAGGTAGAAATTGAGGTGGGACATGGTTTGCCGGGTGAAGAGATAATAAGCGCAGCAAAAGTACACGGAGCAGACTTAATTATTATGGCAACGCGTGGCAGATCAGGGATAAGAAGAATGATGCTAGGCTCCGTAGCTGATTATGTGGTAAGAAACGCGCCCTGCCCGGTGATGCTTATCCATCCCCAGATAGGAATCCCATAAGATGGGTTGGTAAGCCTCAGGGGTAGCGCAATTTGTACTCCCGTACCTCCAGTCCCGGTGAGAATTTTTTTACCAGGAGCCGTTTATAGTGGGTATCCATATAGAATACAATACTCTTTTGGTATCCCTGGTCGTAAGACAGCACTAAATAGATGTTTTCGTACACCTTATTATAGGGTTTTATTTGGTTGACCATGGAAGTCTGGTTAAATGATGGGATAGTTCCGGATTTATATACGTCCCAGGCAGGAATAGTGGTGACAGGGGTATTCCCTTTGTAGTAATACTCAAAAGGATAGATGGTGAATGGGGAGGAGATGGCAATGATATCCCCACCGGAGGCTTTTTGCATGAGAAAATTTGATACTCCCTTATAATCCTCTTTCACCGGTGTATCATGGGAAATATTCTGGGTCAGTAAAAACCCAAACATAACAAATGCCGCAAAAGAAAGGATGACGGAAGAAGCGTGCCGGGACATTTGGAATAACACCCAGGCCATAAGAATAAAAAATGAGGGAGTGACAAAAATGAGATACCGGGAAAGAAAGATTGGGCGCAGGTAAGAAACAAAGAAAACAAAAAAAATGGGAAAGACCGTGACTATAAAGAAATAGGTCATTTCTTCCAGCTGTGTCTCTTCAGCACCTTTTCTGGTAAATAAAAAGAACACCGGGATAACCGCAAGCGGCCACAGTGAAACCAGAATAGACTGGATGATGGTAGTCTGGAACCCAAACAGGAAATTTACCACGGTTTGAAATAAATTGTAGGCAGTAGAGGGGGGGATAAGGGGTTGGTCATTTGCCGCAAAACCACTAATACTGAAATAAATAATCCATGGAAGAAATAGGATAAACGCAAAGGTTAACGGAGACAAAAAATAAAAGATTTTCCGTTTACTTTCTTTTGCATAGTCCCTGGTTCTTGCCCCTTTTGGTTTTCCTCTGACTATATAAATTCCAAAAAATACAATTTGGGAAAGGACCAGTAAAGAAAAAAAGTAATGCGTATACAGGCCAAAAAAGATACTGAAAAAATATCCCACCTGTCCTCTTCTAAAATTACTTCTTACCATCCGTAAAAAGAAAAAGTGGCTGGCACAGGCAACTAGCGTGAGAAGTGTATACATGCGGGCTTCAAATGAATACCAGACTATAAATGGAGATAAGGAATAGAGGGCGGTAGCCAGCAGTGCTGTCCTTTTGTTGGTTGATTGCCATGCCACCAGGAATAAAAAAGGGAGGGAGGCTATAAAAAAAATAAAAGAGAGTAGTCTGGCGCTCACTACGGTTGCCCCAAAGATTTGCAGCCAAAAATGAAGCATGAGCTCATATAGCGGAACATGTACATCAGTAGAAAGATAGGATACTATACCCGGAAGTGATTTAGTGGCAAGCCAAAGGGATTGCGCTTCATCAAGCCTCAGGGATTCACGGAATAAAGTGGTAAGGCTAATATACAGGGAAATCCCTATAAACAATAGGATTGGTATAACAACTCGTTTTTCTTGTGGCATAGGCCTTTCATTTTTCCGTAGTTATCCGGTAATTCTCTGCCGGTTTAAACGTAAAGAGTGCTTTCCAATTGTAGGCAGCATTGATAAACGGCATGAACATAATAATGTTGAAAATTGTCCAGGCAGTATTAGTGTAAATAGCCGGTCCGGAATATTTTGTAATATTGAGGATGAATCCGATCATGGAAAGTGCTATATACGTGAGATGCGGATAAATCAGGTATAAGAAATTTCCTTCCTGTTGCTGTTTGGGAGTTACTACAAATTTTGACTCTTGTCTTCTGAGAATTGACCAGAGAGCCGAAAGCTGGATCATAAAGCTGGCGGTTGAAAAGGACATAGACCGGAACGTAATATTTTTTCCGGAAGCCAAATAGATAGTGTACAGCGTGAGGGATATATACGGGATGAAGAAAAGGGCAAAAGAGGTTGTGGAAGCGGAAACCGGTTCCAGCCCAAAATATAAATAGAAAAGCGGCATAGAGATATCTATGAGTACTACCAAGCCATGAATATAATAGAGGGCGGAGAGCAAATACTGGATGCGTTGGGCAAATGTAAGCCCTTT
>JBLMVJ010000040.1:0-22768 GCA_050255815.1 Candidatus Levyibacteriota bacterium | reverse complement strand
GCTCCTATTGTCCACCCGCCTCCCAAAAAAAATATTATTGACAGCTTCCATATCAACCTGCCAACTTCCATAAAACCGTATCTTGCACCGGTAGGAATAGTTCTTGCAATCTTACTGGTAGGGGTAGGAGGAACGTACGCTATGGCGACTATTCTTTTAGCTCCAAAGCCTGTCCCAAAGGTTGCGCAGACAAATACCATAGGAGCTGCTCCATTGGTTACCCCTACGGATACCCCTACACCTACCCTGGCGGTAACCCCCACTGCCACTCCAACACCTACGTTTATTTCGCCTGCCCCTGTTGCATCTATTCCGGCAGGCTGGCTCCAATACAACTTTTCTGCGGTTAATATGTCTTTTTACTATCCGCCTACATGGTTTGTTGACTTATCTGCTACCTCCGGAGCTCCCAACTTGCACGTCCAGAATTTTACGCCTTCCGGATCTTTGCCTACTACAAATATTAAAAACCAGTATGCGTTTCTTATAAACAGATATGATGAAGTTGGAATTGCGTCTGTGAGCGGCCTCTTGAACTCACTGGCGGCACAAGCCAGCCAGCCTGTGACACTGGAGGGGGTAAATATGGGTACGGTAAGCGTATTGTCGGGGGGGCCTAAATTAGTGAGTGGTTATCAAGCATATGAGCGTATGGTGGCCTACTCTAACTTTCCGGGAAACCAATATTATGAACTGTATGTTCTTGATGGAAAAACCAATGTTATCAGGTTCTTTCCAGAGCTGGATACTGCAAATGGTGCAACCTATTTTAACCAGCTAATTACAACAATTTCTTTTAAATAATATGCAGGTACAAGATTTAGTTATTACTTTAAATCAATGTGAAAAACACCAGAAACGGGTCGTGGGAGATGCAGCATATGCATTAGGAGAATTATCAATGGCCGGGTTAAACGTCCCGAAGGGTTTTATAGTTACGGTTGCTTCATTTGACCATTTTGTAAAACATAACCGGCTTATATCCAAAATAAACCATTTGTTGGGGAGTATGAACCCGCAGGATAGCAATTCAGTAAAGCAGGTTTCTTCCCACATTGGGCATATGGTAAATACTTCCGAAATACCTGAAGAAGTAGCGGAAGAAGTATTTAGGCATTTTGAAGAACTTTCCCTTTCAAAGGTTGATGTATATGCGGACAAAGATGCATGCTTTGAAGCAGCCGGGGAATCTGCTGTACTGGAAAAAGTAAGGGAGGTATGGGCACAGTCTTATAGTCCCCGGAACCTGTTGAAAAACTATAAAAGTTATGGACGCTTTGACCACATTTTTCCTGCCGTTCTGGTACTGGAGAAAATGAAGCCGCAGAAAAGCGGTGTTCTCTACACTGCTGACCCTAAGGAAAAAAACACTTTAATAATTGAAGCGGGGTCATCAGGGTACCGGGTGAAAAAACCAAGCGTTATTTTAGGGGGAAATGCTGAATTTGAAATTATTCAAAAAGATGGCCTTTATCTCTCAGAGCAGGAAATACGGGAGGTTTCCGGAATGGGACTGCAGGTTGAAGGCCATAGCTACTTTCCTAAAAAAATTGAGTGGGTGTATTCAGGTGGCACTCTTCACGTAACGGGAATAACAGATATACATGACATTCAGAGGAAAGATGCGCAGAATGAGCCTATTCCCCAGCCTGCGCCACAAAAGGTCCTGCATGGTATTCCGGTGAGAAAAGGAGTGGGGATAGGGAGAGTAAAGAGGTTAACACAAGGTACGGAAAATCTAGCAGGATGTATAGCTATTATTTCTAACTTTAAGCCTCAATTCAAAAAAATTCTTACTAACGCAAAGGCGGTGCTCATAGAAGATGATAAAAATTATGTTTCCTCAGACTTTTCTATTCCTGCAATTAAAGGAGTACATGCTCAGGGTTTAGAGGAGGAGATGCTGGTAACGGTGAATGGGAGTACCGGGGATGTATATTCCGGAAGCATGAGAATAAGTTTGCCTCAGGAGAAAAAAACAACAGGGCTTCAGGTTTTTGTTGATCTATCAGACGGAAGTAGTAATGAAGAAAGCGACGGGATCTTTTTTAGCCCTGAAGAGGCTATACGCACGGTTGGTATTCATCCAAAAGTGCTTGAAAAAGAAGGGAAAGAGAAGCTTCTTTCTGAGAAGATTTACCAAGTGCTTGCCAACGTACAAAAACCGGTGTGGTACAGACTGGCAGATTTAACCAGTAAAGAATTGAGGGGGCTTTCAGGTGGAAAAGAATATGAAGAGCAAGAGGAATCCGGTGTCTTAGGATACCATGGAGCTACCCGGATCCTAAGAGATGCTACTCTTTTGAGGATTGAGCTTGCCGCCATCAGTAAATTAATCCAGAGAGATTCTGAAGTTTCCCTGGCAGTACCTTTTGTGAGGAGTGTCCATGAGCTGGTGCAGTTTAAACGTTTGCTTTTTGAATTAGGGTTAAGTAAAAAGGTAAAACTTTTTATGATGATTGATATGCCATCTCAAGTTATCTCTCTTCATGAGTATATCTCTTCAGGGGCTGAGGGTTTTATCCTGGATGCTGAAAGTCTGGCAATGCTTACTATGGGAGGAGATTTAGGGAATCCTCTTACCCGGCTTTCTGTATCATTAGAAGACCCTTCAGTTCTATGGTCTATAGAAAAAGTCACCAGTGTTTCCGGGGAATATGGGGTGCCGGTAGGTGTTTACAGTAGAGATTCTGCATTTCTTATGGATATTGCGGGTAAGGTAATTTCTTGGGGAGGAAATGTGCTCATTGGCCCCCGGGACCAGCTGAGATATGTGCAAAAAATGGTCCAGATAGAATCTGAAAGAAGGATGCCGTTAGAGGTGAAATGACACCACAAACTCTCCGCGGGGTTCAACCCGGGAAAAATGCTCCTGCAACTCACTTACCTTATTGCGCAAGAATTCTTCATGGATTTTAGTAAGCTCCCGTGCTAACACAACCTCTATATCTCCAAAAACTTCCTCCATAGCCTCCAGTGCCCGGACTATCTTATGTGGTGACTCAAAAAAAATAATTGTAGGCCGTATCTTGTCATTTGAGTCCATTTGATAAAGATTTGAGATATTTGAGAACCACTTCTTTTTCTTTTCTAAAGAGTCCGGAGGGAATCCCATAAACAAAAATTTATCAGTAGGCAGACCGCTTGCGCAGAGTGCAGTGGTAATAGCATTTGCTCCGGGGATAGGGGTTACCGTGTAGCCTTTCTTAATTGCCTCCCGTACTAATTTAAATCCGGGATCTGAGATAAGGGGAGTTCCTGCGTCAGAAACCAAAGCAATACTTTGTCCGGTTGATAGCAATTCCAGGATTCCATATGACTTTGATTCCTCATTTGCATCATTTAGGGCAACCATTCTTTTCTGGATTCCCAAGTGGTGCAAGAGATTTCCGGTAACCCTGGTATCCTCACAAACTACCACGTCCACGTTTTTTAAAATGTCTATAGCCCGTAAAGTTATGTCTTGCAAGTTACCAATAGGTGTTGCTACAATAAAAAAATTCATATGTTAGAGATACTTGCTGGGCTTATTATACAACTAATCCACTCCACGGGCTACGTAGGCATCTTTATCCTCATGGCGTTAGAGTCAGCCCTGATCCCTATTCCTTCAGAAGTAACCATGCCATTTTCCGGATTTTTGGCCCAGCAAGGTGATTTGAATTTATGGGTAGTAATTATTGTAGGAACTGTTGCTAACCTTGTTGGCTCTATTGCCTGTTATTACCTGGGTTTTTTCCTGGAAGAGACAGTTCTTCTTAACCTTATAAAAAAATATGGCAAGCTGGTCCTGATAGATGAACATGAATATCACCGGGCAAATAAATGGTTTGATAAATATGGGGATAAGGTGATTTTTATTTCCCGTCTGCTGCCCGGAGTTAGGACTATCATTTCTCTTCCGGCCGGTATGTTTAAAATGGATATGAAGAAATTTGTAATTTACACTACCGTAGGCTGCTTGCTCTGGTCAGCCCTGCTAACCTATGTGGGGTATGTAATGGGCGCTAACTGGAAAGCACTGGACCCGTATTACCGGAAATTTGAGATAGTGATAGTAGTTCTCCTGGTTCTTGCGGTCCTCTGGTATATAGACCACAAGCTCAAATTACGCAAGAAAATTTTCAAATAAAGCCCGGATTTAGTTGAATTTGCGGATGACTCCTACAACTACGCCTTGGACTCTGACTTGTTTGGGATAAATAGGCTCCATAGTAGAATTTGCAGGCTTCAGGACTACCTGGTCACCTTCTTTATAAAAACGTTTTAACGTTGCCAGGCTTTCATCTACCAGAGCTACTACTATATCACCATTATTTGCAATATCCGATTTTTCTATGACAACATAGTCTCCGTCCAAAATGCCGTCTTCTATCATAGAGGAACCCTTCACCTGCAGGACATAAGATGTTTTCAGGCCGGAAAGCATGCTTGATGCTACGCCAAAAGTTGCTTCAGGGTCAGTATATGGTTCCAGAGGCTGGCCGGCTGCAATAAATCCCATAAGCGGAAGCGCAACGGATGGGCCCAATGCTTTTGTGGTGGGACCCAATAATTTCCCCAGAGAATCTTTTTTTAAAACCTTTAATGTCCTGAGGTTTCCGTCTACTTTTTGGATGTATCCCTTATCCACCATGGTGCGGATAAGCGCATGTACGGTAGAGACACTGCGTTTACCGGTTGCCTGTGCCATTTCTGCAAGAGTAGGGGAGTAGCCATTTTGTTCCTGGAATTGGATGATGAAGTTAAGAAGTTCTCTCTCTTTTTTATAAAGGACAGCTGTCATATGGGTAGGGCCTAGGGTCTAGTGGCTAGGGACTAGACAAAAACCTTATACAAAATTTATACGAAAATTACTGAAACTTTACAAGAGGACAAACAATATCAAAAGGGGACAATTCGTTTGCAGTTATCAGTTCATGGTTCATAGTTTATGGTACAATATTAGGTCCCTCTAAAAGACGGGCAAGCGCATGGATTTTAAGGTTAAATCAAAATTTCAGCCAACCGGTGACCAGCCGGCTGCAATTGAAAAATTGTCAAAAGGACTGGACCAAGGTGCTAAAAACCAGGTTTTGCTGGGTGTAACCGGCAGTGGAAAAACGTTTACCATTGCAAACGTTATAGCACATTATAAAAAACCTACCCTCATTATTTCCCATAATAAAACACTGGCAGCACAGCTGTATCAGGAGATGCGTGATTTCTTTCCGGAGAATGCCGTTTCTTATTTTGTTTCCTACTACGATTTCTATCAGCCGGAAGCTTATATCCCAACAACGGACACTTACATAGCAAAAGAAACAGAGATTAATGAAGAGATTGATAAGCTGCGCCTTGCCGCTACTACCAATATCCTTACACGTCCGGATACCATAGTGGTTGCTTCAGTCTCCAGTATTTACAATCTGGGTTCTCCAAACGAATATGGAAAGTATGTATTTACCATAAACAGCGGGCAGGAATATGAGCGTAAAAACGTACTGGAACGGTTACTTGACCTTATGTATGAACGTAATGACTATAATTTTAAACGCGGTACATTCAGGGTAAAAGGAGAAGTGGTTGAGGTGTATCCTGCTTATGAAGATTTTATTATCAGGATTAACCAGCCGGATAATAAAATAGAAAAACTTGAGATTTTAGACCCGCTGACCGGGCTGAGCTATGGAACCAAGGACCACGTAGTTTTGTACCCTGCGAAGCATTACATTACGGACCCTACCTATTACAAAGATGTCTTTGCGCAGATTAACCGGGATTTGGAGGAACGGGTACAAGAGCTAAACGCCCAGGGAAAACAGCTGGAGGCGCACCGGATAAAGCAGCGGACAGAATATGATTTAAAGATGATTTCACAGTTAGGGTATGTAAACGGCATAGAAAATTATTCACGCTATTTTGACGGTAGAAAGCCCGGGGAGGCTCCTTATTCACTTCTAGAATACTTTCAGAAATCAGATCCGGACTGGCTGCTGATTATAGATGAGTCCCACATGACTATTCCTCAGATACGAGGTATGTATAATGGGGACCGCGCCAGAAAGCAAATGCTGGTAGATTACGGATTTAGGCTGCCTTCCGCGTTTGACAACAGGCCGTTAACTTTTGAGGAATTTGAGAGCAAAGTGCATAAGACTATTTATATGAGCGCTACCCCTGCAGAGTGGGAGCTGAAAGTGTCTGGAGATGAGCAGGTAGCCCAGCAGCTGATCCGGCCAACAGGAATTGTGGATCCGGAGGTTACCGTAAAAAAGACTGATGGCCAGATTCCTGACCTTTTGCATGAGATACGCGAAACACTTAAGCGGAAGGGAAGAGTGTTGGTAACAACGCTTACTAAGCGTATGGCTGAAGAGCTGTCTTCTTATCTGGAGGAGGAAGGAATTGCAGTAACTTATCTCCATTCAGATATTGATACTCTTTCCCGCCAGGATGTGCTGGATGATTTGCGTGAAGGGAAATATGATGTTTTGGTGGGGATTAATTTATTGCGGGAAGGATTAGATTTGCCGGAAGTGTCCTTAGTGGCTATTTTGGATGCAGACAAGGAAGGGTTTTTACGGTCCCGCAGCTCTTTAATCCAAATTATGGGAAGGGCTGCAAGACGGGTAGACTCAAAAGTTATTTTGTATGCAGACAACCAGACAGACTCCATTAAAGCAGCTGTAACTGAAGTGGAGAGAAGGCGCAAAATTCAGTTGGAATATAATGAAAAGCATGGTATTACGCCCCAGTCTGTTGAGAAAGCCATACGTGAGAAGCTGATCAAAAAGGAAGAGGTTCTGGATGACATCAAGCCTCTGTTAGAACGGGACGTGCTGCTTCCCGACCAAAAGAAAAAAGTGATCAAACGGCTGCAAAATGAAATGAAAGACGCTGCTAAAAATTTAGACTTTGAAACTGCAGCACTCCTGCGGGACAAGATTAGATATATACAACAGAATTAATCATCTAATCTTGCGGGCTTCCTTCACTTCGCTCAGTCCAGTCCTTAAAATACGCTACATTCAACAAAACTAAAAAAACTTAAGATCTAAGATTTAGGAGTAAGAAGGATTTTTCTCACAGTCTTACATTTTATATCTTATTTTTCTTGTGATTGGGGTCACTATTGCCAAGAAGAGCCAAAAAATCTATAATGCTAGACTGAATGGCAGAAAAAGAGAACAAAATAACAAGGTTTTTTCCTCACATACCTTCTCCGGAGGTCTCTTCGGGACTTGCGCATGAAGTTGTAGAGTATGCGCGTGAACGGGGTATTAGCGCGGAAGATGCAGCGCAGGAGATGTTTAGGTTGGGTCTTGAATTGTTAAGTGGTATGAAAAAAGGAAATATTCATGTTACCGTTGTTTACAAGGAAGGTTCGGCAATTGAGCGTCTGATGCTTCCCGAAAAAGGTGAATTGTTATATGCTAGTAACTTACAGGAATCGGCAAACTCAGAACTTAAAAGGGGAGGGGAACTGCTTCCTTTCAGAAGAAGAAAAAAATGAAAAAGAAAAAAACGGTTGTATGCGTTTTTGCCCACCCTGATGATGAGGCGTTTGGCCCCTCCGGTACTATCCATAAACTGTCTAAAGATTATGACGTGTATATTCTCTGTGCAACTAAGGGCCAGGCAGGGCAGGATAGCAGGTCGGAATCCTCTGAAAGCTTAGCGGCCAGAAGAGCCAGGGAGTTACGGGAGTCTGCAAAACATATTGGGGTGAAAAAAGTTTACTTTCTTGGATTTAAAGACGGGACGCTTTCCAATAACCTATACCATAAGCTTGCAGATAAAATCAGAAAGCATCTGGAAGATTTAAAGCCGGAGCTGGTGATTACCTTTGAGCCGCAGGGAGTATCCGGACACATAGACCATATTACCGTTTCCATGGCGACTTCCTTTGTGGTCCTAAAACTCAATTTTATAAAAGAAATTTGGTATCATTGCATCCTGAAAGCCAGAGCTTTAAAAAGAAGAGATTACTTTATTTATTTTCCTTCTGGATATAAGAGGTCTGAAGTGGATAAAATAGTAGACATCTCAGACGTATGGACCATAAAGGAAAAAGCCATGCTTAAGCATGAATCCCAACGGCATGACGCGGAGAGGATACTTAAGGAAGCAAAAGGTTTTCCTAAAGAAGAGTATTTTTTGGTAAGGAAGTTAAAATGAAAAAAGTATTAAGTACTAAAATTTCTGATTTTTTTAAACATTATGAAAAAACCTCATACGTGAGAGGGGCATACCTTAAGAATCCCGGAAAAAAGCCAAAGGGAGTATTTTTGCTGGCCAGTGGTACCGTGAGATGTTTTTCATTTTCAAAAGAGGGGTCAGAATTAACCATTAATATGTTCAGGCCAATTTCTTTTTTCCCGGTAGGATGGGCAATTAATAATTTTTCAGACCCTTATGCCTATGAGGCATTAACTGATGTGGAAGTGTACATGGCACCACGGGATAAATTTGAAGCGTTTTTAAAGAAAAATCCTGATGTGACGTATGACCTGTTGAGGCGGATATTCCGCGGCCTGGAAGGATATTTCATGCGCATTGAGTCCCTTCTTTCCGGTGAACCGTACTTTAGGACTATTGTGGAACTGGTCATTCATACCAGACGTTTTGGGGCAAAGAGCGGGAAGGCATTCCATGTGGACTTGACTCATGCAAAAATAGCTTCTATGGCGGGACTCTCACGTGAGACGGTGACACGGGAAATAAAAAAGCTGGAAGAGCAGGGGATAGTGAAATATGAAGGAAAGAAGCTTATCCTGCAAGACATTGAGACGTTAGAGGCGCAGCTGTTAGGGTAGGACTCTTCAAAATCCTCAAATATTCAAATAGACAAATAATACAAATAAAAACAATCAGGGCCCCAGCTATAAAATAGTGATTAGAATCACCATTAATTCCCGCTAAATATTTTATTCTAAATACGGCGGATTTTTATTCGCTGCTTATGCGTGGACTGAAGGGAAAACGGGTAAAATTTAAATTCAGGTTTTTTGCAATAGTTGTATTGCTTATTGTAGGAGTAGGAAGTTATTTTGCCCTTACCCATTTTAAAAAGCGGGAGAAGTTTCCGGTTGAAAAGCGCTATAGCGTGCAGTTAAAAGACGTGCATACGCTTTCCATCCAGGGCACCCCTCGGTCCAACGAAAAAATAACTAAGATTAACGATTCGAATTCTCAATTTAATTATCAGTACAAAATGGCGGGTAACGTCAGCGTACAGTTTAGTGCAAAGGAGAAACAAGCGATTTCTTATAAGATAGGGGATAACAAAAAACATATCCAGTTCACCCTTAAGTCGGCAGATTTGGGAATGTGGAATGTAAGAGAGAGGATTCTGAAGAAGCACGTGGCGCGTAGCACGTGGCAAGTGAAAGGGGGAGAGTTCTCACATAGTTCGAACAATATATTCAATACGTTTATCTCGCGGTTAGCCGCTCCGGCGTACGCGGAGGCGCCTGCGGTTATTTCCCAGAGTAGTATACCTTCGGTTTCTGAAAACATGATGGAATATCCGGTTACTATCCAGGGGATTCCTATGACTATGCGCCTCACCACCTCTGAGGGAAAAATAAAAGAAGAATTCATAATCTCAAAGAAGCCTGACAGTTCATGGTTCACAGTTCATGGTTCACAGTTAGAAATACCTTTTGATGTGGAGATGAAAGGATTATCAGAACATGAAAGCGCAGGGGAATATTTTCTCTTAGACTCCACGAACGGAAGTTACTGGACTATTTTAAAGCCTACTTTAACTGATCAGTCAGGGAAAACTGGCAATATTTTAGGAAGTCTAAATGGTCGCGTATACACGTTGAGCCTTAGTTCTTCTTTTTTGGACACAGCACGTTACCCGGTTATTGTAGACCCAACTATAGTTATAAATTTAGCATCTACAACGGGTAGTTCGTTGACGCAAAAAAAAATAGTAGCCACTTCTGAAGGAACTATTCATATTTTTGCGCAAGTAGGGACACAGAGTGCCACCTGCGCAGGATCCAGCAAGTCTGGACTACTATGGTTTACCTCAAGTGATGCTGGTGCTACCTGGGTTTGTCAGGGGCAAATCGATTCTGATACCACAAATTTAAGGCGCGCTGATGTTAGAACCGACTCTTCCGACAATATATACTTAGTTTATTCCCAGGGTAACGGTGGTTGGGGGACAAGTTACGATATTTACTATAGAAAACTAACTAAAGGGGTAGGATCTACCTGGACTATAGAATCCAGCCAGCTAGTTTTAGATGGAACAGCAACAATAGGTTACGATAATCCCGTGCTAGAGATTGAAGGGACTTCTAGAGTATGGATGGCCACGAGAAAAGGTCAGAGTGGGGCTGGATATACAATGGAAGTATATTATTCAGACAACCTTTCAGCATCTCCCACATGGACTTTATCTACCTCTTCCTTGGTAACGTTAAATTGTTGCGGTTATGGGATGCCGACCATGGCAAGATTTGGTTCCAAAATAGGCCTTGTGTATTCAGACTATCCTGGGGGAGGATCATATGCATATTATTATACTTACCGTACTGATGGAGATAGTTTAAGCTCATGGGCAACACCACAGTCTATAGCAAATAATGGCCTTTATGGTGGAGGATCTCTCCAGGCAGTGGGCACCTCTGGAGGTTTACTTCATGTTTATTATAATTATCAAACCAGTTATTATGCGTTGTCATACAATGGTTCATCTTGGTCTTCTATTTACAGCTCAGGCCCTGGTCCTGGTTACGGTACTTCAGGCTACACTATTTCAGCTACAGGTTTAAACACGTGGATATTTGACCTCGCGGCCATTGGTGGATTTGGTGTACTTCCTTGGCAAACAAAGATCCAGTACAAGCAAGGGAATTACCCATTTGATTCTAGCTCTTACTCTAGTTCCGGCACTAATTTAGTTTCATATCACAGGATCTTTGATAAGGTATGGCGTTATTTTTCAAACTCTTATACTGACGTAACTACAGCTTCAGGTAACACCACAACCGCAGATGTTTCCATGGTTACAGGTATTGGAGACATTATGTATTTTGGCCAATCGGAGCAATTTGATGCGATTTCCTGGACTTTGTCTACTGCCGGAACAACTGGAGTTAATGCGTGGGAGTATTGTACTGCTGTTGATGGAAGCAGTGCTTGTACTACATGGAGCACCTTGACGTTTTTAGACTCCTCAAATTCTAACTTTACTAACACATCAGGAACTGCATCTTTCACTGCACCTGCTGATTGGGTAGCGGCAAAAGTAAATGGAGAGGGGACAGCTTACTACTATATAAGAGCAAGGACAAGTACCGGATTTGGAACTCCACCTGTTGGAACCATGTTTGCGTCAATCCCCAATATAAGTGGTTTAACAGCTATTCCAGGTCCCGCATCTAACAAAATTTATTTATTCTGGTATGAAGGAAATTCAGCAGCATCTTATCGTATTAGGTCAACTTCCATCTCAGTTACTCCTATTTCAGGTAGTGTTTCTTCCTCCAGTACTACTTCTCTCTCTACTTTAATGGCAAGCTCCTCTTGGGGAGGTATAACTCGTAAAAGCGTGGTTAGAACTTCTAATGGAACACTCCATGCTTTTTTACAGCTAGGAACAGAGACAGTTAGCTGCTCAGGACAAAATAAATCTGGCTTAGTTTGGTTACAGTCCACTGATGGTGGAGCAACTTGGGTTTGCCAAGGCCAGCTGAATTCAGATATTTCCGTAGTTCAGTATATGTATGCTAACGCTAGGGTTGACAGTGCGGATAATATGTATGTCATCTATGGAAAATCTGGGGGTGCTTTTGGCGCTGCTTATGATATATATTATAGAAAACTTACCTACAACGGTTCTTCTTGGACTTTAGGAGCTCAGCAGACAGCTTTAGACAGTACGCTTTCAAATAACGGCTATGCAAATGCAGACATAGAGTTGGAAGGTGCTACAAGAATATGGATTTCAGCTACATTTTACAATGGATCAGCTTATGTTGATAACGCCTACTATTCTAGTGACTTTTCTGATTCTCCTACCTGGACACTTTCCGGAACAGTGGTCAGCACCTCTTATCCGCCCCAACTGGAACGTTTTGGAGGAAATAAATTGGGATATGTTTACCAGAATGGGACAAATGTTTCCTGGGCTTATAGATCAGATTCTGATGGACTATCTACATGGTCCGCTCCTGCAGTAATAACTGGAACCGGTAGAGATGCTCTGCTATCTTTAGGAACAGCGAATGGATTATTTGTTGCCTCAAATTATCAGACTACGTATTATTTGACCTTTTATAACGGGACAAGTTGGTCCACAGCATATACTAATAGCGATGCAAACACTTATGGTGGGGGCCTAGCTTTAGCAACTGATGGAGTGAATATTTGGTATTTTGAGGATAATCGAAATGGCATAGACTATAATATGACCTCTAGCCCAATATACGTTTACCGTAAGGGAGTTAGTCCTTTTGGTTCTAGTAATTTTCCCAGTAAGGTTAGACTCTTTCAAAAGCAAGGGTTTTTCCAGAAAGTATTCAGGTATGCTTCCTCTCAGTTTTATGACCTTACAAATCAGGCAAGTAGTAGCACGAACGGAGACACGCCCATGTTGTCGTCTACAGGGGATATGGTGTATTTTGGGAAAATCGTGAAATTTAATGCAATTTACTTTTACCTCAATACCACTGGAACAGGAGCGGCACTCTGGGAGTATTGGAATGGCTCAGACTGGGTTATATTGAATAGTCTAACCGATTTAACCTCTTACAATCTTAATGCCTCAAATGCAAAAATAGTTTTTACGCCACCGGATGATTGGGCTCCTGTACGAGTAAACAATGATGATGGTCTATATTATTATGTGAGGGTTAGAGCGATTTCAGACTATTCAGCAACTCCAATTGGTAACCAGTTTCTTTCTTCTCCGAATACTTCAATTACTACAATCCCTACCTTAAATGGAAACAGAGCGGATATGATTCTCGGAGAAAATAATGGATCTACCGTGAAGTTTTTATATCAGGGGGTAAATATTAAACCTGCGGCAAAGATGAATAGGGGAGTGAAGATACAGCGGGGAACCACGATACGGGGGAACTGAGAAAGTATAAAGTATTGCGTATTGAGTATACAGTATAAAGTATAGAGGATTTATGGTTCATGGTTCATAGTTAGGGATTGATTGTGATTGCAGTCACAGTTCTGATATAGTAGAGGCAAGAGCAATCTTTCCATGCATCTACGTGTTAGGAATAAAAAAATTATTCTAAAAAAGCCTGGTCTTTTCAGAAAGAGGATTTTTTTTCTGGGAACCACTGCTTTTTCCATCCTGTCAGCAATTTTCCTATTTTTCTTTATCCGTCATGCATTGGGCGCAACTGCCACCTGGACGAATGGTGGGGGGGACGGGTTATGGAGTAATTGTGCAAACTGGTCAGGAGGAACAGGTACCGGGGGATGCCCCGGTACAAATGACATTGCAACGTTTAATAGCACATCAACTGCCAACGCCGCAATTGACACAAACGTTTCAGTTGCCGGAATCAGTATTGCCTCTTCCTATACAGGGACTATTACTCAAAACACAACCAAAACGGTAACTATAGGTGCAAGTGGTTATTCTCAGGCGGGCGGTACCTTCACCGGTGGAGACAGCGCCATTACCCTCAACAATACATCCGGGTCTTTCAGTCTTACCGGTGGGACATTCAGTAATACGTCCGGTACTATGAGCATTGTAAAAAACATGACGGTGAACGGTGGGACATTTAATAATACCGGAACGGTATTGTTTAATTCCCAGTCATTTTCTGGAGGCTACACACAAACGCTTTCCTGCTCTGGATCCTTACCCGGCACTTTTGACATAGCACAGCAAACGTATAACACCCAGACTTTCGCTTTAGGAAGCGGCTGTACTATTACCCTGGCAACCAATGTCTCAACCATAGGGTCAATTACCAATAGCGGTACCATGAATGCTACAAATATTACTATGACAGCAGCCAGCTTTACCCAAAGCGGGACCCTTAACTTAACCGGAACCCTTAAATTTAACGGCCAAAACTTTAGCGGACAATTAACCCAGACATTGTCCTGCACCGGAAACCTCACTTCATCAGGAGGAATAGTTGATGTTGCTCAGCAAACGTATGACACCCAGACTTTCGCTTTAGGAAGCGGCTGTAATATTACTCTGGCTACAAATGTTTCAACCGTAGGGTTCATTACCAATAGCGGTACCATGAATGCTACAAATATTACCATGACTGGAGCCAGCTTTACCCAAAGCGGCACACTTAACCTAACCGGAACCCTTAAATTTAATGGACAAAACTTTAGCGGACAATTAACCCAGACATTGTCCTGCACCGGCAACCTCACTTCATCAGGAGGAATAGTTGACATAGCACAACAAACATATGACACCCAGACTTTTGCTTTAGGAAGCGGTTGCAGTATTACCCTGGCAACCAATGTCTCCACCATAGGGTCAATTACCAATAGCGGTACCATGAATGCTACAAACATTACTATGACAGGAGCCAGCTTTACCCAAAGTGGGACACTCAACCTTACAGGGACTCTCAAGTTTAACGCCAATAACTCAAGCGGTCAACTCACCCAAACCTTAACCTGCACCGGCAACCTCACTTCATCAGGAGGAATAGTTGACATAGCACAACAAACATATGACACCCAGACTTTTGCTTTAGGAAGCGGTTGTACTATTACCCTGGCAACAAACGTCTCCACCATAGGGTCAATTACCAATAGCGGGACTATGAATGCTACAAATGTTACTATTACAAGAAACCTCACACAGAATGGAACCCTTTTATTATCAGGAAATCTTACCTTTAACAATGGTTCCTTCAATCAGACCTCCACACTTTCATGCACAAGCCCTGTAACAGGGAATGTGGTTATTAATAAGACTACTTATTCCAGTAGTTATTTTATTATGGGAAGCGACTGTACGATTACGGGTAATTTTACCCGTACCGCAGGTTATGTTAACAACCCCGCTTCAGGATATACTCTTACGGTTATAGGAAATTTCTCACTTTCTAGTACAGATCCCTTTGGTGGATCAAATATGACTATAAAAATGGCGGGAAGCGGCAATCAAACGGTGAGCCAAAGCGGCGGCACTTTTTCTTCTATCTTTACCGTCAATAAAACTGGGGGAACCGCTTCTTTATCAACCGATTTTACTGTGACGGGACAAGCTTGTACTGTTGCAGCTGGCACCTTTTACCTGAATGCGAAAGCGTTCTCGTGTTCTACCGGCTTTACCGTTCAAAATGGAGGTAGCTTACAGCTACAAGGTACGGAAACACCTACAACACCCACGCTTGATACCGGATCTACTGTTACTTTTGTTGGAAATGGTGACAGCCTTGCAAATTCTTATACTGCGCCAAACTGGACCTACTCAAACTTCAGCGTTAATATGACTGATTCAAACGATACATTAAATGCTCCGGCTGCAACTACAACAATCCCGGGTGATTTTGTACTTTCCGGGGGGATCTTCTCAGCGCCCGCAGTCCTTAATGTTGCAAGCAATTTTACCTATTCCGGTGGTACCTTTACCAATAATTCAGGGCTGGTGGACCTAAATGGATCAGGGATCCAAAATATTTCCGGATCCACCTCTTTTTATGACTTTACTGCAGCAGGGGGTGCCACAAAAGTGCTTGTTTTTGCTGCAGGAGCAACACAGACTATCACCCATACCCTGACCTTTACCGGTACGGCAAATACCAGCAGAATGCCATTAAGAAGCTCTACTACGGGAGCGCAATGGAATATTGCGTCATCCGGCACTGCAAATATAAGTTATGTAAACGTACGGGACTCTAATGCATGCTCCGGAAATACGCTGGTTCCCGTTGATTCACACAATTCAGGGAATAATTCTTGCTGGACTTTAGGAGCTGTTACCTATTCCGCAGATATTAAAAGAGGAGTTACTATTAGAAGAGGGTCTGCAGTGAGGGGGAATTGAGTATCGAGTAGCAAGTAGTAAGTATTATGTATAAAGCCTGTATGGTTAATGGTTTATAGTTCATGGAAAGTAGAAATTGATAGAAATTTATGGAAATTGATAGAAATTAAAGAGATTCTATTACCCGCCAGCATTAGTTTCGGCCCCACACTTGTCTTCGCCCCTTGGGCTCGCAAGTGAACTCCCTCGCTTGCGCTCAGTCCGTTCCAGAATGACAATAGTTTTTGGATTGCTTCGTTACCGCAATTAGGCGGTTCCTCGCAATGACCTGTTCATCCAGTGGCTCCTGATTACTATCCTTGAATATGTCTTTGGTTTGGGTATATAATAGTAAGCTTTCGATTCTGCATGGGCAGAATTTGGGAAGGAAATATGATAGATACCGTTAACTCTTGGCGCGACACAAGACCTTGTGCCTTGCCAGAGACTTCCGGTATTTTTCTCGCTCAATGACTTGATTGATAAGGAGCTCGAAAAATAAAATTGTATGATTGACAAAATTGTTGTAAAAGGTGCGCGGGAGCACAATTTAAAGAATATTGACCTTCAAATCCCCAAAAATAAATTGGTTGTTTTTACGGGGCTCTCCGGTAGTGGCAAAAGTTCCTTAGCATTTGACACTATTTACGCAGAAGGGCAGCGCAGGTATGTTGAGTCCCTTTCAAGCTACGCCCGCCAGTTTCTGGGTATCATGAAAAAACCGGATGTAGATTTTATAGAAGGACTTTCCCCGGCTATCTCTATAGACCAAAAATCTACTTCCCATAACCCCCGTTCTACTGTAGGTACGGTTACAGAAATCTATGATTACCTCAGGTTACTGTTTGCCAGAGTAGGTCATCCGCACTGCCCCAACTGCGGTACTGAAATTTCCCGGACTACCAAAGAAAAAATTATGGAGGATATTATTAATAAATTTGTTGGCATGAAGCCGGAGCGGATTATGCTGCTGGCACCTATTGTAAAGGGAAGAAAAGGTGAATATGCCGATTTATTTAAAGACCTGAAGAAGCGTGGGTTTCAGCGTGCCAGGATAGACGGCAAGATATTTGACCTGGATGAGAATTACACCCTGATTAAGACAAACAAGCACACTATAGAAGCAGTAGTAGACCGTATTACCCTGGACAAAGATTTTGACAGACAGAGACTGTCTGACTCACTGGAGTCAGCGCTAAACCTGGGCAACCGGGAAGTTATTGTAACCAAAGTCCTGGATAAAGGGTTTGAGTTTCCGGATAAACCAACAGACATGCAGGATACCGCATATTCTGAAAAGTTTGCCTGCCCTAACTGTGGTACTTCTATTTCTGAAGTAGAACCCAGGCTTTTCTCATTCAATTCACCATTTGGTGCTTGCACCAACTGTAATGGGCTTGGTGTTATCTATGCCATTGATGAATCCCTGGTACTTGCTCCGGACCTAAGCATACTAGAAGGAGGAATCCTGGCGTTTTCAAATATTGGGGAGCAGGATACCTGGTTTGCCAGAAGCATAAAAACAGCACTGTCAGAAAATGACATACCCCTCAATAAGGATATTAAAACTTTGAACCCGGAGCAGCGCAGGACGTTGTTGTTTGGCACCGGAGACCGCGTGTACAAAATAAAAGGAACTAACCGTTTTGGTGAAGAGACTACTATCTTTGAAGAGTTTTCAGGGATAGTAAATTATCTACTGTCAAAATACCGGGAAACAGATTCAGAAATAATCAAACGGGAAATAGAAAAATACATGACGCCAAAAGTCTGTGAAGTCTGTAACGGTGCCCGTCTGAAGCCGGAAGCGCTGAGTGTGACTATTGACGGGAAATCCATAGTAGTAGTTTCAGACATGAGTATAGAAGACTGCCAGGGGTTTATGAGTAACCTGGATTCTGTTTTATCCAACAAAGAAAAGCAGATTGCAAAGGTAATCCTGAAAGAAATTGTATCCAGGCTCACATTTTTACTTAACGTGGGACTTTCATACTTAACCATTTCGAGGTCCGCAAATTCCCTGGCAGGTGGAGAAGCGCAAAGGATTAGGCTGGCTTCACAAATTGGCTCAGGGCTTTCAGGAGTACTCTATGTTTTGGATGAGCCTTCTATAGGCCTTCACCCGCGGGACAATACTAAGTTGATTACTACGCTTAAGAATTTAAGGGAGTTGGGAAACACGGTTGTAGTGGTAGAGCATGATAAGGAAATGATGGAAGAATCAGATTATATTTTTGACATAGGTCCGGGGGCAGGGGAGCACGGCGGCCACATTACTGCGCAGGGAACACCGCTGGAGATTATGGAGAATGAGCATTCTTTAACCGGCCAATATCTGTCCGGTAAGAAGAAAATAAAAGTAAAGAAAAACGGGAAGGCTGAAAACCCGGATAAAATAGTAATAAGTGGGGTAACCCAGCATAACCTGAAAAATGTAACCGTAGATTTCCCCTTAGGGAAACTCATTTGTATAACAGGCGTTTCAGGAAGCGGAAAATCTACTTTAATAAATGATGTTTTATACCATGCACTTGCACAGCGGAAAAATCCGTTCCATAAAGAACGGCCGGGAAAGTTTACTTCTTTAGAGGGTGATGACCTGATCAAGCGCGTGTTTATGATAGACCAGTCACCTATTGGGAGAACGCCCAGGTCAAATCCGGCAACTTATACGGGAGCATTTACCCATATTCGGGATATTTTTGTAAACAGCAAGGAGGCAAGGATGCGAGGTTATACTCCGGGTAGGTTTTCTTTTAATGTAAAAGGCGGACGGTGTGAAACCTGTGAAGGGGAAGGGCAGTTAAAGATAGAAATGCAGTTTTTGCCGGATGTATTTATTCCCTGTGAATCTTGTAACGGCAAGCGGTATACGGCAGAAACATTGGAGATAGAATTTGAAGGGAAAAATATTGCAGACGTTTTGGATATGACCATAGAAGAAGCGCTCAACTTTTTCTCTTTCCATGATGGTCTTTCCTCTAAACTTCTCACGCTCAAGGAGGTTGGACTCTCATATATTCGTCTGGGACAGCCGGCGCCAACCCTTTCCGGAGGGGAAGCACAGAGGATAAAATTAGCATCAGAGCTTTCAAAAAAAGGAGGCAACAATAGTTTATACTTACTTGACGAGCCGACAACCGGGCTTCATTTTGCAGACCTGGAACGATTGATTGTAGTCTTGCATAAGCTGGTAGAAAAAGGAAATACCGTTGTGGTAATAGAGCACAATCTTGATATTATTAAGAACGCAGACTATATAATAGATTTAGGTCCGGAAGGCGGAAGCGGCGGCGGGAGAATTGTTGCAACCGGTACACCGCATGAGGTTTCTAAAGTCCCTGCATCCCATACCGGACGGTATCTGCAAAAAGAATTGTGAAAAAACTTTTAACTTTTCTCTTCCTGTTTGCCATTTTATTAATCCCCCGGCAAACATTTGCCTCTGAAACTTCTGATAACTTTACTGTAGACTCAAGCACTTTATTTAACGTATCTGATGATGGAGACACAAAGGTAATCCAAACTCTTTCTATTACCAATAAAAAGGAATTTGTTTATTCCCCTTCCTACAGCATTTCCCTGCACCTAAAGACCATAGACGGAATTTCAGTGCGGAATAGCTCAGGTGATATACCATACAAAATTGCAGATGGTAAAGATGGCAATAAAACTATATCCATAGATTTTCCGGATAAGGTAATAGGGGTAGGTAGTTCAAATAAGTTTTCGGTCTCCTTCAGTTCTAAAGATTTCACCCAAAAAGCCGGGGATATTTGGGAATTTACCATTCCCTCTTTGGCAGACCCGGAAGATTTCAACTCTTATACCGCTACGGTCACGGTCCCTTCAATTTTTGGAAAACCTTCCATCATAAAGCCTGATAGTCCGGGTACGCAAAGCGGCAACTCTTACTCATTCTCAAAATCCCAACTTTCAACTGGGGGTATTACCATGTATTTTGGAGACGCTCAATATTACCATTTTAATCTTTCTTACCACCTGGCAAATAATAATTTATTCCCCGTATCTACGGAAATAGCCTTGCCTCCGGAAACATCTTACCAGGATGTGATTATTAAGGATATAAATCCCCAACCTACTTCAGTCTACTATGATACGGATGGAAATGCGCTTGCTACTTATACGCTGGCACCTAAAACTTCCTCTACGGTAAAGGTGGATTCCATAATAAAACTTTCCGCATTTCCTAGTGACGGCTATTTGGATGAATTGAACCGGGAGAAATTGCTTTCTCCCCAGAAGTATTGGGAAGTAAAGGATACACAGATAACAGAACTGGCTAAAAAGTATAAAACTCCTGCAGAAATTTATGCGTATGTGGTGCAGGCCCTTTCCTATAACTATGATAAAAAGGCAGACCAGAATCCACGTATGGGAGCAAAAGGGGTATTGGGAAAACCATATTATGCAGTCTGTCTGGAATTTACGGACTTATTTATAGCAATAGCCCGCGCTGCAGGTATCCCTGCGCGTGCAGTGGAAGGGTACGCGTATACTTCTGACGATTCCAGCCGTCCGGTTACTCTTTTTCAGGACATTCTCCATTCATGGCCTGAGTTTTATGACTCCCAAAAGAATATGTGGATAATGGTGGATCCTACCTGGGGAGATACAACCCATGGTACCGACTATTTTAATACCTTTGATTATGACCATGTAGCTTTTGCTGTAAACGGGTCCAGCAGTACCTATCCGGTGCCTGCAGGCGGCTATAAAACCTCAGATGACTCAAAAGACGTCAATATGACGTTTGCAGCCGCTTCTGATTTCCAACAAACCGTTAAGACTAAGATATCACCTTTCTTTTCCTCTTTTTCCCAGGGGTCTTTTATAGATGGTAAGATTACGCTTACCAATGACGGTAACCATAGCGTTAAGCCTGAAGATTACACTGTTTTTGTAGATGGTAAGCAGATTCTAGGCTTAACATTCCCTAAAACGCCTCCCTTTGGGTCCAGTACTATCACTATGGTTGCAAAAATTCCCAAACAAAAGTCTTACCTGGAGTCTTTGACAAATATCAGCCATACCGTTACAATCAAAGACTCAAACGGAAGTATAGTTTCAAGTTCTCAAATCAAGGTTTTTCCGTTTTCCATAAATTACGTGATAGGAGGTGCTTTAGCGTTTGGTTCAATCATTGTATTCATCATTGCCTTCAAAACCAGGAGTATATCTGTTTTTAGATAAAGACGGAAAGGTTATCTATGTAGGAAAAGCAAAGGACCTCAAGAAGCGGGTGTCTTCCTACTTTACTAAAAATGACCATGACCTTAAAACTAAACTGCTAGTAGAGCACATTCGGGGAGTAAACCACATAGTGGTACTGTCAGAGGTGGAAGCATTTCTTCTGGAGTCAGCCCTCATTAAGCAGTATAAGCCGTACTACAATATAAAGCTGACTGATGATAAATCTTATCCCTATGTTCAAATTTCAAAAGGGGAATCACCGTACATCTCTATAGTAAGAAAAATTGCCCTTACCCCTGAAATGAAAAAACATAATGATTTTTATGGGCCGTTTGTAGAAGCAGGTGCGCTAAAAGTAGTACTCAAATTATTACGAAGGATTTTCCCTTACCAATCAGTAAGAAACCATGCAAAAAGAAAATGTCTGTATTTCCATTTAGGCCTATGTCCCTGTGTGCCCGCAATTCATGAAAATTTAACGCAGTATAAGAAAAATTTAAGAAGCCTAAAGCAAATACTGGAAGGGAAAAAAGAGACGGTCTTAAAAAATTTAATTAAAGAGCGGGAAGCTCTTTCCGCTCAGGAAAAATTTGAGGAAGCGGCAATAGTGCAGAGCCGGATAGATGCGTTGGAGCGGTTAACTTCACCGGTGTATGAACCGTTTAAATACATAGAAAACCCTAATGCGCATGCGGTACGGGAAGAAGAGGAGAATACTTCACTGTTTGAGATTTTAAAGAAGCATGGGGTGCCCATGGAGTCTTTAAGAAGAATTGAATGTTATGATATTTCTAATTTTCAGGGGGATTCCGCTACCGGTTCCATGACTGTTTTTATAAACGGGTCGGCAACTAAATCAGAATACCGGAAGTTCAAGATACGCAGGGTAAAAGGGATTAATGACTTTGCTATGCACCAGGAAGTATTGGCACGGCGGTTACGGCATCAAGAATGGGAATACCCGCAGCTTCTCATTATAGATGGCGGGAAAGGGCAGGTCAGTTCTGCTATGCAGGTATTGGCGCATATGAATATTCATATCCCGGTCATAGGGCTGGCAAAAAAGTTTGAGACCATTATAATCCCGGAAAAAGAAGGGGCGGTCATGAAGTTCAAAGAGGTGCGTGTGCCTCTTTCTACTCCTGCACTGAATTTAATGAGGAGGATACGGGATGAAGCGCACCGGTTTGCCATTACATATCACAGAGTATTGAGGTCTAAGAAGACGTACAGCTGATACACCTTGAAATTGATAGAAATTCATAGACATAAGGAATTTATTGTAATTACGGATAATTTCTACCAGTTTCTACTAGTTTCAATGCAATTTCTTCCTCATTTCTGATACCATAAGGTAATGAAGCATTTGCTCAGACAATACGTTGCCAGTATGGTTTGTCTTTTTGTTACTTCACAGTTGTTCCCGGGCTTAGTTATACGTGGCACATTTTTAGACTTTTTATTTGCTTCGTTGGTGTTAGCTGCAGGTTTTATTATCATAAAACCTATTATTTCAGCACTTACCCTTCCGTTAAGTATCTTAACGTTGGGTTTATTTTCAGCAGTAGGTAC
>JBLMVJ010000039.1:0-2993 GCA_050255815.1 Candidatus Levyibacteriota bacterium | reverse complement strand
ACTGCTCAGAAGGCCTGAATTGGTATGCAGTGGTCCCCAACCACCTGCCCTCTCCGTTTATCTCAGGTATCATGCTGATAGGAGATTTTTGCTCAGCGCTATTCGTAGCGGTTGTCAGTGGGACCATTTGACGGTCAAATACTACCGTAATAGGAACCATGCCTTCCAGCGCTTCAGACTGGGGAGAAGCTATAATTACTTTAGGGTCCCCCAGGGTGGAAAATGTAATAGTTTTAAGTCCCAGAAGCGGACTTAAAAAATTGGAAAGCACTAAACCTCTAAAAGAAATTTGGTAAGAGGCTGCGCGACTCAACGGTTTCTTGGGGATAAAAATAAACTTCTGGTTCCCTTCCCAACTGACAGAGCCGGCAACCGCAGGAGAAATAGAAAAGCTCTTTTCTACAGTCCCTTTTATCACCCCTTTGTCAAAAACAACCTCTATCCTAGCATCCAGCGGCACCTCTACGCTCTTGTCTCCCGGAAAAGAAACTGCAACCTGAGGCGGCAAAAACAAGTAACCAAACTTCCAAACCAGGAAAAGGAGCAGGATAATCCCCAAAGGGATCCGTACCATAGCCCATTGCTCTTTTGGAGTGGATTCGGAGAACCGCTCCAGCCAGTTAGCAGTATGCAAATTTGCAGTATCATAATGCCTTTTTGCGTGGGAGTGCAGGATGGGGATTTTTTCCCGTATTTTATTAATAGGTTTTAAAAAGAAATCAGGACGCCTCAGATAGATAAGCGTTATGACAATGAATAGCACTAAAAACGCTATGACATATTTCAAGCTTACCTGGGGTGCCAGAAAGATGAGCGGGAGAAAATAACGGGCCGCTGCAAGGAGCACTATCAAAACCAATGCAATGATTACGAATTTTTCCGCCTTAATTTTTCTATTAAAAAGGCTTACGTGGGAAACGGAAGGTTCTTGAGGTGCGGGAGCTGCCGGAGCTTCCGCGGAGGGAGGGTTTTTTTTAAAAATCTGGAATAAATTCTTCATGTTCCTGAGTCAGACCTTAAATCCTTACATAATTCCATTAAGGCATAGCAAAAACAACAAGTCAATTAGTTTCCCTGGAATTCCACTACGGAAATGTAGACATCACCTCCTTTTACTTCTTTTCCGTCCCGGGTTACCCCAACAGCAGAAATGGTATGCTTACCCAGGACTAACGGCCAGGACTGTTTAAAAGGGAAATCATAGGTAGTGTGTATTACTCTCCCGTCTACCTGCCAAATCACTTTTTCTATATCAGGGGATACACTCACTTCAAAAACAGCTGCCTGGTTATAAACCAGGTACGGCGCCGATTCAAAAACCGTTTTCTCACGGGGATAGGTGATTTGCAAATAAGAGGATCCGGAAGATAAGGAATTCGCATTGCATAACGGGGAATATTCCCTGGGGATAACCTCCTGTCCATCCTCTACTGCCCAGGTATAAACCTCCGGTGGGTAATCTAAAAATACTTTTTCTTGCGTATATTCCGGCGGGCAGGAAGGACTGGCAAGTAAATTATTCCGGGTATCTATAGTTACTTTTTTATATATCTGCGCGGTTTGCTTTGGCTCTGTCCCCGCAATAAATGTTTCAATTTTTTTATCCGGACACAGCGCGTCCGGAAGTTGTCCTGAAACAGCACATATGGTGGCGGACGTTATGCCGGCAGGTTGGGAAAATTGTTCTATTGGTTTTCCTTTCAGGAACTCTTCAAAAAATTGGTTCCAGATAGGAGCAGCACCGGTGACTCCTGTTATTTCCCGCATTGCTTGGTTGTCATTATTTCCTGCCCACACCCCTACGGTGTAGGACGGCGTGTACCCCACGGTCCAGTTATCATGCCAGTCAGTAGTGGTCCCGGTTTTCACCGCAGCAGGATGGGAAAGCAGGAGCGGATTTTTTGCTCCAAAACCGGGAATTCTGGCTGACGGGTCTGAAAGGATATCGGTAATCAGATAAGCTATCTGTTTACTGTTTTTTCCTAACGCATCTTTTGCCGCTTCATCATGGTGAAGATATAAAACTTGTCCGGAATCAGCAGTGATTTTCTCTATAGCGTACGGTGGTTTATATGCTCCTCCCCGTGCAAAAGACGCAAATACATTAGTAAGCTCCAAAAGCTTTACTTCTCCCCCACCTAATGTAAGTGCTAAATCATACCGGTTTTCTTCCTTAAGCGTGCTAACTCCCATAGCCCGGGCAGTTTTTAAAAATGCAGGAATACCTACACGGCTGAGCATTTCCACAGCGGGAAGGTTCAGCGAAGAAGCCAGGGCTTCCCGCGCCAGGACCAAACCATGAAACATCCCGTCATAATTATTTGGGGTAAAACCCTCCCCCTTTTTAGTCTTATATACTTTCTTTACATCATATATTAAGGTAGCCGGCGTATACCCCCGGGCAAACGCCGTAGCATACGTAACGGGTTTTAACGCAGACCCCGGCTGCCGCAGAGCCGTTGCCATATTTACCTGCCCGGAACGGGAAGCATCAAAATAATCTATCCCTCCCATCATGGAAAGGATAGCGCCGGATTTATTATCCAATAAAACCACTGCGGCATTACTTAAATCATGCTCATCTCTCAACCGGTCCACCCAGAGTTTTGCCACATCAGTACTCAATTCAAAAATAGGATAATCCAGGGTAGTATATATGTTTACCCCCTGCCCGCTTTTAATACCCAGTCTATCAGCCTCATCCAGCACATAATGCACAAAATGGGGAGCCTTTATGTCTTCCTGAGGGGTATGTAAGGTGATTTCTTCCTGTTTCGCAAAGAGTCCCTGCTCCCGGGTGATAAACTTATCTTTCACCATAAGGTCCAACACTACCTCCTGTTTACGTTTTGCCTCCTTCATGTTTACATAAGGGTTTCCGGCATCAGGAGAAGACAATAAGCCAACCAAAAGGGCGCTTTGGGCCAGTGAGAGGTTTTGGGTGTTGGTATTAAAGTAAGTCCGGGCTGCTGCCTCTATTCCATAAGACAAAT
>JBLMVJ010000038.1:0-4670 GCA_050255815.1 Candidatus Levyibacteriota bacterium | reverse complement strand
GAGAAAAAGGCCTCTTACCCAACTATTACATTTACGCTTTAGGGGCATTATCTAAAGAAAGCCAAAGGATTTTACTGCCGTACGTCCTGAATGGCGACCATTTACCGGTTATTTCTTCCGCCTCTTTAGGGGTAGGATGTTTTTCCAATCCATAGATTTTTACTATTGCATTTTTTAGCCCCAAATCCCCATAGGAAAACACGTCCGGCCTGGCTAAATGGAACATGAGAAACATCTCTGCGCTCCATCTGCCTATCCCTTTTATCTTAGTTAATTCCAGGATAACTTCTTCTTCTGACAAAGCATCCAGAGAACTAAATGGGATTTCTTTGTCCACAGTTTTTTGTGCCAGGTCTTTTAAGTATGAAATTTTTGCATAAGAAAGGCCTGCTCCCCGCAATGCTTCATCTTTTAGTTTTAAAATTTCTGCGGCTTCCAGGCGTTCTTCCGGCAGTAATTTTACTATCCTAGAATAAATAGTATCCGCAGCTTTTCCTGATAGCTGCTGGTTGGTAATTGCACGCACAAGGGAATAAAAATGGTCAGATCTGGGAGCTAACTCGGCAAGCTCTACGGTCAGAGCTACCTGATATAAAACAGGGTCATGTACCTTAAAATGCTCTAAAGCTTTTTTGACAGAATGGGACATATGTTGGTATATTTTAACAGATGGGAAGGCGCTGGTTTGCGGCTTTAAAAAAAGGAATTGGCTGGTACCCGGTAACGTGGCAAGGGTATTTGATTGTCATTCTCTATGTTGTGCTGGTTATCTGGGACTTTATGCGGCTTTATAATGATTCACACAGTATTCTAAACACTCTTCTCCCCTTCCTCCCTGAATTCCTTTTTGCCACCCTGGTTCTTGCGTTTATTTGCTACTTCACAGGAGAAAAACCCAACACCTAAAAGTAGCAAGGGTACCATGAGTACCAAAAGCATCAAGGGGTTTTGATACACTTGATACTGTTCCTCAATCAGTATTGAGTATTCTGTATTCAGTATTGAGAAATAGTCAGGAGTGTTGCATACTCCATACTCAATACTCTATACTCAATACTCGCCATGATAAAGTCTTCTTTTAAGTACCGTTTTTCTCCTCTTTTTGACCCTAATTCTAAAGAACCATATAAACTCTCCAGAAGCAAAATAGATTTATTCATGCAGTGCAAACGCTGCTTTTATCTGGATAGAAGATTAGGGATTTCCCGCCCTTCCATGCCGGCCTTCTCCCTGAATAATGCGGTGGATGCCCTTCTCAAAAAAGAGTTTGATTTATTGCGTATCAAGGGTGAAGCTCATGAGCTGATGAAAAAATACAAAATAGATGCCATTCCCTTCTCCCATCCGGAGCTCTCCCGCTGGCGGGAAAATTTTAAAGGAAAAGAATATTTTGAGCGGGAAAATAATTTTATTGTGGTAGGGGCTATTGACGATATATGGCAAAACCCGCAGGGTGAACTTCTTATAGTAGACTACAAAGCAACCAGCACTGACCGGACCATCAACTTAAATGATGAATATAAGGAAGGGTACAAACGGCAGATGGAAATATATCAGTGGATCTTCCGCAATTCCGGCTATAAAGTTTCCCGCACCGGATATTTTGTTTTTGCAAATGCCGGAAAAAACGCACCACAGTTTGACGGAAAATTAGAATTCCAGCTGTCCATTATTCCCTACACGGGGGACACTTCCTGGATATTAGATAAACTGGCAGAAATTAGAAAAGTCCTCAGCCAGGATGAAACTCCTGATTTTACCTTTGGCTGCGACCACTGTAAGTTTGTAAAAGAACAAATGAAAAAACCCAGAACAACACTAAAAACTTCTATGATGGCTATGGACTTCACTGCCCAAAATGTCCCTTCCCCTCTTGATAAGCCAACTTCTAAGGATGTAATATAAATCTGAAATGAGCCTTGCAGAACGAAGCCCCCGTGATCCGAAAAGCAATCTTCATATAGTAAGAAAAACAATCCGTTCCAGAATGAATGGACAAACAGTCTGGGCTGCAGGAGAACCAAAACCAGGGAAAAGGTCACACATTGAGGTTCCTTTTCTTACCACGGATGAAACACCCACTACCCTTGAAGTTACCCCTGATACTGTTGCTATGTTTGCACCAAAACCAGTTTCCAGGGAGGACTTTGAATATATTACAAGAGCACTTGAGGGAAGGCAGCAGGTTTATCTACCTGTAGGAAATGAAGAAGAACACCAGAAAACAATATTATTTTTAAGAAAAAACTGGAGAAGAGTCAGAAGATTACTTTATCCTTTTGCAACCACAGGAAACACTCCACCGGCAACCTTTTCTGAAGTAGATTTAGGAGATACAAAAAAACAAAGAGCTGATTTTGTAGGATTTGGACCGGACGGAAGATTATTTGTTGTAGAAGTTGGGACAAGGTCAAAATCCTCCCAAGTTTATGGGTATGTAGACTTGCTGGACAAATTGATCCAACAAAAAGCCTCTGTTACATCTTTCGTTGCGTATTACTCGGCTAATGAAAGCGGAAAATCAATAGAAATAAGGCCACCTTATATCCCAAATGTTGAACGAAGCAATATGGCACTCACATACCTCCATGACTTAGGAGTGGCTACTTTGCCTATTCCAAAAAGACCTTATCTCTCCCAATTCGCAAAATAATTTTTTTGCAGTTTCCAAGTAGTTTCACTCCCCGAATCCATACCCGTCTCTCGTGTTTTAGCTTCAGGTTTGATAAAATACACAGATGATTTCATTTGATGTTTTGAAAAAATCGAAGAATTCGAGGGCGCGTGCCGGAATCCTCAAAACTCCCCATGGAGAAATTATGACGCCAACCCTGGTTGCCGTTGCAACACAGGCTACGGTAAAAGCACTTACCTGGGACCAAGTAAAAGAAACAAAAACCCAGGTAGTGATAGAAAACACGTTCCACCTACATTTAAAACCGGGGGAAAAAGTGGTAAAAGCAAACGGCGGACTGCATGAATTTTCCCAGTGGGATAAACCTATCATGACAGACTCTGCCGGGTATCAGGTTTTCTCACTTGGCTTTGGCACTGACCACGGGGTAGGGAAAATATTGAAAGAAAAGTCAGACAAAGTAATAACCCATGGACAACAGCCGCAAAAAATTAAAATAACAGAAGACGGCGTATTTTTCCATTCTCCCGTGGACGGAAAGAAATTATTCATTGGGCCCAAAGAATCTATAAAAATCCAGGAAGATTTAGGGGCTGATATTATTAACGTTTTTGATGAATGCACGTCTCCTATTGCTGATTATGCGTACACCAAAAAATCTTTAGAAAAAACGCACCGCTGGGCAAAGATTTGCCTGGACGTAAAAAAATCAGGCCAGGCCTTATACGGCATAGTCCAGGGAGGAAAATATAGGGACCTGAGAATTGAAAGCTCCAAATATTTGGGAGGGATGGATTTTAATGGATATGGCATAGGCGGAGAATTTGGCTATGAAGAAAAAACGTTAACTGAAATGCTGTCCTGGGTCATGCCAAATTTACCTGATGAAAAACCCCGGCACCTTTTAGGGATAGGGCATCCGGAAAATATTATCCCCATAATTTCTGAGGGCGTTGATACGTTTGACTGTATTACCCCCACCCACTATGCCAGACATGGCGTAGCGTTTACATCAAAAGGGAAAGTAGACATGACTAAAACAGAACTGCTAAAAGACAAGGAGCCTATAGATAAAAAGTGTCCTTGTTTTGTCTGCCAAATATACAAACGGTCTTACATCACCCATATGTTAAAAGCAAAAGAAATTACGCCGCTCACGCTGTTATCATTCCACAATTTATATTTCTTCCACTCCTACATAGAAAAAGTGAGACAGGAGATACTGGATGGGAAAATATAATCGAGACCTAGGATATAAGACTTAAGACTTAAGAAAAAATATTCCTACGTCTCTTACGTCATACTTCTTAAATCCTACATCTTACGTCTTTCTTTCTTCCCTCTTTCTTGCATTCATTAGAAATCAGCAGTACAATCCAGAAACTTATGCAACTCATCCTTCCCATCATAGTTATAGGCGTTATTGCTGTACTCAGTGTTTTTGTCCCCAAGAAAAATATCATCCCTAAAAAGACGGACCAAAAAGTCTTAAGCACTACTACTGTCCAGGCAACTCCCACCCCAACGGTGCCGGCACAAACTTCACCTTCAATTCATGTTTCAATCAGTGCCGGCACCCCATCTGCTACTACTGTTTTGCCAAGCCCTACGTCCGTTCCATCCGCAACCAGCACATCAGATTTCATATATCCCGGGTCAAAAATACTTTCACCTGAAAATGGGGAAATGAAATTACAAACTACGGATGACCCTGCTACCGTTACCAACTGGTATAAAAATAGGATAAAAGAGAACGGTATGAATACCACTTCTTTTGTGACTACAATCACAAACGGAAATGTTGATAACGTGTTGGCCGGCGCAAAAAACGGCAGCCAAATTAAGATCACTATTACCAAGTCCCCAGGCCAAAACACCGTTTTGATTAGTATATCGGGAAATTCCTCTTGACAGGTCTTTTACCCTGTGCTAATATTCCAACACTTCTGCCTCAAAGTAAAATCCGCCCAAAAAATGTCTGCCCCTAAAAAAAGACATGAAAAAAACATTTGCTTTTGCCAGTACAGCTGCAGTT
>JBLMVJ010000037.1:0-27635 GCA_050255815.1 Candidatus Levyibacteriota bacterium | reverse complement strand
GTTCCTTTGGTCAGGGCACCTAAAATGATAGAGATACCTATAATTGGGACAAGTCCGCCAGAGAATGTTAAGAGTAAAATAAAACTGGCAGTAAGCGCTTCAGCAAATATAAAAACCTTTGTATAGCCATGCTTATCAGTTAGTGCACCCAGCGTTGCTTTTCCTGCTAAATTCCCAATAAGATACGCCCCCACAAAGCTACCTAAGAGAGCCGGGGAAATACCTTTATGTAAGAAAAGAAATGGGATAAAAATAAATAAAGGATAGGAGGACATATAGTCCAGAAGTCCGGTAAGACAGGAAAGGATGAAACGTTTATTTGAAAGTAATTTCACCCAGGCTACATGCTCAGGTTTTTTATGTTCCATAGCAAGGTGGTTTGTTTTAAAATGTGAAAAAATTAAGAAGGAAAAAAATAAAAAGGCAGCACCACCATAGAGCAAGGAAGTGTTTTGCCAGCCTATAGCTGCAGCCAGAAACGTTACTCCTGCTGAAATAGCAACTTTTCCACTGTCGCCTAAAGCAGTAAAAGTGCCCATAATCCTGCCCCTGTTAGTTTTATCTGAAAGTTTTGCTACCAGCGCAAAAGCAATAGGATGGAATAATCCAAACGCACATCCTGCCAGGGTAAAGATTAAAGCAGTAGTAAAAAAAGAGGAAGCCCAGGGAAGCAAAAGAAAAGAGGCAGCATAGATTAACACGGCGGTAATGAGAATCTTTAATCCGCCAAAACGGATAGAGAGTGTGCCGGAGGGGAGTGAAATAAAAATAGCCAGGATACCGGGGAGGGCTCCCAAAAAACCTGCTTCGGAAAGGTTGAGGTGGAGGGTATTTGCTAAGAAAGGAAGCAGGAGGATAATGCTGGCATAATAACCGTCATTAAAAATATGCAGGATGTTTAAGTATAGTTTTCCGTGTTTCACGCATTAATTGTATATGAGACGAGTAATATTTGACAAACACATCTTTTTTAGTGATACTATTCCTAGGCAGATTTTATGAAAGCTAAATCTAAAAAGCTGAAGAGATCCAGGTATAGTTCAGGACCGCTTCCGTATCTTCTTGCCGGGTTTTTTGCCTCAGTACTTTTGTTTACATTTATCCATTTGCAGTCTGACTCCTCTGAGTTCCGGGTCTTAGGCTCTTCTACATTGGCAGAAAACACGGATCACCAGCAGAATATCCAGTCTGAAGATAGACAAGGTCCTGAACATGAGGACTCCAGGCCATCCATGCCGGAGAGAAGGGAAGGGGTTCAACCACCACCACCCAGAGGAGCAACGCCTCCGGAACCTGAGGATAGAAAGCCGGAATCAGAAAAGGATGATGATATCCACCTGAAAGACGCTACCGGTTCTTCAGGCTTTTTGCTTTGGCACCGGGGAGTACAAGCGGAAAGTGAGGACAAGCTGGAACATGATCCTGAGTCTACCCATTCTGTTTTGCTTACTACACCCAGCGGCCATGAACATATTTTAGTGCTGCCTGACCAGGCGGTAAAAGCGGTATTGGACCACAATGAATTAACAACTGTTCCCGGTGCTGATGCATCAGGAGGAGCTAAATTAAAGCTTTTAAATAAAGATAATAAACCCGTATTTGAGGTGCAGGGCAGCAAGGCAAAAAAGTTTCTGGGGTTAATTCCGGTTACTATTCCAAAAACAGTTGATGTTTCAGCAACGGATGGAAGTATAGTAAATACCACCCAATCTTTCTTCTCCAAGCTTCTGGACCTGTTGTCCTCGTAAAATCATGCCTGAGGAAATAAATAAAACTAAAGAAGTTGCCGCAAAACCGGAAGAAAAGGTTGTTGAAAAACCAACGGAAAATCCAAAGAAAAAGAGCAAGAAAAAACTTTTTATTTTTTTAGGCATAATTGTTTTGGTATTTTTTGCGGTAGGAGCTTGGTTTTATCATTACGTTGTCACTTTTCATGGGTGTGAAATTAATGGAAAATACGGAGATTGTGCAACGCTTGAGAAAGAAGCGCAGGATGCGCAAAAAACTGGCAAAGTAGAAATTGCTACATCTCTTTCCAGAATTCGTACTTGCATAAAAGCTTTTGTATCTGACAATGCAAAATACACCATTAATAATTGCAAATATGCTAAAAACGGTAAAGCAGAAAATTTAACAAAAACAGGTATTGGAACTTTTACTGTTGATTATTCTACTTTAAGCAATGCAGGCACAGAGCAGGCGTCTTTTATAACTGGTTATACAATTTCTCCAGATAAAACTAAGATTTTCTATGCGAATGCTACCGATCAAAATTCCGCGTTAAATTTTGCTTCTGGGACAGTAGAGGATCAAAATGTGAATACGTACTTGTTGGATTTGATAACTGGAGAAACAATCAATTTGCAAAAGAATGTAACCATCTCTTTTTATTCTGACAAAATAGCTGCTAGGAACAAAGTTAAATTACAAGATTTTTTTAGTTCAACTCCAAAAGTAGTTTTAACTGGTCAAGAATCTGCATGGTCTTCGGACAGCAAAGGTGTTTTTGTGGATGATAATAACGGGAGTATTTTGTATTGCTCAAATACTTGCAGTAAGGTAACAACTCATACTGAAAGGTCAGGAGAGGGTGGAAGTCCACCGCCTTATTTCCTGAATAACAAAATATATTTTCAGTCAGAAAGAACCGACAAAGGATTTGAAAACAGGTACTTAGTTTTGGAATCTTACGATTGGAAGCCTCAATAATAAATTGAGTCGAGGTGGAGAGAATAAGAACCACTCACTTCGTTCGGAACCTTGATCCCTCACCACCTCCTTCACTCCGTTCAGTCGGGGTGGAGGGAATTGAACCCTCTGCATCGCGAACCCGAATCGCGCATTCTACCGATGAATTACACCCCGGAAAGTAATAATTAAGCAAGAATTGTGCGACCCCGAGAGGAGTCGAACCTCCAGTCTTTCCCTTAGGACGGGACTGCTCAATCCATTGAGCTACGGGGTCAATGGATAAGATATTATACCTTAATTTGCCTCAGTCTCAAAAGAAAACCTCAAGTAATCCTCTATACTCAATACTTTATACTCAATACTCATTTGTTGACTTTGGGCTGAGGTTGGAATATCATTAGGAAAATATATGTTCATCCCCTTGCGGGACCTCAACATATATTTTTATTCGTAAACTCATAAAAATATGGAAGAACGCCTGACTAAGAAAGAAAAAAAAGAACTGCGCAAGCTTGAAAACCTCAGTAAAGTGGAAGAGGGCGGCGGCAATAAAATGAAATTAATTATTATTGCAGCAGTATCCTTTTTGTTTTTAGCATTCTTTGCTTTTGCAATTATTGCAAGTAAGCAAAAGGCTAACGCCCCGGTAAAGCTTTCTAATTCCGGTTGGGTTACCGGCAATCCTAATTCAAAAGTAACCCTTACGGAGTTTGGTGACTTCCAGTGTCCGGCTTGCAAAGCTTTTGAACCGGTTATAGACCAGGTGAGAAAAGATTATGGCAATAAAATTAAAATTGTGTTTATGCATTTTCCTCTGAAAAACGCCCATCCTAATGCCATGATGGCAGCAAAAGCTGCAGAGGCAGCAGGACAACAGGGGAAATTCTGGCAATACCACGACCTTTTATATGTAAACCAGGAAGCATGGGCACCGCTTCCGGACCCTACGCAGCAATTTACTGACTATGCAAAGTCTCTCAAGCTTGATACCGCAAAATTCAAAAAAGACATGCAGGATAGTAAATTGGAAGCAAAGATTAATGCACAAGAAGATGAAGGGATTAATGTGGGAGTAAACGCAACCCCAACCGTTTACCTGAATGGTGCCTTCCTGGGCGTGCCGGACGGATATGATGCTTTGAAGAAAGAAATTGACAAAGCGCTTAATGCAGTAAATTAACCTTCTTGACTATGCAAACCCAATTTGCACCCCTCATAGCCCTTCTAGGAATTGGAACTCTTTTATTCAATATCTTTTCAGTTGTCGTAATTATTATCTATGCCTCTACGGTTTCCACAAAAAAGAAGCATTTTCTGCATGAACTGAGCAAGCATCTGGAGAAATACTCCATTGAGTTGGCGCTGGTTATTGCTGCGGCAGCAACCATAGGAAGTCTTTTCCTTTCAGAAATAGTGAAGTTTCCTCCCTGTACACTTTGTTGGTACCAGCGGATTTTTATGTATCCTCAGGTAGTTGTTCTGGGATTAGGGCTTTATTTTAATGACCGGCGGGCAAAGATATATGCTTTAATCCTTAGTATTATTGGTTTGGCAATTGCCATATACCATATAGGGGTACAATTTCTTCCGGGAATCCTGCCGTGTTCCAGTGAAACCGTAAGTTGTTCTTTAAAGCAATTCACCTACTTTGGTTACGTTACTATCCCTGTTATGTCCGCCACGGCGTTTATAGCCATCATCCTCGTTTTATTATTTGGGTTGAGAAAAAAAAGCCGCTAATTTCCACTTGAACTTAAAATCACATATAATAAGACTATGAACAGAAAACAAATAGCAAAGTATTTGTTTTTCCGCACCTTGGGGAATTTCCTGGTCCTCTTTATGGTCTTTGGGTTCCTGGCAACTTTTGGGCCGGCCCTTTTTTTTGAAGCACGGTTTAGGATAGAGCAGCTCAGGGGAGTAAAATATGAGCTGCCTTCTACTGAGCCTTCTGGTTTTGCTAAACTGATCCGGGAGCGTGCGGCAAGAAATGGAGAAACCAGCCCCAGCTTGCTGGGTAGCATCCTCTCAAATGATAAAATCCATATTCTCACTCCTGTTTCTACAGACTTTTCCGTAGTGATTCCAAAGATTGGCGCAAATGAAAAAGTCACGCCAAATGTAGACCCGTCAAATGGTGACGTATACCTGGAAGTTTTACGCCATACGGTGGCACATGCAAAAGGTACAGCGCTGCCCGGTATGAATGGGACTACGTACCTTTTTGCCCATTCCGCAGATAACTTTTGGGACGTAGGGCGGTATAACGCAGTGTTTTATTTATTAAAGGATTTGGATGTAAATGATGACGTAGTGGTGTTTTTTGAAAACAAGCGATTTAACTATAAAGTGTATGACAAAAAGATAGTAGACCCTACGGAAGTGAATTATATGTCAGCAAATTTAGGACTGGGGGAGAGATTAATTTTACAGACATGCTGGCCTCCGGGAACCTCCTGGAAAAGATTGCTCATTTTTGCGAAGCCGAAGAATTCGTGAGAATTCGAGGCGAGCAAAAATAGGGAGCCTAGGTAAACTATACCCTATGCACTTTAATTCCCTTGGGAATTTCTGGTGAAGACGGCGGCAGAAGAGTCCTCGTACAGTTTTTTCCATTTATTCTCTTGAGTTAGTTCTAGCAGCCGGTCATAGATTGGTTTTCTACGGCTTACATACGCGCTGTTAAACCTGGATTTGTCTATATCTTTTTCATTTTGCTCCAGCGGATAATATTCATCAAAAGCGCTATATCCTTTTTCATCTTTCCATAAATGCATCCTTCCGTCTATTGCAGGTTTTATTTCCGGATAGTTCCAGATAAGGAACCCGCCCCAATCATAATTGGTCCATAAAGGTTCTGAAAGTTTCCGGTTTTTCAGAAATTCAGCTGATTTAAGACTGCAGTTCATATATGCCTTGCAATAGTTTTCCCATCCAAACGTAAGTACTCTGCCCGGGTTATTTTGCCATACTCCTAATATGGCCGTAAGAATAAGGACTATAGAGCCTATAAAATACGTAGAAAACTTCTCCTTCTTTTGAAAACTAAAATATGCAGATAAAACTGCAGGGGTAGTATAGTAAAACGGCCAGGCAAAACGTTTAATCCACAACGTTAAGACAAACAGAAAGAAAACAATCAGGATAAGGGAAATCTTTTTGAAAAGCTTCTCAGAAAAGAAAAAGATAAAAACACCAAACCCTAAAAGGGAACCAACTATCATAGTGTACCTCCAGGAACTGGAGAGTTCATCAAAAGGAAGGTACTCAATGATGTACTTAAGGTCTGCATTGCCTATATGGGTAAGCGCTTCTGTGTAAGTAGAAAATCCAAACGGGTCTATGAAGGTTGCAAGTACACTGCATAAAAACAATAAAGACCAGAATTTTAAGGAAGGGAAAACCAGACGGAAAGAAACGGCCTTTTTTTCTAATAACACTTGAACTATATTGCCTGCTGCATAGAGTCCTAAAACGCCAAGCCCTAACAAAAATTCTCCATGGGTATTTACCCACATAAGGAAGAGGAAAGGAATCAGAAAGTATCTTTGAAAACGAAACTTAAAGACCTTATCCTCTCTGGTCTCTAATAAAAATAAAAGGATGGAAAGGAATAAGAGGGAAAGCTGCTGGCCACGGAATGAAATGGTATTTATAGGAAGTTCCAGGTACACAATAATGGGAAAAAGAATTGCCCGGGACAGAAAATTTAGCTTAAACGCTTTTGCCAAAAAGAAAAACGTTAGAGTTACAACCGCTGCGCCCAATAATGAAACGCCAATAAATCCTCCAAGATGAAATGCAGTGTAGGTGATGATATCAGTAATCCATGATGAATTAGGCCAGAGATAATCCGGCATCATGGTGGAAAAAATATTTTGCCTGAGTGGAGAGAGATGTTGGTAAAAATATTCTCCGTATTTTAAATGCCAGCCAAAGTCCGCATCTATGGGAGTGAAAATGTTTGCAGCAAAAACAAAAAGGAAGGGCAGTGTTGAGACCAATTTAACAAAAAGGTTTTTCATCACTTTTGAGAAGATGAGTATAGCACAAGAAAGGTATAGGGTATAGCGTTTAGGGTTTAGTTAGTTTTCGCACGCCAGTTGTTACAACTGGCAGGCTCGAACAATATTTCGAAAAGCTCAGCATGAATATTCTTCGAGCCTGCCAATTGCTTGCAATTGGCGTGTCGAGAACTACAAGCTTCTGTTCCCTTTGTTACCTTTGTTACCTTTGTTGCTTTTCCTCTTTCTATTGTGCTCGTGATCACAGGAATGTAAGAGTTCTGAAGCTAATGTTCCGGTTTAATTATGTCGGATATATTTGTAGTTATTTTGATAATCTTGACCCAAAAATTTTCACATAGTTTAATGGTTTAACTATCGGAGTTGCTGACCGCCCACGGAAGCAAAGGTCCTGAGAAGCCAGAAATACTTTTGGATTTTTTCTGAGGACGTTTTTTCAAAAATAGGGATTTAATCCCCAAAACTTAAAAGATTATTACTGATTTTACATGATACTTTCATATGATTTTTAAACAGACTTAAGAAAATACACTATATGAATACCTGCCCAAGACACAAAAATAATTTCCAGACTTCTGCAAACGGTTAGAAGTCTGGTTTTTTGTGTTTTCTGGCAGGATGTGTCCTTCAGCCCTCGGGCTTCAGGATTTCAAGAAAATTTTTATCTTATTTTAATCTGACGAATTTTTTGAAAGGAGGTGAAATAATTTATGAATATCAAACAAAAGATTGGAGCAGGACTCGCAACAGCAGCCATGTTAGGGGCAGTAATAGCTCCTGCAACATTTGCTTCAACTACTAATACAACTATTTCCGGAAACGGTAATTTTTCCTTCAACAAAGTAAAAGTAACCAACTCAAACGGTTCCATGACTTTTCAGAAGAATAAACAATTTGTTGGGACAGAAGTTGGCTCATCTTCCAGCACCGGAGGAAATAACGCAAGTGGAAATGTTGGCGGAACTACTACGGTACGTACCGGACCAGCTACCTCAACGGTAAAAGTTGTGGTAACAGGAGGTGCTAATACTAATACCGCTGTTGATCCATGCGGTTGCAATACGGACAATACTACTAATACGACTATTTCCAAGAACGGAAATTTTTCTGTAAATAAAGTATATGTAACCAACAGCAGCATGACCATAACAGGCCAGAGCAATAGCGCTATGGTTATGACGGGTGTAGATTCTTCTGCATCAACCGGAGGCAATAATGCAAGCGGAAATGTTGGCGGAACTACTACGGTAGGTACCGGACCAGCTACCTCAACGGTTAATGTAACAGTAACAGGTGGTACAAATACCATCAACTAGTCCATTTACGTTTAAGAAAACGGACCTCTAGGGGCACAGACCCTGCGGAGGCCGTTTTCTTTTTTTGCAGGACTCGAATGAATTCAAATATGGGGTGAGATTATATTTCTCGAATAACTCGAATAAAAACTGCCTATTCCAACTTAATACTCTAACGCTCTAACCGCTCTAGTAGCCTTGCCATGAACCATGAACCATAGACCATGAACCCTTCCATACATGATACTTAATACATGATACTTGATACTTATGTATAATATTCTTATGAACCAATTTGTCCATCTTATGGTCAGAAACCCTAAGGATGATGAGACTCCTATCCAGGCTGCAACCCAAATTTTTTCATCTGTGTTGCCGTATCCATATATCCCTATTTGGAGACGCACCTATATTCATCCTTCTACCTATGCTTTTGAAATTTATTTAATCAACCAGACCGTATCTTTTTATGTGACGGCAGAAGCTGCAAAGGAAACGGTAGTTTCCAGCGTCATTTCCTCTTCATTTCCTAAATCCCACATTATGAAAACCACTGACCCTATGGTAGAAATTATGAAATGCAAACACGTAGTATATGGCCAGATGGCCCTGAATTCTTATTCTTACCTTCCTATTAAAACCTATGCAGATTTTGAAGATGTAGACCCGCTGTCCGCTCTGGTAGGGTTCCTGTCAAAACAGGATGAAAAAACGCATATGGCAGTACAGATCTTAGTGACTCCGGCTACATTTGCCTGGCAAAGTAAAGCCGTGGAGCAGGCAGGGCATATGTTGTTAGATGTGCCGGGGGCTATGGATGACCCGCATGATAAAGGCAGGTATGCCCAGAACCCACAAAAGCTACTCATGATGCAAAAGGCAAAATACCAGGGAGGAAAAGCATTAGTCCGGTTAGTAGTGGGAGCAGAAAGCCAGCAACTTGCCCGTCACCAGCTGCAAAATCTGGCCGGAACCTTTGGCTCCTTTTCTTTAGGGGAAGGAAACCAGTTTGTTTTACGCAGGCCCCGGATAAGAAAAAAACTTTTATTGGATAGGATCAAAACGCGTTCAACCGGTCTTTTTGAAAAACGCAGCCAGGTATTAAACGCCCAGGAATTAGCGACCCTCTGGCATCCGCCGGGAATTCTCCTGGGAGGGATAAAAAATATTTCCTGGGGAAAGACGTTGCTGGGTGAGCCGCCGGAGAATTTGCCGGTTATTACCGGAATGAGTGATGAAGACAAGAAGGATGTTAATTTTTTTGCAAAGACTGAGTTTAAAAATAAGGAAACTATCTTTGGGATTAAAAATGCGGACCGCAGGAAACATATTTATGCTATAGGAAAAACAGGCGCCGGAAAGTCTACGCTGATTGCAAACATGGCTATAGATGATATCAGAAAAGGCCGTGGGATAGGGATTATAGATCCGCACGGAGACCTCTCAGAAATAATCCTGGACTATATTCCAAAACGGCGGATGAATGACGTGGTGTATTTAGAGCCGTTTGATTCTGACCGGCCTTTTTCTTTAAACGTATTAGAAATCCATAACAAGCAGCACAAAGACTTAATTTCATCAGGGATTGTTTCTATCTTCCATAAAATTTATGGGGATTCATGGGGGCCGCGGCTGGAATATATCTTGCGTAATGTCATCCTTACCCTTTTGGATATAGAAGAGGGGACACTTCTGGATGCCTTAAGGATCTTATCAGATGACGCCTTCCGCGCAAAAGTGGTTGCAAAACTTTCCGACCCGGTACTGAAAAACTTCTGGGAGGCAGAGTTTGAGAAGATGTCTGACAAGCTCAGAACAGAAGCGGTTATGCCTATCCAGAATAAGATAGGACAGTTTGTATCTTCCAAAATGGTCAGGAATATCATAGGCCATCCTAACTCAAGTATTAACCTACAAGAGATTATGGATGAGGGAAAAATTTTAATCCTTAACCTTTCCCAGGGAAAATTAGGGGAAGATAATGCTGCGCTTTTGGGTGCCATGATTATTACCCAGATCCAGCTGGCTGCTATGAACCGGGCATTTAAAAAAGAGGAAGAACGCAAAGACTTTTTTCTGTATGTAGATGAGTTCCAAAATTTTGCAACCAATTCGTTTATAAAGATTTTGTCTGAGGCCCGGAAATATAGGTTGTCTTTAACGCTTGCCAACCAGTATTCTGACCAGCTGGAAGAGGAGATACAGCGTGCTATTTTTGGCAATGCCGGCACTATTATTTCTTTTGTGGTAGGGGCACATGATGCATATAACCTGACTAAAGAGTTTGCAGAGATCTATTCAGAAAATGACCTGGTATCTTTAGGAAAGTTTGAGACCGTGGTGAAGCTTTCTATAGATGGTATGACCTCCGGTCCATTTCCTGCTTTAACACTGCCGCTGCCAACCCTGAAAAATGACAACAGGGATGATATTATCCGCGTGAGTAAAGAGCGCTACGGGAGAAAGCCACAGAACGTCTAGAAAGTAATGACAAGAAGGAAGCCCAAGTGGGTACACTGGGTGACAAAACGAGTGGGAAATTTTACTCGTTCTGTCAAATTTTCAGTGTTATAATAAGGGTCATGCAGAAAAGGTTAGTCTTAATATCCTCTTTTATTATTTTTTCGTTATTACTTTATTTTTCTTCCACGGTATTTTCTTCACCTTTGGGTTTTGTAGCCTCTTTGTTTTCAGTTCCGCGCGCTTCTTTATATAGTTTTGCCCATGCGCAGAATACTCCTACCCAGCTGGATGTTCTCCAGAATGAAAACAAGAAGCTGCGGGAGCAGCTGGCCCAAATGAATTTCTTAAAACAGGACAATGCAGCTTTACGGAACCAGTTCCTGGACACTACTATCCCTTCTGAAAAACTACTTCCTGCCCGTGTCATAGGCTTTAAGGGAAGCATTTTTCTTCCAACCGCATTCATTTTGGACCAGGGGGTAAAAAGCGGGGTGAAAAAAGGGATGGCAGTAGTAATTGGCCATCAATTAGTGGGAAAAATTGGGAACACTTCAGACTATTATTCAGAAGTCTATCTTCCCATAAATAAAAACTTTACTACACTGGCGGTCTCAACAGATAATAATACGCCGGGAATTATAGCAGGACAGGAAGATTTTATGTTATTTGGGGACATAGTCATTACTGATACTATTGCAAAAGATGAAACGGTGGCAACAAAAGGGGAAAAAGACGTTTCAGATGTAGGCATCCCGTCCGGTTTAATTATTGGGAAAATTAAAACTGTGAATAAATCTGAGACAAAACCATTCCAGTCAGCCGTTGTTGAAAGTCTGGTAGACTTCAAAAAACTGACAACTGTTTTTGTAGTAACAAAATGAAAGTAATCCTGGTATTTTTTCCCATTATGCTTTTTGCAATCCTTTTTGAATCCACTATTATTTCTTTTCCCTTATTTTTCCTTACCGCAGCTGTCTTGTTCTTATTGAAAAAAGATTTGGTTTCAGGGATCCTGATCCTTTTAATGTCTTTAGTTTTTGATGCCCTAATTATGGCGCATGCAGGGTATACCGGACTGTTCCTTTTTTGCCTTTTTTTTCTTATCAGTCTTTTGGAGAATGTGTTTGCCGTGGAAGGCTTATGGCTTTCTATTATCCTTTCTGTTATTGGTTTGGAAGTCTACCGTTATAGCATGTCTTATCCGTTTTCTCCGGTACTGTTTTCCGTTTTAGTTGTAGGAAGCTTTGCCTTTATGTACATGGCATACCAAAAACATCTGCAGCAAAAACAAATATGAGAAGAAAGCGGACAAAAATAGGGATAGCATTTTCAGATTACGTAGAAGAGCAGACGTTTAAGTTTTCTAAGCATTCCCATAATTACCACGCATCCCCGTCTAACCTTTTTTTAATTGTTCCTGTCTTAGTTCTATTGGGGGCTTTTTCTATTCTGCTGTTGAGGCTTTTCTATGTCCAGGTAGTACAGGGCGCATACTACAAAACACTTGCGGAACAGAACCGTACCAGGGCCGTTATTGTTACTGCTCCCAGGGGAATTATTTTTGACCGGATGGGGCGTCCGCTGGTAAGAAACGCACCGGTTTTTGAAACAATAGAAAACGGTAAGGCAAGTTTAATCACAAAAGAGGAAGCGCTTGATTTATTAAACAAAGGGAAAAGCGTCACCGCAACCGTGGCCAGGGACTATTTATATAAAGGGGTTTTTGCACACGTCTTGGGTTATACCGGCCAAATTTCAGATGAAGAAATCCACCAGCCGGACTATAACGGGTATGTAATTTCAGATTTTGTAGGAAAGATGGGTTTGGAGAAAGAGTATGAAAAGTATCTGCACGGCAAAAATGGGATTCAGCTGTATGAAGTGAATGCCGCAGGAAAAAACATGCGGTTTCTGGGGAAGATGGATGAGGTGCCGGGAGCAAATATAGATACTACTTTAGATGTGGATGTCCAGGAGGCAGCCGCAAAAGCCTTGGATTCTGCTACAAAAGGTGCAGTAGTGGTTTCAGACCCCCGTGATGGCGGCATCCTGGCGTTGTATTCAAAACCTACCTTTGATGCAAATCTATTTACCCATGCAAAAAATTACACACCTGACGGAGATTACAAAGATATTTCCTCCATTCTCACTGACTACACTAACCAACCCCTATTAGACCGTACTATAGGAGGAGCATATCCCCCCGGTTCTACCTTTAAGTTGGTTACGGCGGCTGCAGCACTTTCCACCGGTGCTATTAAGCCTGACACTACGTTTGAAGATACCGGTGTTTTGAAAGTTGGATCATTTTCATTTGGAAACTGGTATTACCTTCAGTACGGGGGAAAAGAAGGAAGCGTGGACGTGGTAAAGGCAATTAAGCGTTCAAATGATATTTTCTTTTACCATGCTGCAGACCTGGCAGGAGTAGATTCCATCAGTAATTGGGCACGCAGGTTAGGAGCCGGTAAGCTAACCGGAATAGATTTACCGGGGGAAGTAGCTGGGACAGTACCAACAGAAGAATGGAAGAAAAAAGAGATAGGGGAGCAGTGGTACACCGGGGATACCTATAACTATGGAATTGGCCAGGGGTATTTACTGACCACGCCATTACAGGTGAATTCCTGGACAACTGTTTTTGCAAACGGGGGGACGCTCTATAAGCCACATTTGTTAAAAAACCAGGTGGAGAAATTGGGGGAGAACATGGTGAAAAAAGATTATATAGACCTGATACGCACCGGTATGGGGGAGAGCTGTGATACGGGTGGAGTAGCATGGCCGCTGTTTAATTTCAAGGTGAAGAATCCGCGGCTGAAAATAGATAATATAAACTATTTTGAGGACTCTTCATCCAGCGGGAAAATGACCAGGGTAAAATTAGGGTGTAAAACAGGGACTGCAGAAATAGGCGGAAAGGATACTAAACCTCATGCGTGGATTACCGTCTTTGCGCCATTTTATAACCCGGAGATAGTAGTAACCGTCTTGGTGGAGAATGGTGGGGAAGGCTCATCCGTTGCAGGTCCCGTAGCGCGGGACATCCTTACCGCATTCTTTGAAAAGAAATGAAGGGAAATAATATTCTTCGAGCGAGAAGTTTTAGTTCTCGCCAGGCGTGTTTTCACGTATCGATACATCACTACAGATCGAAGTTAGAAATTCATAGATATTTATTGAAATTGGAAATTAATTGTAATGACTTTTCGTCATTCTGGCTTGCCCAGAATCCTTAGGGTGTCTATTGCGTAAACTTAAATGTGGAAAGGATTTGATTGAAAGCGGAGTCATATTCAGTTTTCTGAGCTTGAAATCTACTGATCAAATAATCTTTACCATTATGTGAGAACCTGTATCTGTAGCAGGTAGGGGCAGCACAATCAAATTCAGAACTAAATTCTGCAGATATACCATTGCCAATAGTTACTTGTTTAAAGTTTTTTGGTTTCGCGATTTTACCACCATCATTTCTTATGGAAACATAAGGGATTTTATATGGAGCCGGTCCTAGATCAAGGCCGGTATTATTAGTTTTACTATACTCCTGAATTTCCCAATCGTTAGGATACTGAAAGGTAATATCTATTGAAGAGCTAGTGTATGTTTCCCCATTTGATGTATTTAGATTTTCGGTTTTAGTCGAGGGAGTGATTGACAAGGTAGGCTTTAGAGAAGGTTTCGAGCTGTTTTTTATTAGGTAAACAATAATTGTTGCAAAAATTGTCAACATCAGTATGCTAAAACAAACCAGAAAGATGAGGGGAAGGTTAGTTTTTTTGACTGCAGGTTTTGAATTTCCAGTATCCTTCATGTTATTTCAGGCTGGATACCGGGGTGATTGTGGCAGAGGTGACAGCATCTATTTTTTCCTGGTAAATTTTCCCCACAAAAAATCCTGCTAGTGGGAGGAGTGCAAATAGAATTAAAGCAATGATCTTGGAGAACGTAGTGACGGTAGTGAGGGATTTGGATACTTCTGACTTTTTCTTAGCCATAGATTTAGTATGTCACTCCAGAAAGAATTTTGCAACTTTCCTTGACAATACAACTTGAAACCTCTTATATTTAATATACGAGAGTTATAAGCTCGAGTAAGATAAGCATATGTCAGATATGAATGCGGAAACAGCATTACCCAGAATCTCTCAACCAGAAGTTTCTAAAGGGACAAATTCTAAAGGAAAATTCCATGAAATAAGAAGCAGGGTCTCCAGTATGTTTAGCAGGAATAAAGAGACTTCTACCCAGACAACAACAATTGCCGGTAGAGAGGTCCCGGAATTCCCAAACGGAAATATAGAGCCCATGCAATGGCCGGAAAGGCCACAAGGTTTCCCAAGAGATACAGAAAAACTTGAGGCAAATGTTGAAGCAAAAATAAATAATCCAAAGCAAGATGATTCAGAGCATGGCCTGCCGGTAATAGGGGTGAATGTTGGCGTTCCTGATAGTGAAAAAAGAGAACCGGTAATAGGGGTAGATATTGGGGTCCCAAATCCTTCGTCTGAGCCTGGTAGGGAAGAGCCGGAACCCAAAGTTATCCATGAGACTGAGGATGGACCAGTTATAAATGCTACAGGGAAGGAAGAACCAAGCATGAACCAACAATTAGAAGCTATAAAAGAATTAGTTCCGGAAGGGGACAGAAAAAGAATAGAGAAAGCCCTGAATAAAATTTTCAATACTGATTTAAAGGCAGACCCAATAGAAGAAATATTGAAAGAAGAGGATCCAACAAATAGGGAATTATTCTTAAGGGAATTTGCAGCTGAGCTAGCACTTCGCCAGCTATCAAATAATGGTAGGGGAGGGGTTATAAGTCCAAAAGTCAGGGAACCAAAGGAGCGTCAAATTTACGAAAACTATAAAATAAGGGTTTTTCCTCCGGTAAAGCGCGCCTCCTGATATGACGGAAGAGGAAGCCTGCCTGCTATTTTCCTCTTGTGATGGTTTAGGACCAAAGACATTTCTAAAATTACTCCAAGAATATGGATCAGCGGTTTCTGCTTGGGATGCTGTTGAAAAGAAAACGGCACAAATTAAAAACTTCCAAAGAAAAAGGTTGGAATCCTTTCAGCAAGAATTTAACCGGGAGGAATACCTTAAAAAGCTAAAAAGGGCAAGGGTGAAAGTAGTAGGATATACCTCCGCATCATACCCAGAAGGATTAAAGCAACTGCCCAATCCCCCTATTGTTCTGTACTGCAAGGGAAACCTGGAACTTCTAAAATCAAAACAAAACGTGGGGGTAGTGGGTGCGCGGAAAATTACCTCTTATGGAAAAGAAGTGACAGAGACTATAGTTTCTGACTTAGTTTCTGCCGGAATTACCATAGTTTCAGGCTTAGCCTTTGGCGTGGATGCTACCGCGCATAAAGTTACACTAGATCAGAAAGGAAATACTATTGCGGTTTTGGGATGTGGAGTAGATTGTTGTACACCTGCCGAAAACCAGGATTTATATGAGCATATTTTAGACCATGGAGGATTAATAATTTCAGAGTATCCTTTGGGTATGCCGGCTACCATAGGGACATTCCCTGCCAGAAATAGGGTTATTGCAGCACTTTCACTCGGAATTTTAGTGACAGAAGCAGCAGAAGACAGCGGCTCTCTTATAACTGCAGATGAAGCAGTAAAGCTGGGCAAGCCAATCTTTGCAGTCCCCGGTCCAATTAATTCCATGATGGCAAAAGGAACCTTGAAGTTATTGAAACAGAGAGCGAAGTTAGTAAGTAATGGGGAAGATATTATAAATAATTTTCAATTTTTAATTCCCAATTTTCAATCAATTTCTAAAAAAGAGAAATTTTCAAATATAAAACTGAGCCCTACGGAGAAAAGGGTAGTAGAGACATTAATGTCAGAGCCGTTACCTCTCGACTTATTGTCAAAACAGATAAAAATACCCGTAGTAAAACTTATGGTGTTGGTAACTGGACTCGAGTTGCGAGGAATCCTGGAGCAGGTAAATGGGGAAATAAGATGTAAGATGTAGGACTTAAGATGATATTTCCCAGAAAATGACATATTGATTTTATTTGATTCTTCAGGCAAAAATATGTAGAATACACCTTTATCCTCCTTCGCAGAAAACCGCGAGCTGCCCCAGATGACACAAGAAGTAAGCTCGCGATTGAATGCGAAGAGTTTTCTGCTTTGAGGGATTAGTCCCCGAAAAGCAGTGGGGAAAAGATGTCCGACCTTCAGGTCGGGAAACTTTATGGCTCATAGTAAAGCAGAGCGGTCCGGCCGTCAACCAATAACGCCTTTTACGCTTAGAGACTTTAGCGGAACTCAATCTGCTGTTCCTGCACCCCTTCTGTTCCCTGAGCCTTCATCTGATGAGCTTTTGACGAAAATGCTGCGCTCCAGGCTGGATATAGTGCAGCGGGAAATACATGGAAAGTTAAAAGGCACTGCTTTAAAAGTATGGATAACCGGCCACGGTGCACTCGTTTCCAGCCTGGGCTATGTAGGAAAACAGGAGAAAAAATTAAATATGGATGCCCGTATTGACTCAGAGAAGCCTACGGAGGAGATGGATACGTATTTTCAGAGAATTGGAGGCCTTTTTGCAACTGCAGACATTTTAGACCAATTAGGAAGGACTTCTTTATTGCAGGGCGTCAGAGGTGAATTAGATATTCTTTCACGGACTATAAAAGGAGGAATGATACGTATTTTTACGCAAGAAGCAGACGGCATTGTGCTTGAGGATTTCAGAAATACCAGGTTTCTGGAGAAAAACCCTTTAAGTGCCTATGTCTCAGCCGCCTTGAGGGCAAAGCCGGATGATGAAGGACATATGCATTTTGATAATCCAGTCTCTACATTTATTTGGGCGGCTACCCATTGTGCAGATGCAGTGAGGCAACGGCGGATACAGAGAGAACCTGCAGACCGGAGGGCTCTGGATGCAGTACTTCCGGCTTTAGATACCATACATCAGGTAAATGGAGTGGTGAAAGACATTCTGCTTAATCCGGATGCGCCTGATCACGCTGAAATTTCCCGGAAAGTAGCAGCATACCTGAAAGAAGAAAAAGGTCCTACAGCAAGAAAGCATCTGGCTGCAATGCTTTTTGGGACTGATAATGTGGAGGCTTATAGAGCCGCTTTTGCGTACCAGAATTGCGCGAATGGTGAAATTTTCCAGGATATCCTTGCAGTTTTTAGGCCGGAAAAGAGAGATGATCCCAACAGATTTTTGTTTATAGAAGAAGCTGAGGCACTCCGGACAGATGATTTGCCGGAAGGACCGTTAAAAGACATTTCAGATATACGACGGCACGTTGCTACTTTTTCCAACGCACCCCTGGGTAACTTTAAACTTACCCCCGGAAGCCTCAACCAGTTGCTTGGTTTTCAAACGCCTGATTCACTTCATGTGGAAATAGGGAGGGCAGGTGTCCATAGCGTTTCATTGGACATGTTGTACGAAAATGACCAAAAGCGCCTAGGAATTGTGGTAGATACGGATAGCGGTGCGGTTGATTGGTCAGTGATGGAGCCTATGGAGGCATTTCCGCAGGTTGCAAAACGTCTTATCCATACCGTAGCAGTAGTAACAGAGGCAATGGCCGCGTCAGTTGTGCCTAAAAGCAGACCTTTTCCTCAGGAAGACGCAGATATTTCTAAAGAGGTAAAACGTGAAGGGGTTAACCACGTAAAGAGAAGGCCCAGGATAATGGATGAGATACGGCAGGCAGAGCAAGAGGTTCCTCCTGAGCGGCCGGCAGTGAAACAAGTTATATATTTTGAGCCGGGGACTATAGAGAAGATACTGAGCCATGTATCTCCTGCTGACCGGCCATACGTAAGAAAGGTAATTGGAAGGTTTAACAGGGATGGGTTAGGTGATTTTAAAGCGCTGGAAGGAAGGGTTGACGGAAAGCTTTTGGCAGAATTAAAAATGGGACATAATATTAGGCTTTTTTGTATTGAAGGAGATTCTGCCCAAGAGGGGGTCCAGCGTTTTAAGGCTGAATCCGCAGACTATAAGGGAAACATTAAAAGACGTAACTGGCAACTGCGTGCCCACTAATTAACAGGTGAAAATGCCTGTATTGAGGCAGATTGAAATGTCAGGTTTCCGTCAAGCAAAAAAACACCCCTTGTATTAGGATAATTTTATCTAGTACTATAATTTAGATTGAATTTATGCCACGTGAGACTGTAGATAGAAGACCGTTATCTCTTACCGTAACTCCTGACACCGGAAGAGGTTATCTTCCCTCCCCGGAAGTTTTTTCTGAAGAAGCACAACAGCGAAAAAAAGAATTTCTGACCCGCATTGGCCGTCCTGATTTGGGTCCTGTTTTGACGGAGCAAACCCCGGTCGCTATTTTTTCCATGGAAAGCTATAGACATGATACACCGGCGCAGGGAGGATTGGGGATGGTCGTGGGTGATTGGTCCTATATTTACCGGAAACTGGGCATTCCGGTTGTAATTGTTGCACCTTTTTACAACACAGAAGTGCACCAGCGGCTTGATAGGCTTTGGCAAACAGAAGAGCATGTTCCGGTTCATCCGGAAGACAGAGGATTCACCGAGGTGCCGGAGGTTGAGGTGCGTCTTTCCACCGGTTCCCATCCGGAGTTTAAGGTTCCTATTTATGAAAAAACAGAGGACAATGTGAGAAATATTGATCCTTATCACCCTGATATTAAGGATGTTTATAACGGTAAAACAAATGGCGGACACCGGCTTTTCCAGGAAATAGTTGAAGGCTTTGGGGGACACAAAGCTGTAGACCAACTGGGACTTACCCCTCCCCTGTACATCATGAATGAAGCTCCGGTAGTATTCTCAGCAATAGCAGAATTAGATTCCCTGGTGAAAAAGGGAGTAGGTTTTGAAGAAGCTATGGAGCAGGTCAGGGATAAAACCGTTTATGTGAATCATACGCTGGTGCAGGCGGTTGAACAGCCGTTCCAGTGGTGGCAATTTAAAGAGCTGGTATATCCTAACGTTGCAAGTTCCCAGGTGGAAAACTGGATGAATTCCCGTTTTAAAAATAATGAAATACTGCTTAGTTCATTAGCATTGGACTTATCTGCAAAAAGAAGGGGGGTAAGCAGGCTTCATGCACAGGAGGCCAGTAAAGTATTTTTTGATTTCAGCGGGCGTCCGGTTGAATTTGCCGCCATAACAAATGGAATTTCTACTGAAAGGTGGGCACATCCTCAATTACTGGATATATACCGGAATTCCGGAGCTATAGATGCGTTTGAACTTCCCGGAGAAGGAGCGGTTGAAAAGATTCTGCAGCTGCCGGAAGAAGACCTGAAAGCAGCTAAACTGGCAGCACATGAAGATTTCCGGGAAGCATTAAAAGACATGCAGGACCAGAATGGGAACCCTATAGACCTGCCGGAAGGGGTAAAGATAGTTGGCTCAGCAAGACGGGCTGCAGGATATAAAAGGATGGGGCTACCATTTACGGATCCGGACCGGCTTGCCCAGATTTTAGAAGAGCAGAACGCCCATTTCTTCATTTCAGGAAAAGCCCATTCCAGTGATGAAGAGATGAAAGGGGAAATCAGAAGAGTGTGCAGTATTATTAATAACCATCCGGTTTTACGGGAGCGGGTGCATTACATCCAGGACTATAGCGAAAAAGTATCAAAACCTTTAATCCGCGCATCTCACGTATGGCTTAATTATCCTGAGGTAAGGGACTTTCATACCTGGGAACCTAAGAGTTCAGAAGCTGATGGGACTTCAAAAGACAAAGCAATCCTGAATAATGCAATCGTAGTTTCCACTGAAGATGGCGGTATGAAAGACGCTGCTATCATAGAAGAGGCCGGAGGAACGGTAGTTCCGGGAGACCACGCACCTTATTATCTGCGTATTAATAGTGATACACGGAATGGGGAAATTGAATCTTTCTACCAGCAATTGACACGAGGTCTGCAGATTGTAGATGGAAAAGATTCTGAATACACCTGGGGCAGGTTTGTGACCAGACAGCTGGCCTCTAACTGGGATATCATTTCCGGAGGGCGTTGGGTTAAAGATGAGCTGGATTTTGCCATGCCAAAAGGTGAAATGAGAAAAGGATCCACTTATTCACTTCCGGCTGCCAGTTAACACCAGGGAAATTTCTACGGGATTTAAGGATTTTTGCCTAATAATCATTTTTCAGCTCCTTGTCTTACGTGCCTAGAAGAGGTATAATATCTTTTTCCGAAAAAAGGTCAACATGATCAGAAAAAGACCTAGAACAAATCATTTTCTCTTCTGCCCGGGACCTGTTATCGTATCAAAAAACGTATTTACCGCCGTATCCAGAAATATAGGACACCGTGAGGAAGAATTCTCAGAACTACTGGTAAGCATAAATAAAAAACTCCTTTGCCTTTTTGAAATCCGGGATCAGAGTGCATACCATCCTTTGCTGGTAACCAGTTCCGGTACTGCAGCAAATGAATCCGTTTTGTCTTCAGTTGTTGGAAACAAGAACGTTTTGATTTTGGCAAACGGTGAATTTGGGGAACGTCTCTATGGGATATCTAAATTGCACAACAGGCGCACAAAACTTCTTCATTTCGGCTGGGGCCATCCAATAGACGTAAAACAAGTAGAGGCCTATATCAAAAAACATAAAGTAGATCTTCTTTATATGGTTCACCATGAAACCAGCATAGGTATTCTGAATCCTGCACAAGAAATTGGAGCTATCACAAAAAAATATAAACTTACCTTCTGTCTGGATGCGGTGAGTAGTGTAGGGGCGGATAAAATTGATTTGGAGGCATGGAATGTTTCCTATTGTACTACTTCTGCAGGAAAAGCAATTTGTTCCCTTCCCGGCCTGGGAATTATTATGGCACGGGTAAAGGACCTGGAAAAACTGAAAGGGGTACCGGCAAAAACCATGTATTTGAATCTCTACAATTTATACAAGTACTCAAAAGAGCACATGCAAACACCTAATACGCCTGCCGTACACTTGTTTTATGCAATAGAGCAAGCGCTTATTAATATCCATAAAAAGGGTGTAGTAAACTTGCGGGAAGATATCAGGCGCCGTGCCCGGTTGCTCAGGGCCGGTATGAAGCAGATGGGATTAACGTTTTTGATTGATGAAGAGCGTATGTCCGCAAGCCTCACTACGGTTATATTACCCTCTTATATTACAACTACCCAGTTGAAATTAAAGCTGAAGGAAAAAAATATTGTTATATATAACGGGAAAGGACCGCTGGTAGACCGTGTTTTCCAGGTGGCAAACATTGGTGAATTGTCAGACGTTCATATTAAGATGTTTCTAAGATCTTTAAAAGAAGCACTTTCAAAGCTGGAGCCAACACAGGCAAGGGTAGAAGGACACAGCATGAAAGTTCCTATGGTACTGTTTCCCCAACTGTATCTTTCAAAAACCTATAAGAGGACGGCATAGTCTATGCGAGTGGTAAAATCGACCTATTACAGCAACTGGGGAGACCTTTTTGGGTATAAAATTGCGCAGTACATTCTTCCATTTGCTGCCAAAGCTCCCTTTTTGACTCCTAACATTATTTCCATTCTATCTTTTCTCTTGTTTTTCTCAGGAAGTATCCTGCTTCTCTTGCCATATCCTCAGAAAGCCCTGGGGGGAATACTTATTCTGGCAGGATATGTAGGGGATGACTTGGACGGACAATTTGCCCGGTATACGAAAAAAACATCAGTTATAGGTGACTACCTGGATAAGGTGTTAGACATAATTAAAATTTTTATTATTACTTTTTTTGCAGGATTATCAATATTTCTTATTACCAGTAATATTGCATATCTTTTCTTTGGGTTTATTGCAGCTTTTTTCTTCATGCTCAGGTATTACATAAAGCTGGAGACTATGTTTAGTGCCCTATCCAGGGATAAAAATTATCTGGAGAAGTCAGCAAAAAAACGGACTGAACTGGAGAAAAAAATGGACGTGCTGTATGCAAAAGAACCATCATCAGTCCAAGAATTCATTTCCATCTTTTGGGTAAAAATGCGCACTATTTTTTTAGTGGATGAGGCTGAATTTGCTATTTTTATTGCAGTAGGATCTTTTGTGAACAGGGTAGGGCTGGCACTTCTCATTATTGCTGTTGCCCAGGTTATTATTGCGTTCTGGCGTTTTTATGAACGGGGCAAGCAGTTGAAAGAAAACTCGCCAAAGCTCTTTCTTCCCATGCGGAAGTAACTACTTATTCTTCCAGAAGTCTCCGGTTTAAATTTGGGTTCAAGAGCATATAAAATACATGTTGAGCACTGGTAAGCTGTAAAGATTCTGCTAGCGGATGCGGAATTTGGGATGCTGCTACCGGGCCGGAGTATGTTCTTACCAGTCTATCATCCAGAGGAGCACTTGTTATTCCTAGTTCATCAACAATCTGGTGGCCAAGTTTTGAAATAGGTGCGGGTGTTTCTTCAGCAGTTGGATAAAATGCAAAACCTTGGTCTTTTGCAATCTTTTCATTTGCCTTGTAGATTATGCCATTTGCAGAGCTTCCGCACACAATATCCGGATTTTTTCTTTTAAAGAATTCGTTTCTCATTGCGGCCGTTATGCCATCTCCTTGAAATTCCGGAAGAGTTCCTGCGTGTTCAACATAGATTACTTGTATGTTTTGTGCTTTAATCTCTGTTTTACCTACCTTATAAACATTAAACGCAACCAACATTCCTGCTTCATCATAAGTGAGCGCAAAGTCAGCAAACTTATCAAATTTTGCAACTGTTGAGGTAACAGTAGATTCCTGATATCCCGACACATGATTTCCTTGCGCATCTGTTACTAGTGGCCATGTCCTGCGGATCATTGGCGCAAGCTGTGGTATTACGTCTGTAAACCTTGGGTGCGCAAAGTTGTTTCTTGTCTCATCCCTTGGTGGGCCTTCATAATGATGGAAGTCCGTATGGTACATTTTTCCACTTCTTCCTTTGAAATGAAATGTAGATACGGTAGGTTGGTGCTCAGTGCTTGGTCTTGCTTCGACTGACATAGGGTCAAAGTATATCATAAGCATCCTATAACTACAAAGACTATGAGTCCTGAGGGATTAAGCTAATTTTATATTGGGAAATTTTGTCCAATTTGTATGATTCTTTCCAGCCACTATCTCCTTTTCCGGCATCGTATGTCTTGCATCCCAGTTGAATAGTTTTGTCTATTTGAAGCATAATAAGAAGTTTAGGAAGATCTGTAATCTTGCCGCTAACACCCGCATTCATTCCAACATACGTATCTTTATATTTTATTCCATATGAAACTGCTTCTTTTACCCCGTCTACTACAACAGTTAGCATAACCACAGTATAAAGTTTGGTTAATTCTTTAAAAATCTGAGCTCTGTATGGAAAAATAAAGCTGGATTTATCACCAAATCTTTTTATGTTAAATTGTGATAGCCGGTCAATATCCTCATAATTATTCTCAATAATTTTAACTTCATGATTTCTATAAACCCCCCTTATTTGCTGGAGTATTTTTTTTCTACTATCCTTACTCCATTTGTCACGCAAGAAATCTTCAAATGACGTGTAATTCGAAACGTCTATAAAATACCTCGACTCATAGTAGGATGCATTTTGATCATTCTCATACATAGAATGAAGTGGAGCAAGGTAAGTGGGAAGAGAAAGATAAGGCTTAAATTCTTCAAAGGGAAGCTGTTTTCCCAAGAGAGTGTTGTCATCCGTATCATCTCCGCCAAAAAATTCATAAAATGGAGCTTTATCCTTTGAAGCATAGGGTGGCATAAGACCTTCGCCATTATTTTTTTGCAAAGGAAGCAGGGTGGATATTTTGCCGTTCTCGTATCCAACAACAAAATAAAGCTCATAAGGAAGATGTCTTAAGAAGGTGTATCTGAAATCCCATTCATCATCAATAGTTTTGTGGGGGGACAGAAGATTCCAGATTTTTTTAGCATCTTGAATATCAGTAATTATCTTATAGTCCACAGTTGCATTATAGGGTATCTAAGTTTAGATGTAAAGTTACGCCTGATTTTTTTTCCAGATAAATACAAGATAAGAAGGGATTGCTAAAAGGTTCACCAATGCCGCCAATAGGAAGAGTACTCGAAAGCCATAAACCCCTGCAATAAAACCGCCCAATGCGGTTGCCAGGGCCATAGCTATAAAAGATGTAGCATCAGCAATACTCCATTCCGTTGCCTCCTTATTTTTATCCAAATGGATTGCGAACATGGAGTTTTTAGCCGGAGAGATAAGGCCTAACCCTGCACCTACCATTGCATAATACAAGAATAATTCCAGGGGGAAAGAGGCTGTAGAAAAGCCTACATAAGCCAGGGATATGGCAGCTATACCAAAGATAGTTACATAAATTTTTTTCCTGTCTGTATACTTTGCAGTCATCCTTCCGCCAATCAGTTCAAAAATAACCCGGCTTACCAGATATACGCTGTATGCACTTGCCGCAATCTCTATAGTTCCGCCCTTGATGTCATGCGTAGCAAAAATGGCAAAAATAGGGGTGGTAAAATTCCAAGCCGACCAGAGAAAACTTTCTGACACTATATATGCTTTTACAATAGGGTCAACCCGGAGAAAATGAGAGGGATTGCGGCCCAGGAAGGACTCTTTCAGCATAGCTTTAGCTAACCAAATTTTAAGAGTGAGCGCAAGGGGTATGGTATACTATTCACCTATGAAAGCGGTTATTTTAGCGGCAGGAATTGGGTCCCGGATCAGGCCATTAACGGATAACACGCACAAGTCTTTATTGGAAGTTGCAGGGAAAAGCATCCTGCAAAGAATGCTTGAAAACATTCAGGCAGTTGGCATTACAGAAGTAGTGGTCATTACCGGTTACCGGGAAGATGATGTAAAAGAATTTATTGCCTCTCATTTTCCCAACCTTCAAGCAAGCTTTAAGAAGAATGAAAAATATCTGGAGACTAATACGGGATACTCGTTATTATTAACGCGGGAATTTGTAGAAGGTGATGATTTTGTAAAATTTGACGCGGATGTGGTGTTTGAAAAAGAAGTCCTGGGAAAACTTCTTGCTTCACAAAACTCAGCTTTATGCATAGACCGGAACATACACCTGGAAGCAGAGGAGGTAAAAGTTATTACAGATAGCGCAGGAAGAGTGCTGCAGGTTGGCAAAAAACTGGATCCGCAAGCATCTAATGGGGAGTCAATCGGGATAGAAAAGATTACTAAAGATGCAGGAAGAGTTTTGTTTGGAGAGCTTGATTCTTTAATGAAAGACCAAAAAAACTGGCAGGAATATTATGATGACTCATATACAACCCTGGTAGAGAAGGGTGTACCGTTTGAAGCAGTGGATATCACGGGGCTGAAATGGGTAGAAATAGACACGCACGAAGATTTTAAGAGGGCACAGGAAACGTTTGCCTAAAAAGATTCTACACGGTTTACGGTGGGGATGGGGTGGTCTACGTCAACTTCAAAAACTGGGAGTCCTGCTGCAAGAATTTCTGCAGTTCTTATTGTTTGTTTGCTGAGAGTTGCCATGAACTCTGAAGGGGATATTTCTTTTTCTTCTAAAACAGGAAGTTCTTTCCTCATTTTGTCAAATAGTCCTACCGCATAATCTTCATCATGTCCGGGGTTCACCACAAACCACTGGTCTGCAAACCTGTTCCCATGTTCTACCTTATTTTTGCTGCCTACGTTTATGAGGACTCCTTTTTCAGCATGCTCTCCCCGTAAAACAATCATTTCTACTTTCTCTGGGTGTATGGCAGCAAAGTATCTCATATAAGAGATTGCTGTTTTAACGTCTTCCGGTTCTACACCGTATTGGCTAGCATACTCAGGAAGAGCCGCTTTTGCCAGATGGCCACAGCCAATATGGTGGTGTTCTTCTGTTTCCATAGCTTTTTGCTCAGCTTTTTCATCTGTGTGGAATGAGAACTTTCCCTCAGAGTTTTTTACCACTGCATTTACTATCTGTACCGGCGTTAAACCTAAATCATGAGACCTATTTAAAGCTAAAAGCCCTAAGACGTATCCTGCATCAGCACCAAAACGCGCAAAGTTCCCGTCAGATTCCGTATATCTGCCATCCCCGCACATACGGCCTTCTACAACAGGCCGCACATTTTCCGGGTCTGTTACATGTGCTAAAGCTAGTCTGTGGGGGCTGTGTTCTCTCCTTCTCATGAAGATCTCCTGTGAAGGAGAATGAGGGATATGCCTGGGGGCAGCATCAATCTCATGTAAATTAGTCATAAAGTTGATAAATTCTTTTGACCGGAAAAAAGTAATTATAGTGAGGCGTGAAAAGGATTTCAAGAGGGAAAATCAGGATTATGTCAGGAATATGTCACACTTAAATCTTTTAGGTATTGAAAAAAGAATCTAGTCTTTATTATAATAATCTTCTATGTCAGAAGAGTCACACAAAGGGGAGACGTTTTTTACTTCAGCAGGATGTATGGATGGCCGTGTTCAAAAAGCGGTAAACCGTTATGCTTCCCTTATTTATGGCGCAGAATACGCTGATACGGTAACCAAGGCAGGCCTGGATGGTATCTTTTCAAAGAAAGATGTTGACCCGCAGGTATATGAAGCGGTAAAAAGCATGCTTCTGGTTTCTGTTGATAGGCATCATAGCCATGGCATAGTGGTTCATGGGCATGAAGAATGTGCGGGAAATCCGGTATCTCATGAGCAGCACAAAGAAGATATTAAGAAATCAGTCGCTATGGTGAAAAAGATGATGGAAGGACGGGATATTGAAGTACGCGGAGTATATGTCAGGCTTTCCCCCAGGATTAAGTTAGAAGAGGTTGTATAAGTTAATCCTTGAAGAAGCGGGAAAGATTTGTTAAAATAACAAAATCCTAAGACAGCAAGTGTAGTAATACATAAGTCTTGCCGAGGAGCGGATAGTATAGAGTATTCAGTATTGAGTATTCAGAAAGCGCTCTTCGAGCGCTTTTTTTATTGCAAATCTTAGAGAAGCCTAACGCTCTAGCGCTCTAAAGCTCTAGAACCTAATAAATATGCCATCACAAAGAAACGTATCAGCACTAGATGAAGCAAAACTGAAGGTAGAAAAATCTACCGCAATGTTTTTTGTGGAATACACCGGGCTGACCCACAAACAGCTGGAAGAAGCTCGCCAGGAGCTTTCCAAAGCAAATGCAGAAATGGCAGTGGTAAAAAA
>JBLMVJ010000036.1:0-35497 GCA_050255815.1 Candidatus Levyibacteriota bacterium | reverse complement strand
TGTAGGGATTACCCGGGCAAAGGAAAAATTATATTTAACCTTCACAAGGCAGCGGTTGTTTTTTGGCCAGCGGATCCATAACACGGTCTCCAGATTCATCTTTGAATTGCCCCAGGAAGTATTAGATAATAATATGGAGATCCTGGAGGATGGGGCACCACCCTTTCTGTGAAATTCGAAGTACGAAATCCGAAATCCAAAACAATTTTGGAATTTTCCAAATTCTAATTTAGAATTTGTTTCGAGTTTCGATTTTAGGATTTAGAATTTATGCAATTTATTGATATTACCGAGGAGTACAAAGATGCTTTTAATAAAAGTGTTTCCCATCCTTTACAGTCCTTTGAGTGGGGGGAATTCAGGAAAAAAACCGGGGTTACGGTTATCAGGCGTGGAAAAATTTTAGGGAAAAAAGTAGAGGACGGTTATACGTTAACCTTACACAAAGTACCAAAGCTTTCCTATACCATAGGGTATTTGCCAAAAGGAAGCCTTCCCTCAAAAGAAATACTTGAGGATATCTCATCTGTTTGTAAAACGTATAACTGCATATATGTACAGCTGGAGCCGAATGTAATAAGGGAAGATGCTCCAAATTTTAAACCGGAAAAACTCAGTCTCAAGCCTTCCTTTCACCCGCTTTTTACTAAATTCACCTTTGTTTTGGATATTGAAAAAACAGAGGAAGAGCTTCTAAAACAAATGCACCCCAAAACCAGATACAACATTAAAGTCGCACAGAAACACGGAGTGGAGATAATTGAGGATAATTCAGAGAAAGGCTTTGAAGCTTTTCTAAAACTGTACGAAGAAACAACAACCCGCCAGAAATTTTACGCACACACACCAGACTATCATAGAAGTCTTTGGGAACTTCTCGGAAATTCTAAGAGCCAAAGACCAAAGACTAAAGACGAATTGTCATACCACTTGTTGCATGCAAAACTCGGCGAAGAAATCCTTACCTCCTGGGTCCTCTTTTCTTTCAAGGACTGGCTCTACTATCCATACGGCGCATCTTCTCGTGAACACCGGGAGGCCATGGCAAGCAACCTGATCATGTGGGAAACAATCCGGTTGGGTAAAAAGCTGGGTTTAAAACATTTTGATATGTGGGGGGCACTAGGCACGGATGCGGACCCTAAAGACCCCTGGTACGGATTCCATAAATTTAAACAGGGTTACGGCGCTATACTTACAGAATACGTAGGGAGCTATGATTACGTGCTAGACCCATTGCTATACAGAGGAATGATAGCTGCAGACAAATTACGCTGGATGTTTCTGAAGATGAAGAAGTGATTTACGCCAGATTTCTCCAGCGCTTCAATCCGGTGATAATTGCATCCGCCTTCTCCAGCACGTCCTCTTCTCCCATTTCTTTACTCATCACGATCGAAAGCCTTCTTATCATTTCCTGTTTTGTAATATCAGGCTCTGTGAATCCTCCTTTTTGGAAACAATACATGCAGTAGTCAAAGTTCATACTGCCTGATGCGTTAGTACCAAAACTGTGGACTGAAATGGGCATGCCGCAGCTTTGGCACCTTTTTTCTTCTGTATGAGGTTCTTGTCCAAACATAGGACAGCGGTTTAATAACCACTTCCAGTATACCACTCCGGTCAAGTTTTATTTTTTGAGGCAAAAATTATGGAAGCTTGTAAAGGAAGAGCTTGTTTGCTGTGTCTTCTTTTACCAACGGCAAATCCATTTTATAACGGTAGGAAATAATCCGCGTATTTTTCTTGAGTTCCTTTTTTAGTTTTGGGATCAGTTTTTTTAAAACCCGGGGGATGAGATACACATAGACTACGTCCGCGCTGCGCAAGTCTTCATCAAAAAAATTTTTCTTCTTAAACGTAATTTTTTTATCTAACCCGGAGAATCTGGAACGGACTCTTGCAATAGTATCCCGCAATGGGTCTATCTCTACTCCCACACATTCACAACCAACTTCCTTTGCTACCAGCAGCAAAAACTCCCCATCCCCTGACCCTAACTCGTATACCTTATCCTTCGAGCTAATATTTCCGAGTCTAATAATAGCACGCCCTGCCTTCTTATACGTTTTCCACCAAGGACTCCAGGGGGAATCAGGCGGCCACACGGCGGACAAAAGCAGTAAGAGAATAACAATAAGAATAAATGCAACAAAAAACATTATATTTTAAGGACTACTTTTCCAAGAATATTTTTTTTAGGAATAGGTCCTAACTTTTTACTATCCAGACTATCATGTTTATTATCCCCTTCGCAAGAATAGAAGTTCGATTCGATTTTTCTAACCCGTTTTATAAATTTTGTTTCTCCTTTTTTGAAAACAATTACGTCTCCCTCGGATATTTTCAAAAACGAACATGTGAGAACTTTATCGCCTTCATGAAGATAAGGCTCCATGCTGTGGCCGGAAACTTTATAGAATGAGAAGATCATTTGTAGGTAACTATTTCACCTTTAGTAGGATAGAGGGAAGGAACTCTAACCGGGGTAACGCCTTTTGTCTGATAGAAGATTTCCGCAATCTGCAACGCTTTATCTACCAGTTGCTGGGCTTTTTCCATGTCTATTTTCTGCCGCGTCTCAACCGAAAGTTTTACTGCATCCGCAATTAATCCTTTCAGCTCTGGGAATTTTTCATAATGTTCCGGTTTAAAATAATCATTTTCTAACGTACCCAGTTCATCTTCAACCTTATCTCCATGTTCTTCCTTAACATGTACTATACGCGCTATGTCATGGATTTCTGTTTTTTCACCTAACATCCCCGTCATCCTCAAAACAGTGTGTGCTGCTATCTGCAAAGGGGTGGGGTCATAGATGCCGCAGGGAATATCACAGTGTGCATACACGGTTTCCACTTTTAAAAATTTTTCAAAGAATTTAAAGTCCATACCTACTTATGGTAGTACGTATCCACCAACAAAGTCAATAATAATTCCGTAATAATTCTGTCAAACTTTCTTGAACGCGTTTTACTGCTCTAACAAGATCCGCGCGCTTTTGACGGCGCGTTCCAGGTGGGAACGCTTTACTAACGGAAAGCTGTTAATTTCTGTTGGGGTGAGGTTGAGAAGGTCCCGGCATAGAATGATATTGTCCTCTATGAGACGGTATTTTTCTTCCCGGGTAAGGTCAGTAAGGATAGTGATAGGGTACATCTTTGGCGTTTCCACAAAATGCTGCAAACTTCCGCCGGAAGGAAAATTCCATGCCAGCACTTTTATGCCTTTACACGTGGCGTACGTTATAGCGTCAGTGGTAAGTTTAGTATTAGTAATAATCCAAACGTTTTCAATATTATTTTTTTTGGATATGTCCAGGAACCTGGCGTGGGTGTAAAGGGCTACATGGACATCTGTTTTAGAACCCAGGTCATTATGGAATTTAGCTTCTATGACTTCCTGTTTCCCGTCTCTTTCCAACAGGACGTCTATCTCATGCATGACGCACTCCCCCATCATATGCGCGTCCACCAGCGTTTTATACCCCTGGTCCTGGAATATCCGGGCCAAATACCGCTCAAATGGAAATCCGGTGGGGCCCAGGTCAAAAATAGCGCGGCGCAGGTTTAGCCGGAGGCTGGATTTTTTATCAGCTTTTTTGAGGAATTCAAAAACGTGCTTAAAAAGTTCATCCGTGGAAATGTATTCTCCCTGGAAGCGGTTTCTTACGTGGGCTAACACTTCTGCCTGCAAGGAGCTGGGCACACCAACACGCTCCATGGTGTTAACCACTTTTTCCTCTGTAAAAGGCTCTACTTCCCCGTTTCTTTTAACTACGTATAAATGCCCCACCCACCTATTATGCAGAACTTCTTAATCCTCTTCAAGATGTTTACTTCTGTCATAACTATCATTTTGGCGTTTTTCATTGTTCTTAGAGTCCAACAAAAACACTGCCCCACGATTTAAGATTTGAAAAGCCACCTCCGATATTTCTTTCTTTTTAGAATTAAGCTCTTTTATAAAAATAGATATAGATTCTCTTCCATCTCCTTCTTTTCTTAAAGACTTCTTTTTTGCCTCTTGGATTTTTTCTCTTAAAGAAATATATACTCCATGCTTTTTAATTTCTTTGCGGGCAAAAAGAAGATCTAAATCAGAAATTAATGAGTCAAACGAATATCGGAAAGATGCTTTAGAGCTATTAGCTAAAGCTTTATCAAATTTTATGGTAAAAACATCAGCCTTCCCCTCCCCAACTATTCCATTCTGGGAAAATGTACTCACATTGCCTTGAATATCATAAAGATATACTCCAAGATTATAGATTGTAGATATATTAGAAGAAATCTCAACGCCATATAATCCGCTTTCTGGTTTCGGAATATAATAAGTATTCAAGAAATTACTATTATTATTCCCACCATCAATCGCATTTGATAATCGTCCTTCAATAACATAATCACCTACCAAATTTCCCGCCTTATCCTTTACTGAAACCGCAAGATTGTTAGTTGTAGTCAGGATAATATAAGATATGTCGCTGTAAGAAGGAATATACCTCCTTATACTTAAGAATTTATTTCCGTAATCAGTTAGGAAGTTGCGAAAATAAAAAGGATCATTTATTGTAAAAGTTTCTCTATTTGTTCCTTTTGCAACTATAAAATGCCCCTGTTCTTCAAGGATTACGGGCATGCTATTTTTTAAATCGTCTCTAATTAAAGATGAGGAAGCTGTTCCATATTTAAACTCTAGTGCATCATAAAGAAATGCTGGATTTTGATTTTTGGATTTTTTTGAAAGGATAGAAATTTTTTCCCAGTTTATCCACCCAGTTCCTAAATATCCGTCTTTCTCTTTCTTTAACCACTCATTTAATGAACCAGGATCCAAAACTGTACCGTCTGGGAGTCTAAATATACCATAATATCTCAAAATCATAGCTGCTGAGGTAAGAGCACATCCCCATCTGTCTATACCTATCATTTTAGGTGGAGCCCAAAGGTTTGCAGAGTCGTATTCAAAATTTCTCCATAATGGATCTGTTTGTTTTAATAATTCAACGTTCAAATCAACCTCATTTGCAATCCGAGACAGCTTCGTATAATAAACAGAGTCAAGGTAGCTATCCGAAGCTGCTCTGTAACCACCTATTATATATAGGTTTTCACCTACTACTACTTCGGCAGCCCCATGTAATCCTGAAGGTAAATGGTTTGAGCTGATGGACCAGGGAGAAATGGTTCCATCATCATTAATTTCGGCATAATAAATCTTGTCTGTACTACTAGTTCCGTCATAGCCACCAATTACTAGAATTATATTTCCTATCGTCACAATAGAGGCTCTGTAAATAGGTGTAGGTAATGATTCAGCCTGCTCCCAAGAGGAGATTAATCCGTTAGCGTCCGGTTTAGCAATATATACGGAACTTAAATATTTAGAATTATCACTTCCACCTAAGGTTATAAGGTATCCTTTATAAGTAACCATTCCATGACCCAGACGTTTTTCTGGCATAATTCCAGTAAGCTCCCATTCCTCCAAAGACCCGTCAGAATTAATCGAAGCGCTATAAACCTTGTCGCTTGCATATGAATCTCTAAAACCTCCAGAAAAATATAATCTATCCCCTGCAATTGTCGCAGCCCCCATGCCTAAATTTTCTGGTAAGGGACTTGAGGGTATAAAACTATTAATGTTTCCTAGAGCATCTTTTTTAATCCTCAGTGATAGGCTTAAATATTTGTTAGAAGTTTCGAGCGAAGCACCTCCTATTAAATAGTAGCTATCGTTTTTTTCTGCTTTAGCCATCCAAAACATCTGATGAGGTAAAGGGTACGATTCATTTCCCCAACTAAGTAACGGGGCGCTATTTATTGAAGAGGACCATATATTCGAGTAATCTAAGGTATTAGATCCTCCCATTAAAAAAACCTTGCTATTTGAACTAATAGAAACAGCGCTTGCTACAGGAATAGGAATTTTAGAAGAACTAGACCAAGTACTAGTTATATCTGCTGCCGAAACTTTAAAAAAATATCCACTACTAAATGAAAATAAAATTGCTAAAATAAGAGCTAGCAAAAAAGAGGGCAATCTCATATAAATATTAAACAGCTTATGCTCAGCAAAAGTCAAGAATACAATAAGTGTTTTTTGTGTCATAAAAACAGTTTAACCTCATTCTTGTGTACGATATGTGCCAGCAGCCCTTTTCTTATTGAAAATGCTCGGGAGAAAGCTGCAGTTAATGGCGATTTAAGGGTTTTTAGGGAAATGTATAAAAAAGGGTATGCGGAGATTAAAAACGTAAATACCAAAAAGTTTTGGGATACCAGTTTTGCAAAGGAACTCTCCTTTCAAGAACAAGATGAAATGACAAAACGCAAAATAGATAAACTTGTTTCTTTCATTCCCAAAGAAAATATAAAGCTATTAGACCTGGGATTTGGACAGGGCTACATAGAAGAACGTTTGCAGCATAAAAACATCCTAACCCAAACAACGGGGATTGATATATCTGCTTCAGCGGTTAAACGGGCAAAGAAAAAATTTAAAGGGGAATTTTTGGAAGGTGATGTTCTGCGAGCAAAAAAGATATTAAAAGGAAAAAAATTTGACGTAATCACCGCAATAGAATTAATAGAGCATATTTCCCCCAAAGATATTTTTACATTTTTTAAGGATATCCGTACACTACTCAACCCTGAAGGCCTCCTGCTAATTTCCACCCCTATGAATGAAGGGCTTCAAGACAGCCAAGACAATCCCAGCGGACACGTAAGGGATTACCGGGTAGCAACATTAAAAAAAGAGCTGGAGCTTTCAGGTTTTGAAGTAACTGAAGTCAGCTTATATATAGCATTTCCAAAAAACTACGCAGTTAAAAATTTCATCGCGAAAATTTTCCCCAACCGGTGGAAGGCGAATAATATTGTAATTAAGGCTAGGAGGGTGTAAATTAGGGAAACTGCCTTTTGCAATGAAACAAAGACTTTTTGGGGCGGATGTTATTAGGATTCTGGCAATTTATTTTGTTATAGTGGTCCACTCCACTATTCTCCCCACCCAAATTTCCCCCAGCTCCATCATCAACCTGGTATTCTTTGCGGTAGCAAAAACCTGCGTACCGCTTTTTTTCATGCTCAGCGGCGGACTTTTACTCACCAAAGAAGAACCAGATTCTGTCTTTTTTAAAAAACGGTTCACCCGGTTATTTTTCCCCTGGCTGTTCTGGACTATTATTTTTCTGCTCTTGATCATAGACTTCCATAGTTTTTCATCTGCCCAATTTATTGCATCATTTAAACGGTCCTTGCGGGTTTTCTGGTTTATCCCCATTATTTCCGTGTTATATATTGCAACTCCGGCGCTGAGGTCTTTTCTCAAAAGTACTGCCAAAACCCATATCTTCACCCTCTTAACTATTTGGTTTTTGCTCTGCTCTTTTCTTCCCTACATGAGAAACACTCTGGCGTTTCCCCTTTCCAACAACAGTGTCCTATGGCAAACCGTAAGTTTTTCAGGCTTTTTTGTTTTGGGGTATCTGGTTGTCTCAAAAAAAATTCCGCTTACCATAGCCCATGCGCTACTCCTATCCGCCATAGGATTGTTGTGGACTATCATAGGGACCTTCTCAAATTCTTCCACTACCAACCTCAATATTTTTTATTTTGATTATTTTTCCCCCAGTTTAGTCTCTCTTTCCCTGGGGCTGTTTAGCTTATTATGGCTCTGGATTCCCATGATTGAGGGAGGGTCCAGCGAGAAAATTAAAAAGTATGCGGGAAATTTTTCAACAGCAACCCTAGGGGTTTATTTGCTCCATACCCTGATGCTACAGAGGTTTGATAGTGTAAACAAAACTCTATCAGTTTTTTCTTTTTATAAACCAGTGGACAGTTATTTTAATGGGTTTATTCTCTTTACTGTTTGCCTACTTATTATATTAGTACTAAAAAAAATAAAACCTCTGGCCCGTTTTGTCTCCTGAAATTCTTGCATTTGGAAAAGTTTTATAGATATAATAAAGTATGGCTGAACGGCACGCTCACGCAAAAAAGGAAAAGAAAAAGCCCAAGAAAGAGAAGAAAAAGTAATTTTCTTTTTCCTTAACGTATCCTCCACTTCGCATCTTCAAGGCAAATGAAGTGTATAATATCCTAAATGAAAAGATCTTTTGATGTGGCAATTATAGGTGCCGGAATAGGCGGGCTCAGCATAGCCCATTTATTTAAGGGTTTTAGTGTTGCCCTGATAGACGCTAAAAATAATCCGGAGAACGTCTCCTTCCATACGTTAGGCAGTTTTCTGGATGTAAAGAGATTTGGCCTCTCAGAAAAAGTAATTGCAGCGGAGGAATCTGAGGTTATGTTTTGCTCACCGCATTTCCATGTAAAAAAATATGGGAAAGCCTACATTATTAATAAAAAACAACTGTACAAAGAACTCCTGGAAAAAGCAAAACAACAAAAGGTGGAAACATTTTTTGGAGCCCGTATTGCAATAATACATGAGAATGAAAATGGCGTTGAAAGCATCATGGATGAAAGGGGTAATGAGTTTTTAGCAAAAATTTTTATAGATGCAACCGGCCTCTCCGGCCTCTTAAGCAAACGGTTTGGTCTTCAGGACAAAAAGCTAAACATTGCAACCGGGCTGGAATATAACATAGCCTATTATGGAAAACAAGAACGTTCTTATCTTCTTATTGGAAAGCTCTACCAGGGCGGTTACGGCTGGCTATTCCCATGCGGAAACAAGAGGGCCATCCTGGGATACGGGTCATTTAATCCAACAGCCAAAAAAGAGCTAAAAGAGCGGCTGAATAAAATGCTGGAACTTTCTGTCTTTGCCGGAATTGTTAAAAAAGATAATGAAAAATTAGAAGGCGGGACGGTACCCACTGACATAAAGACAAAATTTGTCTATAAAAATGTTGTCTGTTTAGGGGATTCCGTTTCCCAGGTGAATCCACTGGTGGGTGAAGGGCACCGTTTTATTATGGAGTTTGCCTTATTAGCCGCTGCCGCTATTAAAAAGGCAATCAAAAGAAATGACCCGGAATTTCTTACCGAGTATGAACAGCAATGGAAAAAGAAGTATCTTGCAGATTACAAGCGTTCAAAAAGGGGACAAAAAATTGCAGACTGGATCAGCAACCATGATGCGCTTTCCGACCTGGGGGCTCTTTACCTGGCATCAAAGAAAAATAAAACGTTTATAAAACTTCTGGCCGGACACGTTACCTGGAAAAACCTTCTTCTCCCGTAATTATTACGGTACCAGCTGTAGGTTGGACATAGCAGGGTAATCTTTATTAAAGGTTATTTTAAACCGGGCAGATGGCGTACCGGTGCCAACAAAAAATTGCGAAGTTATGATTTCCCCATTTCTATGGTAAAGCATGATGGTTACCCCCTGAGCATCTACCTGCTGCACATTCAAATAGTAAATCCTGCTTTCAGGTTTTGTCACCACCAGTTTTTCCCCGTTCTGTACCTTCCCCTGTGCCATAGCCATACCGTTCATGTCAGTAAGCCGGAGGGAAGAATTTCCTGCTGTAGAAATGTCAATTTTAGAAAAGTCCCGGGTATTAGTTGGCATAACGGCAACCGGTGACGTTTTTTTATTTCCCGTTATCTGCAACAGTTGTTTTTCAATAACCTTTTGCGTATTCACCGCTTTAGAAAAAATCTTTCCGGTCAAATAACCGTAAAGCCCTACCCCGCTGATTACAAAAATTCCAAGGGTAGCACCCAGTACAATATATTTCTTTCTTCCTGAAGCTGCCGGAGGGGAGGCAGGAACAGGCATAGGGACCTGTTGGATTTGCGGCTGGGAAGGAATAGACGGATTCTGGTTTTGGCTATCCTGAGGATCCATGCTCTTAGTAAACCAGAACAGTGCAGGAAAAACAATCATTCAGAAGTATTTTCTGTAAACAATTCCCGGGGGACTACGGAAAGTATACCTTCACGGTTATGAGGATAACCGTGCCAAACTCCTTCCCCACCCGGAATTAAAAGAGGCGCACTTTTAAAGCTCTGAGAGTTGCTTACCAGAAATCCCCTCACCTGCTCTTTATCTCCTATAGCCTTCCATTCATACGGATCTTTTACGCCGTCTTGTTCTACGGTTTCCAAAAATACTGCGGATGCACCTTTAACCACTACCGCATATCTTTCTCCCGGTCTTTTTCTTCTATCCCTATCTATTATTGCGATACTCACATCATTCTTCCGGTCATAGGAAACACTGTAATACAGGCCGTCAGTTGTGGTAGAAATTGCATGGGTGAAGCGGGGAAATAGATTTGCGTGGCTTGCCTGCCATACTTTTGCTTCAATTTGCTCCTTCCAAACATACAAGTATTGCTGAAGCTCTTTTTCATTTGCGAGAGCTTTTTTTCTGGCGAGATAGTCTTTTGCCCTAAAACGTTGCAGTATTTCTATGCGAACCATGATACGCGATTATACCAAATCCGCTTTGAGAAATCTTTTATCTGAGCTCTCTAATGGAAAATCCTGCGGAGAGGGCGAGATTCGAACTCGCGGTGAGGTTGCCCCCACAAAGGTTTTCAAGACCTTCGCACTAGACCGCTATGCGACCTCTCCGAATTTCATCATCGAACAACTTTGGGCGGAGGAGACAGGATTTGAACCTGCGCGAGCCTGTTTAAGGGGCTCAGGGGGTTAGCAACCCCCCGCAATGGGCCAACTATGCGACTCCTCCGAGTGTTAACGAGGGGGAAAGCTCAAGGTTCTGGCCAAGGGCCAGGTCCTTACATTTGCTTTAGCAAATGAGTTGACGACTCCTCCTCGATTATTTCTTAATCGAGAATTGATTATATCAGAATATTGGGCACGTTCACACCTATTTCTCACATTTCTTATGTAGAATTGTGAGGGTTTTGTGAGGCAAAAAAATTGCCATCATACCTATTAACTGATATCATATATCCATGGCGACAGAGGTAAATATTGATAAAAAAGATACACCGGCACAAGAGGCGGTAGCGACCCAAACGGAAGCTGAAGCACCGCAGGCAACTGCCCAGGAAACAGTCCAAACACCGCAAGTGGTTCCAACAACTTTAGAGAGCGCTGAAGGTGCTCCGGCAGAAGTTGAAGCGGCGGAACCAACAGCAGAACTATCAGGGGAACAGGTGGAGCCGGAGATTCATCCGGAAGTAAGTGAGGCAGGAGTACAAGCAGTTGGTGAGGCTACCCATGGTGGAATGGAAGATGTCCCATCAGATATTCTTCAATTCAGAAGAAAACCGGAGTCAGAAATCTTGCATTTTCCTACAGAGTTTAAAAAGGAACCGGTGGAAAACAGCGGAAGATGGAAAAAAGTAACCGAATGGCTTCATGGACTGAAGCGGCAATTTCTTGCGGGGAAAACCCAACTGCCGGACAATGTAACTGATATCAGGGATTACCAAAATCCGCCGCAAAGGAAGGCAACTTAACTATGATAGATTCAGTAAATACCATCATGAATTATTTCTTTATTTTCCTGTTGGCAATTGTATTGTCTACGGGAATTGTGGCATTTTTCCTCAGCCTTTTTGCCGGATACCTGCTTTGGAAGAAAAACCGGGAACGGCAGAAAAAGGCGCTGGAGATGGTACTTCTGGAAATCCAGCTGCCCCGGGAGAATGAAATAAAAATAGATGCGGCGGAGCAGATGTTTTCCTCTTTTTCAGGGATCAAGGGCGCTAAAGGAAAACTGGGAATGTTTAAAGTCCCTGATTATATAGTATTTGAGGTTGTGGCAAAACCGGGGGATATCCGCTTCTATGTTTCTGTTCCAAAAAAACTGCAGGACATGGTAGAGAAACAAATCCATGGGGCTTATCCTGATGCATCCATAGCAGAAGCTGAAGAATATGACCTATTCTCTGAAACCGGAAAAGTTTCTTTTGCCGGGCTGAAACTAAAAGGGTCGCCATATACCCCTATTAAAACCTTCCGGGACCTGCCGGTAGACCCGCTCTCTACTTTTGTTTCCACGTTAGGAAAAATGCAGGAAGGGGAATCCGCAGCCCTGCAAATTCTCATAACCCCTGCCGGTGACAAATGGAAAAAACTGGGCCGGGCAAATATTACCAGTATTAAAAAGCGTGAAGCAAACCCGGAAACTGCAAAGTATTCAGTGGACCAGAAAGAAATAGAGGCAACAGAACAAAAGCTCACAAAACCTGCCTTTAATACGTATATCAGACTGGTGGTTTCTTCCTCCACAAAAGAATCGGCAGATGCACACCTGGAAAACCTGGTGACTTCATTTACGCAATTTTCTTCCTACAATTCTTTTACGAAAGAAAAAATAAAACATTTCAAAGGTATGTTTATGGTGGACTTTATTTACCGCACGGTCCCGCTTTTAAAAAAAGGGTCAGTACTGTCTATAGATGAGCTGGCGACAGTTTTCCATTTCCCTAATAAATCAGTGGAAAGCCCGCACATCCATTGGTTGGCTGCCCGCTCCGCCCCGGCTCCGGCAACTATCCCTACCAGCGGTTTATATATAGGGAAAAGTAAATACCGGGGGAATGAGAAACCTATTTATATTGGCCAGGATGACCGGCGGCGCCACATGTACATCATAGGAAAAACCGGCGTAGGAAAATCAGAATTTTTGAAAGACATGATTCTGCAGGATATACGCGCGGGGCATGGCGTATGTTTTATAGATCCGCATGACACTATTGATATGATCCTCCCCTTAATCCCTCCGGAACGGGCTGAAGACGTGATCCTTTTTGATCCGTCTGATACGGAACGGCCCATGGGACTTAACATGCTGGAAGCCCAGACGGAAGAACAAAAACATTTAGTGGTTACTTCTATTATAGGGCTTATGTACAAGCTCTTTGATCCACACCAAACCGGAATCATAGGACCGCGGTTTGAACATGCAGTCAGAAATGCAATGCTCACCGTTATGTCAGAACCGGGTAATACGTTTGTGGAAGTTATGCGCGTTTTAACTGACCAAAACTTTGTCCAGGAACTGCTGCCAAAAGTGAAAGACCCTATTATCCGCCGCTACTGGACTGACCAGATAGCGCAAACATCAGACTTCCATAAGTCAGAAGTGCTGGATTACATTACCTCAAAGTTTGGCCGGTTTGTTACCAACACCATGATGAGGAATATGATAGGACAATCAGAGTCTTCATTTAATTTCCGGCAGGCCATGGATGAAGGAAAGATCCTGTTGATATCACTCGCCAAGGGGAAAATAGGGGAAGAAAATTCTAACTTTTTAGGGCTTATTTTAGTCCCAAAGATTTTAGTTGCTGCTATGAGCCGACAGGATATCCCACAGGAAGCACGCCGGGATTTCTTCCTCTATGTAGACGAGTTCCAGAATTTTGCGACCCCTGATTTTGCGCAGATTTTATCAGAGGCTAGAAAATACCGCCTCAACCTTACGGTTGCCAACCAGTTTATAGGACAGATAGAGGAGGAGATTAAAAACGCTATTTTTGGAAATGTGGGAACTATCTGCTCTTTCCGTGTTGGGGTAGCGGACGCCGGATATTTGCAGCATGAATTCCAGCCTACGTTTACAGAAGCGGACCTTATTAATATAGAGGCACGCCATGCGTACGTAAAAACCGTGGTAAGGAATGAACCCGTACCGCCATTTTCCATGGACTTAACCCGGGATCTGGTTGCTGAAAAGAAAATGGCAAACCCGCGGGTAGCGGAACTGGTGAAGGAATTATCCCGGCTGAAATACGGGCGGCCAAAAGAATTAGTGGAAGCGGAAATTGCAAAACGCTCTAAACTTTTTGAGGTGTTTGGGGATCTGGGTCCCGGAGGCTCTGACCCGTTTGGCGGGGAAGGAAAACTGGGCGGAGGCAACAACCCCGGAGGACTATTGTAAACCACTCCTCTACTAAATCGAAAATTTGAGGTTCCTATGCTATAATTAACCAACCTCGAAATCTCATTTTTCGAGCTTGGGCGTTTAGCTCAGCGGTAGAGCAGGTGTCTTATACACACCTGGCCGCAGGTTCGAATCCTGCAGCGCCCACCATGGTGGAGTCCAACACAAACAAACCTCGTTTCTCCATAATTTCAGGCGGGGGAAAACCTTCTCCTGTTTCAGAAACTCCTGCAGCGCGTTTTGAAAGAGAGGAAAAAGAAAGAAGTAAGTTTCTGGAAGAAAAAGGAGGAGCTCAAGTAAAAACATTACACAATAGATGGCTTTCAAGACACGTAGAGGAGTTTAGAACCATAAGCAGAATAAGAGCCGGATTTGACCCATTTGAAAGTGACCTTCCTCCCATCGCGTGATTCCCTATAGGTCTCAGCCTTCGTCTCAAAAATATTAAATCTACCTTGTACTCATGTCTCTGCTATACTTTTTGTGTGAGAAGTATTGCGGATATTTACCATGATTTTTTTAGGCCAATTTTGGGTGGCAGAAAATATGAGGACTGGCAGAAAGAAAGCTTCCAGCTCCAGAAAGTGGAAATCAAAAATAAAAAGCTGGCATTAGAGCTGGAAGAAGAATGCAAAAAGCGGGGCGGATTTTTAACTTTTGCGGAGTATGTACAGATAGAGCAATTCGGCAAATCCGGGTTCCACAACACCCACTTTTACCACGGCTTCACCCCCACGTTTAAAACCTGGGCCGATGCTATTGTCCAGTATGTATCCGGAAATGATATCCACCACATTATAGAAGTAGGACCGGGTGACGGAAACTTAGCACACCTGTTATACAAAGGCTTCCAGAAAAAAGATTTCAGGGTGCAGTGGACCGGCGTAGAAATTTTAGAAAAACAACGGGCGGTAATAGAAAACCGTTTTAAAGACAAGAAGTATGCAGAGTTTTTTGGCGGGGTAGCACAAGATCTTACTGCGCTACCTTATTATAATAAAGCGCTTATCATTTCCTCTTTTTGCATAGACAGTGTCCCTCCGGAAGCTTTAATTAACACTAAAAAGGCTTCAGGGATCCCCGATGCAGCTATTGGCATAAAAGTTGAGGATGGTTTTTTGGAAGAATTTATTTTAGAAAAAGGGCAGCTGAAAAAAAAGGGGATGGATTTAGAAAATGGCATCTTTACTAAAAACGGTATTTCCTATGATGTGCGAGCATATAGGCTTTCCCCTATGCAGCGGGCTTACCTTACCTTTGATGGGTTTAGATTAATATATGATGCTGCAAAACAAGTAAAACATCCTACTATCCTGGTTATAGATGAGGTGAGGGATACAATAGACGTCCTCCGTTCCGACCATATCCTTTCCCCTCTTTATTTAAGCGTTAAAAACCGTTATAAATTTAACCCCCATAAAGCATATGAACGTTCCGGTGAAGTTTTATACTATTACCCGTTCTACCTTGATTCTTTGTTGTCAATGTTAAGAGGCATGGGGCTTGCGGTAACAGAGTATGACCTGGAGCCAAAATTAGCTGCGAAATTATCCGGAAAACCCTGGGCTCCTGATCCGCGGGTAAGCAGATATTTATGTTACGGCATACTTGCAAACGGAACATTAACAAAAAACAATACGTTTAAACTTTCCTTTCCAAGGCCGCAAGGGTTGTAAAAAAGAGGCTTAATTTGATATGATGAAGTACTCCGCTCGTCTCACCAAGAGCGTTGCGAACTAGCCCATGAGAAGAATTACGTCCCTCCTCTTAGTTATCTTATTTTTAATCCTTAGTATTGTCTTTGTCCAGCACAAGGCATATTCTGATGAGCTGGATGACATCAGTAAAAAAATCTCTGACCTCATGGGGCAGCTTTCTTCCTCCCAACGGGCTACCGCACCGTTTCAAGCGCAACTGATAGCCCTGAAAAAGCAGCTGGATGGGATAGAGACACAGCTTGCTAATGTAGAATATGATATTCTGCAAAAGAAAAAAATAATTTTGCAGGGATACCAGGATCTTGCTGCGCAAAAAGACGTCTTCAATAAAACCGTCCGTTCTTACTATATAAAAAACTATTCCTTCTCTCCGCTTTTAATTTTCCTTTCTTCTAAAGACGCGCAGGATGCAACCAGGCTCATTGCCTACCAAAAAAAGGGCGCAGATGAAGATAAAGCCATTATCACCAATATTGCCATGAAGGTAGTAGACCTGGAGGAACGCCGCAAAGCCCTGGAAGCTGAGGAGGCAAACCTTTCTGTCATGAAAGATAAACTGGCGCAGGAAAAAGCAGAGGTACAAAAATTGGTCGACGGCGCCCTGGCATACCAGGCAACCCTGTCCTCACAGATTGCTGAGCTCTCTGCCCGCCAGCAATCTATTCTGGCCCAAAGACTGGCAAGCCTTAATATCCCCCAGTCTGCTTATGCCGGCATGGGGAGCGGTTGCTCTTCCGACTTAACAAACGGCAAAGACCCGGGCTTTTCCCCCCGGTTTGGTTTTTTCTCTTTTGGCGTTCCTAACCGTGTAGGCTTAAACCAATACGGTGCCAAAGGGCGGGCTGAAGCAGGACAAAATGCGGAAACTATCCTGAAAGCTTACTATAATGCAGATCTTACAACCGGCTATAACCAATCTATTAATATTCATGTGGTAGGCACTAATGAATACGGCCAGACATTTGACAACAACTGGAGCATAGAAGAGTACGTAAAACACGTATATGAAGTTCCTGCCTCCTGGCCTGCTGAAACCCTCAAGGCCCAGGCTATTGCTGCCCGGTCTTATGCACTGGCTTACACTAATAATGGGGGAGGAAATATTTGCCCATCCCAGTCATGCCAGGTGGTAAAACAGGAGTTGAACGCGTCATCCTGGATAGATGCGGTAAATGCTACAGCCGGACAAGTGCTGACATCCGGCGGGCAACCCATTAAAGCATGGTTCTCCTCTACCCATGGCGGTTACGTCTACTCATCTGCTGATATAGGCTGGTCCGCAACCCCCTACACTAAAAGCGGAAAGGACACCACCACCGACTCTATCAACTCCTTTGATGACCTGAGAAATAATGCATATGACAAAAATTCCCCCTGGTTTTATTGCGACTGGGGAGGAAGAAGCGCGTACAGCGGGACGGCCTGGCTGAAAAGCGAAGAAGTTGCAGATATGGCAAATATCATGATGCTTATCTCTGCGGACTCCTCTACCCGTGAACATCTGTACCAGCCGGATAAGCCAAATCCCGCAGGAACAGATACCTGGGACCTGGGGCGCGTAAAATCTGAACTGCAATCCAGAGGAAAGTCTCCATTTAATTCCGTAAACAGTGTTTCTGTGGACTGGGATAAAGGCTCCGGCAGAACAAACTCTGTTACCATTTCCGGAGATGCCGGGTCCGTATCTTTTTCCGGTTCTGATTTTAAGTCTTACTTTAATTTACGCGCCCCTTCAAATATTCAGATTGTGGGACCGTTGTTTAATGTAGAAAAGCAGTGACCTGTCCTGTGTTGGGAATTTTTTGCTTCAGGGCGTATAATACCCTTATTCTCTATGCCAAACCGTCAAAATAACCTAAGTGGTGAGTTTATATTAAAGCCGGCTACCGCACCCGCGGTTCCGGTAGCTACTGAGGCACCATTACCCGCTGGCTCTCCTACACCCCTAGCCTCCCCGGCACTAAGCCCAAAAGCAAAAGCGGTCCATTCTTATTCAAAACCAAAGTTCTATACCTCTCTGGCCTATTACCCTGAAGGATTTACCTTCCAGGACCAGGAAGCAGATGAAGAAGTAGTGCTTTTAGTACGGAGGGATTTTATTACGAATGTCCCCTGGATCCTTTCCGTATTACTCCTGGCGCTAGTGCCTCCCGTATTATTTTTTGCAGTCCCAATTTTTTTCCCCATTATTGCAGTCACCCAACCGCTTATTTATCTTTCCATTGTGTTTTACTACTTAGTGCTTCTTGCATTTGCGTTTATGTTTTTTACGGTGTGGTACTTTAATGTAGGCCTGGTAACCAATAGGCGCATCATAGACCTGGATGTGCCAAACATCCTAGTGAAAGAAACCTCAGAGGCCAGGCTTTCCAGTATAGCGGATGTAACGTTAATCCAGGTAGGAGGATTGCAGGGATTTTTTGACTATGGGGATATACGGGTATTAACAGAAACGTATGAACAGCACATAGAATTTGAGCGCGCCCCTAACCCAAATATGATCAGAAAAACCATAGGGGAATTACTGGTAGATAAACCGGCAACATAATATGAGTATCTTAGATTTCTTTTCTTTACTTAACAGTTCTCAAGGGCAAAACATGATTTTAAAAATTGTTTTAGTCCTGCTATCCCTTTTGTTTTTGCTGTTCACCATCCTGCTGGCACGGCAAATTTCCCTGTTAACCAAACAGATTAACCAGGCTTCTTTTTCCCCTATTATGCGCTTTATTGGATACCTGTTTGTCATGGCAACACTTACCATCCTTATTATTATAATTCTTGTATAATAGAAGTGCCTCTTATTTATGGATAGCCATCTTGCGGTTGCTAAAATTGTAGGAAATGCTGATACGTCTGCCTGGGCCCAAGCCTACAGCGCAGGAAAACTTCATGTACTCTTAAGCCTTTCGGGACAGTCAGAAACGCCTGTTGCAGGCATAGGGAAAGAGAGCCTGGAAAAGCTGCAACGGGAATTTTTTGCACTGGATGAAAAAACGCTGCAAGAAGTCCAGAAGGCCGTAGAAACAGTCACGGCCTCTATGCCGGAGGGGCTTTCCTACGGGCTTATCCTGGCAACGGTTGTAGAAAATGTCCTCTATTTAATTATTGCAAATTCCGGCGCGGTATTTTTAAAACGCAAAGAAATGGTGGCAACCATAGGGGTGGGAGAAGATGGCCGGGTCCAGGCTTTCTCCGGAAAAATTCTTCCTCATGACACCATCATTTTATTAACTGAAGGTGCTTTAGAGACTATTTCCCGGGAAAAAATTGAGGCAGCGCTGCGCTTGGAAACGCCGGGGGAAATTGCGGAACAACTGGCTCCCCTGGTCCATGCAAAATCTACCGGGACGGAAGCAGCGCTTATCTGGAAAGTGATAGGGCCCGCGGGTGAAACGGAAGAAGAAGAAATAGAGGAGGAAATTATAGAACCATCCGGAACAAGAGGCTTTCCCTCCCTCCCGTTTTTAGTCTCCGGACTCAAGGATAAGGTGTTTCCATATCTGTTATCTTTAAAAAAATTAGACCGTAAAAAAGCAGCTGTCCTGGTGGCTATTGTGCTGGTACTCATCCTGGTAGGGTCATTTTTCATGCAGAAAGGAAAACAACAGGACGCACAATATGATGCAGCATTGCAGAAAATATTGCCGCCGGCTGAACAAAAATATGAAGATGCTTTAGCCGTCATGGAGCTAAACAAGGAGATGGGCATGCAAGAGCTGCAGCAGATAAAAAGCGATGTAGAAAAAAATGAAGGACAATTCCCTACGGGAAGCAAACAAGCAAAACAGATGCAGGAATTTTTACAAAAAATTGACTCATCCCTGGGTTCCGGACCTGCAACTGCATCAAAAATTAAGCTATTTTTTGACCCTGCAAATAATAAAGATCTCCCTTCTGTTTCTTATGTATCCGTAAAGGGAGGAGATATAGCAGCGGCAGGATCCCAAAAAGGCGGCATCATAAAATCTGACGGGAGCGTATCCTCCGGTTTTGATATAACTAACCCAAGAGCGATTACGTCAGACGATAAAAATATATACGTTATCTCATCAGATGGGGTTGATCAAATTACTAAATCCAGTGGAAAGTCTTCCGCTATTATTTCGAAACAGGCAAACCCTATTTCTATAGATACTTTTGGCGGCAACTTATATCTTCTTTCCAAAACTGACAGTACCGTCTATAAATACCGGCCCAATGATTTTAATAAAGAAGCATATTTTGCATCCGACACAAAGCTATCCAGCCCTTCAAGTATTGCAATAGATTCCTCTATTTACATTATTGATGCCGGCACTATTAAAAAATTCACCAGAGGAAACCCCGACAGCATTTCCTATAAAGGAAAGGCATTATCTTCCGGCTCCCTTATCTATACAGACGTAGACTACGCAAACCTGTATGTAGCCGATTCCCAAAGTAAAGCTGCATATATAGTAGACAAAAGCGGGACGGTAGTAAGCGAATTTTCCCTGAAGGGAATGAAGCAAATAACTTCTATAGCTGCAGATGAAAAAAATAGGAAAATATATATAGTAGGCGACAACAAAATCTACTCCATAGACTTCTAATTATTTGACTCAACAGCTAGTTTCCTCTAAAATATGCCTCCTATGGTAAATGAAGGCTACCGGAGAACCAATACGGCAGATATGTCTGCAGCTATGACGGATTCAGGCCTGGTGTCAGACCGCACACTCAGCGGCTTTATAAGAAGATTTGCCCCAAAAGACTCTATTAATTCTGTTACGCTGTCTACCCTCACCGCCCGTGCCGACTCCGACCTGCGGGGAACATTCCAAACCCATGAACTGTCTACATTAAAGGCAATTGCAGTAAGCAGAGTCTTTGACCAGGAGAGGAAAGGGGACGCTCTTTCTCCTGAAGAATACTTCTCTTTTTTGCTCCTGTGTAAAATGTACGGGCGTGGATTAGAACGGCCACATTCTATAAAAGCCCGTTTATCTGCTGCTACAGAACTTGCCAAAAACCCAAACAAGCAAAACCAGCTTCTTCTCAATACCGCTGAAGGGTTAGGCATGCATCCATTAGTGGACCGCTTTTTAACCCCTGAGCAAAAAGAGGCCCGTAAAAAAAGGCAGCTAGAAGAGGAGTTGCAACGCCGCGCAAAAAAATCTGCAGAGATGCAAGTGTTAACAGAGAAAGAACGGGAGATTCTGACAGCACAAAACACAGAAACGCTTACTGAGATGCGCAATAACATGGCCCACATCCAGCGGTTTGACCCGGGAAAAATAAACCTGACAAGGGCAACCCAGCAAGAAGAAGTGTGCCTGCGGATTGCAACTATTATAGCCTGCCTGGATAAAAAAGATACTGATTTTGCAAAGGCTTACGAGGATCTTACGCATGGGACCGCTGCCGCAACTCTTGAGGTGAGTCTGGCATACCTGCATCAATACCCCAGGATTGGAAATTTTCTACGGCTCTATGAAGCAATCCAACGCGCAACAGGAAAACAAACAGAAGAAAAATAGTGGAGATGGGGAGTTTGATCTCCCGTCCAAAAATTACTTTTTAGAACATCTACAAGCGTAGTTAATTTTTAATTGTCGTTTTGCCCTGATCCAATTAACAGGAAAAGCAATTCCAAGATTTTAGTTTTCTAGTCCTGACCCAATCACCCTCAAGACCCTATCTTAACTAAGTTTATGCCTGCACCTATCCGTTAAGAAAAGAAACGGTACAGACAGCTCATTAAGCTGCGAATGCGTAGGAAGGAGTGTAACGTCCTCCATCAGCATTAAACATGCTAATGAAACGCTGAATTTTACCTTCAGCATGTATTTTGGTCCTGTTTTACGGCTTTGAACCATGGCCGGCTTGCAGTTTTAAAAGAGCAACATCTGTCGATTCTTACATCCCCAGATTCTTCTCAAAGCGATATTTCTAGGCCTTAAGAAGAGTAGAGGTATTATATCAAATTTGAGGCTGTTTGTCCAGTCCTATAGGATGTTCTTCGTGCCTCAGAATAGGATGTTCTTCGTGCCTCAGAATAGGATGTTCTTACCTCATTCATACGCTGTATTTGAGCTCAGTTTCAGCCTCCCGCTTTAAATCCCGCTCCTTTAAATCTTGCCTCTTGTCTTGTTTTTTCTTCCCACGGGCCATAGCTATTTCTGCTTTAATGAGGCCGCCTTTTTCATACAGGGAAAGGCCAACCATGGTATATTTCCCCTCAGCCAGCTTATTTTTTAACCGGAGCATTTCTTTTTTATGTAAGAGTAATTTCCGGGTGCGGGTTTCCTGATATCCCTGAGTACGGGCATACTCATACGGAAATATCCTGGCATTTACCAAATACGCTTCAGACCCCAGAATTTTTACATAAGAGCCCGTAAGGTCTGCATGGCCTAATTTTACGGCTTTTACTTCCTGACCTTGTAAAACTATACCGGCTTCCAACCGTTCCTCAATTTCAAAATCCCTGGGTGCTTTCTTGTTCAGTATTCTCATGCCTCTATTATACCAACTAACTAAATGCTCTACGCTATACGCTAATCCCTGATTTAGATTTCCCTCGCAAAGGTTACCCCGTAGACTTTTTTGGCGCCATTACGCTTCAGGACTTTTGCGCATTCCTGTAATGTGGCGCATGAAGTTGACAGATCATCAACCAAAAATATAATTCTATTTTTTATTTTCATTTTATTTTTCAGATTAATTTGAAATGCATGTTGTACATTTTGTATCCGTTGTTTCTTATCCAGCTTAAACTGAGGTTTGGTAATTTTTATCCTTACTAAACTGTCTATTTTTGGAATCCTAAACTCCTGTGCCAAAGAGCCCGCTAACAGGTCTGCCTGGTTATAGCCCCTGTTTTTCAGCTTCCGGGAGGATAGGGGCACTACCGTTACTATAGGATGGGAGGAGAGGAGTCTCATAAAAAGCTCATTCTGGGACACGGTTTCTGTAAATAATGAACCTACAGTGTGCTTCAAATCAGATATAAATGGGGAAAATTTAAACCTGTATAAGAGCCTCTTCACCACCCCTTTATACACTACTCCGCTTATTAATCCGTCTATCGCGTAAGGGTAAATGCAACCCGGGTGCGTTTGGCCGGTAATAGAACGTTTCAGACACATAGGGCAAACGAACTCCTGGTACAACTCAATGCCTGAGAAACAGTTGTCACACAGGTACCTTCCTATTTTTTTACAGCCAACACAGCGTTTGGGGAATAAATAATCAAGTAAAAAGGCGAACATAGATACATTATAAGAGGAAACGGTTCATGGTTGATGGTTCATAGTTCATAGCAAGAAAGTAGATTTTTCTGAGGGTAAACTACAGGACTTAGGCGCGCACTCGCATTTTGCGAGGAGCACCGCAAGCCTATATTATGGGCTTACTCTTTTCTACTTATACACTTTTATCCACAAAATAGAATATTTACTACAGGATCTAGGGATTGTTTTGAGGCTATTTTGCCAATACTACCAATTTCAAATATCAAATGCTACAAATTTTTAAATTAGAGAGACACAATGTCTTCGGGGTGATAAGGGTATATAAGAGTGAGGGTGGCTTATCTATCATAGGTCTTATATCATAGATCATAAATCCTATATGTTCTCTCCCGGTTTCCAGGCGCATTTGGGGCATGAGGTTAAAAGGCCTCTATTAATGAGCCCAAATTCATCTTTATCAGGCTCCCATCCGCAACCGCGGCACTTTATTTTGTAACAATCTATGCATTCTCCTTGGTTATTTTTATCAGTCACAGACTTCTACTCCTTCCTCCTGAGCATATTTTTCTTTAGTTAAACCGCACCCCGGGCACGTATTCCCTACCGGTCCATCAGCCTTATATTTGCATTTTGGGCAGTTGAACCACTTATCTTCTTCATTGCTGAAAACGCTTGCTTCATTACCAAATACTCCTGCCCGTGGGGATACGGAATCAACCTTCATGGTATTTCCTCCTCCTGCACACCCCGGCCTTTTCTGCATCTCTTCTAAGGCTTTCCGGGGGTCAAACGGAATGATGTTACGCTCTTCTATACTGTATGCCCGGCCTTCTTCCATAGAAGCATACATCCCTATTTCCGCTTCTCCTTGCGTCTCATGCATGAGCCGCAAAACGGTGTAGCCTAGTGCAGTCCTCAGGTCAGACTCTACTTCAGCGTCTGAAAAGCCCATGCGCCATTTTGCATACTCCCTAAAATTGCCAACCAGTCTCTTTGAGGTCTCGTCCAGATCTTCCAAACTCTGCGGATTTTGCAGCATGAACATCATTTCATCAAATGTCCGGTCCCGCCCTGTAGAATCTGAATAAGCAACATTACTTCCCACAATCTGCTTAATAACTTTTACTATATCTTTAGGACTTTTTCCATCTTCCGGACTAAATTCTACAACAGTCCCAACTACCCTTTTTATCCGCTCTTTCTCTGTTAATTCAGTGTCTGAGGGTATTTCCTGTCCGGTTAGCTTACCGATAAATGCCTCACTCTGAGAAAGACTCATATGGGCTTTTAGTGTTACGGCCGTAAGTTTTCCGTCTGTGTTTACCTTCACCAGATACGTCTGCGAGTCCGGATAACGCACCTCTTGTGCCATTCCTGTCCTTAGATCTTCCTCATTTAGTTTTTCAAGGTTTCCGCCTCTGACCTGGTATCCACTCCAACCCTCGCCACTATGGAATACAAACATACTTCCCGGGGCTGCTTTTTCCAGTTTTTTTGCCATTCCCCGCACTGACTCTTTCACTACGCCTTCCCGCTCTATGGCATCTGTGGTATCCTCCCATAATTTATCTGCATAGAGTTTTCCCACTATCCGCGTTTCTCCGGCCACCTCTCTCTTTTTTAACGGGATGCCAAAAACCGGCGCCTCTTTCAGGTACTCCATATTAAACCCGTGGATGTCTTGCTCTATTTGCTGGAAAGATTGGGCAACGGGTACTCCGTTTTTATAATTATCAACCAAAAGGCCTATTTGACTTTCTATATGGAAACCGGTCCCTTCCAGGCTGTACAGGCGCCTTTCCCCCGGCCCTTTTGCGTTAATTTTGACTATTTCCCGTGCTAATTCCGGGACTGTTTGATCTTGTTCCGTAACCCGTAGGATGTTCCTATCCTGCAGCCGGTCTGTTCTTACCGGTTGTAGATATGGTCTTGGTGCTTCAGCTATCCTCATAATTCTGAATTGCGTATTTTATTGTTCATCTCTCCCAAATGGTTTCTTTCTTCTTCTCTATATTATTTGCATAGCGGGCTAACGTAAAGAATAAATCTGAAAGGCGGTTTATGTATTTTATGACTAAAGGATCTAAACTTTGTTTTCTCCCAAGTTTTACCATGTGCCTTTCCGCCCGCCTTGTTACAGTCCGTGCCAAATGTAAATGTGATCCCACTACTCCGCCGCCGGGTAAAATAAAATTGTTCAGGGTTGGCATTTTGTCCGTCATGTAGTCTATGTCTTTTTCCATCTTTTTTATTTTTTCTTCCAGTTGTATATCTTTCAGTACGTCTTTTAGCCCAGCAAGATATGAGCAGATGGGAAAAATCACCACCTGAACACCCAAAAGTGTCTGAGTAATATATATACTCTCTTTATCCGTTTTGGTAGTGCTTGATAGGATAACTCCAATAACAGAATTCAACTCATCCAGTGCGCCATAGGCTTCTATCCGAGGGTCATCTTTAAAAACCCGCTTGCCGGTAAAAAGTGATGTTTTTCCTTTATCTCCTGTTTTTGTGTATATTGGCATCAAAAAAAGCCTCCCCGCGTTTTGCTCGAGGAGGCACAAAAAAAGGCTTGCTCGAGCTCCGCCTCCAAAGGATGGCGGACTTGTATTAACGTAGTTTTCTGTCTTTACAGTAGCGGCACTGACCGGGAATTACACCCGAGTTACCTGACGTTAATTATTTAGATCTAAGATATATGACTTATGAAATAAGATCTCTTACGTCTTAAGTCTTACATCTTACGGTTAGCATTCGCTATGCCCGCAACGAGCCTCGCTTCGCTCGTGCTCTCGTGGAATTCCTCGTTAGCACTCGGAATGTCCACAAGAGTAGCACTTCACACAACCTTCTTCATGGACAAAGGATGCTACGCCGCATTCAGGGCATACATCTACATGGGAGTTAGTTTCAGGAGCCTCTGTTTCCAACGGTAACTGTTCAATCATCTGCGGCCTAATCTCTGCTACTGCACCTAAGGCGCTCTGGAGCACTTGTGCCGGGACTGCGTCAGCTTTTACTACCGGCACGCTGTTAACTGAAGAGTGTCCATTTCCGTTTCCATTCCCATTGCTGTGACCATTCCCATTGGATGCATGACCGTTAGCAGCTTCCACAGGGGCAGAGGCAGCATCTGTGGGGGCCGGGACATGGATGGGGGCATCTACCACACGTCCATTTACTTTAAACCCAAATTCTTCTGCAAGGACTTTTGCCATAGCATCCGGTACTGACCGGACTCTGTTAGGGCCAAAGCCAACTGAGCGCATACCACCTATGCCGGAAAGCTGGGCAATAATCTGGCGGATCCGCTCCCTGGGCTCTACCGGACTCTGGAGGCGCAGGACTAATGAAATAATCCTCCCCAGCGCGTCTGCCATAGCGGCTACATCTGACCCGGATTTTCCTATGGTAATAAACATTTCAAACGGGTTAGAACTTTCATCACTGTTTATAGTCACAAAAGCATCCCCTAGCGGTGTCTGCGTTTTGTACGTAAGCCCGCGCATCACCATAGGCCGTTTGGAAATAACAGACGTTTTTTTAACCTCTTCTTTTTTAACTTCTTCCGCAGGCTTTTCTTCCCGCTGCAAAACTCCCTGGCGTGACCCATCCCTCATGTAGGTAATGCCTTTCATGCCCATATCATAAGCTGCCATATACAGCATCTTCACATCATCTACCGTGTGGGAGTTAGGGGCATTTACCGTCTTGGAGATGGAAGAGTCAATATAACCCTGGGCAACAGCCTGGACCTTTGCATGGTCCATAGGTGATAGGTCATTTGCGGATACAAAGTATTCAGGACGGGCTTCTTCCGGATGCTCTTTCCTCCACTGGTCATACAATGGATGGTACAGCTTATCTACGCCCAGCTTACTTTTCCTGATGAATTCAAACTCATACACCGGCTCAATCCCTGAGGTAACCCCCGCCAAAAGGCTGGTAGTACCGGTAGGGGCTATAGTGAGAAGTACCGCGTTTCTCACCCCGTATTTTGCAATCCGCTCACGTATTGTCTTGGGCAATGCTTTAATGTGGTACCCCTGCAAGTATTTTTCAGCGTCAAAGTGCGGGAAGGCACCTTTTTCTTTTGCTATATCCGTGGAGGCAATAAACGCATTGTCCCGCAGGGTCTTAAAGATTTTTTCAATAGTAGGAAGGGACTCTTCTGACCCGTAACGCATCTTCATCATAATCAAAGCATCCCCTAATCCCATGATGCCCAGCCCGGTCCGGCGGATATCTTTTGCGCGCACTTCATTTTCTTTGAGGAAGTAGTAGGTCTGGTCAATAACGTCATCCAGGAAACGGATTGCAACCTGCACGTCTTTGCCAAAATGGTCATAATCAAACTTTCCGTTTTTTACATACGCTACTAAATTCATAGCACCCAGGTTGCATACGGCCCAGGGGGATAACGGCTGCTCACCACAAGGGTTAGTGGCAACTAATTTTTCAAAATACCAGGTATTAGAACGTTTGTTGGAGCGGTCCAGGAAATGAAGGCCCGGTTCTGCAGAACGCCATGCAGCAGTACAAATAAGGTCCCAGAGGTAAGAGGCTTTAATAGTCTTGTAGACTTTCACCCGCCCGCCTAACTTCTTCCATTCTTCCATGTCCCCGTCCCATTTCTCATCATACTGGGGATCATCCAGGTCAGGATAGTACAGGTTCCAGTCCGCATCTTTTTTCACTGCCTCCATAAATTCATCAGACAGGCAGACGGACAGGTTAGCACCGTTAATGCGGGTCAGGTCCTGTTTTACCGTAATAAATTCTTCTATATCCGGATGCCAGTCATGGAGCATGAGCATGAGTGCGCCACGGCGGGATCCGCCCTGCTGGACAATATCTTTAGTTGCCAGGGAATACAACTCTGCCCAATTAATAGGGCCGGATGAGAATCCGTTTACCTTCTTAACTCTAGCACCGCGTGGCCGAAGTGAGGACAAATTCAGGCCTACACCCCCGCCGCGGGCCATAATTTCTATCATGGATTTCAAGTTTTCTAAAATGCCGTCCCGTGAGTCTTTAGGGGACGGAATCACAAAGCAGTTATAGTAGGTTACGTCATAACCGGTTCCGGCGCCGGCAAAAATGCGGCCGCCGGGAAGGAATTTGAAATCCTTCATGACTTCATAGAATTTTTTGCGCCAAATAGCTTTTTTCTCTTTTGGTTCTGCGTCCGCTATACCGCGGGCAACGCGCTTCCACATTTCCTCCGGGGTCTTCTCTAGGGGTGCTCCATCCTTATCTTTTAAGGAGTATCTATCTAAAAATACTTTTTCTGATAGGCCGGTTAATTTTGTCATATTAGAAATGGTCGATAACCTGCTTAATTAGTTTTTGTGCTAATTCTTTATTTACTTCGTCCCTTATATCCTTAAGCAAAGGGGATACAAAATGAAGAAGAAGAGGTAAATTGTTAAAAATAATATGACTATTATCAACCTCTATCAAAACATATGTAATAAGCCCTCCCAAAAGAATACCTGCAAAACCAATAAGTAAATATATTGACCAGCTGCTCCTTTCCTCAGTAGAATTATTTCTTTCAAAGGAACGTCCTACATATCTATCTATTGTTGGACTCAATAACACCGTTGATTGAGATTCTAGAGAAACTCTCTCTTCTGTCATAATATTAGAAAAACTTTGAGACGTAGAAATAGTAGCAGTCCCTATGGCGGAAGACTCAAAACTTACAGTCTGAGCAAAAGCTATTGTCCCCATATTTGACGTTTGATATTCAAAATTTTCATTAACTTCTATTCGCGGCCTCATAAATACTTGCTCAAACATCTCTCTCGAAACCTCATATTTTTCACCTGGTATCATTTTTTTCATAATTAATTAACAATTTTAGCCTTCTCTTCTTGTTGTTTTACTTTCTGGACAGAAAACGACCTCTTCCCGAGCTCCCTTCCTTCCGATGAAACCATCTTTATTCTATATTCCCCTATATGGGGTAATTCTAAGTGGATTTGTATAACCATATTATGCTTTCCATTATCTCCGGTAGTAAAATTTAAATTCAAAGGGGGAGCTATTGTCTGATTTTTGTTCCCTGCTTCTATTCCTAAAGATACTTTGTAAAAAGTGTTTGAAGCTCCAGAAACTGTTGCCACAATAAATCCATTTAAGATTATTGGTGGCTTCACGTTAAAAATTCTATCAAATATTCCATTGATGCTAACCTTACCCTCTTGTGATATAGAAGCGTAATCACAAAGAACCATTAATTCTAAATTAAGATCTGTTTTCATAATAAATTCTTTTTATTTTACTAATTTCTCTAACTCTTTCTGAAAGTCCTCCAGGTCTAGAAATTGCCTAAAGACGCTAGAAAACCTAATATATGCAACCTTGTCAATTTTCTTCAGGCGGGAGGAAACCATGCTTCCTACTTTTTTACTTTCTACCTCTACGCTGTCCCCTGACCGCAACTCCCGCTCTATTTCATCAACTATCCGCGTTATATCATCATGCGAAACCGTTGTCTTTTGTGTTGAATGAAATATACCCCGCTGTAGTTTCTCCCTGTCAAATTGTTCCCTCGTCCCGTCTTTCTTCTTTACCAGTAGTGTAATGTTCTCTATTCTTTCGTATGTAGTAAACCGCTTCTGGCAGGCTGAACAGGTCCTTCTTCTTCTTATATTGCTTCCGTCTTCAGAAACCCTGGTCTCTACTACTTCTGTTTCTGAACTGTTGCAATATGGACACTTCATAAATCTGCCTTGCTACTCTCTTTTAATACCTTTCTAAGCCGTGCACTAGATTTAGTGCCAACAACAATGTTAAGACACTAGATTTACCCAGTCAACTGGTAACATCTAGGTCAAACCAGGTCAGGTCAATTTTTAGCTTCAGTTTTTAAATGTAAGATTTTCACCGCTTACCATACTCTTTCCATGAATATTTTTTATGCTCAAAACTCTCAATTTTGCAATTTTCCGCAGTTTATTTTGAGCATATAATCCAGGTCGTTGCCTGGCCATGACAGCCTACACTTGCCTCTCTTTCAGCTGCGAAGTGTCAGTACGCAGCAAGAAGATGCTCTGAAGGATTCTATGATAGAAATATAGTTAAGGGGTGAAGCTACTCCTTTATCAGTGAAGTGAAATCCTCTAATCTTTTAAACTCATTTTGCAGATCTGTTCTATTTTTTTTATCAACCTTCTGCTCTACAGTCTGGATGATTTCCTCATGTTTTTTAATGGATGTCAGCATTTTTGACAGCAAATCTTTACCCGGCGCCCCCGCATCTTTTGCCGCTAAGATTGCCATATGCATATAATTATTGCTTTTGGAAATATATAATACCCCTAAATCATTTTTCCCTTTCTGGACCAGGTAATACCCGGTGTTCACCCGCTTGTCAGAAGACAGCAGGAAAAACTCTGCTTTTTTCTGGGGGCTGGAGATAAGGATTTCAATCAATTTATCCCGTGCAGATTTTAAAAAGTATAGCGGATTGTCCGGCAATAAACCGGGATATGGCAAATCATACTCTACCTTCTGGACCGGACTGGGAGTTGCGGTAGAGTCTTCCTGGGCTAAAACGGTTTTACTAAACATACCAAGGGCAAGGAGGATAAAAATGAAGATGCCGATTTTTTTCAACATACGCAGGTTTTTCCAATCATACTGCCACCAAGAGGTGGAAGTCAAGTTTTGCTTGCAAAGAAAGAATTTTCTAGTATATACTGGAAGCATACTGCATCTGCGGTTATCTGCCCTATGAATTTTAGACAGCGCTTAAAGGCAACCGGTATATTCTTATTTCTCCTACTTATTATAAGTACGCTAAAACCCACCTTTGCCCAGGCCCCTTCCGTTCCCACCCAAGCCACTGCCCAGCAAAACCAGCAACTCCTTTATGGAAACATAGAACCAAATGTACCTAAAAATCTTCACACACTAACCCAAAGTGTCTTAATAGAAACGCTTTCAAGCGGCGTATGCCTGCTTTCCGGAATGGATCCATTAAGCAAGGATGGAAGATGTCTGGGGTTTAACACTAACACCGGAAAGCTGGGGTATGCACCAACTACCCAACATGTGGGAGGGGCATCCGGGTTTATGGCTGGGCTCATAAGCAACACCTTTGTAATTCCGGTTTCCAGCGGAGGGTATGCCGCATATGCCCTGGATAATTTCGGCATTACCAAGCATGCCTACGCAGCAAATGAAAATGGCGTAGGGTACAGTAGACTCCAACCACTTATTCCTATCTGGGCTAAATTCAGGGATATTGCATACTTATTTTTTGTCCTTGCCTTTACGGTTATAGGGCTTGCAATTATGTTCCGCATAAAAATAGACGCCAGGACCGTCATGACCATCCAGAACCAGATCCCTAAAATTATAGTAGCTTTAGTCATGGTTACCTTTTCCTATGCTATTGCAGGATTTCTGATAGATATGATGTACGTGCTGCTGTACCTTATCATTCTCATGTTTACCTCCCTTACCCCTGTACATGTAAACACCTCTACCAGTGTTTTTGGGGTGTTAAATAGGGCTTTTAGCACGGGAGTTCCTCCTATCGCCCCAAAATTTCACGGTACTCCCGGGGCAGGGGTCCTTACTTATGACGCCGGCGTTGGCTCAGGCATTTTTGCGCTTACCACTAAAGTGTCCGTTGCTATAGGCTCTGTCTTTTCTTCTCTAACCGTATCTTTTCTGGACTCCAGCATCTCCGGCCTCTTTAAGACATTCTTTCTACCTCTCAAGGCGTTAGATATAGGTTGTGATGTTTTTGGAGGGCTAACCAAATTTGTAGCTACGGCAGGTTTAAGCGGACTTGGATACGTCCCGGTAGTAGGGGATAAGCTTTCTAATATTCCCTATGTGGGAGGTATTTTTGATACCGGAGGATGCGATTTTCTCCAGGGCTTTGTTACTACATTCTTTACTGCGCTTTTTGCCCTTATTGCGTTTTTAGTAGTACTTATTGCAATTCTTTACAGTCTCTTTAGGGTATGGTTTACCCTGATAAAATCATTTATCTATGTGCTTATTGACGCCATGATAGGGCCTTTATGGATTGCTGCAGGGGTCTTCCCGGGAAGCAAGCTGAGCTTCACCACCTGGATACGGCATTTAATGGGACACTTGTCAGTTTTTCCTATGACTTTTGCCGTCATATTACTAGGAAAAACTATTATGGATACTTTTGCCGCTTCAAACGGAAATTTCTTTAACCCCCCGCTTATAGGGGATTCTTTTGGTGGAAATACGGACATGGCGGCTTTTGTGGGATTTGGCTTTATCCTTTCTATTCCAACCATCCTGGACCGTACCAGAAAAGCCGTAGGGGCTATGGACTTTGGACTGGTAGACGTCAAGAAGTCATTTGGAGCAGGTATAGGTCTTCCTAAATCAGGCGTACAGTCTATAGCAGCTTACAAACAAAAGAGCCTGGGAGGATGGGGCTCCGTGTTATCTAGATTCTAACTCTAAAAGAGAGGCACCTTCTGGGACCGTCTTTTTTTATCCAGTTTATTTCCCTGAAACCGCCCTTGTAGGAATACCGGCTAATGTTGCGACTGCTGCCAATGGCCCGTAGTCTCTAATGGTTTCCCATAATCTTTGGAGGAAACCAATTCTTCTCCTCTTTAATAATAATGCCTCCTGGGAATGGCTAATAAATCCAAGGTGCCGTGCTTTTTCAACCAGGTGGAAAGCCGCGCCTTCATTTAATGAAGGCGCCTCTATCCCATACCATTCCTGTGCATCAGAAGTAGGCTTCATAGCTTTCTTTTTGACATCTTTTAGGACACTCCACCGTTGGCCTTCATGAGTCATAATAAATTTCAAATAGGCTGAAAACACAGGATACGTTGCGTCTTGCCCTGAGCCTACCCCATTTGGCGATTCTATGCCCTGTTCTATTTCATTCAGCTTACCTAAGACATCATCTTCTTTCATAGCGCCAGGGTTACCTATGATACCACCGTATGCACCGGCTGCTTTATAAAAGCTGCCAAAGTCTCCGGCTGTCCTTCTCCGGTAAGCTTCTTCCCCGGGACCGGAAAATTGGAATTCTTCTATAGGAACGTCATTCAGGAATGGAACGTATCCAAAATACACATCAGCCAAATCTCCCGCAATAGCTTTCCCGGCACTAACAATTGCGCTCTTCATTGCCTGTTCTGTGCTATCAAGCTCAATATCTTGTATATCCTCAAAAACTAATTTCCCATCTTTGTCCCTGCCCGCAATGTGCCGTTTCGTCTGGATCTCCCGCTGCTGCTCCAATTTCATTAAAAATGCCTGCCATTTTTGCTCATCCTGGAATCCATTATTTCTCCTCAATGCGTCAATTGAAATGTTCTCAAGACCCTGTCCTTTTCCGTCTTTTGGAGTAATATTGGTAAGGTAGCTAACCATCAGCGGGAGATTTCTTTCAGCTACTTTATCCCAAATGTATTTCCTGAGCTCATACCCTACTTCCTCCCTCTCTGCAATATTCCTGAGGATTACCCCTAATCCCATTTCCATTCCATGGCCATCTATCAGATCTTCAAATATCTTTTTCAGTTCTTTTTGCCTCTGTCCCAAGCCCATTCCTTTTGCTACACCTTTATCCCCTTTTAAATCTGCTATCACTTGTGCTTTTGATTGCTCCTTGCCTCTATAAGTAATCTTCTCATCTAACCAATCCCGGAGGTTATCATGTTCACCTTTTCCAAACCTGAGCCCTGCAAACGCAAGATTTTCAAGCCGCCATCCGCTTAAAAATCCTGAAATCCCCATCATGCCAGAGACTTGCAGGTCCTCTATAGACATTCCCCCTATTTCTTTCAACCTATTTATGCCTAGATTCCGTTTCTTTGAATTTAAGTATGCCTGGTATTCCTGCTTCACATATCCGTTTAATATATCTCCTCCTTTTCCTTCAGCAACCAGAAATCTGGAGATGGTCCAGATAACCGGATTCATAATCCTGGAGGCAGATTCCTGAGGATAAGAAGCAAACTGTTTATACGCTTTATCTCCACCCAGTCCCGGCACCTGTCCTAATGAGATTTGCTCCGCTGCCCTAAAGGTGATATTGAAAAATGCACGACCCGCATTCAACGCCCGCTCAATTTCCCAAGCCTGAAGCCTCACATGCTCAGAGCCTTCTCCCCTTATTGAAGAGTATTCACTTTTGATCAATCCACTGTCATTAAAATTTCTGAAACTTTTTTCTACTTCTTCTTTTAGCCTTACGTATGCTTCTGAAGAAATTGTCTTTTCCTTCCCTAGAATTTCCTGATATTTTTGCTCATATAACCTCATAACCAAAGGCACGCCTCTTACCTGCTGCATGGTCTCAAACTGGGTCCAGTTAATCCCTTCTGCAATCCTGATAAAGTTCTCAATATTCCCGGCACCTATGGTCCGGTTCATCTCATAGAAGTTTTGGGCGGAAGTCCGCAGCCTTCTGAAATACTGGTATTCTTCATCAAGACCCCGCAGACTTAATCCGCCCAAGAGGGCGTCTAAATTCCCGGATGCATACAGATTGATCTCATAATGCCCTTGTTCTGTCTGGTCCTGGAAGGATTTAAAAATAATGTCGTTAATCAGCTGTTCCCTGGTCTCCCTAAACCACAGCGCAGCCCGAATGAGCTGATAAGGGAACTCATTTGTTTCAATAGAGGGAGCATCCTTAATCATTTTCCGGAGCTTTTCTACCAGCTCAAACCGCCTTTTCAAAAATTCCGGTGAATGAGCTTCCCTAGGCGCTCCTTGCTCTTCAAGCCTGATGTCATTTTCAAACCTAGCTCTATACTCATTTATCTCCTGCGTCAGATCCAAATATTCCCCGCCCCTGATCTGTGCCCGTTCTGACTGGATTTTTTGTGCAAACATCCGCTCCCTTGCTTCTTTTGATTGCTGTTCAAGCCGGGGAATGATAAGTTTTATAGCTTCCTGGTCTGAAGCGCTTACCTGACCGCCTGAATAAAGCTCAACAAGCTTATCTATCACCTTATCAACACGTCCTACCCCATCATCATCTGCAGAAGACAGGTTTCCTTGCTCTACCTGCCTATTAAACATATTTATGGTTTCTTTTATAGCGGGGTTCTGAATAGTACCTATTAACGCCTGATCGCGGATGGGCTGAAAGACATTTTCCCTGGTCCGGGAAGGAACGTTTTCTTCTGCCTGCTCTACGCCTTCTGCCACCCGCTCTTCCCTGGGCTCTTCCTCCGTACCATTATCACCAATGTCTACCTGATTATAAGCATCATACTTAGCAGGACGTACCGGGCCTCTGGTTAGCTGGGGGATAATTTCATCCAATTCTTGATCTCCAGGAACAGGGAGACCATACTGCGTTAGCATCCGTTTAAGTATTTCCCTTGATTCAATGTTTCCCTGTTCCCAACTTTTGTGGGCACGTTCTTGCCATGCTTTGTCTTTAGTGGACCCGTCTGCTCGGTGGGAACCCTCTGCTTTAGGGACATTTCTTCTAGGCGGTTGGTCTTTTGGTGGTTCAGGCATAGTACTCCTTGCATTAAGTGTAGAAGAAGCGCTACGCGCTGTCAATTCATTAATTGGCGAAATCCGTTCAGTCATAGCGTAATTTTAGCCTTAAATAGCCTCTATGCGCTTGATATCATCCTTATAAAGGCCTTACAATAGGTAACAATGCTAGATAAGCCTGAGGCTACCCATTTTGAATCTCTTTATCCACCACAGACGCGG
>JBLMVJ010000035.1:0-88918 GCA_050255815.1 Candidatus Levyibacteriota bacterium | reverse complement strand
TGGTATCATTCAGGATAAAGGCGGTACCGGTTCCGGCATTGGTGAGGTCAAAATGGGTAGCAGTACCGGAATTGGAAGACTCATCATAGAGGGTAAATGCAATATCCCGTCCGGTTGTGGTAGTAATAGTATTGCCTGCGTCATACGCAAGTTGTAAAGAAATGTTGGCGGCATTTGCCGGACACTGGGTTATCTGATTCGTTGTATTATCCCGGCAGAGCGTAGTTCCGGCAGCACCGGCAGCAGGAAGCGAGTTGAGGACCGTTGTGTTAGAGAGCACTATTTTTCCGGTTCCGTCCGGCGCTAAAGTTAAGTCCTCATTTGTCCCCGTAGTAATATCAGTTGCCGCATTTGAAAAGACCAACCCGGTAGTCCCAATAGTTTTATTGGTTAACGTTTGGGTTTCATTCTCAAAGACAAAGGTATCATTGCCAGTTAGAGCGGGAATGGTTGCGGTCCGGGAAGCGGCAGGGGCGGTAGAGGAGATGGTGGTAGTGTTTCCGGAACCCAGAACTAATTGATTGGTAGTAGCCTGGGCTGTAATAGTCCCTGCTGAGGTAATGGTACCGGATCCGGTGGTTGAAAGATTTCCCGTGGTTGAAAGGGTGCCGTTTTCATTAATAGTCATGGCAGTAACCCCGCCGGATTGGATTTCAATTGCAGTGTTAGTTGCACCATTGGTGTCATTCAAGACAAAGGCAGAAGCAGTCCCGGCATTTGTTAAGGTGAATGAGGTAGGGGTGGTAAGTCCGGATGCCAGGGTGAAGGCTATATCCCTTCCATCTGTGGTGAGGATGGTATTTCCTTTATCATACGCAAGCTGTAAAGTAATGTTGGCAGCATTTGCGGGACATTGGGTGATTTCATGGGTAGTGTCATCCCTACAAAGGGTGGTTGCCAGTGCCGGTGCAGCAGGAAGCGAGTTAAGAACGCTGGTATTTGACAACACAATCTGTCCGCTTCCGTTTGGAGAGACGGTGAAATCTTCATTTGTTCCGGTGGTAATATCAGGTGCTGCGCCTGAAAAGACCAGCCCTGCTGATCCAACTGTTTTATTATTTAAAGTTTGGGTTTGATTCTCAAAGACAAACGTATCATTGCCGGTTAGAGCGGGAATGGTTGCGGTCCGGGAAGCGGCAGGGGCGGTAGAAGAAATGGTGGTGGTGTTTGTAGTGCCTAACACTAACTGGTTAGTAGTGCCTGCAAGACTGAGCGTTCCGGTGTTCGTAAGCGCAGCAACCGGAGACCCCCCATTGTCTAAAAATGAAAGCTGGTAGGAAGGCCCGGTTCCCGTAACGGTATTTTGCAGGCTGAATCCAATATTATTTGAAATGCCGCCTGACCAATAAGCACCCTGGAAGGTAAGGGCGTTTGAATTGATGGTCTGTGTCCCAGCGGAAGCGTCACTCAGTCTTAGGAGAGAAAGGGTATCTGTTCCGGTTTGGTCTCCAATATTTAAGGCCGAAAAGGCTGTGATTACCGTACCATCATCCGAAATATTTGAATCCCCTATGGTAGATCCGGTAACGGTAAATTTTGTTATCCTGTTTTGGGTTCCGGTTCCCCCTACAACGCCCCCTGAGCCTGCGCAGTTTCCGGTGGTCAAGCAGATAGTTCCGTCATAGTCAGGAACGGTAATAGTTCTGGTAGTTCCTGTGGTGATAGGGCTCAGGTCAAAGATAAATTGTTTTGTATTGTCGGTTTGGTTCTGGAATGTTGTTGAAGTATCTACAAATGTTTTATTGGTTAAGGTTTGCGCCTGGTTTTCAAACACAAACGTATCATTGCCGGTTAGGGCGGGGATAGTTGCGGTCCGGGAAGCAGAGGGGGCGGCAGAAGAGATGGTAGTGGTATTGGTAGTTCCCAAAACTAACTGGTTGGTGGTGTCGGTGAGCGCTGCTGACTGGGCAGAAAGCGTAGTGAATGCACCGGTTGACGGGGTTGTGGCACCAATTGCGGTTCCATTAATGCCGGTGGCGGTGGTGTTAAAGTTGCCGGAGGTAAAGACCAGGTTATTTGCGCCGGTATTAATAGATGATGCAGAGAGTCCGGAAAGAGTGAGCGCCCCGGCGGTAGCAGTCAGGTTTAAGGTGCCGGTTGTCTGAGTAAGGCCATTTGAGGCTGTTAATGTGCCGGCTGAAGTAATAGTGCCTGACCCGGTGGTTGAGATGTTGCCGGTAGTTGAAAGGGTGCCATTTTCATTAATAGTCATAGCAGTAACCCCGCCGGATTGGATTTCCAGTGCGGTGTTAGTGGCGGCATTGGTATCATTCAAAACAAAAGCGGAAGCAGTCCCTGCGTTGGTCAGGTCAAAAGAAGTAGCAGTACCGGAATTGGAAGATTCATCATACAGGGTGAAAGAAATATTTCTGCCGGTTGTGGTGGTGATGGTGTTGCCGGCGTCATAAGCCAGCTGTAAAGTTACGTTTGAAGCATTGGCGGGACATTGGGTAATTTCATGAGTAGTATCATCACGGCACAGGGTGGTAGCTGCAACAGGAGCCGCAGGAAGCGTACCCAAAACAGTTGTGTTTGATAAATTAATTTTTCCGGTTCCGTTTGGTGCTACCGTTAAGTCCTCATTTGCCCCCGTAGTAATGTCCGTTGCAGCGCCGGATATAGTAAGGCCGGTTGTCCCAACGGTAAGTCCCGCAAACGTTGGGGTAGAAGTGGTGGCAATGTCCTGAGGAGTGGAAAGCGTGATGGAGCCGGAAGCATTGGCAACATTTACCTGGTTTGCGGTACCGGTGAGGGTAGCCAGAGTAAAGCCTGTTCCGTTGCCAATCAGCAGCTGTCCGTTTGCAGCAGCAGAAGCATCAACTCCGGTGCCTCCCCGTGCCGGAGCAAGCTGTGCTTCCGTAGATAAAATTCCTGAAGCGTCATTAATGACAACTCCTGCTGCATTTAACGTAGAGAATGTGACGGTTCCATTTGCAGAAAGCGTAGTGAATGCGCCGGTTGACGGGGTAGTCGCACCAATTGCCGTTCCATTAATGCCGGTGGCAGTGGTGTTAAAGTTTCCTGAAGTGAAGGTGAGATTATTTGTGCCTGCAGAAACAGAGGAAGCGCCTAAACCGGAAAGGGCCAGGGCGCCGGAGGTTGCAGTCAAATTAAGGGCACCCGTTGTCTGGGTTAACCCGTTTCCGGCGGTAAGCGTTCCTGCGGAGGTAATAGCACCGGACCCGGTAGTGGAGATGTTGCCACTAGTTGATACTGTTCCATTTTCAGTAATAGAGAGGGAGGTAACCCCGCCTGACTGGATAGCGAGTGATGTGTTGGTTCCCAGGTTGGTGTCATTCAGGACAAAAGCAGTGCCGGTGCCTGCATTGGTCAGGGCAAAAGAAGTTTGGGTAGTAAGGCCGGATGCCAGGGTAAAGTCAATATTTCTTCCGTCCGTGGTGGTAATAGTGTTTCCGGTATCATACGCAAGCTGCAGCGTGGTATTGTTAGCATTTGCAGGACATTCAGTAATTTGCTGGGTTACTGCATCCCGACATAATGTTTTTACGGCATTTCCAGTAGGCGCAATCAGCGTTCCCAAAACTGCAGTGTTGGACAAAACAATCTGTCCGGTTCCATTCGGAGAGATGGTGAAATCTTCATTAGTTCCGGTAGTTACATCTGTTGCAGCTGCGGAAAATACCAGGCCGCTGGTTCCAATAGTTTTATTTGCCAATGTTTGGGTTTCGTTTTCAAACACAAACGTATCATTTCCGGATAAGGCCGGGATAGTTGCAGTACGTGAAGCTAGGGGAGCAGTAGAGGAAATGGTGGTAGTATTTCCGGTGCCTAATATAATCTGGTTGGAAGTAGCTTGTGAAGTAATGCTACCGGCAGAGGTGATAGTTCCGGTACCGGTTGTGGTCAAGTTGCCTGAGGTTGAAAGTGATCCATTTTCATCTATGGTCATAGAGGTAACCCCTCCGGATTGGATTTCCAGTGCGTTTTGGGTTGCCACATTGGTGTCATTAATCACAAAAGCAGAGGCGGCGGTTCCTGCGTTAGTAAGTGTAAACGCGCGGGAGCTTGCCGCATCCAGGGAAAAGGCAATGTCTCCAAAAGCATCCGTAGCGTTTATAGCATTTCCGGCGTTATAAGCTTGTTGCAGGTCAACATTTGAAGAATTAGCAGGGCACTGGGTCACCTCATTTGACGCATTATCACGGCATAGGGTGGTAGCAGCACCTCCCGCAACCGGGAGGGACCCCATTCGGACAATGTTAGAGAGGACAATTTGTCCGGAACCGTTCGGTGTTATGGTGAAATCTTCATTTGTTCCTGTGGTAACGTCAGTAGTGGCATTGCTGAAAATGAGGCCGGTAGAGCCTATGGTTTTGTTATCCAGGGTTTGCGACTGGCTGACCATGACAAACGTATCAGGCCCGGTAAGTGCCGGGATGGTTGCAGTTTCCGGCGCAGCGCCTGCAGCAGCGTTTATGATGGTGGTGCTACCCGTACCCAGGGTAAGCTGGTTGTTAGTGTTTGAGAAAGTACCGGTTTGGGCAGAAAGGGAGGTGAATGCGCCGGTTGACGGGGTAGTGGCACCAATGGCAGTACTGTTAATACCGGTAGCAGTCGTGCTGAAATTTGCTGAGGTGATGGTTAATTGATTAGCGGCAGCATCAATAGTTGAATCCCCGTTTGCAGAAATATTTAATGTGCCGGTTGTTTGCGTGAAACCGTTAGAGGCAGTTAGCAAACCGGCAGAGGTGATGGCACCGGTACCGGTAGTGGAAAGGTTTCCGCCGGTTGTAATGGAATCTCCCGCGGTAGCCGGGGTAAGTGTGCTGGTAGCGTTATTTCGTGAGAAAAAACCAACCGTTCCGGACGTATTAGTGGTAGTAATATTGCCGGAACAGGTAAGGTCTCCGCTGGCATCAGTAATGGTGCAGCCGGTGGAAGCAGATCCCCCGGCCAGGTCTACGTTGCCGTTTGCCTCAGCCGTTAAGGCATTTGCCCCGGTTGTTGAGTTGGTTATGGTGAATTGTGAATTATCTACGTTAATGGTGTATTGGTTTTGTCCGGGGTCGGTGTCAATCAAGAAGATGGTGGGGGAGGTATTGGCAATGGTAATATTTCCGCCTGAGGTTGTCTGGCCTGTCAGGTACAAATTCCGGTATTGTTTTGTTGGAGAGCCTAAATCATACAAATTGTTTTGGTCAGGGCCTATGGACCCGTGGACTTCCAGTGCAAACCGGTTAAAATCTGCATCCAAATCTGAAGGGGCAGCCCCTATACCAACGTTGCTGCCGAAAATGGCGTCATTTGCACCGTTGCTGGTGATGGTAAAGTTGCTCCAGGCAGGAATGCCGTTATCTACGGTAAGGACTTTCCCCGTGGTATCCCCTATAGGTAAATTCGCAAGAGTGTCGCTTGCTGAGGCATAAATCAAATCTCCGGTAGCGTATGTGGTAAGCCCGGTCCCGCCAACTCCCGGCATTACAATCCCCGTCTTAATAGCATCCCCGGAAACATTTCCGCCGGAAGTGATAGTCAGATTATTAGATACATCTGCATCCGTAATACAGGAATCACAGGTTCCGCGCTGAGCTATGGTTGCCAGGGTTGAAATATTATTGATGGTGAGCCCGTCTATAGAAATATCTGTTCCAGCCTCCAATGTTACGTCTCCGGTAGCCCCATTTATAGAACTGACGGTACCATTCAGGTCAACAGAAATAGTAGGGGTTTGGGATTCCTGTCCGGTGATTAAAATGTGCTCTCCCGCCTTCAGGCCATACAGAATATTTGGGGCTGTTAAATTTCCCTTGAATTCACCGGTTCCTCCAACTGTTAGGTTCTTTGCAATATTTGCACTCTGTTTAAATTCAACGGGTAATGAAAAGATAACGTTTCCGGCAAGCTTTACCTTGCTGGTTTGGGCAGCAAGGACTGAAGCGCCATTCTGGTTAACCCGCTGGAACTTCTCCTCAATTCTCCCGTAAAAATATTTCACCCGGGACTGCTGGGTAACCAGGCCTATTCCCAAAATAAAGAGGGCAGATGAGGCTAGCGCAAGCTTTTTGCGGTTAGGAAGCTTAAGGGTAAACGTGAGGGATTCCTGCAGTTGGGAATGAAAGTAATTTTTGATAAATTCATCGCTATAGAATTCATTACCAAGCCATTTGATTAACACACCATACAGGCCTGATTTGGGTTCAGTTGTTATTTCTTCTGTTTCTGAAAGCCTGATGGGGATGAGAGGGGTTTGTGGAGCAACTGTTTCCGGAGAAATATCTTTATCCGTCATCATTTTGGCAAATTCTTCCAGCTGTTCAGGGGTATAAAATATGCCTTCTTCATTTTCCAGAAAAGGCTTGAGGATATTGTGTTCCTTAAAGGCTAAAAGTTCTTTGATGGAGACTTCCAGGTATTCTGCAGCCTCAGAAATGGTCAATAAATTCATGATACTTTAGTGATCTTAAATCATGGCTAAAAAAGACGGGGGATGTGAGGTACGGGAGGACTCAATTAGACCTGTGTAGACCTAGCCTCAAAAGCGGCAGTAATTTCAGCTATCACCTGTTGCTCATTAATGTTCATATCCACCAGGTCCTGGGCGGTAAGATATTTTCTGAATAGTACGCGGTCTTTAGATGTCCGGGGAAAGAACAGGTCCCGTTTTATACCTACAAAACCCAGCCTGGTTGCTAGCCGGCTGAGGGGAGTGGAAAGTGAAATTTTATTGTCTGATGCCAGCACATAATCAATTTCTTTTGTACCGGGTCCTATCAGCTCCATGAGCCGTCCAAAGAACTGGTCGGATTCTGAATATAATTCTGGTTTACTGATCTTATATTCTTTGCCTGAGAGGTCTAAGATTATAGTGCCGTCAGTTTTCTGGTTAACCTCAATAACTCGCTCGGAAGGGATTACCGCAATATTTTTTGGGCTGGGAACATCCCCGCCTTTTGGAGAAAGCCCAGCAAAGGCATACCGCTTTGGAAACAGAAGAACTACGGAGAGAAGTCCTGCGGTAAGAATCACCATTCCGCTTATGGGGTTTACGCTTACCTGTTGGATGGTGTCTGCACCTGCCATAGACTCAACGCCGCCCAGGGTTGTGGCTAGTGTTTCATTTGCATTCCCTTTTATTTTTCCTCCGTCTATAACATTTTCTGTATTATTTGATTGGGCAACTGAAGCCAGTGTAGTTACGTCCTCAGCGTGCACATTTGCTTTCTCAGCAACCAGAAATGGGGTAGGGGTTTCCTGGAGGGCAGTAGTTTGGGTACCTAACCGTTGGTTTGCCAGGTTGTTCTTTAACGCATTTGTAGAAGCGGTTGCCGCATCTGCAATTTCCTGCCTTGCACTGGCTACGTCAGCGGTTTTATCCTCAGGCTTAGGAGCCAGAGCGAAAGCGGAAATAAGCAAAATAACCAGAACTACCGCGTAAGAAGAATACAAGGGAAAAAAATGGCGTTTTCCAGGAGCAGCCTTAGGTGTTGAAACAGGGGCCGTAGCTTGCTCTTCTTGTTCTTTCTGTTCCTGGGCAATTTTCTGGTCATGGGATAGCTGCCTGATTTTTAAAAACAGGCTTATTTGTTCTTCAGAATAATAATTTTGGCCGTCAATTATTTGTTCCGGACTGAGGACATTACTGGTGTTCCAGGATTCAAGGAGCATGAGGGATACCGCCAATTTTTCGGCAGCTTGGGTCTGGGTAAGAAGTTTTTTTTCACTCCCTAAAGCAGATTCCATCAGTTTTTTAAATTAGTTCATTGGGTAAATACATTTTTTGAACATCAAAAAATATTTTTTACCCTAACTTAACTTTATGATGTTTTATTGCGCCTAGTCAATACTTATTTATATGTAAAATTTATGTTGTAAGAAGATTAGTACCTATAAATAAGTAAAATTTATACTAATGCATATTTTATCTGTACATAAAAGCAGAAGAAGCCGATTCTTTAATATAATTAGGATTAAATAGTATAAGCAAAACACTTTTCAGAGCAATTTTTCACAGCCTTGAATCTTTTTCTATTATCTTTTGTTTTTTCTCCAATAATTTAGCTTTGTACTACCATAATAAAAATAAACAGGGGTGATAAAAAAGAAAAAATCAAGAGAAAAAGGTTGTAGATCCGGGTAAGATTGATTTATGCGTTTTCAAAAGTACTGGTAAATAAATATTAAAGAGTAGAGTGGTCAATTAAATTGAACAATATACTATTTTAGATTTATAATTAAATGTTTTTCAAATCTGATTTTATTTTAATTTTGTAGGTTTTTTACTGAGCAGTTCTTCATCCACAAAGAGCGACTCAATTCCTAAAAAGATGTGCACCGCATCTTTTTTCACCTTTAAAACAGCCTGTTCAAATTGCAGGGTTTTCACCTTTTTGTGGTCGTGGTACAGATCAAGCTGTTTGTTGATAATGGAAATAAAATTGGCGTGCGTATGGTAAATGTCAAAAGGCCCAACCTCATTAAAGGAGCTAATACGTTCAACTTCACCTTCAAATAAAATGTTTTCCGTATTGCGCACTTTAACGTTAATGGGTTTTTTATTTGCCATAGCCTATGAGCTGGGAGCCTGGTTTGTCTGTGGTGTTGCAGAAGGAGGTGGGGTGGCAGTTGTGCCATCCGGGTTACCCGTTTGGGTGGGTGCTGGAGGAGTGGTGGGGACCTTTTTTTGTTTCGCTTTCAGTTTTTCCGCTACATCTTTTAACGTGGCAATAAACAGAAAATCTTCAGGATCCATAATGTCATATTTTCCATCCAGGATTGCACGGACGTCTTTTACCGCTTCCTTAACAGATACAAAGACGCCCTTCTTTTCAGTTTGCGTTTCAACCACCGTAAAATTTTGGGTCATGTAGTTTTTTAAAAACTTTGACCGTTTATATACCACCTGGTCATCAGAAGAAAGTTCAGACTCTCCAATAAGAGACACAATCCTTTCCAATGCAACCGCCTTCTTAAGAAGCGCCTGGGCATCCAGCGCAGTCTGGTAATGTTCTTCCCCAACAATATCCACGTTTAAGGCGGCAGAGTTAGAGGCCAGGATGTCTACAGCAGGGAAGCGGCCCTCCTGATAAACTTGCCGGGATAAAATCATGCCGGAATCCAGATATGGGAAAATGGCCTGGACTCCGCTGTCAGTCAAATCATCGGCAGGAACGTAAATAGCCTCAAAGGTAGTGATAGCATTTTTATGGGTAGAAACTAACCGTTCATGGAAAGATCCCATTTCAGAGGCTAAGGTAGCCTGGTACCCTCCTTCAGAGGGAATAGAGTTCATGAGGGTAGAGAGCTCATACCCGGACTGCGCGAAACGGAAGATATTGTCAATAAAAAACAACACGTCTTTCCCCAGGACGTCACGGTAATATTCTGCCAATGTGACGCCGGTAAAGGCAGTGCGGAAGCGTATTGCGGGGTTTTCTCCCATGCTTCCATAGATAAGGCTGACGCCCTGCATAACTTTTCCTTCCAAAAGAGTAGTATAAAGCTCTTCTCCTTCACGGGTACGTTCTCCTACACCGGTGAAAACAGACACATTTTTCTCAGGATTCAGAATAACCAGGTTATGGATAATCTCAGAAATAATTACCGTTTTACCTACACCTGCGCCTCCAAACAGGCCAACTTTTCCACCCTTCACTATGGGCGCAAAAAAATCTACCACTTTAATACCGGTTTCCAGGATCTCCTTTGGTATAGTGATATTTGCATACGTAATACCGTTTGAGATGATAGGCATGGATTCTTTCGTAACTATGTTTCCCAGGTTATCCTGGGCAACCCCTAATGTGTTAATAACGCGTCCCAGCATCTCTTTTCCCACCGGGATTTTGATGGGTTCACCGGTATTAATAACCACTGATCCATGGTGCAGCTTTGAAACATTGGTTAAGGCAAGGCAGTAAAATGAAGTGGGGGAGGCTGAGGTATAAACTTCCATGCGGATGAAAGGATCTTCCTTATAGTACAGCACGTCATAAATTTTAGGTTTGTGTTCCAGGAATTCTACCTCAATAATTTGTCCTTTTACGCTGACAATTTTACCCGTATGCATAGAAGAGTATTTACTAGTATAACCTGAAAGGCAGGGAAAGGGTAGTGGAGGTGACGTTATGCTTCCCACAGGGCCAATCCTGCAATGGTTTCAAGCTGGCGCCTGTTCTTAAGCTGCGTTTTTAACCTGTTTTTAATACGGTTGTAAACCTTGCTTTCTTTATCAATTTCTATAAGAGCTGCTTCCATAGCGTTCACCCGGGAAGCGTGTCTGGCCAACTGGTTTTCAAGAAGCGTTTGGGTGAACAGGTTTGCCATGATCTGTGTTTCAAAGAAATGGAAAATTTTTTCCAGGGTGGGCTCAAAGATAAAGCGGTCTTCCCGTGGTGTTTCTGACACTATTTCCGTTTCAAAAATATCTTCTCCGGTGATGCTGCTGCTAATGGAGTTTTGGGTCACCACGTTGCCAAACTTCCCGTAATAAATGTAGACTTTTTCATACTGTAAAAACTTTCCCATGAGGTCTTTCACATGATCAACTTCAAAGCTGGTATCAGGGATTTCAAAGTATTCAAAAGGCCTGTCTTCCCCTCCGCCTTCATACATTTCCCTACCGGCTTTTCCCACAATCATTAAATCTGCCTTAGCATATTCAGGTTTTTTGATATCCTGCCTGAATAAGTGAAACGTTTTTTTAGTCACTTCGCCGTAGAGCTTTCCGTTTGCGGAAAGATAGACTAAGAGTACCTTTCCGGATTTCTGGAGTACCTGGGCTAAGCTTTTGTCCCCTGCCTGGCGGTGTTTTAATAGATCCTGTACCTCCCGTTCATATGATGACTTCAGGTCAACATATACATCTGAAAGTTCTTCAAGAAAATCGCGGGTACGCAGCACGGAATCACGGATTTTTTGCATGCGGATAACTGCAATTTGCTCAAAGCTTTCTGCTAAGCTTTTCAAGCTATTGAGTGCTTCCAGATGTTCTGTAACAACTTTTCTTTGTGCCATTTATTTAATAGAAAGAGAGAGTAGATTATCTTTTTTTGCCATTACGTTTTTATCAAAAGCTTCGGCGTCATGGACGTTAGTGATATCATACAGGATTTTTTGTTTACCGCGGTTGTAGTATGCATCTATCAGGCCTTGTTTTACTTTTTCCATAGTTTCCTTATCCTGAATAATCCCTTGTAGGATCATGGAGACCAAAATAAGCTGGATGGTCTTAGGGATAGTCTGCTGGTAGTGCTGGTTAAAGAATTTATAAATAACATCTCCCGTCTGGAGCTTTTTTTTAACGTCAGCTGCAAGCTCCTGGCCAAAATGGGAAACGGACTGTAGTTTTTCATAGGAAGTAACAAATGAGGTAAGGTTTTTGTTGACTTCCCGGGACAGCTTATCCAGTGTCTGGCGGCCTACGCGGGTAACGGAAAGAGGAATATTTACGGCCGGACGCATGCCCTGGTAGTAAATATCAGCATCCAGATAAATATGGCCGTCTGTAATGCCCATGACATTGGTTGAAACATACCCGGTAAAATCTCCTTCTACAATTTCAATAACCGGCAAGCATGTGATAGACACTTCCCCAACCGTTGGGTGTTTAAAATTACCGGCACGCTCTAGAAGCTTTGAGTGGGTATAAAAGATGTCCCCGGGATAAGAGTCACGGCCCGGAAAGCGCCGGGCCAACAGGGAAATCTCACGGTAGAATTTTGCGTGGATAGACAGGTCATCTAAAATTAAAAGCGTGTTAATGCCCAGGTCCCTAAAATGTTCCGCTATAGTCATAGCAGCATAGGGCGTTTGGTAGATAAGGCTGGTTGAATCATGGGAAGAGGTGCCTACTATGATTACCTTATGCATAATTTTTTCTTTTTCAAAAAATTCCTGCATTTTTTTAATGTCGCTTTTTTTCTTTGCAATAGCTGCATAAATGGCAATAGAGCCTTCATAGACCTGTTTTTTTATGGCTGTCATTAAAAGGGACGTCTTTCCGGTTTTACGGTCTCCTATGATCAGTTCCCGCTGTCCTTTTCCTAGTGGCAGCAGGAGATCTATGATTGAAACGCCGGTTAGCAGCTGGTTAGTGATTTTCTTTCTGCCCGCGATTCCTATAGGGTTTGCATCCAGCTGGCGGGATTGCTTAGGACTGGTAAAAGGAATGGAAGGATCCAGCGGCTCCCCCAAAGGATTTATAGCATGTCCCAACAGCTCTTTTCCTACGGGGATAGAGAGGAGAGTGTCAGTCCTGGTGACCTTTGTGCCTACTACAATAGGCTCATGGGAAAAAATACGCGCTTCAACTTTCCCGCGGTTTATGGCAAAAACCTCACCGCGCTGTCCTGTTTCAAACAGAATGATTTCATGCGTTTTGACTTTTGGCAGGCCGTCAATAAAGACAATAGGATGGTTTACCTGGTAGGTTACACCGTATTCCCCGGTTTGTTTTAAATATTGCGCAAATGCGTTATTGTCCATACTTTCATTTGGCTACAGGAGTAGGAGAGAGGCTTTCCTCAAGTATCCTGGTAAAAATTGGCTTTATGGAAAAGTCTAGAAATTTCCCCTGGTAAGAAACTGCTGCGCCTGCAATAAGGTTAGAGTCTACTACAATATCAAACAGGACTTGTTTGTGCAAATTTGTCAAAAACCATTCGGACAGAAACGTGAGGGTGTCCTCTTTAGGCTCAAAGGCCAGGGAGATGGAAAGGACCGGCATGTTTAATGCAATCTCCTGCAGTTTAGACAAAAAGTCTTTCAAATCACTTTGGGCAGATGGGTTGATATTTTTGTCCCGCAGCAAGAATAAAAACAGGTCCTTTTTTTGGATTCCCAACTCTTGTGATAGTTCGTGTTCTAAATCAAAAGACGTTTGAAAAATGTGGGAGACAATTGTGGAGAGGCGGGCAGAAAAGTCCATAGCTTCTGCTTTTGTTTTGCAAAACGGGGTTAAGTCTATATCCTCCATCAGTCAAATATCCCTTCCTTTTTTGCTTTATCCAAAGAGTCTGCTAAGAGCTTATGGTGTTCTTCCAGTGAAATGGTTTGGTTAAACACTTCCTGGGATACCTTTTGGATAATTTGGGTAACGGAAGTATCTACCTGCTGCATTTTCGTTTTCTTATATTCATCTACCTCTTTTTGCAAATTAGGCAGCAGATTTTCATGGAACATTTTAATCTGCGCTTTCAGGTCATCCTGCATTTGTTTAGACACAGACTGGAAGTCATTAATAGACTGGTGGGAAATGTCTTTCAGTGATTCCTGGTAAGAACCTATAAACTTTTGGGCTGTTGCAAGTGTTTCCTTCTGGATATCCGTCATCATCTTGTGAAGCGCTGCATCAACTTCATCTTTAGACTCCTGGTTGACGTACTCTGCATTTACTATAATCTGGTCAGCTTCTTGTGTGGCATCTTCCAAAATTTTGCGTTCACGGGTTAAGGCATTATCAACAATTTGGTGATAAGTGAAGTCAATTTTCCCTTCTTTTTTCTCCAGTTCCTTTTCTTTTTGGCGGAGCCGCCAGATATAGTAGAGGACAAAGATAAATATCTCCAGGTTTGCAACAACAGTGATAGCCTGAAGGAGCAGGTTATTCATATCTTTATTATTGTATACTCATCTGGCTCTACTGTGAAGCCTACAATCTGAGGATAAGGAAGGCTACTACTAAACCGGCCAAAACAATAATGCCTACTATAGTGACGTTAATGATAATGCCTAAGTGGATAATTTTACTGGCAGCCGGATTTCTTCCTAACGCCTCAACTCCTTTTGCCGCAGTTCTGCCAAATGTCATAAACGCCAGGACAAATGACGCCACCACTACGGAAGCGGCAGCAATGTATTTAAATACCGGCGTAGGGGAGTCTTTTGTGGGCAGCAGCGCAACCTTAAATACATCAGAGAGGGTACCCAGGATAGTAGGCTTAGAGTTGAAGTAATGGAGGTTCAACTCCGCAGCAATTTTATCAATCTGCTTCGGGTTGGAGTTGCTGTAGTCTTCCAGCGCGCTTCCTAAAACATAACCGTCTTTTTTAGCCCTCACTGCAACTCCGGGAATAGTAGAGGTAGTCAAAAGGTCCCCTTTTTTAATATTCCCGTCGCGGCTTGATACTAAGATATAAACTGTTCCATTAGAGATGATCGGAACGCCGGTTGTGCTGCCGCTTGAATTGAGGATGATTGCAGCGTCACGGGATACCACGCCTACTACCTGGGGATCATAGGCCAGGCTTGAAAGTGCTGCACCTTTGGGGGTGTCAGTCAGTATGCTGCCATCCTGCGGGTTTTTCTCAGCCGTTTCTACTATCCGGGCCACGCCCAGTGTTGCAGCTCCCTGGACGCTTCCGGTAGAGGTTTGTTGCCCTAATGCCACAGAAGGGAGAAGAGTGTAGAGCACCAAAAGCAACAAGAGGATCCTAAAAAGCCTGGGAAACATATTATTAATATATACTCGTTCCTGCTTCCTTTGCAAGACAGCCTAATCCTTAAGATTTTTCTCAGATGGAGTAAACGTGTTCCGTGCTACAATATGAAGCATGAAATTATCACCGTTCTCACGGTATTACAACACGCTGAAATTTCTGTTCAGCTGGCCGCTGGCCGCACTTGCTTTTGTCTTTCTCCTGTACACCTTATCAAAGCAAAACATTTCTTTCTCCCGGGTTTTTTCCCACGTTTCTTTTTCATTTTTATTCTTTTCCGTAGCATGTTACTTTTTCTACTTTTTAATTAGAAGCATCATCTGGTACATCCTGCTGTGCAATAAAAATATTACAATTCCCCGTGAGCGCGCAACATATATATGGTCAATTTCAGAATTGAAGCGTTATATTCCGGGCAACTTTTGGTCTTTTTTAGGCAAGGGAATACTGCTTTCTGCACATGGGGCAAAAAAGAAAGAAATCTTCCACCTCCTGCTTATAGAAGCTGAATTTTTTGCTGCCGGGTGTGTTCTGGCTAGCATACCTGCCTTGCCGCTTCTTAACCAATACGTGTTCTACAACAATCCACTTTCTTCAATTCTCATGTTCCTTTTAGAGGCAGGAGGAGTTTTAATGGGAAGCATTTTCTTATTTCATTCCTGGTTTTTGACTAAGGTACCCGCTCCGTTTGCAAAGCGCTTACGGCCTTTGCTGCCCGGTTTTACCGCTGTGCAGACACTTCAGTTGCTGTTTCTTACCATCTGTTACCTTTCCCTATTTGGTTTGGGGACATTTTTTGCTGTTTTATCCGTGACGTTTTTGACCCCTTTTATGCTCCTGGCATTTATCTCATTTTTTATATTCAGCCTCTTTTTTGGATATATTACTATTTTAACCCCTATGGGTTTGGGTGTGAGGGAAGGGATGATGTCTGTAGGACTGGCCCCGTTTTTGGGTGTGGGAGTGGCAGTTTTTGCATCTATTTTAGCACGCATCTTACAAGTTGCAGGGGAAGTTCTTTTTGTATGTTTTGTAGTGCTTTGGTATAGAAGCAAAACTATCCAAAGGGTTATATTCATGGTGCAAGAGTATGGTACAGAACTTTTCCTGGGGGTTATGGTTTCCTTATTTACCCTGTATTACACCATTGCAGGATTTTTGCGTTATGACAATTTTTTTACCGGCAGATTTGACCTGGGAAATATGGACCAGACGGTATGGAATACCTTGCACGGGAACGTTTTCCAATTTACTGACCCTAATGGGACTAAGGTTATTTCCCGTCTTGCCTTTCACGCTGATGTGATCCTGGTCTTTTTTGCGCCGCTGTATGCTTTTTGGTCTGACCCCCGGGTCCTTATCTTTTTACAGGCATTTACCGTTGCAATGGGCGCTGTTTTTATCTTTCTTATTGCAAAATCCGTTTTAAAAAAACCGCTTCTTGCCCTTGCAGTTTCCTGCGCCTATCTTTTAAATCCCGGCCTTTCGTACTCAGTTTTATATGATTTCCATCCGGTTGTTTTAGCCACCGGATTTTTGCTGGCCGCTTATTATTTTCTTTTGAAAAAAAAGAGGTTTTTGTTTTTCCTGTTTATCGTATTGTCAGCATTGACGAAAGAAGAAGTGTGGATTGTTGCAGCGTTTTTAGGGATACGCCTTGCCATGGATGGCATAGAGTGGAAGAAGAAAAGCCTGCACATAACCCGGCTAGGCGTTGCAGTAACGGGTATTCTTACCTTTTTTATCTCTTTAGGCATGTTTTACGTTTTGGTTTCCCATGTGATACCGGGACAAAGAGGAGATGTCCATTTTGCACTTTCTTACTTTTCCCATTTGGGGTCTTCTCCCGGGGAAATTTTCCTGTCCCTGTTTATTGCCCCCCAGAAATGGGTCCAGTTGTTAGCATCCCCCGCACGGATTAATTATATTCTTGAGATTATGTCTCCGGTTGCTTTTTTACCGCTCTTTGCAATCCCGTCACTTATCTTTGCCATTCCTGATTTAGCTATTAATGTCTTAAGCAATAACGGGCAGCTGCATGAAATTTATTACCAGTACACGGCAACTATCACCCCGTTTATCTTTACTTCAGCAGTGTATGGAATAAAGATTGCACAAAAAAGGATAAGGCTTTTAAATGACACTGTTTTAATAGCAGTCCTGCTGGGATCCTCCCTGTTCTCCGCATATGTTTTAGGGCCTCTTCCGGGAAGCCTGCATCCTAACATAGATATGTTTACCAGGCAGCTTTCAAACCGTAAGGAAATTTCACAGTTTCTTATGACCATAGATGAAAAATATAGTGTAGCAGCCAGTAATAATGTTGGTTCTCATCTATCCCAGAGGGAGAAGATTTACACCATTCCCAATGGATTAGATGAGGCTGATGTAATTGTTTTTCTTCTTAATGATACCTATGCACAGCCGTCTCTTCCTGCGCAGAAACAAATGGTTGAAAACCTCAGAAAAAACCCTTCCTACAAAATTTTATATGAGACCGGAGACTTCATAGCATTCTCTAAAATTTAGTAATTAGCCTCAGTTTTGGTATAACTAAAAAGAACCCTCATATACCATATCCCTTTGGGAGATTTATAACTAATGAATCTTTCGATATATCATCTTCCATCCTGGAAGATGCTATAATATCCAAAATGATTAGTATTGTAGTTCCGGTTTACAATGAAGAGGAGTCTCTGGAAGCGTTCTATGAAGTGCTGGTAAAAGAGCTATCCAAGCTAAAAAAGCCTTATGAGATTTTGTTCATTGATGACGGGTCCACAGATGCAACCCTCCGTTTACTGAAAGCTTTCCATAAAAAGGATAAGGATGTGAAGATCTTTTCTTTCCGCAAAAATGTGGGGAAATCTGAGGCGCTGAGCGTAGGGTTTTCCCAGGCAAAAGGTGAATATATTGTTACGTTAGACGCAGATTTACAGGATAAGCCGTCTGAGATAAAAAAAATATTGGACGCACTGGAAGACCCAAACGGGGCAGAGGTAGTGTGCGGATGGAGGAAAAACAGGCAGGATTCTTTCAAGAAAAAATTATCTTCCAAGTTCTTTAATTCTTTGGCAAACCGTTTTTGGGGACTAAAACTGCATGATTATAACTGCGGTTTAAAAGGATATACCGCGCAGGCAGCAAAGTCCTTAAAGCTGTATGGAGGATTCCACCGGTTTATCCCCCTTTTGGCGTATCAGCATGGATTTACCGTCATGGAAGTGCCGGTAGAACATGCTAAGCGGAAATTTGGCGTTTCCAAGTACGGGTTTTCAAAACTCTGGAAAGACATGCCGGATATGTTAACCATGATCTTTTTAAGCAGATACAAAGAACGGCCCTTGCATTTCTTTGGAATAGTTGGAGAGATCCTATTTCTTTTGGGTATACTTGTGCTTGGATATTTGTCATTTCTCCATTTTGCAGGAGAGACTATAGGGACTCGTCCGTTATTATTCTTAGGGGTGATGTTGGTCCTGTCCGGTATCCAGGCATTTTTCACCGGTTTTCTTGCAGACCTTCTGGTCCACTTAAATGACCGCCAGGAGAATGGGGAGAAATTTCTGGGCCGTCTCAAATATTCCTCTGAAGAATAGAAGTTATTCTTTTTTCCCTAATACTAAAATCCACGGGAATGGGTAGAGGACTTTTTTCACTTTTACCCCGTTTTTCTGTAGCATTTGCGGGAAGGAAAAAACGTTCCAATGGTTAATGTGTTCCGGGTGGTTGCCCAGCTGTTTGATATTCATGCCTTTTAAAAGTCTGGATCCCATAAAAAAGGGCTCATTGGGTACGCTGAAGAGCACATACTTTTTGGAAACGCGAAGTACTTCTCTAACAGCCTTTTCCGGGTGTTCCAAATGCTCTAAAACCTCAGAACATATAACCAGCTCAAATTCATCTTTTTTGTAGGGTAGTTTGTAAATGTCACCCTGTTTTAGTTTCAGCTTGGGAAACTGTTTATTTCCCAGGCTTACTGCCTGTTTTGAAAAATCCACCCCTTCCAGGTGTTTTGCCGCTTTTGCCTCATATAGCTGGTTAAGGGTAAATCCTTCCCCGCACCCCGCGTCTAGAATAGAGGAAACATTCAGGTTTTTTATGTTTTTAACCAATGTCTTGTTAAAACGGCGCAGGAAGAATTTGCGGGATGGGTCAGCGGACATATGTTTTTGGTAGTTAGTTGGGAGGGTGGCCATAAACATTGATTATAAAGGAAGAAAGCTAAATTTTAAAGGGAACTTGTTTTTTTTAAAATTCTGACGTTATAATGGAGGTATGGGAGGCTTGAGAAAATTTATTCCTCTGGGGCTCGCGGTTACACTTTTGTGCGGACTTATGTATTTTGTAGAACAGCAGAATTTGCGTATGAACGCAAATGACCCCCAGATCCAGTTTGCCCAGGACATAGCAAACAGCCTGGCCCAGGGCACTCCTGCTGACACCATTATCCCGCCTTCCCGCATAGATATGGGTAAAAGCCTGGCGGTTTTTATCATGATTTTTGACGCAAATAAGAAATTGACTATTTCAACGGGGGAAATTGGCGGTAAGGTTCCGGAACTTCCTGTCGGAGTTTTTGATACCGTCTCCCAAAAACAAGAAGTACGCTTTACCTGGCAGCCCCAGGCAGGTGTGCGTTCCGCAGCAGTGGTAGAAAAGTATAAGAATGGATACGTGCTGGTAGGGCGTTCCTTAAAAGAGGTGGAGATACGGGAAAATAAACTTCTCTGGCAGGTCTTCTTTGGCTGGGCAGCAACTATGGTGGTAGTTTTTATTGCAAAACTCTTTGTGTTAAGAACTTCTAAGAAAAGGGCTTAAGAAAGGTATTCCTCTTTCACTTCTTTTGTATATTCCCGTAGGAGTTTCTGGATTTTTGGGGTAATGATAAAACTGCAGTATCCCTGGTTCTGGTTATTCTCATAATAATTCTGGTGGTAGCCTTCAGCAGAGTAGAAGGCGTCATAGGGGATTATCTCAGTTACTATTGGGTCTTTGTATTTTCCTTCTTTTTCTACTTCCTGTTTTACCTTTTCTGCAGCTGACTTTTGATATAGAGAGTGATAGAAGATCATAGATCTATATTGTTCTCCCACGTCATTTCCCTGCCGGTTTTTTGTGGTAGGGTCATGTAAATGGAAGAAAATCTCCAGAATTTTCTCATAAGGAATTATGCTAGGGTCAAATTCTATTTGGATGCTTTCCGCGTGGCCAGTGTCACCGGAGGACACTTCCTCGTAACTCGGGTTTTCCTGTTTGCCGCCGGAGTAACCTGAGGTTACTTTTTCAACGCCTTTTAGCCGTTTAAAGATAGCCTCCGTACACCAAAAACACCCCCCGGCAAGTGTTGCCGCCTCCAGTTTTTGATCCATAGTATAAGTCTATCATTGGAAATGTTAGAATTACGTAATGATTCGCGCAATAATTTCAGATATTGATGGGGTTATTATAGGAAATAAGAAAGGGTTTAATTTTCCTAAACCTAACCCTGAGGTGATGCATGCCCTCAAAACCCTCAATCAGAAGGGAATTCCTGTTATATTGTGTACCGGTAAAGCATCTTACGTTATAGAAAATATCATTTGGGAAGCTCACCTGGATAACCCCCATATAGGTGACGGCGGTACCCTCATCTTTAACCCTATAAAAAAAGAAATTATCAGGAAGCATACCCTGGAAACTAAACTGGTACAAGAAATAATTAAGGCTTGTGTTGAAAAAAAGATCCATATTAGTGTAAACACGCTTACTGACACATTTGTGGATGCATCACATAATCCGGAAATCACGGAGAAAAGGTCAGGCGTTATGGAAAAACAAATCCTGGTTTCACCATCTTTAGAAAAACATGTGGAAGAATTAGAGGTGATAAAAATGCTGGCAACCGTCAGGACAGCAGAGGAAATAGAGGAAATTAAAAAAATCATAGGGCCTTACCTAGACCGGATAAACTTGTTATGGACGTCCCATCCCATGACCGGGGATTGGCGGTATGCCCTGGTTACCCTGAAAGGAATTACAAAACTTTCCGCTGTCCGGGAAGTAGTTGATTCCATGGGGCTTTCATTTCCTGAAATTTTGGGGGTAGGGGACACTACAGGAGATTGGGTTTTTATGAAGGAATGCGGAAACGTAGCGGTAGTAGGAAATACCAGCCTTGCATTACAGGAAGAGGCGAAAACAAAAGGGGATGGCAACTATTTCCTGGCACCCTCAGTAGATGAAAACGGCTTTTTAGAAATCCTTAAATACTTTAAACTCCGGTAGTTATTTTGTTTTTACCTGCAGTGAGCGCAGCGTGGTAAAGCCTACAAAAAGGACAGCTGCTGACAGCATCAGGAGAATAGTGAACTCAACATAGGAAAGGGCGTCAGCACTGGAACTTCCGGTAGCGGATGAGCCCAATGAGGCCAGCATGATCAGAAAGCGCGTTAAGATAGCAGTCAAAACTCCGGCCAGGATAACCCCGTTTGCAACCAGCGGAGAAAACCTGATAATCCCAATCCCTAAAATGGCAAATAAAGCACCTACTGAAATGCCTAAAAAGATTGCGGTCCTGGTGTATCCGGCATTTATATTATTGTAAGCTTCCATTTTATTTTCAAAATCCTGTTGGGCTTGTATGTTTTGCGTTTGTCCTGATTCTAACTGTGCATAAATTTTTTGGCACTCAGGAGTAGCAGCTTCCTGCGGAGTAGCGTAGCAGCTTTTTGGAACTATAACCGTAGGGTTGGAGATAGGGTACCTGGGAGAGATGGGTTGGGGATAAAAAGCAGCTATGCCAAAACCGGTGGTTGTAGTGAGTATAATGGCAACAAAGAAAATGTACAGCCTGAAAATCCAACTCATACTTCTAGTATACTCCTCATGTCAACAAGGCGGAACTTTTACTCACAACAGGGATCTTTGAATCCACAATTATGGCAGGTAGCATCCCGTCCACCGGGTATAGCCCCTATGGTTTCACCACATTGGGGGCAGGACTGGACAGGAATTTTTTCAGGAAAAGTATTTTCAGGCATCTTTTACATAATAAGCTTAATGCCGGTTATATTCAATCAGCCTTGATTTCCACAGGCGTATTTGTTATCCTACATGATACCTGATTCGCTCTTTTTGGTATGGCAAACGGTAAACACAAAATTGTACTCTCTGTGGGAGGATCACTTCTTGTCCCTGATGGTGGAGTATCTACGGAATTCCTCTCTAACCTCAATGCATTTATCAGAAAAGAATTGAAGGCAGACCCAAACCTTCAATTTTTTTTAGTGGTTGGAGGAGGTACTATTGCACGCAAATACCGGGATGCCGGACGTAATGTAGTAGGTCATGAGCTTACTTCTGATGATTTGGATTGGCTTGGGATCCATGCAACTAAATTAAATGCCCATTTGGTCAGGACTATTTTCCGGGACATTGCGCACCCCTATGTGATTAAGCATTATGAAATTATCCGTAAGGTAGAGGAGCCGGTAGTGATTGCTGCAGGGTGGAAGCCGGGCTGGAGCACGGATTTTTGCGCCACCATGATCTGTGAAGACTACAACGTAAAGACAGTCCTCAACCTTACTAACATTCCCCAGGTATACACCGCAGACCCCCGAATAGACCCCAAAGCAAAACCGTTAGAGAAAATCACCTGGAGCGGCTTCCGGAAATTAACCGGAGATGAATGGGTTCCGGGTATGAATTTGCCCTTTGATCCTATTGCCTCACAAAAGGCACAGGAGCTAGGGCTTAAGGTTATTATCCTTAAGGGTGATGACTTTGACAACATTAAAAACGCGCTGGAAGGGCGCGATTTTCATGGCACAACCATAGAAGGTGAATAGAGAAAAGGGTAGCAAGCGTACCAAAAGTACCAAGGGTACCAAGAGCTTTTTCCAAATTCCCCTTGATACACGTGATACCCATGATGCTCCTGATACTCTTAAGATGATACAATATCCCCATGCATGAGTTTGATCCATCAGTTCTGAAGAGTCTCTATGTGCCGCCGGCTGATTCCCACAAAGGGCAGAATGGAAAAATCCTTATCATTGCGGGTTCTACACTTTTCCACGCCGCCTCTATCTGGCCGCTAACTGTTGCATCACGGATAGTAGACATGGTTTTTTATTCCTCAGTCCCCCAAAACAATGAACTTATCCAAAAAGCAAAAGAAGATTTTAAAAATGGCATTGTGGTACCCAGGGAAAAACTGGATGACTACATAAGAGAAGCAGATGTTATTCTCATTGGTCCCGGTTTGCCCCGTCCCGAAGGGCAGGAGCCGGGAGAAGAGGATACAAAACTTCTTACTGAACGACTTTTGATTTCGTATCCTGATAAGCGCTGGGTTTTGGATGGCGGTAGCCTGCAGACTATAGAACCGGAAATACTACTGGGTTTGAACCAGATGCCAATTCTTACTCCCCATCAAAAAGAATATGAAACCCTGCTGGACGGTAGGGATATTTCAGAAGCAGCAAATACATACCATTGTGTGATCTTGAAAAAGGGGGTAGAGGACGTGATAGCATCACCTGACCAAACCGTTACTGTTTCAGGAGGAAATGCCGGCATGACAAAAGGCGGGACCGGGGATGTGCTGGCAGGGCTGGCAGCATCATTATACTGCAAAAATGAGGCATTTTTGGCAGCTTGTGCAGCTTCATACATTAATAAAAAAGCAGGGGAGTCACTGGAAAAGAAGGTAGGGCTTGCCTTCAATGCTTCAGACCTGGCAAATGAAATCCCTTATGTGATGAAAGGACTACAATAAGCTCGAATCAACTCAAATATCAATGAAGATTATTTTATTTCTCGAATATCTCAAATAAATATGAACATTACACTCATGGGAGCGGGTGCTTTTGGAACCGCCATGAAGTCAGTTTTGGATGCAAATAGCCACCAGGTTTCTATATGGCAGGATGGGGAGGTTTTGGGAGAAGGGTCTACGGTAGTGGGTGCCATTCCTACCCAGGCAATCCGGGAAGTATTGGAGCCCAGCCGGGGTGTAAAAGGTATAACCTACATTAACTGCGCAAAAGGAATAGAGCGGCATACTCATGACCTGCCTTTCCAAATAGTTTCAAAGACATTGGATGATCCTTCATATTTCACCCTCATGGGTCCCAGTTTTGCTGAAGAAGTAGTGAAAAAAATGCCAACGCTGGTTAACCTGGGATTCAAAGACAATGAGGAAAAAGCGGAAGAGGTAAAAAAACTATTCCAGACAGACTTTTTTAGGGTAAAAGTAACCCGCGGAGTGCGGTCATTGGAGTTAGCAGCAGCGTTTAAAAATATCTATGCCATAGCATGCGGGGTTACTGACGGATTGGGGTATGAGATGAATACCCGTGTAAAAATCATGCTTTTGGCTATGGAAGAATTTAATAACCTGCGTAAAAAACTTGATTACCCTATAGATGAGAAGGCTATGCCGGCAACCGTAGGGGATCTTATTTTAACCTGCAGCAGTGAAGAATCCAGAAATTTTACTTTTGGGAAGCATCTGGCCTTTCACTCACCGGAAAAAAGTCTGGAATTAACCAGGGGAACTGTAGAAGGGTATTACACGGTGGAGTCTATCCCGTATTTTGAGAAAGAAACCGGAGTAAAACTTCCTCTTGCGCATTTTGTTTATGAGATTACCCATACTTCGGAATCAAAAGACATTAAAGAGCTTTTTACTAACTTTGTCAAAACCACATAAACGGATTGATTTTTCTAGCTTTTCTTGATACATTCCCTTCATGGGAAAAGAGCAGATTGAGGGTTTTGTAAGGCATGGGAAAACCCAGTGGAATCTGGAATACCGGATCCAGGGAAGCACTCCTCATATTCCCCTCCTGGAATCTTCCAAAGATGAGACGAGGGCATTAGGAAGAAAACTTAAACAAAGAGGTTTTGTTTTTTCAACGGTGTATACTTCTGAATACCTCAGGACCATAGAGACCGGGGAAATTCTGCAGGAAGAGTTGGGAATAGCTGATCTGGTTAAAGTAGCAGGGTTTAATGAGCGGAGCGCAGGGGATATGGAAGGAAGGACATTCTCTGAGGTGAGGGCATTGGGGCATGAAGATTATGGTGAGCCAAAGACAGAACTGAGGGCCAGGGTTGCTGCTGCGTATAGTGAAATCAAGGCAAAAGAAAATGGTGCCAATATTCTTATTGTTTCCCATTCGGCTGTTATGAAAGTACTGTTGCCTTTGGCGGGATTCTATCTGGTTTCCGCTCCCCACAATACATTTTTCTATATTTCAAAAGGCGAACTTTCTAAAGTTCAATTATCGCTAAATTCTCTTGCTTGAGGATTTTTTTGGGGACAAATTCCCGGTGCGTGGTAGTGATAATGGTTTGCTGGTCCTCAATAAAATGGTAAATCATATCTATGTTCTCCGCATCCAACTCTGAGAATATGTCATCTAAAAGTAAGATAGGCCTTTGGCCGGTAGCGTGTAGCAAGTAGCTAATTTCTATTAGTTTGAGCTGAAGGATGGTGAGCCGCTGTTCACCGCGGGAACCGAACTCCTTGATTTCCTTCTTGGTACCCGGGAAGAAGAATTTAAAGTCATCCCTCTGTGGTCCCACTAACGTCACACCTGCAGCAGCTTCTTCAAAATGATACTTAAACAGGCGCTCAGTAGATATGATACTGTGGTCATAAAACATTTCAAATTGGAAAACTTCCTTTTTGAAATTATTAACATAGTCTACAAATACCTCTCGGAACCGATGAATTATTGTTCCATGTTCTATGAGTAGGTTCTCCCAGAATTCATAATCCGCACGTCTGTATTCTTTCCGGCCTATCTTTGCATCATGCAGCATGCGGTTTCTTTGGCGCAGCGCTTTTTCATATTTAGAGAGGGCAGAACGGTATTCTTTGTGGGATTTGGTTAGGATAGAATCTATGTAGCGGCGGCGCAGGGAAGGCGTATCAGTAACTATTTCTATATCCTGGGGGGTAAAAAGGACTGTGTAGAAATATTCGGAAAATGTACGTAGAGACCGGGCAACGCCGTTCACCTGGTACTTTTTAGATAAATAAGTTCCGTGTAATGCAAAAATAGCATGTAGCCTGGCTTTGTCATCAGTAGTTGAAACATCTGCTTCTATTTTTGCAAAATCACGTCCCTCCTGGATTACATCTGCATCCCGTACTGCCCGGAAGGAAGTACCATGGGAGAGGATAGAGAGCGCCTCCAGGATATTTGTTTTGCCCGCAGTGTTCCGGCCTATGATAATAGTGATATCTTTGAATTCAAATGAGCGTTTCAGATGATTCCTCAGGTGTTGAAGAGTGAGATGTGTAACCGTCATGGAGTTGCCTGTATTGTACTTTAACCCTCCGTAAATTTACAAGTGTGTTAGAATATACTCATCAAGCTCGAATTTGCAATCCTCACTTTCTGAGTATGTGCTCAAAAGCAAATTGCAAAAGAGAGTATTCTTGAGCATAGTCCTATGGCAAGTGAAAAAAAGCAAAAGCTTCACATAGAGATTGTCCGCCAGATGCTGACTCTGGCAACTGCAGGTTTTGGGCTGGTTTCAGCTCTTGCCTGGAATAGTCTTATTCAGGAAGTTGTAAATAGTTATGTGAAGAAATATCTTCCCGGAAATGCAGGACTCATCTCGCTACTTCTCTATGCCATTATTGTTACTATTATTGCGGTCTTTGTGACCTACCAGCTCTCAGGTCTTCTCAGACGACTTGAAGAAAAGCGTTCGTAAATATTCACACTAATACCATTCGTTTTTAGCATGTACGCACCCACGTTTTCTATCACCAACGCAATCCTTAAAAATATTGGTAGTACAGAGGCGGCAAAGGAAGTTATAGAAAATGCCCCATTGCTTCCCTATTGGGAGAAAAAGTTCCAGGAAGAGGCAGTGGTCCGCTCAGTCCATTTTGGTACCCATATAGAAGGGAATGAATTGTCCCTTATCCAGGTCCAAAAAATCTTAGACGGTGAAACTATTGCGGCGCGGAATAGGGACGTACAGGAAGTCATTAACTACCGGAAGGTCATGGAATATATGGGGCGGACTATGGGCAAGCGCATAGATGAGGACACAATTCGCCAGCTGCATAAGATAGTGGTGGCAAACATTTTACCTCTGGATAAATCAGGGGACTACCGGGATAAAGATGTAGTCATTAAAAATTCTATAACCGGAGAGGTTTCTTTCCGCCCGCCAAAAGTGATAGAGGTTCCCTGGCAGGTAAAAGAACTGGTGTCCTTTATTCAGGAAGAATCAGATATGCATCCGGTATTAAAGGCCGGTGTAGTGCATTATGAATTTGTCCGGATCCATCCATTTTTAGACGGGAATGGCAGGGTAGGGCGCGCGCTCTCTACCCTGGTTTTGTTTAAAGAAGGGTATGACATCCGCCAGTTTTTCTCCCTGGAAGAACACTTTGATAATAATCCCAAAGAATATTATGACGCGCTCCAGAGTGTGGAGAAGTTTAAGGGAGACCAGACGGTATGGCTTGCATATTTCACCGAATGCTTGTCTTCAGAACTGTCTAAAATAAAAGCAAAAATTGAGTCTATTTCTGCAGATTTAGGATTGCGCAAAAAGCTGGGCGGGCCTATTATGCTTTCTGATAGGCAATTAAAAGTTATAGAGTATATAAAACAAAACGGCTATATAGAGAATAAGGCATACAGTTCTTTGTTTCCTATGGTATCTGAGGATACGGTGTTAAGGGAAGTGCAGGATTTGGTGAAAAAAGGGATACTGAAGAAGAAAGGCGTGACAAAAGGCGTGAAATACGTCATGGCTTAATCCAGAGGTGTATAGCCACAAAAAAGTGTACAATACAAACACAGTATGGTAGATGTATTACAAGAAGAATTAGACTTTGCACATTTGCAGGAACTTGATTGGAGAGATAGGGAAACTGCACTCAATGCAATCGAGCATGCCGCTATTGGGAGTGGGGTAAAGATTCTTATTAAAGACCGCGAGGTAAATATTGTAGATGGTGCAACTGAGCTTGAAGGAAATTCTATGGACGTAAAAGATGCTTATAATATCGATCCTGACATGATGCTTACCTCTAAAGGTTTTATTTTAAACCCAACCCCAGGAGAAGCAAAACTATTAACCGGTATTAGGGCTGGAAAAAAGGTGAGAGGCACAATCGGCATTTTTGGCATTGAAGGAGCACTTGCAAGTATGCAAGGTACAGAAACAGGGATAATATTAGCAAACACAAATAATAGATCACGTGCGGAAGTACTGAATGTATTTTTTTCTATAAAAGGTAGACAAATAAGACCTGAAGAGATTGGTGCAGATAAATGGAAATTAACTCCCACATGGTCAACAATTCTCGAACCATTAAGGTTAGAAAAAAGTGGAACCATGGTATTTAGAGTAAAACCTCCCGTTAAAAAATGAAATTCTCAGAGCTATCAATCCATTTAGAAAAACTGGAAAACACTGCTTCCCGCAATGACATGATTCTCATTCTCTCAGAACTTTTTGAAAAAGTGCCGGCGGACGTTTTTGATAAAGTAATGTATCTTTTGCAGGGAAGGGTAGCGCCGCTTTTTGAACCGTTAGAGTTTGGGATGGCTGACAAGATGATGGTAAGAGCTATAGCCCAGGCTTTTGCTGTTTCAGATGAAAAAGCTGCAGCAGAATATAAAAAAGTTGGGGATTTGGGTGAGATAGCCCAAAGCCTGGGGGGAACAAAAATGGGAAGAGATGGTACGGTTTCCCAGGTGTTTGAAGTGTTGAGGCAGGTTGCAGAAAGTGGAGGAGCGGGTTCTGTAGAGAAAAAAATAGGTCTTATGGCAGAGCTTTTGCAGGATTTAGATCCGTTATCCCGCAGATTTGTTTCCAGGATTCCGGTGGCAAAGCTCCGCCTGGGCTTTTCTGATATGACCGTTCTGGATTCTTTATCCTGGATGCTGGGGAAAGATAAGAAAGCCAGACCGGAAATTGAGCGGGCATATAACATCCGGCCTGATTTGGGAATAATAGGAAAAACTATAAAAGAGGATGGCTTGAAGGGCTTATCACATATAAAGCCATCAGTTTTTACCCCCATCCTTATGGCCCGCGCAGAGCGTCTTTCTTCAGGGCAGGAAATTGTAGATAAGATAGGGGAATGCGCTATAGAGCCAAAATTTGACGGATTTAGGCTACAGGCGCACCTGAAGAGGGAAAAGGGGAAAGGGTTTAGAGTAAAGCTATTCACGCGAAATCTTGAAGAGGTTACCTTTATGTACCCGGATGTAGAGGAAGGGCTGGTCTCCCAAATAGATGCGGATGAAGTGATTCTGGAGGGGGAAGCAATTGCCTACAATCCGGAAACAAATGAATATCTTCCGTTCCAGCTGACCGCCCAAAGAAAGCGGAAGTATGACATAGAAGAAATGGCAAAAAAGATTCCCCTGAAGCTGATGGTTTTTGACCTGCTGTACCTGAATGGAAAAAATTATATCCCTGAAGCATATAAAGACCGCAGGAAGGCAGTTTCTAGAATCATTAAAGAAGGAAAGACTATCTATCAGGCAGAAGAGCAGGTTCTGGGGGATGCAAAAGAAATAGAAAACTTTTTTGATGATGCCATTTCCCGGGGGTTGGAGGGAATCCTGGCTAAAAAACTAGACGGTACGTATCAGGCGGGCGCCAGGGGCTGGAATTGGATAAAGCTGAAACGGTCATACCAGTCAAAACTGGAAGACACGGTGGACTGTGTAGTCATGGGGTATTATTCAGGACGGGGAAAGCGGACGTCTTTTGGGATAGGAGCGTTTTTGATAGGGATTTACAATGAGAAACAGGATAAATTTGAAACTATAGCAAAGGTGGGAACCGGACTGACTGATGAAGAATGGAAAGAGCTGCACAGGAGGGCAGAGAGGATTAAGGCAAGCCACAAGCCAGTACTGTTTGAAGTAGATAAATGGCTGGAGCCGGATGTGTGGGTAAACCCGGAAATAGTGGTAGAAATTAAGGCTGATGAGTTGACCCGATCCCCCGTGCATACCGCAGGACGCAGTATGAAGCCTTCCAAATCAGGGTCAGCATTTGACGTAGATGTGCCGGGCTATGCTTTGCGGTTTCCCAGGTTAGAAAAATTTAGGGATGACAAAAAGCCGGAAGACGCAACCACCCTGCAAGAAGTAGAAGAAATCTTCAAAGCGCAAAAGAAATAACACCTTAGAAACTGATAGAAACTTGCTTCGCGAAATTCATGGAAATTAATTGTGCAATTACAATCAATTTCTTAATTTCTATTAATATCTATTAATTTCCTTTTCATTGACTAGTCAATTTTCCTGTGGTTAACTTAAGATATGAGGTTTTCTGCCCCAAAGCTTATAGAAACTCGTGCCGGATTCACTCTCATTGAGCTGATTACCGTTATAGGAATTTTAGGAGTTCTTGCTGTAGTCCTCCTCTCTGTTCTAAACCCCCTTACCCAATTTGCAAAAGCACGGGATTCCCAGAGGCGTACCATCCTGAAGCAGCTGCAGGGAGCGCTGGAACAATATTACAACGATAACGGAAATTATCCTTCAACAGGTGACGCTTATTATTCCTCTGACGGAGGGGATACGTTTAGTAATAATGGTGGAGCAGGGGGATGGATACCCAACCTGGCCCCTAAGTACATACAAGCGCTGCCGGCAGACCCTACCGGTGGGGATACTTCTTGTCCTACTCCTGCCGGGAACGGGACAAAGAAAGCTTTTCTTTACCGGTCTGACGGAATCCAATATGCGCTTATTGCCTGCGGAGTAGAGGTAACCCAGTACCTTAATAATCCAAAGGATAGCATGTTTGACCAGTATGGGCCTAGAAACAGCATATCATGGAAAGTCTGTATGGGAGACGCTGCGTGCCAGACGTGGTAGTCAGATAATGAATTCCGGCTTCACGTGAAGTTGGTCTTGAAAAATAACTCCTTCCGCTTCAAGTAGTTTTTTTTGGATATCTTTCCCTCCAAAGGCAAAGTTAGGCGCTACTCGTCCGTCACGGTTTACCACCCGGTGGCAGGGAACGTCACCTTCATAAGGATTGGCGTGAAGCGCATGTCCTACTACCCGGGGAGACATATTAAGCTTCTTGCCTATGGCTCCATAGGTAGTAACTTTCCCTTTTGGGATTTGCCTTGTTGCCATGTAAACTTTTTCATAAGAAGAATTCATAGTCTTTTTTTGCTAGAAACTACGTGCTACGTGCTTTTCTCTTCTTTCCCCTCAGCTGCATCCCGGAGTTGTTTTAGCTTCCACATAAACAGGGCGCCTTTATTAGGGGTAGTGGTTTTTGCGTCTTTAACAAAGGAGAGCGCCTTCTCTAAAAGTGCCCTATTGGTAGTTTTTGCCAACTTTATATAGAGGGATTTGTGCTTATAATCGTTTAATTCTTCTGACATGTAGATACCAAAAGATTGAAACTCGCGTGAGATATATTTATCAGCTACGGGGTTAAATTTATCTAAAATAGTACCTACCTTTTGCATGTAACCCATTATATAGTACCCCCCAAATCCTTACAAGCTCAGCTTGCATTCTTTTTAATTTCGCAGTATTATCTTTTTCATATGGCAGACTCTATTGAACGCAGAAGTTTTGCGCCTCTTCCTGAACCCTTTCATAGAGAAGGTCAGGGGATAGAACGGGTGTTGCAGCCGGTAAATAGGCCGGTATTAAAAGCGACAGCCGGAGAGGTTCCTCCCCAGCCGGGAAGACCAAGAAAACCGCGCAAAATCCGTCCCTCATTCCAACCGGCAGCATAAATAGCAGATTGAATCTTAGAATTTTCCATGCTTTAATGAGGTGCATGGAACTAGTCTTAGACCTACATCTTCATTCCAGATTCTCACGTGCAGTTTCTCCCCGCATGAACCTCCCCAATATGTATTTGTGGGGCAGAAAGAAGGGGATTAATATCCTTTCAGTGGCTGACTTTACCCATCCTGTCTGGTTTAAGGAAGTCTTTTCCCAGCTTGAGGAATTCCAGCCGGGTATATTCAAGTTAAAAGACCGGTTTATTCCTGCAAATGCATTGCCTCCCCAGCCTTTCTTAGGTCCTTATTTTATGCTTTCAGTAGAGGTGGCAGCTATCTATTCAGAAAACGGAAAAGTCCACCGTATCCATAACCTTATCCTGTCTCCTGATTTTGAGACGGCAGAGAAGGTTAATAAAGGCCTGGTAAGCCGGGGAATAAACTTGTCCTCTGATGGTAGGCCAATTTTAGGGATCAGTTCCAGAAACCTGGCTGAAATGCTTTTTGAAATTAATCCCCGTATAGTTTTGATCCCATGCCATGTCTGGACACCATGGTTTTCTTTATATGGGTCTAAATCAGGGTATGACCATATTACAGACTGTTTTGGAGAGTATGCTAAATACATTTTTGCCATAGAGACCGGGCTTTCTTCAGATCCATCTATGAATTGGCGGATTAAAGAACTGGACACCCGCTCTATTGTTTCTTTTTCTGATGCGCATTCTTTGGAGAAAATGGGCCGGGAAGCAACAGTGTTAAGAAGCAAGAATCAGGAATCAAGAATTAAAGATGAGGATATTACGTATAGCAACATCATGAATGGGCTGGTACGGGGAAAAGAAAAGGTGTTTGAGCTGGGCTATACCATAGAGTTCTATCCTGAAGAGGGTAAGTACCATTATACCGGCCACCGGAATTGTAAAGTCTCCTATTCACCTGATGAAACACCAAAAGATAAATTATGTCCGGTATGCCGCAGGCCTTTAACGGTAGGAGTAATGCATAGGGTAGAGGACCTGGCTTCAAACCCTTCCCAGAATTTTACCCTGAAACAAGACGGAAATGGGGTGGTATGGATACAGGACGTTAAAGCAATCAGGCCTCCATCTGTAAATCTGGTCCCATTATTGGAGGTCATTGCAGAGGCTATACATTCCATGCCATCATCCCAAAAGGTCTTGGCCGTATTTGACTCTTTAGTGCAGAAGTTTAGCACAGAACATGAAATCCTTTTAAGGACCTCTCTTGATGAAATAAGAAAACTGGTGGGAAATGACGTAGCGGAAGGAGTAGAGAAGGTAAGGTCCAGGAATATTTCAATAATCCCGGGATTTGACGGAGAATACGGAAAAGTAGCAATATGGAATGCAGAAGATGGAATATTGCATATAGATAAGAAGAAGACAAGCCCGCAGATGGGTCTGGAGCTCTAGCATCCTATCATATAGTATTGGTCCTCTTGCATCAAAGGAAATTTTCATACACAATAATTATAGATAGTCTGTTTAGCCCCACTGAACTTACCGTTCGGCTTTTCAGAACTATTCGTTCACGCCTCACGGAGCGTTTTCCGAGGGGCTTAAGAATCTCTAAGCTTTTTGCTTCTCAACAAGCAAGAGCTTCTAAAGGAGGTGACTTTGTATATATGGCAAAATCATCAACTGATTCAATCATAGAGACAGTAGAGAAGTGGTATTCCGCAGTTCCTTCCCTGCCTAAAAACTTCCAGGAAGTATTAGTTAAACTTGCTCCATGGGTTGCTTTAATCTTTGGAATATTAGGATTGCTTGCAGGAATTGCAGGTTTGGGAATCATGGCAACACTTTCTCCGCTTGCTGCCTTAGGAGGAGTAGGAGGCGTAAGAGCAGCCGGAAGCGGCATATTAGCAGCAGTTTTGTTAATTGCTTCTTCAGGATTAATGCTTGCAGCCTTCCCCGGACTTAAAAGCGGCAAGATGAATGGGTGGAACATGATGTTCTGGTCAGAAGTAGTAACACTTGTTTCATCTGTTCTTGCTATTTCTATCTCCGGAGTTGTGTTTGATTTAGTAGGTTTTTACCTATTATTCCAAATCAAACGGTATTATAAAGCTTAATTTTGATTATATTCAAAATGTATTAAGCTTTGCGGTGCTCGTTCCGATAAATCGGAACTGCGCGCCTAAAATAAGAAGTCACAGACCCAATCGCACGTGCGGGTCTGTGATTTTTTTCGGGCGCTCACTCATTCATTCCTCCATGGTTTTATATTCCAAGTGATGAAATTAAGGAAGTTGTTTATATGATTTCGCAGAGTTGAAGAGAATAGCACCTAATTCTCCAGGAAGTGGAGGTCGCGAGTTTTCTTAATCAGTTCACTCCAGGGGAGGGTTGGGCCCAGTTCTGACGCAATCTTTTTAAGCTTCATCTTAGAGATGCTGATAGACGTTTTATGCAACAAATCCTGTTTTGCATGGTTTAAAGACGCATTCATAGAGGTAAACAGGATAATAAGGTAAATAACTGAAGCTAAAAGCGGAATAAAAGAGAAGTTGTTGATGATAGATTTTTCTTTCCTCACCGTGGGTAGGCGGTCAAATTTATGCTTTTTAAAAAACATTCGGCTAAACGCATTGGGGCCATAAGACCAGATGCCATACCACAGGCCGTGCCGCACGCGCCTTCCGGATGCATATACTAAAAAGTTGGGGTCCAGTTCAACCTTTCCAATATTGCCCAGCCGTTGTGCCAGGTCCGCGTCTTCTCCCATTTGGACATGCTTAAAGCCACCTACTTTCAGGAATGCGCTTTTCTTCACCGCCATGTTCTGGGCAATTAAACTCCAGTTATGCGCAAACAGCTTATCCAGCTTGAACATATGATAGGAAAGGTACTTTACGGCAATACGTGCTGAAAGCGGTCCGGAGTAGAGGCGGAAAAGGCCCCCAAAAGCTACCAGTTCAGGGTCTTTTTCAAACCGTTTCACTATGGTTTCCAACCAATCCCTGGGTAAAATATTGTCAGCGTCTGTGGTAGCTATAATTTTGCCTTTTGCCGCCATGAATCCGGCCTGGCGCGCTGCGCCCACGCCTTTTACTGCGTTGAAAATGACTTTTGCACCAAAAGACCGGGCTATTTCAGCAGTCCTGTCAGTAGAATTGTTGTCTACTACAATCAGCTCAAAATCCTTAAATTTTTGCTGGATGATGCTATATAGGTTATTTTCCAGGAACTTCTCTTCATTTAAAGCGGGGATAACCACGGAGACCAGCGGATTTTTTGGGTTTACATGCAGCGGACGGTTTCCTTTATCCAGCTTCATACTGGACCGCCTTTCCAGAAACTTCACAAACAAAAAAGAGAGGAGGCCCAAAACAACGATAGCCGTGAGATTTTCCCCTGCCCAGTAGATATTATTTGTAGTGAAATCCCCGGTGGTTATGAGCCAGAATTCATCAGTAATAAAGCCCAACCCCATGCCTAAGAGAATCAAATTAATCAGGGAAAAACTATTCCTGAATATGCGTACTACCAGGACAAAAGAAACTAGAATGAGGCCAACTAAAAAGTGATGGATAGGCACACCTGAAAGGTACAGGACAGGATACTGGTGGAACACCTTAATAAATTCAAACGTTAGATAACGCGTTAATAAAATTGTGCTCCAGAAGGACAAAAAAACAATAAATATGTCCTCTCGGGCAGAACTTACTTTCATAAAGCAACCCTCCCCTAATAATAATAATCTCTCTGGGACACTCATTATATGCTTTTAGGGGTCTATTTTCAAATTCCGAGGCTGTGAAAACTCTTTCTTGACTTTAAGCCGGTCGGGAGATTATACTGGTTTCCGTACCGTTAGTTCTGCATTCTTCTTTTAAGGATTCCCGGTATACAAATATGTCAGTTGTAAAACTTTCTGATGATACATTTGAGCAAGACGTTTTAAAGTCAGACGTTCCTTTTGTGGTGGATTTTTGGGCAGAGTGGTGCACTCCCTGCCATATGCTCACTCCTATTATTGAAGAATTGGAGAAAGAGTATGAGGGGAAGGTAAAGGTAGGGAAGATGAACGTAGATGAGAACGTAAAAACCCCTTCCAGTTTTGGGATCATGTCTATCCCCACGGTTATTATTTTCCAGAAGGGAAAGCCGGTAGCAACTACCGTGGGAGTCCAGCCAAAAGACGTATTTAAGAAAGCACTGGACGAAGCCCTCTCCTCGTAAGAATTTAGAATATAAAATTCTAAACTCTAAATTTAATTATTAACTCTGAATTATGAATTCTGAATTACCCATTTTTGATGTAATCATCATAGGATCCGGTCCTTCCGGCCTCACTGCAGGAATTTATACCTCCAGAGCCGGACTTAAAACTCTTATCATTGCAGGGAAGACTTGGGGTGGCCAGCTCATGCTTACTACGGAGGTTGAAAACTTCCCGGGCTTTCCCAAAGGAATACAGGGACCCCAGCTTATGATGGAAATGAGAAGCCAGGCAGAGCGTTTTGGAGTAACGTTCGTGAATGCGGATGCTGATCCTACAGATTTGACAGGGGCATCCTCTCCGTTTTCTATAACAGCGGACGGGAAGACCTATAAAGGCAAAGCCCTTCTCCTGGCTACCGGTGAGAATTCAAAAACACTGGGCGTACCGGGTGAAAAAGAGCTGACCGGGCGCGGTATTTCATACTGTGCAACCTGTGACGGGGCATTTTTTAGGGGAAAAAAGATCATAGTTGTAGGCGGAGGGGATTCTGCTATGGAGGAAGCAAACTTCCTCACCAATTTTGCAGAAGTTACCTTGCTCCATAGAAGGGACAGCTTTAGGGCATCCCAGATTATGCAGGATAAAGTAAAAAATAACCCAAAAATTAAAGTTATGCTTAACTCTCAAATTGTTGAAGTACTGGGGGGGAACAAAGTAGAGAAGGTTAAAATCCAGAATACCGTCTCCCAGGAAGTAACAGAAATGCCTATAGACGGTATATTTGTGGCTATTGGCCATACGCCAAATTCATCTATCTTTAAAGGGGTAGATTTGACGCAAAGCGGGTATGTAAGCGCAAAAGAACGGGTGAGGACTAATATAGAAGGTGTTTTTGTTTCCGGGGATGTCCAGGATGATAGGTACCGCCAGGCAGTAACTGCCGCAGGATTTGGCTGCATGGCAGCACTAGATATAGAGCGCTGGCTCACCATGCAAAAAGCATAAATTCCTGTTGCATCAACTCTTTTCAAAGCTACCCAATAAATTTCTCCCCTTGCCCCGGATAGTATAATATTGTAGGATCTTTAAGTATATTCAGTGAAATTATTATCGGTTTTCCAAACCAGATCAGGTATTTTTTATCAATCATTTGAGGAAGCAGCAGAGAACAATGTGAAAGCTGCTTTGGAACTTCTTTCTCTTGCAAAAAATCCCCGGAATTCAGCAAAAATTGCCAAGAAAATTCATAATCTGGAGCAGGCAGGGGATGAAATAGCACACCAGCTCTATGAAGAAGTCAGCAAAGCCTTTGTGCCTCCCATGGATAGGGAAGATATCATGTTCCTCACCCGGGCACTGGATGATGTCATTGATCTGATTCATCTTTCAGGAAACAGGCTGGAAGTATATCCCCTTAAGAAAAAAGATGAAACTATCATTCATTTTGCCCAAATTATTTTAGAGGCCAGCCAACTTGTTTCAAAAGCTTTGCCGCTTATTCGCTCACGCAAGAATTTCTCTAAAGTACACAAATTGGTGGTAGAAATTAATAATAAAGAAAATGAAGCAGACGTCCTCTTAAAAGAAGGACTTCGGTCGCTTTTTAAGAGCCGGGACATAAAAAAAATAATCATCCTGAAAGACATCTACGAAACCATGGAGCAAGCAACGGATTCTTTAGAGGATATTGCAGATATTCTCTCCAGCCTCATAACTAAGTATGAGTGACCTACACCTCATCCTCATCATAATACTGCTTTTATCAGTTATTTTTGACTTTATAAACGGCTTCCATGATACGGCAAATGCTATAGCAACAGTAGTCTCAACCAGGGTTTTATCTCCCTTTTGGGCCATAATTATGGCAGCCGGGCTCAATTTCTTAGGGGCTATTTCCGGAACAGCGGTTGCTAAAACTATTGGGAGTGGGATTGTAGGGACAAACGTACCCGAGCAGGTAATTATTGCAGCGCTTATCGCGGCAATCATTTGGAATTTAATTACGTGGCGGAAAGGTATTCCTTCCAGTTCCTCACATGCCTTAATAGGAGGGTTGGTGGGGGCGGGCATTGCATTTGCGGGAGTGAACCAGGTCCAATGGCAGGCTCTCCTTCAAAAAGTAGTGGTGCCATTCCTGGCTTCTCCGGTGGCGGGACTATTTGCCGGATTCATTTTTATGAAAATCATCTTTGTTTTATTTGCTAATGTAAGGCTGGGGTTAGTGAACGGATTTTTCCGGCGGGCACAAATCCTGTCCTCAGCATTTATGGCCTTTTCCCATGGCAGCAATGATGCCCAAAAGACCATGGGTATTATTACCTTATCTCTTATTTCTTCCCATTTGATTCCTGCCGAACCGTTTAGGGTGCCGCTCTGGGTTATTATCATGTCAGCCATTGCCATGGCTTTAGGGACTGCCGGAGGAGGGTGGCGGATTATCAACACCATGGGTTCTAAACTGGTAAGACTTACTCCGGTCTATGGTTTTGGGGCAGAAACGTCTGCAGGGGTTATCATAGAAGTAGCCTCCCGGTTTGGGTTTCCCCTGTCTACTACACACGTTATTTCTTCCACTATTTTAGGAGTAGGGGCAAGCAAGCGTGCTTCAGCCGTCCGTTGGAACGTGGCCGGAAGTATAGTGAGGGCGTGGATATTTACCATTCCCATATGTGCCGGGCTAGCATTCATAGCCTACCGGTTACTGGCGCTTGTTTTCTAAACAATAGATTACTTTAATCTTTTGCCCAGCTTGCAGATTTTTTCCCGTAGGTATATCCTATTCTCGGCGTTATGAACAACTACTTAGAGAGTAGGACAAGATCCATTCCTTCAGAACATAGGTTGAGCACAAGAGACCTCGTAAAGCTTCAGGCGCGTGCCCTTGAGAATTTAGATGAACTTATTACAGATGAAGGCTATTTTGCCTCATCTTCAAAAGGGTCTGAAGGAATGTATCATGCCCATTTTGGGCGCGATACCTACATTACGTTTAGTTATCTTCTGGAAACGTTTAAGGATAAAACAACCCTGAGTCCCGCAGAAAGATCTTTGTTTAACCGTGCTATTAACGGATTTTTTGCTATGGATTATTATATTGCACCTGCAGATGACCCTGAGCTGGGTGTTTGGGCAGGACAGAGCATCCATGAAGCCAGAAAAACCGGGTATGAGCATTTAATAACCAGGACTGATGAACAGTTGGCGCGGGGAGAGCGTCCATGGTTTGTAGATAAAGACGGGATTATGAAAAACTGGGACAGCGCTGATGCAACTCCTTTAGACGTCATCCTGAAAGGAGAACTATACCAGGAGAAGATATTTGATCCTACCCCTGAGCAGCGGGCGGTTATGAAGCAAGAGCTGGAATGGTGCAGGAGAAATATCCGGGAATACAACGGATTTGCGGGCTTTTCCTATAATCCTAACCGGAAATTTGGCGGCCTTTTAAACCAAAACTGGAAAGATAGTGCATACAGCATGCTTCATGAGAATGATGTGACAGAAGAAAAGGGAAGGGATCCCCGTAAGCCATTCGGGAGGAAGCCGGTTGAGGTAAATATTTTTGTGTGGGGAGCGCTTAGGTATGGAGCTGATTTTTTTGAAGGAGTAGATCCTGCCTACGCTGAAACATTGCGGCAAGAAGCTGCAGAGCTAAAGGCCCGGTTCAACTCTGCGGAAGGGGGATTTCTTATGCGGGATCAAAAAGCCGATCTTTGGTATTTTGCGGAAGCGCTGGATGAAGACAATAGAAGAGTGACCAATATTACGGTTGATCCAATACTTGCCCTGTGGGCAACCCACAAAGGGGAGAGTGTAGTAGAAGAGCAATATATCCATGATCTGGTAAAGCGGGGGTTTATGGAAGACCTGTTTAACCCTGAGGCTGGCTTTAGGACATATGGGAAATATACAAAAGTGCATGACCCTGACGGGTATCATAATGGTCCGGAGACATACTGGCCATTTATGTCCGGTCTTGCCGCGATAGGACTGGATAAAAGGGGATACCGGCGGGAAGCAGAAGAAGTTTTAGAAGCATCACTGGAGCGGATCCGTGAGTTTGGTTCTAATATAGAGATGTTTAAACGGGATGAAACCGGAGCCTATGTGCGCTGGCGGGACAGGTTTTCAGGACAGACAAGCGCTTTGGATCAAGCTTGGACTGCAGGCATGGTGTATTATGCTACCAGCATGCTTTTAAAACCCAGTACTGTTTTTGCTGCTCCGGAAAGTGAAGAAAAGATTGCATCCTGAGTATTTTCTTGACTCTTGACAAGAGCCTCAAATAAAGCTAGAATAGTCTTTACCTTTACGGGAAATCAAGCCTATTTTATGACGAAAAACGTAATTTAACCTCAATACATCGAGTAATCTCGATCCCTGTTGCTCGCGTTTCTATTTTTTTTGATTCCCTGTTTTGGTTTGAAAATGTCTTTTTTGTGGACCGCTTTGCCAAGCTTCATGCTTAGGTAAGCAGGTTTGAGTGATTGCAATATATCTCAAGGGCCCATAAGAACCTGATTTCTGCGAAATCAGAACCTTGTGTGCCCCTCGTTACACTCGGGGCCCATAGCTTAGCTGGTAGAGCGCGTCATTTGCAATGACGAGGTCAGGAGTTCAAATCTCCTTGGGTCCACTTTTTTAGTTTTCTTGTATTGGTTCCTCGCTGGTGGAAGGGCAATATACTTCCCGGCGAGAAACGAGTACAGGAGAGATATGGCCTCGGATTACATCCGAGGGCAACGCAAAAAGCGTTTTGCTCATTAATAATTGGAAGAATTACAAACAAACAACTAGGCCGAAGTCCCGATCTAATCGGGACGGAGGATTAAAAAAATCCGCCGGGTGGCGGATTTTCCATGTTTCAAGCCGAGGCATGGTTTTTAATGAATTGGTTTTTTAGAATCTACGCTATTTGATTCATGCTAATAGTGGATGCCTAGGAGGTGTTGACCGAAGAAGGACGCATCTGGCTCGCGAAAATCACCGGGGAATGGCCGAAGACATTATGATCCGGTGGTGTCCGAATGGGGAAACCCCCCAGTTTAACTGGGAGCCTGCTATGAAGTTATTAGTCGCAAGATTAATATATTAGTAGTCGGCGGGATACCGGACCAACTGAAACATCTAAGTAGTCCGAGGAAAAGAAATCACAGAGATTCCGTCAGTAGCGGCGAGCGAACGCGGAACAGCTCAAACCCCTCACCTTTTTGTTCCTAACTTAAATAACTATAATAGACTTATGTTCTACACGTATATTCTTAAGAGTGTAAAGTTCGACCAGTTTTATATTGGTTCAACAAAAGATCTTAAAACTCGATTTACGGACCATAATAAAGGAAAGTCTATATATACTAAAAAGTTTTTGCCATGGGAGCTTATTTATTATGAAGCATATACTTCTTATAAATTAGCTTTTAGAAGAGAGCAGGCGCTTAAGAAGCGCGCAAAAGCTTGGCAAGAACTTTTAAAAAGGTTAGTGATAAAAAGGTGAGGGGGGTTGTAGGACGGCTTGCTTAAATGCAAAAGAAGTCACAAATGGAAATCATAGAAGAACGTTTTGGAAAAAGAGACCAAAGAGGGTGATAGTCCCGTATTTGAAATGATTTTCACTTCTTGCCTGTTCCTGAGTACCATGGGGTACGATTAAACCCTGTGGGAAGCCGGGGCGACCACGCTCCAAAGCTAAATATCAACATCTACCGATAGTGAACTAGTACCGCGAGGGAAAGGTGAAAAGCACCCCGGGAGGGGAATGAAAGAGTTACTGAAACTATTAGCTAACAAGCAGACGAAGTGCCCGCAAGGGTATAACGTCGTGCCTATTGAAGAATGAGCCGGTGAGTTTTTGTATTGCGCAGTCTAACCCCTCACCATTCTAATGAGGATTACCACTTTGAAATATTATCGAAACAAGCTCGATTTAAAACAAAGGTTGGAATTTTCGTTGGAAAGGTGAGGGGGGAGGCATAGTGAAAGCGATCTCTAACTGGGATACCTAAATGCGCATTGCAAAAGACCCGAAACCAGGTGAGCTTACCATGAGCAGGGTGAACTTGTTCGAAAGGATGAGGAAGGCCCGAACTCGTGATCGCAGCAATGATCTGAGACGACTTGTGGTAAGGGGTGACATACTAAACGAACCTGGAGATAGCTGGTTCTCCCCGAAATATATTTTGGTATAGCCTTTTGTATGTTTTTACGGGGGTAGAGCACTGAATGGTCTCTGGAGAGGCAACTTTTCAGGATCAATCAAACTCCGAATACCGTAAAAACTTAATAGAGAGTCAGACTTGCGGGGCTAAGCTCGTGGGTCTAAAGGGAAACAGCCCAGACTCCCATCTAAGGTCTCTAAATTTAAGCTAAGTTGATAAGGAAGTCATTTTCCATAGACAGCTAGGAGGTTGGCTCAGAAGCAGCCATCCTTTAAAGAAAGCGTAACAGCTCACTAGTCGACATTGGAGAATGGCGCCGGAAATGATCGAGGATTAAGCTTAATACCGACGATGGAGATTTGACTCCGATTTATCGGAGCAAGTGGTAGGGGAGCGTCGTAAATGCAGCGAAGCTGTACTGTAAGGTATGGTGGAGCGTTTACAAGTGAGAATGCCGGCATGAGTAGCGAATGACGCCTGAGAACGGCGTCCGCCGAAAATCCAAGGTTTGCTGCGCAATGTAAGTCAGCGCAGCGTTAGTCGGCTCCTAACGGTGGCCCGTCATAAAGCGCGGGGTAGCCGGATGGACAAGCAGTTAATATTCTGCTACAGAGTATAGTGCGTTATTACTCAAGGATGGACAAGAGTGGAAAGGATCGCCCTGTAAACAGGGTCCAAGCCATAAGATAGTTTTGATGGGCAAATCCGTCAAAGTGTTTAATTAAGTGGCGAATGCAAATCTGAAATCGCAAGAAAGTAGGGTGAGGATCGTAAGTTTCAGTCTTCAGGAAAAGATTCGTGAGGAGTGCTATATTTTGCCGTACCGCATAACCGACACAGGTGGATTGGTCGAGTAGACTAAGGCGACCGTGAGACAAATGTTCAAGGAACTCGGCAACAAAAGCTGGGCGTAACCTATGGGAGATGCCCTGCCTGGAGTAACATCCAGGTTAAGCAAAAGATTACTTAGCGACTGTTTATCTAAAACACAGGTCCCTGCAAAACCGAAAGGTAACGTATAGGGGCTGACACCTGCCCAGTGCCGGTAAGTCAATAGTGGGTGGTGAAACCGCAAGGTGGAGCCGCTTTCTAAAGCTCCGGTGAACGGCAGCAGTAACTATAACTGTTCTATGGTAGCGAAGTTCCTTGTCGGGTTGGTTTGGGTCAAATCAACTTGCCCGAGTCCCGATCTAATCGGGATACACATCAGGAACAAGCAAAACAGTCACGTAAGAACACAATCGTTAACCTAAATGAGTGTAAAATCTAGCTATTTGCTGGAACAGCTCAGTATCCAACAGTACTCGTAAGAGTAAAAATCTGCTTGGTGGAGCCAATCAGCAGGGAAGATTCCGATTTATCGGAAAACCCTCAGAGACTAGACGCTAGATCCCTCACCAATTTGGTAAGGGAAAGATATAGTCCGATCTCACAGGCGACTGTGAGGTTCCATGTTGGAACATTAAAACAATGGAGTTCCGACCCGCACGAAAGGTAGAACGACTGAGTAACTGTCTTGAACATTTACACGGCGAAATTGAGATGGCTGTGAAGACGCGGCCTGGTTGTCCTAGGACAAAAAGACCCCGGGAGCTTTACTGTAGCTTGACATTTGCAAGCTTATTTTAACTGTTTAGTATAGGAGGGAGACTTCGGTCATCAATGAAATACCTCTCTTTAAGATGAGTGAGCATTACTTTAATGCCGCATAAAAATACGGCTAAAAGACAGTGTCTGGTGGGCAGTTTAACTGGGGAGGTTGCCTCCTAAAGTGCAACGGAGGCGTACAAAGGTTGGCTAACTCCGGACGGAAATCGGAGCGTATTGTGCAAACGCACAAGCCAGCTTGACTGCGAGACCTACAAGTCGAGCAGGTGCGAAAGCAGGTGTTAGTGATCCTGCGTTCCTTAGTGGTTGGGACGTAGCTTAACGGATAAAAGCTACCCCGGGGATAACAGGCTGATCGCATCCAAGCGTCCACAGCGACGATGCGGTTTGGCACCTTATATGAAAATATCGGGGCGCCTGAGTAGTAATACTCTTGCCTGTATTTATTAGTATTTGAGTCAAAAAACAAGGTACTAATAATTTAAATAACTAGTCCAAATCGGTGAAACCCTACTTTCTGAACACAAGAGGGTAATACCGAGGTTCAAATAGAGTTAAGAATTCAGATTTCAGAATTAAGAATTTAATTCTGAATTTTAACTTCTGAATTTTAAATTTCTTTTGGACCCTATCGACTGAACCCCTCACCAGCATAGGTGAGAGGGTGAGATATGGATTCATCTCATAAAGAGAAATTTATAATCTGTATCATACGACTAGCTCCGCCAGTTGGCGGATGAAGGTATAGTCAGAGGCTCTTGGTAACAAGAGTATCACCATCAGTTTTAAGTTTTTAAGTCTTTCTTAATTACTGATTGGATTGACAGCGATGTCGGCTCATCTTAGCGCGGGGGTGGAGAAGCTCCCAAGCGTCTGGCTGTTCGCCAGTTAAAAAGGTACGCGAGCTGGGTTAAGAACGTCGTAAGACAGTTCGGACTCTATCCAGGACAACCGTTTGAGATTTGAAGGGAGTCGCCCCTAGTACGAGAGGACTGGGGTGAGGAAATCCCTGGTGTGCCAGTTGTACTTACAAGTGCACTGCTGGGTAGCTAGATTTCCATGGGATAACCGCTGAAAGCATCTAAGTGGGAAGCCCACCCTAAGATAAGATCTCTTTTAGACCCCTGAGAGACCATCAGGTTGATAGGCAACACGTGTAAGACAGGTAACTGTTTCAGCGAAGTTGTACTAATAGGTCGATCCAAATAGCGTGGATTCTAAGAAATCATTCTCGAATGGTTCGAATTTAAATCGAATCAATTCGAATGCGCTAGTGTTTGTTAATGTTAATTCGAAATATTCGAGAAGAATGGGGTAGCCTAGAAGTTACCCCAAACTATTCGAGTAGATTCGGATCTTACCGGTTTTGCTCTTGAGTCTTGGTCTTTAGAGCGATGTGGTCCCACCTCTTCCCATTCCGAACAGAGAAGTGAAACACGTCAGCGCTCACAATACTTTGTTGTTACACAACATGGGAAGATAGGTCAAGGCCAGGACTGAAGGGCAAAGCCGGTTTATCATCTACTACATTTGTACTGTTTTGTTTCCATTCCAGTTGCTTGACTTGCGGTGCTCGTCCCCCTTTGGGACTGCGCGCCTAAGGTCAAGGCCAGGACTGAGGAGCAAAATCGGTTTAGTTATTCTTCCAATTATTAGCGAGTGAAGTGTTTTACCTCCACTTTCCCTGCGATTTCCCTTTCATCTACTATTATTGACAATACAGGGAGCGTGCTGTATCATTAATCATGGCAGCTACTTCTGGTACCCTAAATCAACTTCCCGTAGGTCTCACCTTTGATGATGTTTTGCTTACCCCCGGTTATTCTGATTTTTCCCGTTCTGATATAGACCTTTCCACCCGTTTAACTAAAAAAATCTCTTTACAATCTCCCTTTGTTTCCGCTCCCATGGATACCGTAACTGAATCTGAGCTGGCCATAGGGCTGGCAAAATTAGGTGGTATAGGAATTATCCATAGAAATCTCACTCCTATAAGACAAGCAGAAGAAGTTTATCAGGTAAAGAAAGAGAAGCTTTTAGTAGGTGCTGCTATTGGTGTTTCGGACGGTTACAAAGAACGTTTGGAAGCACTTCTGAAAGCAGGCGCAGATGTTATAGTGCTAGACTCAGCACACGGGTGGACTAATAAATTCATAGAAGCCACCAAATTTATCAAAAAGAATTATCCAAAAGTAGAGCTTATTATAGGAAATATTGCTACATATGACGCAGCAGAAGATTTATGTAAAGCAGGAGCAGATTCATTGAGAGTAGGGATGGGTCCTGGTGCCATTTGTACTACCCGGATTATCTCAGGGATGGGAGTTCCTCAGATAACTGCCATTATGGAAACCGTAAGGGCCGCTAAAAAGCATGGGGTGCCGGTTATTGCAGACGGGGGTATCAAGTACTCAGGTGACATGGTGAAAGCCCTTGCAGCAGGCGCTGAAACGGTTATGATGGGTTCCTTTTTTGCTTCCACAGAAGAAGCGCCGGGAGAGGTAATAGAATTAACTGCGGAAAATGTCCCGACCCGTTTTAAGAGTATCTGGAAGAAAGATCAGAAAGTTTACCGCTTTAAATCTTACCGGGGAATGGGGTCTGTTGGCGCTATGCAGCACGGGGCAAAAATAAAGAGTGAGGATGAGTACCACGGTAAATCTTATAAAGATAAAGTACTAGTTGCTGAAGGGGTAGAGGGACTGGTACCGGTAAAAGGAAACCTACAAGACATTCTGAGCCAGGCAATAGGTGGTATGAAGTCCGGCATGTTTTATGTAGGAGCAAAGACTATTCCTGAATTGCAGAAAAAGGTCCGTTTCATCCAGATTACCCAGGCCTCCCTTACGGAATCCCACCCCCATGAAGTCCTCATCACCAACCCCGGCAAAAATTATTAAAACTTTTTTCAAAAAGCAGGCGAAGTCCACGTTTTAGCGCGGAAAGGTCTTATTAACTCGAATATTTCATTCCCTGTTAGTTTTCTGTGACAAACATCACATTTTTCTTAATTTTGCGTGATATAATTGATTCGTGAAGCTAATAGTAGGTCTTGGAAATCCCGGTGAGAAGTATGAAAATACCCGCCATAATGTGGGATTTATTGCGTTGGACACTATCCTCAAGAAGTATACAAAATTGAAAAAGACGGAATGGAGTGAAGAGAAAAAGTTTAAATCACTAACCGCAGAAGTAGAAATAGAAGGGGAGAAAATAGTGCTTCTCAAGCCTACCACTTTCATGAATAATTCCGGTGAAGCAATCCAATTATATTCTTCTTATTTTAAAATAAAACCTGAAGATATTTGCATAGTCCATGATGACCTGGATTTACCCCTGGGGAAAATCAGGATTAGGTTTGGCGGGGCATCAGGTGGCCATAATGGAGTAGAGTCTATTTTAGAACGCTTGGGTACGGATAAATTCCTCAGGATCCGGTTGGGTATTGGCCATCCGGGTAGAACAGGCCAAGTACGCGGAAAAAACCAAACTTCAGAGGTGGTTGGCGGCTATGTTCTGGCAGCATTTACCGCAGCAGATAAGAGTAAAACCAGGACTATGGTGAACCAGACGGTGAAAGATGTAGCGCTTATTGTAAAACACGGCATAGACCTCTATATGAGCAAGTACAACAAATAGTCATTAGCTGCTGGCACTGGTGTAATTTTTCAATGACTTTGTCCAGAGAAAGAGTGAGAGCGTAAGAAATACCACGGAAAATACCACAGAGTATCCTATGAATTGGAGAGAAAGTGCGCCCAGAAGCGCTTTTACGGGAAACGTGATCATAACTCCCACGGGAATTACAAACGTCAGGATAAAACTTACTGCTTGTTTATAAATATCTATAGGCAGCCTTCCCATTTGTGTCAGGTCCCGGTAGAGCATTACCGTATTATCCACCTCCGTGCTTATAACCCCAATAGATAAGACCAGAATATGGAATGCTAAAGAGATAATAAAGGCATTTAAGATCAGTAAGATGTATAAAAAGACGCCGGTGATTGAAAAATGGGGTAGCATAAATGAAGAATAAATAATATATCCAATAGATAAAAATAGCATTGGGATATCAAGAATATCAGAACCGCCAAAAAGTGACCTAAATAGGGGGGAGACTGGTTGGACCATATAAAAATCAAAAAATCCTGACACTACATAATTCCTAAATCCATAGACAGATCGGAGGACCATTTGGGGAAAAGAATCTATTAAATTAAACGTTGCATAGAAAAAAATTACTTCCCATAGAGAATATCCCGCTATGCTTTTTGTTTGATGGACTATTAAAAAGAGGAAGAGGAGGAAAAAGTAGAAGCGCAAGAGCTTTCCCACTAAAAACACTACCACCCCCAGGCGGGACGCAAACGCAGTCTGCGCCTGGTGCAGCATAGAAGTGAACCAGATTTTAAAATATTTAGACATAATTATGAGAGTCAAAGGTTACAAAAGAGTCAAAGAGACACAAGAAAATACATACTACTTGCTACTTAACACTTGATACATTCTCATCTCCCTTGCGCCCCATACAATTTCAATCCTTTTAACCAGATAAATTTACAAATAAAATACAATCCTACCATCCACACGGAACAGATGAAGAGCCCTTGAATAATCAACGGGAAAGAAATCTTTCCTAAATAAATCTTCAGCGGAAAGTATAGAAGGTACGGGAATGGGAAAAGCTGGAGAACGCTTACCACTTGTTTTGGCAGCGCATCCAGCGGGAACATAGCGCCGGCAAAAAAGTTAATGATGATAAAGAAAATAAAGCGTGGTCCCCACACTTCATTGCTCCAGAATCCTAAAAGCCCCAGTAAAAAGCCAAAGTAAAAGTATAAAAGTAATGCTAAAAACGCGGAAACCAGGGTAAACATGAGATAGGTGGGATTGGTTTGGACATAAAGGGGCGGACGGAACAGAAAGATGATTATCGTTAATTCGATTATAGAGAAAAATATGTTGCTGGCTTTATCCCCCAGGTCATAAAAGAACCAGTATTTTATGTAGGACATGGGTTTGATCAGAAAATTAGAAAGCGTACCGTCATTTATCTGGTCTCCTACTTCAAAAGTGCGGCTGGACAAAACTACAGAAGAAATGAGCGAAGTGCCTAAAATGTACGTGAGCATTTGGGAAGTAGAGTAGCCAAAGATAGCAGTCCTGTTGGTGAGAATAGTAGACCACAAAAAGAATAACGTTAGAAGTTGGAGCACCACACGGACACGCCACATGATAAAGTTGACCCGGTAAGAAAGGGCTTTGCCCCAGACATTGGTGAAGATACGGAAATATTTATACATAAGAAAGAAATTTTTGGAAATAAGCTCCCTACGGTCGCGAAATTCATGGAAACTAAATTGTGTAATTACAATCAATTTCTTAATTTCTATGAATATCTATTAATTTCCTGTTTATCCTGAAGCACTGACATAGAACCGCAGGGCGAATTTCCAGAACACCCTTGAGATTGCAAAAAATAGGATAGTAAAGAGTACTAAAAGCAGACTATCTAACAGGTTCCCCTTTTGGATGAGAGCTTTTGTAGGAGTGCTTATTATAACAATTAAAGGCAAGAGAAAAAAGAAAAAGTAGGTGCCTAATCCTTCATACATTTCTTTTGGATACCGGGACATAGAAAGGATATTATTCACCAGTCCCATCAGGTTAGAGAGGTTAGAGAACCAGATGGTGAGGGTTAGGAAGATATAGGTGAAAGCATAGAGAAGGACCACACCGGCCAGGCTTAAAATAGTGGCAATCAACACACTTGTCAGAGAAATAGGAAAGTGCATGGCAAAAACCAGGATAAAGGTGAGCGCTAGGGCAACTAAAAATCTGAAGATACCGCTAATATCTATGATCCACATGCTCATTTGGAACTGGGAGTCCACGGGCTTTAACAGCACCATGTCCATTTCTCCATAATGGATAATCCGGGAGAATCTCCAGAAGTTTACATCAAACAACATACGGTGGATGCCATAGACTACATTAACCATAACGGAAAGAAGGATGAGCTCATTCCTGCTCCAGCCAAAAGCAGAGTGGACGCGGTACGTCAAAAGGATCATGTTGACCACGGAAAATACGCCCCAGGCCAGGCTTGCAAAAACCTGGGCCACAAAATGCGCCTTGTACTCTAACGCGTATGCGGTGTTAATGACTATCAGCGCTTTTAAGATCTTTAGGTAATGCATATTAGTGTCCTACGGCAGTAAATTTCAGCCTTCCTTTCCTCCAGAGAAATTTATAGAGTAGATAGAATAAAAAGGTCCACAACATTTGTATACCAAACACTCGTATTTCTTGGTCTGGGTTAAGTTTTCCTAAAAGTGCCAGGATAGGGTAGTAGACCATGTAAGAGAACGGAAGGATATTAAAAAGGGTTTGCAAATAATTTGGGAGGAACACCAATGGCACTATGAAGCCTGCGCAGAGGGTAAGAATAATTTCAGTCAGCTGCAGGAGTGAGTTGATTTCTGTAAACCAGAAAGCCAGAAGCCCCAGGCACATTTTGAAAGTAAATGACAATAAAAAGGCGCTGAAAACTAATAAAATTGCCATAGGAAGCAGGACCGGGGAAAGGGTGATCTGGATCAGGTGAGGAACCAGCAGAAATACTAAAATCATGCTTATAATGGCAAAAGCACCTTGCATGAAGCGCCAGGGGAGCTCAATCAGCAGCTTAAACCTAAAATAAGGGAAGGGTTTCAAAAGATACATAGAGAGCTCACCTCTTTGGATATCTTGAAAGGAAACATTTTCTTCTATATGGGCTATAAAGAGAGACCCCGCCAGAGCAACCAGGAGGTAGTACGTGGCAAAACTTCCCGTGTTCCAGCCGGAAATGGAGCCGCCGTTTGCGCTGGTAACACCGGTCCAGAAGATAATCATAAGGATAGATCCTGAAATGGAGGCTAAAAACCACACTACGGAGAGGCTTTTTACCTCAATCACCAGCTGGCATTCTACTAAAAATAATTTCAGACTGCGCAACATAAGGCATAGAAAATGGTAGCTATTAGTTGAAATTGGTAGAAACTGAAGTGCAGCAATAAATACAATTTAGTTTCTATGAATTTCTATCTATTTCTACTGAATTTCTTGGTTTATTTCTTTCTTGAAAAGACCTCTCTAATGATGTCTTCTATATCCGGTTCCTGGATATTTAAATCCGCAACGGGGAAGTCTTTCAGGAGTTTTGAAGTAGCCTGGTTGGAATCTTTGCGGTTTACGGAAAGGATAACCTTTGGAAAGTCATATTCCAGTACTGTTCCTAACTTTTCCAGATCCTTTCGTTCCACTTTTTTCTCAAACACTATAGAGATCAGTTTGTGCTGGGTGTATTCTTTCACCAGCGCGTCTAATCTTCCGTCAAACAGCAGCATTCCATGGTCTATGACTATGACTCGCTCACATAGCTGCCGCACATCCTCCATATAATGACTGGTCAAAATAATAGTGGCGTTGTATTTTTCATTGTATTGTTTAATAAAGTCGCGGAGTTTTTTCTGCATTACTACATCCAGTCCTATGGTTGGCTCGTCTAAAAATAAAACCTTAGGGGAGTGGAGAAGGGCAGCAATTAGCTCACATTTCATGCGTTGCCCTAGAGATAACTTCCGGACCTGAATATTCAACACGTCCTTTACATCTAAGAGTTCCACTAAATCATTCAGTGTTTCTTTGAACCGCTTCTCCGGCACCTCATATATTTCCTTATTTAAGATAAAAGTTTCTGTAGGGGGAAGGTCCCACCAGAGCTGGTTTTTCTGTCCCATGACCAGGGCAATCTGCTTCAGAAAAGGGGTTTTTCTTTGGAAAGGTTCATATCCTAATACTTCAACCTTTCCGGCACTGGGAAAAAGCAAACCGGACAGACATTTCAGCGTGGTAGTTTTTCCTGCACCATTAGGCCCTATAAAGCCTACCAGCTCTCCGGGATTTATCTCAAAAGAAATATCTTTTACCGCATGGACCTGTTCATATTTTCTGTTTACTAAAGACTTTACGGATCCCATAAACCCCGGGTCTTTCTTGTGGACTTTATATGTTTTTACTAGATGGTCAACTGAAATGATGGGAGACATGGGAATATTATACTGCATTTATCTACCAGCTTGACACCGGAAGAGCTAAAAAGGTAGGATGGTAGGTATGGTAGACACAGTAGGGGATAGGCGCCCCAGCTTTAAAATGGAGAATGCCCGGGACATTTCAAGCCCCCGGAAACCTCGTTTTTCAGAAAAAGCAAAGTTAACCGTAGCAGCTTTTATTGCAGCGCTCGGAATAGGCGGGGTAAAGGTTGCCTCAGGACCTATAGGGGACGCTGCGGGCACCATAGATTCTGCAGCCTCCCATATTACCCAAATAGGACTCACTACACAGCAGGAAGCAGATACTAATGCCCTTGCAGAAAGCCTAGCGTCAGAAGGCCATAAATTTGGGGATCCTAGGCCGGAAGCCATAGCTACGGATCCAAATACAGGAAGAGATGGAATAGTTTATAGAGGAGGATCCATAGGAGAGATTCCTATTAGCGGAAATATTACTACGAAAGCAGAGTACCAAGCTCCTATATTCCATTTAGAGCCAAGAGTGGATGGTTCAGTTATGTCCCAACAGGATGTTGAGAAGCTGGGTATTAAGCTTGATGATTTAAAAATGGTAGAGGTTTATGGAGGATTATATGATCAGGACGGAAAGAAGGAGTGGGTAAAAGTTACCGGTACTAATAAGGAGGGTAGGGATGTGAACGTTTTTGTTGCTGAGAAATTTGTGAAGTTTAATAAGCAGGATGAGCTGCGGATTAAGGCAGACAATAAACTCATAACGCTTCCATACACTATGGTGAAGCCGGAGATTCAAGCCGCAGTACCTCAGAAGTAACTATACCTTTCCTGCCATGGGATTTTTACCTCTGATTTCCTTATTAATTACTTTGCCATTGGAATCTATCTGGTAAACATATGCTTCGCCTGTTCCTATTTCAAGCTTGTCTATGTCCTCGTCTGAAATATTTTCCAGGTATTTAACCAACGCCCGCAATGGATTTCCGGAGGATGCAATCACAACATTTTTACCTGCCATGAGTTTTGGTTCAATCTCCGCTTTATAATATGGCACTTCGCGTTCATAAACCTGCTTTAAAGATTCCCCTTCAGGAATGGAGTAATCATAAACTCTTCTGATATCTAAAAACTTTTCCTCCCCAACCTCTTTTTTTACATCCCATTTGTTGCGTCCAGTGTAGATTCCGTAATTACGCTCATTAAAGGCTTTATCTGAAGTTATTTCCGGAAACTGGCCGATAACCTGTAGAATTTCGTGTAACGTTTCCTGGGTCCTTTTTAAATCAGAGGTGTAAGCGTAATCTATGCGGATGTCTTTTAATTCTTCGCCGGTTTTTTTAGCCTGTTCAATCCCTTCCGGCGCCAGTGATACATCAGTCCATCCGGTCCATAAGCCCTTTTTATTGTACTCAGATAATCCATGACGGACTAAAACCAGGTAAGACATGTATTAAGTATTATGTAGTATGTATTAAGTATAAAGCAAGGGATCTAGATACCTTTTTCTATTTCCAGGAGGCGGTTGTATTTGGAAAGTCTTTCAGATCTGCTCATGGAGCCGGATTTGATAAAGTCAGCGTTGCTGGCATAAGCTAAATCTGCAATAAAATTATCTTCTGTTTCTCCTGACCGGTGGGAGACGGCTATCTTCCAGCCCGCATCTTTTCCTAGCCGTATTGCTTCTGCGGTTTCAGACACCGTGCCTATCTGGTTTAACTTGATTAAAACCCCGTTTGCGGCTTTCATTTCTATTCCGTGTTTAATTCGCTCAGGATTTGTAGTAAACAGGTCATCTCCTATTAAGGTGAATTCCGAGCCAGAAGTTTCCTGGAATGCCTTCCAAGAATCCCAGTCATCTTCATCAAAGGGGTCTTCAAAAGAAAGTATTCCATATTTTTGCCCCAGCTCCTTATAATAATTCCTGAGTTCTTCCCCGTTTAACGTTTTATTTGCCTTCTTAAATATATATTTGCCGTCCTCAAAAAACTCGGATGCAGCACAGTCTAGAGAAAGGCGGTAGTCTTTTCCTCTTTCATATCCAGCGCGTTTTGCTGCTTCTGTTATGGTATCCAATACTTCTTCATTAGAACCTAAAGCAGGGGAATAGCCGCCTTCATCACCCACTAAAGTGGAAAGATTTTTCTCCTTCAGTAATTTCCCAAGTGAATGGAAGACTTCAGAGGCAACCCTGATACTCTCAGAGGGAGTAGCGGAGACCGGTACTACCATAAATTCCTGCAGGTCAAAGTTCCAGCCTGCATGCTTGCCACCGTTTACTATGTTCACCATAAGCTGGGGAAATTTATTTGCTTCCAGGTTATTCAGGTTGGGGAAGAAGTATTGCCTTACATATTGCCAAAGAGGCAGGTGGGAAGAGTGTGCGGCAGCGTGGGTCACTGCCATGGAAACTGACAGTATTGCATTTGCACCCAGGTTTGATTTATCCCCGGTACCATCGAGCTCCAGCATTTTTTTGTCTATCTCTTTAGGGTCTGTTTCCTGGTCTTTGACCAGGTCTTTGATCTTTGTATTTACGTTCTCTACGGCTTTCTGGACACCTTTCCCGCCATACCGCTTCTCATCATTGTCACGCAGCTCCAAGACTTCATTAGATCCGGTAGAGGCGCCGGAAGGGACAGATCCAACATGCCAGGAGTTATCCTCAGTTTGCAAAAAAGTGCGTACGGTGGGGTTGCCGCGGGAGTCAAGGATTTCAAGCGCTTTGATATCAGTAATTTTCATCTGAACTAATGGTACAAGACTGTGTATTTTCTTGCAACTACAAACCTAATAAGTGCATGGAGAAGGTGATGAGGTTGAAAAGGACAGCTCCCAGATTAGTAAACGACAGAAGAAGGAATAAGATGACAATACCAAAAGACTCTATAGAAAGGTACTTGCGTGCCAGATCGTCAGGGAGCAAGAATGTGATGACCCGTGATCCATCTAGTGGCGGGATAGGGATTAGGTTGATAAAAGCCAGGATGAGGTTATAGAGGACTACCAGGGATAATATATAGGCAATGAAGTTATCAGCAGGAACTATGTGTAAAAGGCCGGCTGCAATAATTGCAATAACTGCATTAGTTAACGGACCCGCTAGTCCTACCAGTGCAAAATCTTTTTTCCCGTCATGCAAATGCATAGGATTTACCGGGACCGGTTTTGCAGCCCCAAAAATAATAGGGGAGTGTGCCAGAATCAGAATAATGGGAATGACAACGCTCATGAGCGGGTCTATGTGGGGGATGGGATTGAGGGTCAAGCGCCCCATGAGCCGGGCCGTAGGGTCGCCTAACTTATCAGCTACCCATCCGTGCATAACCTCATGTAAAATAGCAGAGAAAATGAGGATGACAACCCCTATCAAAAGATCCATGAGGATATTTTAGCAGATTATTTAACCCTCTTGGCAGAAGGTTTCCCAAGAGTAATCCCTCTTTCTCTGAGTAATAGTACATCTATTACAGCCCTTGTCGTCATTCTTCTTGTTTCTATGCCTGGCCTGGGTGGAGAAAGCCTATGTTCAATACCTTTATCCTGTGCTTGTCCAATGTTTTTCCCTAATTCATAGCTGTTCATAGAAGATTATTTTGCCTTATTGAAGTTATTAAATCTTGACAGAATTATGACGGGAAGAAGACCAGTGTTATCTGAAATCTGATATAATTGATCGCATGACAGCCACCGGACACGCGTTAGTTGCAGCACTTATTGCCGCAAAATTCCACAACCCATATGTAGCAATCCCAGCCTCTTTTGTTTCCCATTTTGCGCTAGATTTAATTCCCCACTGGGATACCGGACTCCACCACCGGGATAAGACTAAGCAGGCGCTTGTCATAGAATCCGGTATAGACGTGGGGATTAGCTTTCTGTCAGCTTATGTACTGTACCATGGGGTTTTAGGGGGGACAGACAGTATACTTTTGTTTGCTTCTGTTATTGCCGCCCAGCTGCCTGACTGGATTACGGCACCGTACCTTATTTTGCGGACTAATAATGTATTCTCCCAATGGTCCAAATGGATGTATAAAGTGCAGCATCTTATTAATTCCCGCCTGGACCAGCCGTGGGGCATAGTGACACAAGTGGCCACAGTTTTTATCCTCTACGTGATTCTTTTTAGGTTCATTTAGGTTTCTTTCAACTTTTTGGCAGCAAAAAGTTGAGCAAAAACTGCCATCACGATGAACCATTCATCCATTCAAAACTCGTTCACTCACTGAAAGAACCGCTTCGCAACAGTCCCTCATGTGTGTTCTTTCCGGGCGCTCGTTCACTCGTTTCTCATGGGTTCTGTTTCAAGTGATGGAATTGGAAGGGATCGATCAGAAGGGAAATAAGAGCTTTGGAATTTCCTTGCGGATAGGTTCTTCCTGTGGTAGAATGTATCATTCTAATTATGAAAGGGGAATTACTAAGTGCCAACTTCAAGCAAAAACGCATCTAATCCAGGACATGCTTCTTCCATGGCTGAGCTCATGGCCAGGTCATCCTCAAGTTTTAAGGTGTTTAAAAAAGGTGAGGAAGTAGAAGGAACCGTTAAAAAACTCACTCCCCAAGAAATCCTTTTAGATATTGGTGCAAAATCAGATGCATTAGTTCTGGAAGTTGATAAAAATAACCTCAACCACCTGCTTTCCATGCTGAAAGTAGGAGAAAAAGTAAAAGCTGTTGTTATTTCTCCTGAAGCAGAAGAGGGTTTTCCTGTTGTTTCTCTGCGCCGTACGCTGGGCAACCTCATTTTCTCTAATTTAGACAAGGCACTGGCAGATAACCTGACCGTAAGCGTGAAAGTTTTAGAACCTACCCGCGGCGGATTTTTTGTTGAAGCAGAAAATGGCATCCGCGGTTTTCTTCCTAACTCACAGGTGCTTGACGGAGAGAACCTAAGCGGCAAAACTATAGAAGTAAAAATTATTGAGTCTGACAAAACAAAAAAGAGGGCTATTTTTTCCCAGAAAGCTGTTTCATATGTAACTGATGCAGAGATTTTGCGCAAACTTTTCCCCAAAGATAAAAAAGTGCCGGTAACTGTTTCCCAGGTTGCATCATATGGTGTGTATGTGACTACGCAGGCAACAGAAGGAAAACTTACCGAAGGTTTTATCCATATTTCTGAGATTTCCCATGAGAGGGTAGAGAACTTAAATGATTTATATAAAAAAGGTGATGCATTTGAGGCGGTAGTGTTAAGCGTAGACGCAGAGAACAGGAGGGTAAACCTTTCAGTAAAATCTCTGCTCAACGACTCATTTGCTAAAGCAGCAGAGAAGTTTAAGCCGGAAGAGAAAGTAACCGGGACCGTTTCAGATGTAAGGTCAAAGGGTGTGACTGTTAAACTGGGAGACGGTGTAAATGGATTTATTTCTTCCAGCAAGATTCCTGCAGGTACCACCTATGAACCAGGACAGTCTGTAAGTGCAGAAGTGGTAGAAGTTGATACCAAAAAGAGAGTAGTTGTATTATCTCCTATTGTTACGAAGACCTTCGTAGGATACCGGTAGAATTTAGAATTCAAAATTTAGAATTCAAAATTTAATTCTGAAATCTGAATTCTAGACTCTAAATTCCCTCGGAAATATGTCTAAAACTAATATTTCATTCGTCTGCAGTAGTTGCGGATACGACTCGCAAAAATGGTACGGAAAATGCCCGGAGTGTGGGGAATGGAATACCATGAAAGAGTTTAAGACTTCTGAGAGTCAGAGGGGCAGAGGGGCAAAGAGTCACAGTTCCAAATTCGTTTCCTCAGCAAAGCCGACCAGGATAAGTGATGTGAAAGTAAATTTGGTAGAGCGGTTTTCTACGGGGTTCTCAGAGTTTGATAGAGTTTTGGGGGAGGAGGCCAGAGCCGGGATTGTCCCCGGTTCCGTAGTCTTACTTTCAGGAGATCCGGGGGTTGGTAAGTCAACAATACTTTTACAGACGGCGCTTAACCTGGCAGATAGCAAAGGGCACGTAGCAGGTGGTGAGAAAACTACAAGCCACTCGCTACCCGCCACCCGCAAGATACTGTATGTTACCGGTGAAGAATCTGAAGCGCAAGTTACTCTCCGGGCACAAAGGCTGCAAAAAGACAGGAAAACTAACTCGGAAAATTTATTTATCTTAGCTACCTCAGACATAGATTTAGCCCTGGAGCAGGCACAGCAAGAACACTTTGACCTGCTGATCATTGACTCAATCCAGACTATGGAGAGTGGGGACGTCCCCGGTTATGCAGGTTCTATTCCCCAGGTGCGCCATGCTACGGGTAGGCTTGTAGCTTTTGCAAAGACTACTCACACCCCGGTTTTTCTCATAGGCCATGTGACTAAGGAAGGGATGGTGGCAGGCCCTATGATGTTGTCCCATATGGTTGATACCGTGTTATACCTGGAAGGAGAGAAAATGACCGGAGTGCGTATTCTACGGGCATTTAAAAACAGGTTTGGGGATACCTCAGAGGTGGGAATATTTGGTATGGAAGAATATGGCCTTAAACAAATTACAGACTTGTCTGAATTGTTCATGGGTGACTCTGTTGCTTCCCCCGGTTCTTGTGTAGCAGTTATCATGGAGGGGAGCAGACCTATTTTAGTAGAGATACAAGCATTAGTAATCCATTCCAGCCTGGCTTTTCCCCGCCGCGTTGCAAACGGTGTTTCAGAGAAACGCCTGGAACTCTTGCTGGCTATCCTGCAGAAACATGGAAAGCTGCCGCTGGATAAGTATGATGTGTACGTAAATGTAGTAGGTGGCTTTAAGATATCAGAGCCGGCTTCAGACCTGGCAGTGTGCCTGTCTATCATAAGCTCCCTGAAAGGAAAATCGCTTGCTAAAACTGCTGCCATAGCAGAGGTAGGCCTGTTGGGAGAGATTAAGAAGGTTATGAACCTGGAAAAACGTATCAAGGAGGCAAAGAAGTTTGGGTTTAAAGCCGTGACCATGGAAACTGCAAAGGGATTATTACCTCTGGTTAGCAAACTTTCCTAATATTCTCAGAATCTTCTCAGGACTAGAACGTAATCTAACGTTGTTTGAGCTATGATAGAATCGCATTGCTTCTGTACCACTACGTGGTATAACGGGATTCAATTCTGAATTCCGATATATCACGTTACGTGTTATAATTGAAGCTGAATTACATATGGCAGTTAAGAAATCATCCACAAAAAAAACAGCAGTAAAAAAACCTCGTAAAAGCACGGAGGAGATCCCAGAAGTGATAGTGTCTAATAAAAATGCGCGTGGGATAGCGCGCCAGGCAGTGCAGGGCATTTTACTTCCGCCTAAAGTAGTTGCCCAGATTGCTGAAGAAGTAGCAAAGCGGGTAGTCCAGAGTGTCCCCAGGCCTGCTTCCAGAAAACGGTCAAGTAAAGAAAAAGAAGATCCCGGTTTTATTCTGGATACATCCGCTATTATAGACGGCCGCGTGTTTGACCTGGTAAAAATTGGCGTATTTATTGGTAATTTCGTCATCCTTTCCGGTGTTTTAGATGAATTAAAGAACATTGCGGATTCTAAAGATGACGTTAAAAAAGAACGTGGCAGGAACGCTTTAAAGAGCCTGGAGGATTTCCGGAAGATGCGCGGGGTAAAGATGCTAAACGTAGATGATGAGGACGGAAAAAAGCCGGTAGATGAACGGATTATTGGCTATGCCAGAAAGACCCGTGGACGGATTATTACATGTGACTACAACCTCTCTAAAAAAGCCCGGATAACCGGTGCCACGTCTATAGATTTGTTTGAAATGGCAAATATCTTAAAGACTACGGCGGTTCCGGGTGAAGAGTTTTTTGTGAAGATAGTGCAACGTGGAAAAGGCCCTAACCAGGGGGTAGGGTACTTGCCTGATGGTACCATGATAGTAGTAGAAAACGGTGAAAACCTCATAGATAAGACTATAAAGGTAGTAGTTTCCCGCGTCATAGCCACTGATGCCGGCCGCATCTTCTTTGGCCGCATGGTAGAGTAAAAACTATTAACCGGTTAACGTGTTCACGTGTTAACGAGTTGGATGTTTGCTCAAATTTTTCTTATCCCCAAACTCTTTCCGTTTTTTTTAAAACCCTTTAATTTTCTTAACCTTTTAACCCGTTAACATTCTCTGTCAAGAGGTAAAATATTTTCCCTAAAGTTATCCACATTTTTTTCTGTGATTTTTTTTCATTGATTTAACAATCCTTTTTGTATGCCTAAAAACTCTAGGGTGTAGACTGTTTATCTATAGGTTGAAAGAGTTGACAAGAAGTGGTATACTTTATCTGTTATGAAGCTCTTTAAATTGTTTACCAAAGAAAAAAAGAAGCAGAATTTTGAGACGGATTTATATCAGATAACCGTGGACAAGGTGGGAAAAGAGCAATTGAAGGAGCTTTTGAAAAAAGGGTTACATATTCCGGTAGTCTTGCTCTGAGAGCAGTACTTTACCAAAAAAAAGAGCATCGCTTTCGCTACTAGTTGTATAAATTCTTAAGTACGAAAAGCAATGCTCTTTTAGAAAATTTATAAGTACATAGTCTCTAGGCAGGGTGAGACTAGTACTTTGAGATAAAATTAGCAAAAATATATTTTCCTGTCAAGGAAAATTGATGAAGCTATTTTGATGAAAATAGATTGTTTTTACAACTATTTTCACGAAAATATATTTCCGTTTTTCCCAATATACTGGGCTTTTTGAAGCTTCCGGTTTAAAGGGAGAAAGTCACTCCGATAAATCGGAGCAGGAGTCTTGGGCATGTCCCATTGCTCCTGATCGTTACGGAGAGTAGGAGTCTTGGGCAGGGATTCTTATTCTCCGTAAGGGTCAGGAGTTTTTTTATGGCTTTACGGAGAACATCCCTCTCCGTTAAACCCGGAAGCTTTTTTTGTGGTAATTTGCTACAATTAACCCCAAATGGCAAAGAAAATATTAATTACCGGTGCAGCAGGGTATATAGGGTCAGTAGCCGCCTACTTATTCCTCCAAAAAGGCTACCAGGTGGTGGCCCTGGATAACTTTTCCACGGGATTCCATGGTGCAATGCAGGCATTACAAGAAAAATTTGGCGATAACCTGAATATCTATGAAGGTGAAATCAAAAAAGACATAGAACACGTGCTTGATTCAAATCCGGACATAGAGGCAGTTATCCATTATGCAGCCAATTGCTCAGTAAATGAATCTATGCAAAGCCCGGAGAAATATTTTGGGAACAACACTACGTCCGCCCAGGTCCTTCTGGCAGCCATGCTTTCCCGTAACATTAAAAACATTATTTTTTCCTCCACCTGCGCCGTGTATGGGGAAGCCCAGTACGTTCCCATAGATGAGAAACATCCCACCAACCCCAGTAATCCGTATGGGGAGTCAAAACGTATGACAGAGAAAATGATTGAGTGGTACGGAAAATTAAAGGGCCTAAATTACGTTATTTTGCGGTATTTTAACGTCTGCGGGGCAACAGATGACGGAATGATAGGTGACAGCAAAAAACCTTCTGTACACCTCATGCAGAATGCCGTACGCGGTGCTTTAGGGATAGAGCCGTTCTATCTGACCTGTCCTGAGGTAGACACACCGGACAAGACACCTATCCGGGATTATGTGAACGTAGTAGACCTAAACAATGCCCATATTCTCGCTCTTGAGTATCTTTTAAATGGTGGCAATAGTGAAATTATGAACATAGGGACAGAATCCGGAAACTCGGTTCTAGAAATTATAAAAGCTGTAGAGCAAAAAACAGGTGCTCAGTTGCCTTTGGAAAAATCACAAACGCGCCAGGGTGAATATGCCAAAATGGTTGCAGATATAACGCGTGCAAAAGAGCTTTTAAAATGGAGCCCGGAACATACGCTGGAGCAGAGTATTGACTCGTTAGTGACGTGGTATAGAGCGCATCCGCATGGTTGGGAACAGTAACGTATTTTCCCGGATCTTTTCCTGCATGGATTTTTGGTATACCTTCGCAATCCTTTTCCAGTCGTAATTATCAGCTACCCATTTATGCAGGCTGTTTCCCAATTTACGTCTTTGCAAGCCATTTTTTATTAGGAGCTCCAGTTTTGAGCTTACTGCTGAAACTGTTGGTTTTACCATGATCCCGGTTCTGGGGGTAATAATTTCATACGTTCCGCCCATATTTGTTGCAATAACTGCACAGCCTGCTGCTCCTGCTTCTAAAATAACATTTGGAAAGCCTTCATGGTGTAAAGAAGGATGAACCAGGACATCGGACTTGGCTAACAGGTCAGATATTTCTTCTTTTGTGAGCTCTCCGGTAAAGAAAATATGGTCATTTTGGAAGGCAGAAAGCTCAGGGTACAGGCTACCGTTTCCTCCAAAAATAAAGTATGCCCGCGGGTATTTTTTTGTAATTTTTTTGGCTGCTTCCAAAAGTATTTGCGGACCCTTGGAATAGATCATGCGGCCTACAAATGCTACCACCACATCATTCTTTGAAAATCTTTTTTTGATCCCTAAAATTTTTCTTTCTTTGCTCCTGTTTGTCCTGGGTTTAAAGAGTTTTGTATCTACGCCGCCATAAATAACCTCTGACTCTTTTGAAATAAGTGAGCTTAAGAAATCCTGGGTGGCTTTATTAGTCACGGTAATATAGTCATATTTTTGCAAAAACAGGGGCGCTATGAATTTATCTATTACGTATGACACGCCGGTAACCAGTTTAGTTTTATGGGTGGGATGTGCTGCGCAATGGTCAGTCAGGATAGATTTGGTATGGAAATGTGAAGCAACATACGGCGCCCACCAGGAACTTTCAAAAAACCGCGTATGGCTATTCACAAACGTATAGCGGTTTTCCCTGAATAGTTTATTCAGTGTTTTTCTCAGCTCCCAATAATGAGGAATAGCAAATTGTCCCTTCAGGAGTTGGACACAAGGCACACGGTAGATGGTAAACCCTTCATATTCTTCCACACTTTTTGACTGGTCTGTGTTATAGGTGAGGACATCAACTTGAATATCTTTATTCTGCTTCATGATGGTTTTATAGAGCTCCAGCGCATACTGCTGGCTTCCCCCTTTATGGGGATAGAAATATGGGGTGATTAAAAGAATTCTCATGGATATTAGGCAGTCAGTTTTGCCCAGGCAGCTTTATAAAAGCTAAACTGTACGTTAAGTCTGGGCAGGTGCATCTTAGCGTATTTTGTCCGGAGCTCCAGAATATAAAACATGTGGTTTAATCCTGTTTTCCAGATCTGCTGTTTTGAGACGCCGTTATAACGGATAGAGTGGGAAATATGGTATTCAGAGAACCTGATCTCAGGATGCATTAATGCGGTAAGTTTGATTTCAGGGGAGAAATTCCATTCTCCTGATTTTGCGTTCAATTTTCTTACACATTCTTTTCTCATAACCCACATGCCGCTTAACACGTCTTTCATATGGTACCCAAACAAAAGGGAAGCCTCTAAATTTAAAATTTTAACACCCAACTGCCGTAGTTTGGAAATGGCAGCAGTGTTAGAAAGCGGGAAGCGAGCGCAGGACACAAAATCCACCCGCGCTTTTTCCATATAAGCCAGGATTTCCGGGATCTTTTCTATAGGGTAAGTATTATCCCCATCTAGGGCAACTATGAAATCACCTTTTGCATGTTTCATTCCGGTCTGGTGGGCAAATCCATAACCTACACCGTCAACTTGTTTTTTTTCTTTGATGACTTTTGCCCCTAAGGTGGTAGCAATAAAGGCCGTATTATCAGTAGATCCGTTATCAACCACAATAACTTCATCTACTATAGAGGGGATATTTTGCAGCATGGAATAGAGCGCAGCCTCCTCATTTCTGCATGGAATAATGACTGAAACTTTTTTATTCTGAAACATACTTTAATTTTTAAACTAAAATTGGTTCAGAAGAACTTGCCCGAAGGGATGCTCCACTATCTAAGTGGAACAGTTCACTCTGAAACATATGTGTATTGTATCAAAAACTATAGGGCTAAGTCAAACTGCCCAGCTTTCATTAAAACTACTTTGTTACCTCTAGAATAGCCACTTCAGGGTTTTGGTAAACCAACTTAAAATGGGTTGTATCAGAGAGCATGTGGTCAATTTTCCCTATATCTTCCAGAGTAAGTCCTGAAGGGTTCCAAACGTTGTAAGAAAATGCCTTCTTGAGGCCAATAGAAGCGCTCTGCCAGGCAAAGTAGCGCCCTGAAAGGACTAAAATCCTTTTATCTTCAGGTATAATTTTATCCTGAATCTTGTAGAGGTCTGTGGCTGCCCGCACTGGATTATCTGTGGTACCTGCCTCAGCCAGAGTTTCCCGGGAATACGTGCTCATATAAGCCCCTCCCTGGGAATTTACGCCTGAAATAGGCTCCATCATGTTCTGGGTTGCCGGATCAGAAACCATAAGGACGGAAGATCCTCCATAAGCGTTTTTCAAAAAGCTTGCTGCCTGCAGCTCAAACGGGGATATTTGTGTATAGCTGTTCTGGTAGCGCAAGATCCCTTTCCAGTTAGCCGCATTTATTACCAGAAGTCCGCCTAGTGCAAGCACCAAGACCCCCAAGGATAAGCCTTTAAAAAACGTGTTCATAGGCTTTAGAACATAATAAATTCCTATGGCAATAAATGCATCAATAAAAAAGCGGGCCAGGGTAAAGAATTTTACCGTATAAGGAAGTTGTGCAATTACAATAGAAAGTAACAGTACCGTAATAATTAAGGAAAAGAGTGGTATGCGTTTTTTACTTCCTACTGCTGACCAGATCCCTAACGGTAATAAAAGCAGCATCAGGTAACCGTATGTCTGTTTCATAATATTGAATTTATCTACCATAGTTAAGGTATAGTCCTGAGCCTCTCCGCTGTTAATAAATCCTAACGGCAGGGCGGGAGAGAAGATGATCCCTAACAAAGCCAAAAACAGGACTGCCATTACCATATGGCGCGCGCCAAACCTACGTTCCAGTAGCGCTGAAAACTTAATATAGACATAAGAACCCAGGTAAAAAACAGCCGCTGCCAGGCCTACAATATAATGGTTGATAAGCAGAAATAGGCCTTGGAAAATTGCCAATGGCAGGCTGGTAATACGGCCGGATTTAGCCTCTGATAATAGCTGGGTAAACAGGAAAGCAAACAGGACTGCCGTAAATGTTTGCGGGATAAAAAACATGGTGGTAAATGAAATGCTGGAATCAAAAACCATACCGGTTACCAGAGCAGCAAGAGATGCGGCAAGTTTATTGTCAGTGATCTCACGGGTTAACAGGTATGATGCAAATGCAGCAATTACTAAATGGAAACCTGAGATAACCGTCCAGTATTGCAGTATTTGGGGGCTAAAAAACGTTTGGGAAGCTGCAACCAGGCTATGGAACAGGGTAGAGTAACCGTTAAACCCAAAGGTATCGGTAAGCTGAGATGGAATAACGCTCAGGTGTCCACCCAAAATCTGGTTTACCAGTGTTTGGTGCTCAAACATATCCCAGTTAAATGAGTACGGGGATTTATATTGCCATATGAGATAGGAAATAAGGCCAATTCCTGCTGAAAGAAGTGCAGGAAATGTAAACGGTTCCAGGTCAATATCATCCCTTTTTACCAGCAGGTTTAACGGGAGCATGATAAATGAGAGCGCCAGGATAGTTTCCTGCAGCAAAGTAAAGCTTGAGAACAGAGGGATGTAAGGTTTTAATGCATAGGAAAGAAGCATCCCGGCATATAAAAGCATAGATCCAGCCGTAAAATAGCTAATAAACGGATAGGCTAGTTCTTTTTTATAGAAAAACCTTACCAATGGGCGGCCTAAGATAATAGGCAACAAGTAGAGGGCTAAAGCGGCTAAAATAGCGTTTATCATAGGTTAAAAGCCTCCTTTGGCGTGTTTAAAACGGTTACCTGCAGAGAATCCTGGTAGATATTGTTTTTTACCTTTGGTGTTTCAGAAATCCTGATTACTTTCTCATTCCGGTCCACCGTAATAGTCTGGTTCCCTACGGTTTGGATAGCCATAACGGCGGCAATTTTAGGGTTATAAATAAAAACAATATTTCCCATAACAGTGATAGAAGTGTCATTCAGCTGAGGTGTCAAGGTTTTGTTATAAGTCTGCTCAAAGAATGACTGTGTTCCAGGGTCTACATAATTATATAAATTTCCTGTCCGGTCAAACACAAAATCCATAGCATGAAAGGTAATGGTCATATCAGTTTTTGTAATAGGATTTTTCTCCCCCTGAATAGTCCTGGTGACTATTAATTTGTTGGCTTTAATGGTAGAGGAGTAGGTGATGTTTTTGCCGGTCAGAAACCTCATGGAAGGGGTGTCTGCTCCTGTGTAAAAGAGAAAGGTTTCCCATAGATTCTGTATGAACGGTACTTTTAGGGAAGTTTTATAACCGGTTGACTGGATATCCTGGGCAGTAACCAGCGCGTTAGTGGTAGTGTTCTGGAAGGTTACCGTATCTTTAAATGGTGAGAAATCATAATACTGCCCGGTGCTTCCCTGGAACAGGCTGAGTCCTGCACCTCCGGCAGTCAGCTGCATAGGGCCTACGGAAGAAATAAGGGTGTTTTGGGGCTCAGCTACCCCATAGAAAGCCCCGGCTGCAACAGCCAAAAATAAGATAAAGAAAAGGACAGATTTTAATATGCTCATGTTTTTTTTGCGTTTCGTTTCCCTCAGATTTCTCCGAAAGAATACTCATCAGTCCCTCACCATAATGGTGAGGGAGACGCAAAGGCATGTAGGTGGGAGAAAGTCTCAAAAGAGACTTGATGGAAAAAATCCAATCAATTCTCAATAAATGAGTCTCTCACCCTGACTGGAACCAGTTTTTGCCGTGACACGACTTTCTTTGAATGCAAAACTCAAAGGAGCGTGAAACACATAAACTGTCCAGTCTGTCCGCCGTAGTGGAGGAGATCCTCAAGCTTGCGCTCAGGATCCTGACAACCCAGAGGGTTATCGTCAACCTCCTTTTCCAGGCGGACCACGATCATCACAGCGGTTAGGCGGTGCTCGTGACGTTAAGGTACTCTCCATCGGCAACTCCGAGGAGTCTGGGATCGCCGTGCGTTACCGCGCGTCGATCGTGTTGATGTCCTTGGAGCGGTCCCGAGGTCCCACCCAAAGCTGGCTTTCACCCGTAGGTGCTGCAGTGCTGAACGCAGTGCAGATGGTGGTCAGCCCGCTGTCTGGCAGAACGACTTGGATATCACCCATGTCGCTTGTGACGCCGGACTTGATCTCGCCTGAGTTCGTCTTCACCATCACGGTAGACCCTGGTTCGATGCGGACGTTGAATCCGATCGGCAAACTGGGGTCTGAACCGCTGAGGAGTTGACTCTTCAGGTCGATGTTGTTCCACGTCTTCGAGGTGAGGATGCCAAGGCACCAACCCACCTGATTCTGCACAGCACGGTAGACGAAGCGTCCCGAGACTCCCTCGCCCTTCCAGCTGCCACCAGCGTTCGGACCGACGTTCAGGCTAATAGCCCAAGAATCGGCTCCGCCGTAGTTATTGGCTGCGTTGAACAAGCCAGGGTTGAAGAGCCTGTGAATCCAGTCTCCCTGCTTGGCCTGCTCGATGATGGTGCTGGTGAACTGCTTGTCGTTCCCAAGGTCGGTACCCGGTGTGGGCGGTGTCCAGGGGAACTGGCCGTCGGCCAAGTTCTTGATGACGCCGCTATTGCCGGGCTGGTTGCCGGGCTGGTTCGCGTTGCCGCTACCGTTGCCGTTGTTGCCAGGCTGGTTCGCGTTGCCGCTACCGTTGCCGTTGTTGCCGCCGGGCTGGTTACCAGGCTGGTTGCCGGGCTGCTGCACTGCCGTGTCGTCGCCGAAGCTCTGGTCCCATCCCCACTTGGAGAGAGGCAGAATCAAGGCGAAGAACAGTACGGCTGCGCCGGCTGCGATCAGCAGAGCACCTGCGATCCACCCAAGGGGACCGTAGTCCACCTGTCGGCGGGGTGCCGGTGCCGGTGCGCCAGGCGGAACAAGCTCCGGGATATCATGCCCGATGCGGTTCCACCCGTGCCGTGACCTCGAGAAGTTCTCGAGCCGGTACGCACGCTGTGCTGGAGTGCCGACTCCCGGAGGGTCTCCCCATGCCGTGAGTTCGGTATCCATCCAGGCGGTGTTGCCCTCGTTTAGCGCTCTCCGTATCATTCGGCGGTACGTCCACATGCGTGGGCGATAGCCGACAACCGGAACGAGCGGGACGATGGGCGCAGGGCCAGGACCAGGAACGGGCGCAGGGCCAGGACCAGGAACGGGCGCAGGGCCAGGTGTTGGCGTTGGAGGAACCACAGGAGCGCCCATGCCAGGGTGCCAAGGAGCAGGAGCTCCTCCACCTTGGGTGGCGATCATCAGATTGATGTAGTTCCTCACGCGCGCACGCACCTGAACGCGGTTCCCCATGTTGGGATGGCCGATCAGGGCAAGGTGCGCCTGCCGAAGTTCGTCAAGGGTGCGGACTGGGTCCATCACCCACGCTAGTAGCGCAGTCCAATTCATGGCATCTCTCCATGAGCTGTTGGCTTGCAAAGCCAGAATTCGGATGAACTAGGGCCGGTAAGGATCCAGGAATTTCTTCCCGTGCATTTCTGCATTAGAAAGCAAGTTCCGAACACGCTTACGCGTTTGCGGGATACTACCTTGCTTTTTGGGCTTGCCTTTTTGGGGCTTCCCAAGGAAAGTGCCTTCGGCGGCGGTCTAGTCTTCAATCGCTGTCCTCCTAGGATTTGTGAACCTCTTGTCCGCAGTCTCTGCAGATCGCCTTGAATTCTGACGGGTCATGCCGGCAGAAGGCGATGTTGACGTTTCCTTCAGCGTACCAAATACGCATACCCATAGCTTGCGCCAGGGCAGGTATAAAGTCCGCGAGGATAAACACGAGCGGTCCGTAAACCACTCTCCAGAGGACGGTCTTCCGGTGCTTGCGCATCAGAAGAAAGACGATAGTACCTGCGATCCACCAAGAGGTGAATGCAAGTGATCCGTATCCCAGAAGTAGGTTCATGAGTTCTCCTATGCCTGTTGTCCTATGACCTTCAGTACCTCGCGGCCCAGAAACTCAAAGTCCTTTGCTGTCCGCAGCTTGCGTGGATTTTTACCTTGGCGGTTAGCCAAAGCTTGCGCAAGCGCATGGGCGAGGGTGTTGGTCTCGGGTGTAGAGGGCTGTGTCATGTTCTGCTTCTCCGTTTTTTCTCGGTAAGTACCGGATGTCGCGCGCCATGTCTCTCCTCATAGCGCGCAAAACCCGGTACTTACAGTACCTTGCTCCGATATTATCGGAGCATCCATTAAATCCACATAAGTGGATGCAATGGAAACTTCATTTTTCTACATGCCTTTTGTTAAAGAACACGTTTTTGCCTTTCTGACATAAGCTAATACATCAGTTGAGCTAAACGCACATTCGGGAGTGTAAAAAATACACGCCCTAACCCCGTCTTTTTCAGGCAAGCAAATGCCTTTCGCAAGGCAAAGCCTTAAAAGGTAGGGGAGAGAGGTTCTATTTTTTTGGTCGTTGGGATTGTCTAGAAAGTTTGGGAGTGGTGGATAGCTTTGTTTGAAGAGACAAAACCGCTCTCTCCGACCTTTTGGTTCTAGATTTATTAGAGGACAGCTTTACGTCTTAAGTAAAAACCTGCTGCGCCTACTGGAGGGAGAATAAGTAAGGCTAAAGCTTCAGGACCGGTATTTGGGATAGATTTTGATGGAATCTGAGGCTGTACGGTTACATTATTCTGGATACAGAATTGTGCGGTATCCTGCGCGCTGTTGTTGTTGTCAGTGGTCATAGCGTTTGCAACGTTAGTAACACACGTAACTGATTGGTTTGCAGGAAGACCTCCGGCATTTACCACCCTGGTTGCAATAGTAAAGGTTTTTGAATCATTCGGGTTGAGTGAGACCTGGTTGGTAACCTTATTAGATCCTGAATCAAAGTTTCCGCCTGAAACAAAAGTTATATAAGAAGGAAGCACGTCAACAACGTTTAATGTTACTGCCTGGTCTCCGGTATTTTGAACAGTGATTTGAAAGACTACGTCTTGGCCGGGATTAAATTTGTCATCATTTGCCCCCAGGTTGTCTACAAACCCTCCACCTTTTGTAGGCTTCTGGATCTTTTTATCTATAGTAAATTTAATCTGAGGAGTACAAACTTGTCCGCCACCGTATACTATTTCACAATTAGTAGACCCTGCTGCAAAGGCAAGGTTTGCGGATCCCATGAGGATAGCTGAGGCGGTAAGAGCGATTTTAGAAAGTTTAGTAAAGTTCATATTTTTTCTTCGGAAAATGTAAATTTGCCTGTAAAATCAGGCTCGCCAGGGAGTATATCATAATAGCTGAGCTTTGTCAAGATACTATAGGGTCTAATCTTTAGACCTTGTTTTTCTCACTTCTTTCGAAAAGTAAAGATCCTCGTTGGCACTCCGGTCTTGCTTTTTTCCTTCGTAAAAAAGTGGGATACGTTCATGGTTAATGGTCTATAGTTCATAGCATTAACTCGAGTCACTTCGTTTTCTCGAACGCTATAAATCATTTTGGAGTGGCTTTCCCATAATAATGTAAGAGCTGGGCAGTAAAAGGGTAAGAGAAGAGGATAATTATTAGCTTGTAGCTTGAGTCTTGTCTCTTGACAAGATGGCGGGTCTCATGTTTTAATACAACCATAGCTTCAGAAATTACCGCGTAATTCTTTTTCCAAGATGACACAGACACAAATTTAGTTCATTTCATTCCGGAATCTTGGGTAACAGCTATATCTCTATCTTTTCAATTTAACTATGCCAGTCGCACGTAAAACAACTATTAAGGAGCCTGTTGAAGAGGGTCAGGCAGAGCCTGTAGCTTCAGAGCCGGTAGGGGAGCCTGTATCAGCCCGGGAAGAACCGGTTATTGAGGATAGGCGCGGCTACGGCAGTTCAGATTATGAGCGTGAAGAGTCCGGAGAGGTAGTTTCCGGCATTTTAGATATCCAGCATGAAGGCCATGGTTTCCTGAGGCCAAAATTCAGGCCATCAGACCGTGATATCTACATCTCAGCTTCCCAGATCAGACGCTTCTGGCTGCGTCCGGGAGACCTGGTGGAGGGGCTGGGACGTCCGCCAAAGGATAATGAGCGCTATTATGGTTTACTTAAAATAAGCAAGGTAAACGGGATTGAGGCTGAAAAGTCCACCAAGCGCCCTTACTTTGATGACTTAACTCCTATCTATCCTAATACACAAATTACTTTGGCTACTAAAAAACATCCGCTTTCTACCCGTGTAGTTGACCTGGTGGCGCCTATTGGTTTTGGACAGCGCGGTATGATAGTTTCCCCGCCAAAAGCAGGTAAAACCACTATCCTGAAGGATGTTGCCACCGGTATTACCACTAACTTCCCGGATGTTCATCTTATGGCGGTTCTTATAGGAGAACGTCCTGAAGAGGTGACGGATATAGCGCGTTCCGTGAAGGGTGACGTGGTAGCTTCCAATTTTGATGAGTCTCCTGAGATCCAGACCAGGGTGGCTGAGATAGCCCTAGATAGAGCAAAACGCTTAGTAGAAAACGGCAAACACGTAGTAATTCTTCTGGATTCTATTACCAGGCTGGCCCGTGCCTATAACTTGTCTATAGAGCCTTCAGGTCGTACCCTTTCCGGAGGATATGATCCGGCAGCTTTATACCCAACCAAGCGTTTCTTTGGGGCCGCACGTAACTGTGAAGATGGAGGATCGCTTACTATTATAGGTACCGCATTAGTAGAGACCGGATCCAGGCTGGATGACCTGGTTTTTGAAGAGTTTAAAGGAACCGGTAATATGGAGCTGCATTTGGACCGCAGGCTGGCTGAACGCAGGATCTTCCCGGCTATAAACGTAGAAAAATCAGGTACACGTCAGGAAGAGCTTCTGATGCCTGAAGATAAGTATAGGAAAGTAGTTATGATGCGCCGCATGATTGACATCCTGAATCCGGATGAGCGGGCAGAGGTTTTGCTTGAAAAGCTTGCCAAAACAGACACTAATGACGAATTCTTAATGAATTTAGGCAAGGACTAGCCTCCGCACCCTTGTTTTGTTAACCCTTTTTTGGTACAGTATCTTTCATTCCCCTTATGAGAAATACGTTGAAAACGGTTAGAAAAAGTATTGGTTTTATCCTTTCTGAAGCAAAAGCTTTCTCCATCTTCTTCAAAATTTACATACAGGACAAGTTTATTTTTATCTCCAATGAGTTTGAAAAACAGAAAAACAATATAGTAAAGGGCGTTTTAATAAGGCGCGGCAGGAGAAACCGTATGTTCCTGCATGTCAGCATTATGGTTATTTTGACGGTAGGGGTTATGATTTCCCCGTTTATTACTGATTCCCAGCTGCTGCCTACCCAGAAAAGCATGCTTTCCTTTGCCCAGTCCCCCCAGGCTGATTCCCTCACGCTTTCCCAGGATAACGTCTTCCAAACCCAAAATACGGTAGGAGTCCGTGACAAAGTTATTACCTACACCGTGCAGAAAGGAGATACCATTTCTACTATAGCTTCTAAATTTGGAATTTCTTCAGACACTATCAAGTGGGCAAATGACCTCTCCGGGGATGACATTTCTATAGGCGATAACCTCAAGATCCTGCCGGTCACCGGAATTTCCCATAAAGTTGCAGAGGGTGATACTATTTATTCCATAGCTAAAAAATACAATGTAAACGCGCAGGCTATAGTAGATTTTCCGTTTAACGATTTTGCAAATCCCCAGACATTCTCACTGGTTACCGGTCAGATTATTATAGTTCCTGATGGGGTGAAGCCTGAAGAGCAGGTAAGTCCGCAGTATGTGAGGCAGACGTATATAGCAAGCGGTCCGGTTACCGTAACAGACGCCGGGTTTACCTGGCCTATCAGAGGAACCCTGAACCAGGGATTCTACTGGTACCACCCGGGAGTTGACTTAGGCGCGCCTATTGGGACGCCTATTATAGCCGCACAGAACGGCGTAGTGTCTGCTGCGTACCCCAGCGGTTGGAATTACGGCTATGGAACCCACGTGGTGATTCACGGTGATAATGGGTATTCTACGCTATATGCCCATATGAGTGGTTTGGGTGTTTCTGCAGGGGATAGGGTAACCGCCGGAAAGACGGTGGTAGGATGGGTAGGGGTGACCGGTAGGACTACGGGACCGCATTTACACTTTGAAGTACGTTCAGCCTCCGGCAACCAGAATCCTCTGTCCTTCCTCCAATAGGGTGTACCGTTAACTCTTGGCGCACTCGTAGACCTGCTTGCTTGCCAAAGACTCCCGGTATTTTTCTCGCTCAAGGACTTGATTGATATTTTTATTTCAAAGGAGCTCGAGAAATAGCGTTTAGGGTATAGGGTATAGTTAAAAATTATTACCCTTGGGATGAATCTAAAAGCTTGAAGCTGTCTGATTTGGGGTCCTGTGGTTCACTCATTCGTTTCTCCATGGTTTCATATTCAAGAGATGAAATTAAGGTGGGAGTTTATTTTGATTGCTCGATTCTTTGTGTGAACTAAACCCTAAACCCTTATTGTGTGGGGGTGGCCGTAGGCCTGGGAGCAGCCGAAGGAGACGGTTCCGGAGAAGCGCTGGCACCAGGAGGTGGAGGAAGTTTTACCGGCCTGCTAGGTGCTGGAAATTGAGCTGAAGGAGCGTTAATGCCAATAGGTTGCTGCTGGCCTGCGCTGGTCTGCAGGTTTACCGGTGTCTGCTGCTGTTGAGTAGCTGCTGTTTCATTAATCTTTTTCTTCAATGCTTCTATTTCATCACTGAGTTTCTTTTTATCTGTTGGATTGTTTCCGGCCAGGGAAAGGGTAGTCTGGTAGAGAGAAAGTGCGGTAGAAAGGTCTCCTTTGGACTCTATCACATGGCCCAGATTGTAATAGGCATTAGCAAAGTCAGGCTTCAGGTTAATGGCAATCTGGAATTGGTTTTGGGCTGCATCCAGCTGGCTTAACTGGTAATAAATACCACCGTAGTCCAGCCTTAAGAATGGATTGGTTGGGTCTAACAGTGTTGCCTGGTTCATGGCTGCAATGGCAAACTGGTCAGCTCCCTGGCCCACGCCTATCAGGTTCCGGTAAATTTGTGCCAGATTGGACCAGTTGGTTGAAGTAAGCGGTGCTATATCAGCAGCGCTTCTGGCTGAATTTACTGATTGCTGTAAGAGCTGGTTGACGCTTTGCTGTACAACTGCTGATGGGGTAGCGCCTTTTGGCAGGCTGGCAGCAATAGAGTTAGCCAGGTTCATATTAAGCTGGGAGAATGTCCTCTGGTAGTCTGATTTATAAGGGAATTCATTTACCGCATTTCTTTGCAAGTCATATTGCTGCTGGATGGTGAGCTTCTTACCGGCAGGTACAACCAAAGAGGAAACCATTTTGGTGTCTGCATCTACCAGGCGTACCATCATAAATGAAGCAAATCCTCCTATTAGTACCACTAAGATAGTGATAAGAACCGGCAGGATAATACTCTCAGACTTAACCCGCTCATTCCTCAACACATCCTCTGTAGAAATAATTCCCTGGTCAAAGGCAACCAGTGAGAGGCTGGTATTATGTACCCGCCTGTCATTTGCCAGGAATAAGGATGATGAATAGACTCCCAAAAGAATAAAGACCAGTGCAATAGTTGGAAGGCCAAACGGTAAGAAGAATGAGACAATAAATAAGATAACCAGGCCAAAGTAAGATGGATTGCTGTCTTTCATGCGGGTTTTTAAGGCCTTAAACACTATAAAGAGGTAAGAAAGGATGCCTAAGATGCCGGTGGTAGTCATCAGCTCCAGGGCAAAAGATGATGAATAGGATGGGTAGGCGGTAGCAAACGTAGTGTTTGCGTTCAGCTCCTGCAGTCTGAAGCGGGCAAAGTCATTTAAGAACGTGCCAAAGCCGGATCCAAATGGGAATGAGATAAAGAGGCGCGAGATATCCTGGCTAATAGTAGCGGCTGCAATCTGCAAGCCATATGTGTATGGCAATATAATAGGTTTGGTTGGGGAAGTAATGATGGAAAGGGTAATAAAGATTACCCCTATCAAAAGTGCGCCTCCCAAACCTGCTTCAATGAGGAAATCCTGCGTAACCGTAAGCTTTCTGGTCTTTGTTTGTCTTAATAGGGAGAAAAGCGGGAACATGAGAAGGGCAATCAGGTAAATTGCTTCCTGTACGCCTGACCCAAACGGGGAAAAGTACTGGTTATTAATACCCGGAATAGGCAGGAAATAAAGTTTCAGATAGTAAGCGGTACTTAAAAGGGCAGTCAGTGCGCCGCCGGCAATAAGGCTGGTAATAGCTAAAATAAGTGTTTTTCTGCTGCTTATCATATAAGAAATGGTAAAGTACAATACGCAAGAGAAGACTACGGGAACAGCTGCAACAAGAGAATCATACATATTGCGGGAGAGCAGGGAGGAAATAAGTACCACTACGCCAAAAAGGGCAACCGGAAGGTTAAATGGGCTGGATTTATAGACAAAGCCTTTCTTATATATAGATGCAATTGCCCACAACAGGATAAGAAGGGAAGTCCCCAGTATGAGGATTAGGCTCTTACCCATGGTAAATGAGTCAGTGGAGTTAGGAATAAATGCTAAGGGGAATAATACCAGCATGGTGCACAACACGCCTATCTGCAGCTTTGATACTATTGACGGCACATCTTTACTTTCCATACTTATTTCGTAGTTTTAGGTGTGGCTGTTGGTTGAGTTTCAGTTGGTGGTGAAGGTAATTTTACCTGGTCTTTTTGGCTAGGCAGTTGTGCTGAAGGTGTACTTATTCCAAGTGGTGGTTGGTCTGCAGATGGAGCAGCTGCTGATGGCTGAGTGCCCGGTTTTACCTCTGTCCCAATTTTTTTCAGGATAACTTCCATTTCAGAATCCAACCTCTTTTTATCATTATCATTGGTGGTAAGGCTTTGTGCTGCCTGGTATGCGGTTATTGCACCTCTCAGATCTCCTTTTGCTTCAAGAGCATGGCCCAGGTTGTAGTATGCATTTGCAAAGTCAGGCTTCAGGTTAATTGCAATCTGGAATTGGTTTTGGGCTGCGTCATACTGCTGCAGCTGGTAGTAGATACCCCCTAATTCTACCCTCAGGAGTGGGTTGGAAGGATCTAAAATGATAGCCTGGTTCATGGTTGCCACTGAAAATTCTCCCGCATTTTGTCCTACCCCTATTAAGCTCCTATAGATTTGGGAAAGGTTTTCCCAGTTTACTGAGCTCATAGGAGCCAGGGCTACTGCAGTCCTGCCGTTTGCAATACTTTGCTGCAGCAATTGCGTAATAGTTGCCTGTGCCGTAGTGGAAGGGGTAGATCCCTGTGGGACAGCACCGGCTATAGAGTTAGCAAGAGCCAGGTTAATCTGGGAGAAGATCCTGTAATAATCAGAGCGGTACGGGAAGTCTATGAGCGCCTGTCTCTGGAGGTCATAAATAGCCTGGCCGTTGTTCCTCTTGCTTTGTGACAAAGAGTCTGCCATCTTCATGTCTGCAGACAAGAGTTTGAATGAGAGATACCCGGTATACCCGCCAACCAGAATGATAACCAGCGCTACAATAATCGGAAGCACCTTTGAAGATTCTGAAGCTTTCTTAGGTGCGCCTGACGTTTCCTCTATAGAGAATAGGCCATGTTTTAGAGCTACTATAGAAAGGCTTATATCATATACATTTTTGCTGTGGTCCAGGAATAAAGTGCTGGTAAACAGCGCCATTAAAATAAAGATAAGGGTAAGGGAGATGATAGAAAGCGGCAGGAAGAATGAGACTAAGAACACTACTAACAGTGCAAAGAATAATGGGGTGGTGTCTTTTGTCCTATTCTTTAATACCTTGGCAATCATAAATAAGTAGGTTAAAAGTCCTACTACTCCTACGGTGGTTAAAAGCTCCAGGACAAAAGAAGAAGAAGTGCTAAAGGATGCAGCCCAAAGCTGGCCATTATTGATATCAGGAAGTTTAAACCTGGTAAAGTCTGATAAGAATGTGCCAAATCCGGACCCAAACGGCAGGCTAATTAAGAAGCGTGTGGTGTCCTGGGAAATAGCTGCGGTAGCAATCTGGAAGCCAAATGTGTATGGCAGTAAGAGTGGTTTTTGTGGTGCAGTTACTACCTGTACTATTAAGAGGACGGCAGAGATGAGAAGGGTGCCGGTAAGTCCGCCAAATAATATAGTATTGTAGTTTGCTTCAGGTTTTCTCCCTCTCACTTCTTTAGACAGGAAGTAGGCGGCAACAATCAAAAGCGGTACTATATAAATAATGTGCTGGATAGGAGAACCAAAGGTAGTGAAGTACTGGCTTTGGATTGCCGGAATAGGAAGGAAGTAAATCTTCAGGTAGTACAAAACTGAGATAAGGGAAGACACGGCTCCTCCCAAAAGAAGAGCAGATAAGACAAACAGTAAATCCTTTTTATTTGATATGGTGTTTTGTGCCACAAAATACAGTATGAAAGAAGCCAACACCGGAATAGCAAGAGCAAGTGAATCATACATATTCCGGGAGAGGAATGCTGAAATAAGTACTGCTAAAGTAAAGAGTCCTGCCGGAAGATTAAACGGACTGGTCCGGATCATAATCTTTTTTTCAAAGACCATGATAACGCTCCAAAGGATCAGCAGGACTACAGATGCCATAACCAGGAATACCTGTTTTGGCAAAAGGAATGGATCAGTTGCGTTTACTAAAAAGAGAAGAGGGAAGAAGAATAGTACAAAAGAAAGTACCCAAACAGATATTTTCTTAAGAAGAATAATGGTTGAATTATTTCCCATGTGTCTAAATTTATCAGTGTAAAAGTATAATGTCAAGGATAAAAACTACTATTGTGGCTTTTTCTAACAATTGGTCAAATTTAGCCTCATAATTTCTTTTTTTAATCCCTCTTCTAACAAATTATTTTATTCTTTTATAAGAAATGTTTTTCTTTTTTTCACTTTTTTGGAACAATTCTGCTAACTTCGTTAGTTCACAAGGTCGCTTCGCTCTCGTTCACTAACTTCGTTAGTTCACGATGAGCCAATTGAACTCTATATCCTGGGAAATGGGTTGGGATACCCCAACCGTAAATGATTTCTTAGGGTCCTGTCGCATTAAAAACAGCACCTGGTTATAGGTGTTTTGGGCAGGGGTTATATAAATCAGGGAGTGGTCAGTAATCAAAGGGTTTAAAATAGTGAGCTGGGTTTTGTTTGCTTTTAGCACCGCTGTTCCGGCAGACCCGGTGGCAACCGCTTCATTTTCATTTGCAGCCAGTGCCTGTCCTACCATACTTATATTAATCTTTGCAAACGTACCTGATCCGGATGCCACCACATCTCCGGTGTTATTCACCCGGAGGACTGCAGAAGATGATGCCCCTCTGACTGCAAAGCCGGCAGAAGAAGTAGACTCCGAACCCAGTTGTACGGACAAATCAGAATTGGGTAATGGAGAAACCAAGTTAGTATATACCGTTCCTTTGACTGCCAGATTTTTGTTAAACAGTGCGTCCTCATTTACCTGCAGTTGTCCATCAGGTGTTATGATGACCGCACCGGCCATAAAGCTGACTCCGGCTTGGCGTAATGGCTGGATCTGCAAGTCTGTCCCCAAGGTATTGATTGCGCCCTGGGAAAGCGTGAATGTGCTTCCGGATCCTATGGAAAGCATATCCATAACGGAAATATTGCCAAAGGTAGAAGCCCCCAGGGAAAGCAGGCCTTCAGAAAATGTCCCAAACTTTGCCTGCAGGCTTACATCAGCAAGGGGCTCACCAAAAGAAGAAGAGGGGATGTTCTGAACCGGTTTTACCCGGGCAATAAGGTCTGCGGCAACGGTAGCCACTTTCTGGTCCAGTCCGTTTATATCATCAGCCAGGATAGATGATGCCCGCAACGTTCCGCTAAAGCTGGCGTCTCCGGCAGTAAGCTGGCCGCTAAAACTTGCAGCAGCAGCCTGCAGGCTGCCCTGAGTAGTAATATTTCCATGCGTGTCTATCTGTGTAACATTTTGTCCCGTACCTTTATTTTTGATCAAAAAGGCAGAATCAGATGCCTCAGGTAACTCTACTGCTACCGAATTCCCTGCAAGAGGAGAGATGATGTTAGCTGAAAGTATATTAGTAGAGACTAATGGAGAGAGTGCGCTGTCAATGACTTGTCCAATGTATGCCTGAAGAGGTTTTCCCTGAATAGTAAGTGAACCTGTTACATCTATGCTTTTTACAGACAATGAACCAACAACGGCAGTATCAGCAATAATATTTTGGGCCAAAACTTTTGTAGCGGAAATGAGGCTTGCCTTAATCTTTCCGGCAAACAGACCGGAGAAAACTCCTACATTATTAACCGCTTTCCCGCTCACCGTAACGGTTGGGTCTATGCTGTTTACTTTCTCCATTTGAGCAGTCAAGTCTCCATCCAGGGAGGTAACAGCCTCATCATGCAACTCAATAGACTCAACGGAAGTGAGTAGGTCCGGCGAGCTTGACCAGGTAAGCCCCGCCATAGCCATCACTTTACCTACATATATATAGTCAGTAGAGGTAACCCCATATTTCTGGGAAAGAATATTCTGGAAGTTAGTATCAAAAAAAGACGCCCTGACTTTAAAACATGGTTTTTGTGGGTTGGTCCCGTCATCTGATGGCCAGGATATATCAATCAGGGAAAATACTTCCTGACAAGTCTGCCCTTGAGGGTTGAAGCTTTGCATAGCTTTTCCTACCACCGCCGCATTCTTAGAGGGTTTCATCCCAAAGCCGGGAAGCGGAGAAGAGGTTATAGGGTCTCCGGTGAGGATAGGTCCGTTTAGGGAGGTAACCATGACGGGAACCCGGCCGCTTAAGGCAAGCCGTACTGAATTGGCTGTCTGCGGGCCAATGACTATGTGCGGGTTAGTAGAGATGATTCCGGCGAGTTTTGGGTCATATGCGGTATCCGGTTTATCTACATTTCCCTGTCCGTCAAAAGAAACCACAGATCCCGGAAGCGGTAACGGAGTAGATGCAGGTATCCATTCTGAGAGGTCTGCTGTGTCAGAAGTACCATAATCTCCCAGGAGGTGCCAAGTGCCATTACTTCTTGCTGCCATATAATGTTTGATTTGGGTTGAGGGGGCAGAGCCCGGGACTGTGGAAACTGTACTAATCTGATTACTATTGATCTGTATAGATATAGTCTGGGTGGGAGATCCGGGCGTGGTTCCTTTAGTGACTTTAGCGTAAATATAGGCAATAGTACCGTCTACCTCAGGGAGCCCTACTATATTATATGTAGTGGTAGTAGAGGTATTAGAGGATCCGGTATTTTTCTCCAGGTCATAGATAAGCGCTTTGGTAGCGCGGAGTATGGTTTGGTTTCCTGCTCCATCAGAATAGTAGTCTACATTTCCCCCCAGGTTCCCGTTTACATCCAGCGTGCGGGTTGGGTTAGTCTGGTTAATGCCCACATTGCTATTTGCCATGATTGCCACATTTTTGGTAGATCCGCCACCCAGGGTGAGGTCAGTATTATTAGTAGCTATGCTTCCATTACTATCCATCTGTAGGTTGTTTCCTACTTTAAAAGTTGGAGTTCCCTGGCCTACATTTGTCAGGGCAAACTTTGCACTTCCGGTAGACGTATTACCAAGCAAGAAGTCTAAGGTGTTGTTAGTAAAGGTTGCGGCACCGTTAAGCTGGCTTAAGAAGCCGCAAGTACTCCAAACGGGAGCAGCCCTGCCATTTGCATTTAAGCACTGTCCGGCAACTCCTGCAGAAAGGTGGCCGTAAGAAATGCTTGAAGTAGAATAGAGAAGTTCACCCGGTCCGGTTGCTGAGACGTCTGCACCAAATCCTCCAAATTCTGTTCCAATAGGAGTCCCTGCCCAATATCCTTTGGTAATAACGCCCTGGCTGTCTACTGCAAACCGGGTAGCTCCCTGGGTATTTGCGCTTATAAGCGGGGCGCCGCTTTCCTGGTTAATCTGCAGTGCAGGATGTGCGCTGTCGGTTGCAGAAACAGAAACTCCCCCCCGGACTTCTATATATCCGGCCGGAGAAGTAGAGTTGACCAGTGGTTTTTGCAGGTCTATCTTTCCATTCCCATCAGGGTTTATGATAACGTTTCCGTCAGATGAGGCATTTGTCTGTAGGACCAGCGTTTGTCCGGAAAGCGTGAAGTCTCCACCGGTTGCCTGAAACGTAGGGCTTGCATTCCCTCCTATACTAAGGTTTCCGGTAGAGTCTAGTGCTAAGAGTACATTATTCTGGCGGTCAGAAAGAGTGTTGGGGATATAACCCTGCACACTTCCGGCAGTATCAGCGAACGGAATACCCAGCTGTTTTCTGGGAGAAAGCTCCGGTGAGTTTCCCACGGTAACCCCTAAATAAAGGGGCATATTATTGGTAAAGTATGCATCAGGTATAGGGGAAGAGCTACCTATTATAAGGTTTACATCTCCATTGCCTGATGGTTTAACTGTTTGGACTTCTTGCCAGAGGAGTGCGCTGCCTGAAGAAGTTGGTGTATCATAAATTGCTAGTCTGATATGGGATGATTCAGTTATGGGCTTACTATTGCTGTCTAAAAGCCTCCCCTTAAAAATAAAGGTCCTGCTGAATGTTGAGTTCAGGGATGCACCTTCCTGTGCCTTCACATTCCCCAAAAGTGAATCATAGGCAAAAATACCAGCTCCAACTGCCACTATGACCAATACCGCAAAGTGGACATAATGGACAAATGCATAATTGTGATATGTTTTGTACCACTCAGGTCTTGTATGCCTGAGATGGAATATAAGCTTTTTGTGCAGGGGGTAGCTTGCTATAGAAACCTGGTGGGGTGCATAGAACTCTTTTGGGATGTTCTTGCGTCCCAATCCTTTTATCATTTCGTCTATCTTTTGGATTTGGGAATAATGTTTGGTTTTCTTCACCAGCTTTTGCATATTGTATTTCACCAGCTCTGAAGAAATAGCGCCGGAAATCTTTTCCTCAAAAGAGAAGTAGGGGGCTAAGAGTTTTTGCCCCAGCCGTACGGGAGGAATTCCGGAATATCCTTTTTGGGGAGTGTCAGAGACAACCAATTCTGAAATAGCAATCTGTTCCGGGTGAGTGCTAGGAATATTCCTTATAGAAATATCTTGATTTGATAGTGTTTCTTGTTTTATGAACTCCAGGTAGTTTCTGATGCTTGAGAGCTTTCTGTTTATACTGGTTGGTGCCAGGTCCAGATTATGCTTAAGCCGGTTAATATACTCATTCAAAAGCTCATTAGTAATGTCAGGAACGTCAATGATAGAGCCGGTATAAGCAGAAACTTCTTTATACCACCTGGAGAAAGATTGTATATCATTGATATAGTACTTTATAGTAAGTTTACTTGACCCTTTTTTATAGAGGTATGTTTTGAACTCATCTATTTTCCATGGGTTGGGTGCTTCCGGAACCGGTTGTTTCAGGAAAGGGTTATGCTCTAAAAATCCCCGGCTTTCCAAATATAGAGTGAAGGACCGCAGTGATGACAAATGTCTCTTGAGTGATTTGTGTGAATAGGTTTCCATTCCTTCATGGGAACTGTTTAAAAGGGAAGTGTAATAGTTATCTATTACAGAACGGGAGAACATATCCGGTGAGAGGTCTATCCCGAGTTCCCGGGAGGTCCAATTGATGAAGTGGTTTACGTCAGATATGTAGTTTTTAACCGTCACAAAAGAGTGGTCTTTTAACAGATACTCTCTGTAGCTTTTCACGAGCAGTTCCTTTTCCATAGATAAGATAAATTCAGGGTATTACCGAATAGGGTAATTTAGCTTCAAGATTATACGGATTATACAGATTATATCCGTATATGAATTAAGCGTATTACATTCAGATTGTGCGTGTCAACCTTTGGTAAGAGAAAATGATATATTAAGATATAGTTAGGTTTGACCAAAATGGATTTCTGTCTGAGACCAGCTGAGCTGTGAAAAACAAAGCTAAATATTGACGGAAGACGTTTCACAAAGAGGTAGGAGATATTTCACGCTGTATATTTTCACAAGAATCACTCTTGGATATTAACTTTGCGGATCACTTTCAATGCAATGCTTAAAATTATGAAAAAGAGGGCAACCAGAATAACCAGTATTATTACAGGAATAGCAAAGAATCTTGTTTCCCCGCTAATCTTTTTGGTGCCATCCAGATAGACCGTTGCCGTGGCGCTGTATGGCCCCAGGAGAAACTTTTCACCCCAGGATAGTGGTATTGGCTGTCCTGTTTGCTGCTGGGCCAGCAGGGACCGGGAGGAGTTGGCAAGGATAATTTCAGGATTAAGCTTAATGACTCCTGCTTTATTACCGAAAAAATCATATACGGTAATAAATCCTGAGGCTGTTTCATAATTATCAGAGCTATTTTGAACAGTAAGATTAAATTTAGCAGGACCATTTAATATTACCGATTTTGTATCAAACTGATTTATCAAGCCATTTTGTTCTTTACGGTTTACGGATAGCAGAACATTGGTTGAAATGCTAGGATTAATGGTTATCCTTGTGCTATCAGTCTTTTCAGCATTATTTTGCGCAGTTAACACTACAGAGAAGTAATAATCCTTTTCTTTCAGTGGTGCGTTAAATGAAATGGTGAAATTCTTGTACTGACGGGGAAATGCGGTAATATTTGCAACCTCCTTATCTCCCTCTAAGACTGTTATTGTCTTAAGAAAGTCTGAGAGATCCTGAGGTGTTTCTTTAGTGTTATAGTATTCTATAGCTCCATTTTGCTGGTCTGACGCACGAAAAGGCAAAAATGTTACCCCTAAAATCATTAATGAATCCGTGTTATTTATCACACTGATAGGGGAGGTGATATGAGCACCTGCTCCGGAATGTATTCTGGTAAGGGGCGGGTATATCCCCAGAGAGACTTCTGCCGCTGACGTTTCAGATGAAGAGAGTAAATAAACAGTTGTGCCTGATGCAAAGACTGAAATTAATTTCCACATATATTTAGTCTATCATAAATAAAACAGGTGCAAGCCTCTTAGCTATATCAAAGTAGACATAAAGATGGTCTATGTGCAGCATAAAATCCATCTTTAAAGTCTAGTTTGTGAAAAGGAACTCGTAAGAACAGAAAAACTAAAAAATTGAAAAATTCTAGAAAGTATAATTGCTTTTTTTATTTCCACAGCTGAGCATCATAAATGTATCAAAATATATCAACTAGGCACTTAAGCTGATTTAAGGCAATTTGGCAAATATATTATTGAAGTGATAACAGGTAAAAAATGGACTTTAGCTTTATTTATTAACATTTTTTTATAAAATCAATCAGTCTTATATGAATTCTGATAAAAACGTTATAGATTTGGGGTAGCTATGAGGGAAATGGAGTTGGCATAGGGCTTATCCGGCTGATTTGCTGCAACGTTTATTTTATATAGGATAATTGATTGAAGCTCATTTTTACTACCGGATGACTGGCTCATAAGAGAGGCAGCCGTTTCGTCAAAAGAGAGGTTAGCAAAGCGTTTATAGTAGCCATTTTGGAATGAATCTACACATGATTTGCCATTTACATTTTGGCAAGTTAGGCCAAAGCCGTAGGTGAGGGGAAGCTCCCACTGGTCTGACAGGATATTATTACAGTTTCCGGAATCACAGCTGGTGTCCGGGATGGTATCTTTCGTGTCTGACTGGAGGGCATGGTTTTCTTGTGCCAGGACCTGGAAGCCATGCGCCTCTCCGGGGAAAACTGAAATAGAGTTGCTTCTGGTTACCGGCTCTCCGGCTTCAATTTTTCCATAGTCTAAGGCATCAGAAGAAACAGAAACCATGAAAGGCAGCTGTGTTTTGTCATTTTCATAAGAGAGTTCTATAGAGTAATTGTCTCCATTAATGATCTTAGAAGGAGATTCCGGATTTTTATTTATTTGATTAGCCTCAATGATTGTGTGTGGTGGCTCAACAGGCTGGTTGTCAGAGGGGTTAAGGTCAATTTTATAAGAAGAGTTGCTCATAGATTGGGCGGAGGCGTTAGTAAGGGTAAAAAGGAGAAGAAAAAAAACAAGTATAGGAGAGATTTTTTTCATGTTTATTGAGTTTCTTCTTTCAGACTTTCTGCCTCCTGGATGATTTCTGATGCTTTTTCAACCCGCTCTTTTTTGTCCTGGGTGTTTAGCAATTCTTTTGCATCAGTGATAATAATTTTAGTTGTTTGATTTACTTTATTCTCCAACCTTTCTCGCTTTTTGTATTCCCGGGCAAAAAAGAAGGCAATAGGAGTTAGGAGAAAAATAGAGGAGAGTTTAATAATATTAGAGAAAACTTCATCCTGGAGCGCTCCCGGAATAAATAAGACAGAGAGTCCTACCAGGAAGAGGAGGATCATGGTAGGCTCAAAGACAAATGTGATTCCAAAAATGAGGAAGTAGGTAAGGAAGAACAAAACTGAACTGATGCCACCGGTGAGAAAGACTACTAGCAGGACAAATACAATAATAGTAAAGATTTCCTTGTTGCTGCCTATAAACGTCTCCTGCTGTTTTTTCACGCGTTTCCTGAAAAAGGCGTAAACCAAAGAAACGCCAACTATGAAACCAAGTATATAGGGGATCACGCTGATTGCAGGCGTATTTACAATGGCAAAGACTATAGCTGTGGCAAGAATAATGACCAGGGATTGCTTCAGTATATTCATACCTCTGATTATAGCATCTTCCCTACAGGAAGATGATATATCAGACGCATCTGTTATAGCATCTTCAATGAAGGTGATATATCAAAACTTAGTTTTGTTATATAGACTTTTTTTAAGTTGTCCAAATCCAGGGCTGCGTGATATACTTGTGGAGAAGGTAAAATTCAAAATGCAAAATTCAAAAAACAAAACAAAAAGCGATTTTAACCCACAGGGCTTTGAGGCCAAATGGCAGAGAGAGTGGGAATCTGCCAGGACATTCAGTCCTAACCTGGAAAACTCAAATAAGCCTTTTTATAACCTTATGATGTTTCCATATCCCTCAGCAGAAGGGCTTCATGTAGGGAACATGTATGCCCAAACCGGCGCAGATGTCTACGGTAGGCTGAAGCGGATGCAGGGATTTGACGTTTTTGAGCCCATGGGTTTGGACGGGTTTGGGATCCATTCTGAAAACTACGCACTAAAGATAGGTAAAAACCCTATGGATCAGGCACAAATTTCCCAGGATAGATTCTATAAGCAGATGAAGGCAATAGGAACTTCTATAGACTGGAGCAGGACACTGGAGACGTATGACCCTGCCTACTACAAGTGGACGCAGTGGTTGTTTATCCAATTATTTAAGGCAGGGCTTGCTTACCGGAAGAAGGCGGAAGTAAATTGGTGCCCTTCCTGCAAAACCGTTTTATCAGATGAGCAGGTCATAGACACTAAGTGTGAACGGTGCGGGACAGTAGTAGAGAAGCGGGATTTGGAGCAATGGTTCTTTCGGATCACGAATTATGCAGAGCGCCTTTTACAGAATATTGAAAAATTGGACTGGTCTGAGAAAGTGAAGATAGCCCAGCGGAATTGGATTGGCAAATCAGAAGGTGCGGTGCTAAAGTTTTCAATTGTTGATTTAGACCGTTTTATCAAGGTTTTTACAACCCGGCCTGACACCCTGTTTGGGGCAACCTTTGTGGTGGTGTCTCCTGAGCACGAAGTCGTCGCTTCGCTCCTAAATTTAAAATTTAAAATTCAAAATTCAAAATTAAAGGAGATAGAGAAATACGTCAAGAAAGCAAAGGAGAGAACAGACCAGGAAAGAACGGCGGAAGATAAGGAGAAGACCGGGGTATTCTCTGGATTATATGCGGTAAATCCGGTGAACGGGGAAAAGATTCCGGTTTGGATTGCAGACTATGTCCTGACCGGATACGGGACCGGTGCTATCATGGCGGTTCCCGCACATGATACCCGTGACTATGCCTTTGCAAAAAAGTACGGACTTCCTATTATTGAGGTAATAAAAGGTAAAGGCTCAAGGATTCAGGAAGAAGCGTATGTGGGAGACGGTGTTTTAGTTAACTCTGGAGAATGGAATGGTTTAAACATGCCGGTTGATATGGGTAAGGTTTTGGATAATCTGGAGAAAAATGGAATAGGGGAAAGGTCTGTAAATTACCATCTGCGCGACTGGTTAATATCCAGACAGCGGTATTGGGGGCCGCCTATCCCTATGGTTTACTGTGAAACGTGTTTTTCACAAAACAAAGGTGAAAAAGAAGAAATGCCAGGGTGGTATAGTGTAAAACTACAGGATCTACCTGTTTTGCTGCCAAATGTTGCAGACTGGAAACCGTTAGGGACCGGGAAGTCCCCATTGGCAAACCATCCGGAATTTTATGAGACGGTATGTCCGGAGTGCGGTAATAAGGCCGTGCGTGAGACTGATGTGTCTGATACATTTTTAGATAGTTCGTGGTACTTTTTGGGATATATTTCCGACCAAATTACCGGAAAAACCAAAAATTCTGCAATTTCCGGTAATTCACTATCAAAAGGTATCAAAATAGAACAAGAATCAAAAGAGGAAAAAGGTATAGTTGATGAAAAAATAACGCCTTGGGACCCGGTGATTGAGCAGAAATGGCTCCCGGTTACCCGTTATATTGGCGGAGCAGAACATTCAGTGCTACATCTGTTATATAGTCGATTTGTCTCGATGGTACTGCACGATTTGAAATTTACCCACTTTGAAGAACCCTTCTCCAGCTTCTTTGCACACGGCCTCATCATTAAAGATGGTGCAAAGATGAGCAAGAGCAAAGGAAATGTTGTGGTGCCGGATGAATACATTAAAAAGTACGGTGCTGACACTCTGCGGACCTATTTAATGTTCTTAGGGCCGTTTTCTGAAGGCGGAGATTTCAGGGATAGTGGGATAGAGGGAATGCACCGGTTCCTCAAGAGAGTCTGGAAACTGCTCTCGGAAAGCTCAGAGAGTCAGAGATTCACGGAGTCAGAGAGTCACGGGGGGTCAGAAAATTCGGAGAGGGTGGGAATGATGCATAAGACAATTAAGAAGGTGACAGAGGACATAGAGGGATTTAAGTACAACACTGCCATAGCAGCCCTTATGGAGTGGTACAACTTCTTATCAGCGCAAAAAGGGGCATTACAGGAGGAAAGAAGGGTATTCCTGCAGTTGCTGGCGCCATTTGCTCCCTATATGACGGAGGAAATATGGAATCAAGAAGCAAGAAGCAAGAATCAAGAAGCAGGGTCAATACACTTGTCGGCGTGGCCGGCGTATGATGAAAAGAATCTGGTTGCGGATACGTTTACCGTGGTGGTACAGGTGAACGGGAAAAGAAGGGCAGAGATGAATGTCCCCAGGGCAGAGCTGGAAAATAAACAGATGATAGAGCAGCAGGCAACTGGTTTGGTATCTAAATATATTGACGGATCCGCAGTCAAGAAAGTGGTTTACGTCCCGGGGAAGATAGTGAACTTTGTTGTTTAAATTCGGATTTTTGATAATATGGATTTAGAACCTTCATCCTTACCGGACCGGATTATAGAATTCATCAGGAAGAACCTTCTTATTTCTGCATTATTAGTTATTGGTTTGATATTTTTAGTAGGCGGTATGATGCAGTTATTTTTAACGCCTCAGGCCTCTATAGAATTCCAAAAAGGTGCTGAGGTTTCAGCCGCCAGCACATCTGCCGGGACACAAGAATTGAAAGTGGACGTTTCCGGTGAAGTAGCAAAACCCGGTGTTTATTCCTTGGCCTCAGATGCCAGAGTTCAGGATGCCTTGTCTGCTGCAGGCGGACTGGGTTCTGATGCGGACCGTGACTATGTGGCCCGTTCTATCAATCTTGCTTCACCATTAAAGGATGGATTGAAAATTTATATTCCTAAAATAGGGGAGAAGCCGTCCGCAGCAAGCCCGGAAACTTTTGCAGGAGTACAGGATTCACAAGGATTAATCAGTATTAATAATGCCACCACTCAAGAACTGGATTCTTTGCCGGGTGTAGGAATGGTCACCGCGGAGAAGATTATAAACGGCCGGCCGTACAGTTCCGTAGAGGAATTATTAAACCGTAAAATTGTGACCTCAAAAGTATACAATGGGATTAAAGACAAACTCAGTCTCTAACCCATGAAAAAACTTGCCATTTTTATTTCCATAGTTTTATTTATTCTTCTTTTGAGGTTTTACTTTTTCTTTAGTATTGAGTCTAAGAAGGGCGTAGCGGGGCCATTTGATAAACAGGTTACGTTGTTATCAGACCCAAAGATCCAGGGAAAGCTGCAAGCGTTCAGGATAGGCTCAGTCCAAATTAAAGCCTTACGTTCTCCTGCTTACCATTATGGGCAGACACTTCACATAGTAGGGGTGGCAGAACAAAAACAAATTACCGTTCAAAACAGGAAAACTGTCACTATAACCTCTGTTAGTTTTCCAAAAGTTACCGTTATAGAAAACAATAACATGCTTTTAGGCTCAGCTGCTTTTTTGCGTCAGAGGATTTCAGATTCCTTTTTTGCTTCATTGCCAAAAAATGAAGCAGCATTATTATTTGGCATAGTGTTTGGCGGTTCAGGCAATTTTGATGATAGCCTCTACCAGGCGTTTAGAAACACGGGTGTACTGCATGTGGTTGCAGCCAGCGGTATGAACGTGACAATGGTTTCCGGGTTCCTCATAGTATTCCTGCGCCGTTTTTTAAATCGCCAGATTGCCCTTTGCTTTGGGCTTATGGGTATTTCTTACTATGCGCTCATCTCCGGCCTGCAGCCGTCTATTCTGCGCGCAGCAATTATGGCCTCTTTGGCATT
>JBLMVJ010000034.1:0-25974 GCA_050255815.1 Candidatus Levyibacteriota bacterium | reverse complement strand
AATCCCATAAAGTATTTACAAATTAATTTTTCGTACCGAGGATAATGAGGATATCTGCATTTTCCGCTTTCTTTTCTCCCTGCGGAAGGTCCCCTACTATTCCGTTCAACGCTTTTGCCAGTGTCTGCGCTACTGCCCCCTGCTTTCCCGACTGGTCTATTACTACCGTTTCTTTGTAGTCATTTTTAGCTGCATTCTCTTTGTCTATGACTGCTATGTTGTTGTAGGATGTTGAGAGCTGCTTTTCAATGGTAGTAGTAAACCCGGTTATGGTGGTACCATTATAAAGCGCTACTTTTATATTTTGTTGCTGCTGTGCTGAAGAACTAGCGTTATTAATCACATTGATAGGTTGTATATCAATAACCTTATTGCCCACCGGGTCATACAGAATAGCTTTTTTTGCGGTAGTATATAGGAAAACTTTAAACCCGTTTTTTGCGTTTTTGAAAAATGGCTGGTTTTGTAATTTAGTGATGTCAGTGACGGTTGCAACGGTTGGTGTTTCTTTTGGCAGCTCTATGATTTTCCCAAGTTTCTCCATCAACTGCTTTGTCTCATCTGCATTAACTGTTTGGGTATTTTGTTTCAGACTCTTAAGCGTTTTCTCCAGGGCCACATTCCTGCTGTATAAGTAAATTCCGCCTAACAGCGCCCCTAAAAACAATAAGGCAAATACAACAGTAGGAACAGAAGGCGCTTTATTCTTTTTTTCCGGTTTTGGCTCTTCTTTTTCTTTTTTGGACATAGTTCAGCTTACGCGATTTTTTTTTGTTTTTCAATCATTTGTGGCTATTCACATAATCTTCACCTAATACAACTACCAGGTCTTCCGTATACGTGCTTTCTCCGTCCTGAAGGGAACCTGCTTTCAGGTTATATATTTTCATAAGATTATCAGCAACGGTCTTAAACGCAGGGTTTTGGATAACCACCACGGATTCCTTATAGTCATTTACCGCGTTTGCTTTTTCTACTACCGTAACAGCACTCCCAGAAGAAGAAACAAGCTTCTCAAAACCTCCGGCTACCCCTACCACTTTTGTCCCGTTTAATATGGCAATTTTTGCCTGAGCTGTTTCTTTTGCTGGAGTTGGAACTGCAAAAGTACTTACCGCAGCGTTAATAATCTTATCTGTAGAGGGACGGTATAAAATAGCTTTTTTTGCTTTATTAAAGATGAGCACTTTATCACCGTTTTGGGCATCCGTAAAAAATGGATCAGTTAGTTTGCTTTTATCTTTTACGGTTGCAACAACGGGATATTCTGAGGGAACCGTAATAAGACGGGAAACGCGGGAAAGAAGTTCCTGGGTTTCCTGGCGTGCCAGGGTTACTTTATCAACCGGCTTTTGTGATTTTATAACCAGTGCAGTAGTAATGGCACCACCTACAAAAATAATAATTACCAAAGCAGCAATGAGAATGGCAAGGTATAACTTTTTTTTGAGGACTTTCTGGACAACTGGAGGGACTTTCACATAAAAAGTATATGATGAATCAGGATAATTTTCAACAGAAGAAGCTAGAAGGTAGAACTCCGGCGAGAACTGGTCCTACTCCCTACCCCCTGTACCCTATACCCTAGGCTGTGTTATCATTACCCCGCATGAAACCAGAGTTTGATATCTCCTCTGCAAAGATTTTAGTAACCGGTGGTTATGGTTTTTTAGGTTCTTTTGTCATCAAGGAACTTCTAAAACGCGGGGCCAAAAAGAGAAACATCTTCACTTTCAAAAAAAGTGAGGTAGACCTGCGGAAAAAATACAACTGTATAAGAGCAACGCGCGGTATGGATGTGATAATCCACTTAGCAGGAAATGTGGGCGGCATAGGTAAAAATCAAAAACTTCCCGGGGAGCTTTTTTATGATAATGCAGTAATGGGAATAGAGCTCATAGAAGCGGCACGGAAAAATAACGTAGGAAAATTTGTTTGTATAGGTACCGTATGCGCATATCCCAAACTATCTCCCACTCCTTTTCAGGAAAAAAATTTATGGGACGGATATCCTGAGGAAACCAATGCCCCTTACGGCCTTGCAAAAAAAATGCTGCTGGTCCAGGGACAAGCGTACCGAAAACAATACGGCATGAACTTTATCTATTTATTGCCGGTTAACCTTTATGGACCGGGGGACAATTTTAATCCTGATAATTCCCACGTAATCCCTGCTCTGATTAAAAAATTTATGGATGCAAAAAAAGGAAAAAAAGGAGCTATAGATGTCTGGGGAGACGGTAGCCCAACGCGGGAATTTTTATATGTTGAAGACGCAGCGGAAGCCATAGTGAGGGCCGCGCTGTATTATAATCAGGACCATCCGGTTAACATAGGTACCGGAAAAGAAATTTCTATCAAAAAACTGGTTGAGGAAATAGCAGGAATCATTGAATTCCACGGAAAAATAAGGTGGGATACTGCAAAACCAAACGGACAACCCAGAAGAAAACTAGATACTACCCTGGCAAAAAAATATTTTGGGTTCAGCGCAAAAACCGATTTTCAAAAAGGCCTAAGGGAAACTATTAAGTGGTATAAGGGAAATTGCTAGATTTAGATTGCAGGTGTTAGGCTTCTCGATTCGCCCGTTCCGGAGTACGGGTCAAATAATTAAATAGGTTTATTCTCTAAGAAATTTCCGTCATCCCCGGAGAGAACTTTGCGGGTAATTTGTACTATTTCATTTGGCAAAAATTGGCTCTTTACCACATATTTAACCGCCCCGAAATATTTAGCATGTTGCACATCCGTCCCGCCTACTAAATTAGAAAGGATAATAACGGGGATATGTTTTGTCTTTTCATTTTTCTTGAGCCTTTCAAGAACCAAGAGACCGTCAACTTTTGGCATCATAATATCTAAAAGAATGGCGTCAGGTAATTCACTTGCAGCCTTTTCCAAACCCTCCTGCCCATCCATTGCAATAGCTACATCATACTTTTCCAGCTTAAAGACGTCTTCATACATTTTGTTTATTGAGGGATCATCCTCTACAATTAATATTTTTGGCACAGGAACCAGTTTAAAGTATTTTTTAGGTGTACACAAGAGGGTTTTGCGGCTTTAGAATGTAAGGATTTTGTAAGAATTAAACTCTCATTTATTTAGAGAAGATAAGACGGAGGTATTCCCAAAACGCTTTTAAGAGAAGTAACACAAGTTTTATGCCGTCAAGGAATGGGGAAATTTTACTTTTCCCATATATACGGGCTTTGTATTTGATAGCAACTTCCCGGACTGAAAGCCGCAAAAGACCCGCACCCAACAGTAATTCAAAATCCCCATAGGGATCCCGGGCAGAAAAATTTTTTGTTATCTTTTTTATCTCAAGATAGTCTTTCCTAAACAAAGCCTTTGTCCCACACAGAGTATCGGTAATTTTTTGCCTTAAAATTAAGGAAAAAACGTATGCAAAAAATTTATTCCCCAAATGGTTAAAAAAACGCATGGCACCTTTTTCTTTAGGATATACAAAGCGGGAACCATTCACAAACCCTGCCTTACCTGAAGCTAAAACGTTAAAAAACTTTGGCAAATCTTCAGGCGGTACGGAAAGGTCGCTGTCCAGAATAACCAGGATGTCTCCGGTAGCCTTACTGAAACCCAAGCGTACAGCATCTGCTTTCCCTTTCCCCTTCTGTTTATATGCTTTTATTATTCTTTTTGCAGTTCCCTTCAATTCCTTTATTTCTTGCCACGTGTTATCTTTTGAGTTGCCTTCTACAAAAATGAGCTCTTGTTTTGAGCCAAATTGCGGAAGCCGCTTTGCCAACAATTTTATAGTTCCTTCTTCATCCCTGGCAGGAACTATAATAGAAACTGAATATCCTTGTTTGTAGCCCATAATTTAGAGTATTATGGTACGGATTCATGAAAGTTGCAAGAAAGAAAAAAGTGCTCTCTGATCCGGAGTTAATTGAGCTGCATGGAGAAATAATACGTAGGAAAAAGCTGCTCAACCTGGTTTACAGAAGGTTCTATGAAGAGTTTAAAGTACCCATCATGGGCCAAAAAAGGATAGTAGAGCTGGGGTCAGGTGGAGGCTTTTTGAAAGAAATTATCCCCGGAGTTACCACCTCAGATGTCATTTCCGGACCGTATGTAGACCATGTATTTTCAGCAGAAAAAATGCCGTTTAAAGACAATTCTATTGATGCTTTTCTGATGCTGAATACGTTCCATCACATCAAAGACCCTGGAAAAGCCTTAGCAGAGATGAACAGATGTTTAAGGAGGAAGGGAAAGATTATTATGGTAGAACCTTATGCCACGTGGTTCTCAGGCATTATTTATAGACATTTCCATTATGAAGGATTTGATAAAAAAGCAACCTGGCAGGTCCAGGGTAAAAACAGAATGGAATCAAATAATGCCTTGCCATGGATTATCTTTACAAGGGACCGTGCCTTGTTCCGGGAAAAATTTCCTTCCCTCAAAATTCATTCAATCCGTCTGCATACACCTGTCCAATTTTTACTTTCCGGAGGTCTGTCCCACCCACAGTTTATACCAAATTTCTCTATCCCTTTTTTTGCTGCGCTTGAAAAAGCCATATCTCCCTTTAACAAATTCTTTGCACTGTATAGTACAATTGAGATTATAAAAGCTGTATGAGAAAGACACTCATATCCATCCTGGGCATCAGCATATTTCTAAATATTCTTTTAACCTCTTTTGTGTTAGCTAACACAAATGCACCACAAAGACTTCCCCCGCAAACTATTAACTCCAAATACACCTACCTTTCACCCCGTGTCTTTATAGAAAACCAAAATGATATCCTCATTAACTTTGTTGATTTACGCAACCAATTGAAAAAATATACAGATACTATTCAAAACCCCTTTGGCATGTATTTTGAATACCTCCCTTCAGGAGTCTCTATAGGTATTAATGAAAAAACCAGTTATGTCCTTGCAAGCCTCTTAAAAGTCCCTCTTTCTATGGCTGTATATAATGAAATTGAATCCGGAAAGCTCCATCTTTCAGATACGGTTAGCATAAAAAAGGAGTGGTTAGACCCTTATTTTGGCGACCTTTGGAAAAAAGGGGCAGGGACAGAAATTTCCATAGAAGATGCAATGAACTGGGCGCTTTCACAATCAGACAATACGGCAAAAAACGTTTTATTTAATTCCATAGATGCAGGAGGATTGGAAGATGTTTTCAGCAGCCTGGACATTCCGCTCACCATAGACGCAAACCAGCCGGTTGTTAGCCCTAAAAATTACTCCTCAATCTTAAGAAGCTTATACTTGGCCTCTTATCTTAATATTCAAGACTCAAATGAGATTTTACGGATCCTAACAACCAGCCCGTTTAATGATAAATTGGTGGCAGGAATACCACCGGGTGTAAAAGTAGCACATAAAATAGGGGTACACCAGGTACCCGGGGATACTGCTTCTGTTTATACGGATTGCGGTATTGTTTATATTCCTAAACGGCCCTATATTTTATGCCTTATGGGCAAAATGGATGAACAAGAAGCCAGAATAGATATGGCTGCAGTCTCAAAAATGGTCTATGCCTACGTAAAAAATGCCCAAAACTAAAGACCATACGCTTCTTCTATTCCTGCCCCTTTTCCTGGGGGTTCTTTTTGCATCGCGCTTTATTATAGCCAACCCCCTTTCTTCTGACTCCTGGATCCATTTAGGGGTTGGGCGCTATATTTTAGAGCAAAAACACATTCCAACCCACTCTAACGTTTCATTTAAAGATGTGGATAATGGCTATAAGTTTTTAGCCCACAGCTGGTTGTCAGACGTGTTATTCTATTTGTCCTTTGGCAAACCCGGATGGCATATTTTTATATTTACGCTACCGTCACTCATTCTCTCCCTATTTCTTTTACATCTTCTTCTTAAGAAGCTTAAAATTTCAGCAGTTGTCCAATCTATTGTCCTTACCATAGCAGTCCTCATAGCCCCTGTTTATTGGAGATTGCACCCTTTTTTAAACGCGGTTCCACTTTTATTAATAATGTATTTAGTATATTTGGGTTACAAAGAGGGCAATAGGAGAATCCTTTTCTGGTTACCCCTCCTGATGATGGCTTTTGCAAACCTTGCAGGAGGCTATATTTTTATACCCGCAGTCCTTCTACTTATACTTTTGGGCGCGGAAATTATTTTCCTCATTTTCAAGAAAACGAAACGGGGTGCTTTTCTGCAATTTCTTATATCATGTGTAGCTTCATTAACCATGTCATTATTAAATCCCTGGGGAGTTTCTATCTACACATATGCAAAAACAGTCTTTGACGTATTGCTGAACAGTAAATATATGAGCAGTTTAGTTGGAGCACTATTAATAAGCAATACTAACTATGCTAAGGATGTGCCGGACAGCACGTTTTATTCCATGTATTTGGGATACATTTTGTTTTCAGGCTTGCTTTGCATGTTTTTGCTGATACGCATCCGCGGGGAATTTCTTGCCAGATTTGCAAAAACATTCCCATTGCTTATCTTTTTTTCATTAGGGTATCTCTGGATTAAATTCATCCCGCTTTCCGTATTTCTGACCGCTCCTCTTTTTGCCATTTGCATAGAGGAAAGCCTTCATCTGTTAAAAAAAAGCAGGATTATGTATAATTCTTCCTCTTTTATTGTTCTTATTTTTCTTGGCTTAGGCTCCCTATATCTTTTGCTCCATCCGCCTTATACGCCGTCAATCAAAACACCTTTTGCCCAAATCAAGGTTATAAAGGACGTGAATTTAGATGGAAATGTCTTCCCGGTAGTTGAGTTAGCAGGGTTCACCTATTACAACTTTTACCCTATGAGAGGTTTTTTAGATGCACAGGATGATCTTTTTGATGAAAATGAGGTGCTTAATGTCTATAGTACTATCCAATCCCTCCCTGCATATTCATTTGAACATATTGCGGATACATACAATATCTCTATGGTGATTTCAACTCAGAACACAGACTTCCTGAATGTTGCTCTCCAAAAGAATCCTGATTGGATTCTATCCTACTTAGATACGGATGGCATAGTATTTCTTAAAACATCACTCCTTTCAGATGATTACGTAACCCAACATGACCTTAGCTACATTGACTTTTCCAGAAACTTAGGTTTTGATCCCGGTCATATAGACTCCGCAATAGCTGAACTGGAACGGTTTACTGCAAAATATCCTAATGCGCAATTGGCTTTAGGGGAGCTTGCTTCCATGTACCGGATTAAGCAGGATTTTACAAAGGCGGAAAAAACACTGGACCGCATTCCAAAAGACCAATGGAATTATATTGTGTTGACTGAAATGGGACGGATCAATGCAGCAGAAGGTAACTGTTCTGAGGCTGAAATGAATTTTCAGGCAGCTTTGCAAAAAAGAAGTGAACGCCTTTTATCCAGGACTATCCTGGACTTGGCTGTTTTATATGCAACTTGCTTTAATGATACGGCTACCGCCACCCATTATTTTAAGCGGTACAACTCATTTAGGCTGCCTGTGGGGGAACGGGAGAAAGCACGGCAACTTGCAAAACAATTTGGAATTCCATTAGATGATATAGATACCAATACAGAGAATACACAAAAATGAATACCATCTTAATAGGCATAATTTCTCCATGGGCAGTTACGGCAGCTTTCCTTATAAGTGTAGGAATTATCCTGTTCCAAACCCCTGTTCTTTTTAGATTCATTAAAAAAAACCTTCTGCTTATCCTCCTCCTGCTGGCAATAACTTTTATTGGGGGGTATATCAGATTCCAATGGACTCCTAACCAGCACCGGATATATTTTGATGAGGACCGGTACCTGGCATATGCCGTGACTTTTGCCCGGTTTGGACAAGAACTTAATATTAATGCGGCAAGCCTGCAGAAAGTGATAGACGGTCCCCCAGATACCGTAGCCAGAGTCACGGTACCAACAGTAAACGCATGGATACTAAAGTTGTTCGGTTATAATGAATTATATTTAATATTAGGGGCAAAGATTTTTGCAACTTTTCAAATACTTTTGTTATTTGCTGCTACCTACCTCTTATTTAAAAACATCAGGACTGCAGTCATAGCAAGCAGCATTTTTTCCCTGCTGCCAGTCCCTGTTTTCTGGGCTCCCTCTATAGCACTGGATTCTTATTTTGTTTTTTTTGGGCTATTGGCATTTTGCGCAACAATTTGGTATGCAAAATCCCCTAAATTTATAACGGCCCTTTTTCTTGTTTTAGCCACCCTATTACTGCTTTTTGTCAGGTTTGAAGCGTTTTTATTCTTATTAGTGCAGATGAGTACTATTTGGGCAATACGGCAATCAGACGGGGAGAAACTATTCTCAAAAAAAGACTTAGCCGTAGTATTCTTATTTACCTTATTAATTATTTTTAGGATCCTTATATCAGTTTCCGTTTTTGGCCAGACCTGGTGCTGCGGTGAAGCAACGCCTCTGGAAGCGTTTGAGGTAGGGAATATTTTTAAGAACACATTACCAAATGTAGTAGACCTTTTTGGTAAATTGGAATTTCCATTCATGATAACTGTCCTAAGTTTATATACAGTTTTTTCATATAAGAGTAAAAAGATTGTACCTTTAATATTGTGGATTCTTTTTTATTTTTTCATTTATTCTTTTTATTTTGCAGGCAAATTTTTTACATTTGAATTTTCCGGATCAAACGGGAGGTATTTCTTAATGGTTATTCCACCTATGGTAATGCTTGCCGCTATAGCGTTAGATAACGGGATAAAAAAAATACGGGAAGAAAAGATAAAGAGAAAACTGATATATGTAGTACTGGGAGTTTTTCTCCTATTAACTTTAATACCAACCGCGTTAAACTACCGAAAACTTGTTTACTTGTCACCTTATGATGCGGTTGTAGACCAGGCACCCCGGTTAATCCACGAATTTACCGAGTTTGCATTCTTTCCTTCAGTCCCAAAAAATGCACTCATTATCCATTCCCTGACCGGACTGGCTCTCATGAATAACCATCCCACTATTTACTATGGATCTTTTTTATATGACAAAAGGGATATCTCATTTCTGAGAAGTGAGCTGAAAAAAGGAACACCCGTTTACATGCTCCAGAGCTTTACTTGTGATACAACGCCTGATAAATGTTCTTTAATTAACCCATATTTCAAAATTATTAATGTAGAAATGCCGACTTCCCATAACGCTGGTCGCTTTGTAATTGCAAAATTAGAATTAAAGTCCGCCTCTGAATCTGCCAGAGAGTTAAACCCTTAATGTCAAGGCGAGCTTAATCCCGCTGAGCTGGTTGCTGCTCCTGCTACATCCTGCCTCTCCTGCCCTGTTTTTTCTGTAGAAGGAGTTGGTGTTACCGTAAGAGTTGCCGAAGGTGTTGCAATGCCTTGATTAACTAAGCTGGTGTTCCCTGATGCTGCGTTTGCAAAAGCTTTATTTCCTCCCAGGAAAAACATGGGGTCTATTTTGCCCAAATAGCCGTTATTTTTATCAAAGACGGATAGTTCCATACCAAGATGAAGGTGCGGACCGGTGGAAATACCGGAAGAGCCGGAAAGGCCTATTTTATCTCCTTTTTTAACAGCCTGCCCCACTGTTACATTTTTTTCACTCAAGTGCCCATAATAGGTCTTGCCCCAACTATGCTTAATCACTATAGTAGTACCATACGATTCTACTCCTGGTGGAATATCCTCTACTATCCCATCATCTGCTGCAAAAATAGGCGTCCCTTCCGGCAATGCAAAATCTACCCCGTCATGCCCTTTCATGCCTAAAACGTCATTTGCATGGCTGATCCCACCATCTGATGAGCGTTCCCCAAACTTAGTAGTAATCTTAGGGGGACTATCAAACGGCATGTGCAGGTCTGAAGGGACATCTGATTTTACCGTCTTTACACTCTTCACCGCTAACGCTTGCCAGGAAAAGGTAATATCTACGGGGGCCGGACGGTTCAGGATAATCATAAAGCCCTGGGCATTCTTCCCCTGAATGGCAAATCCTAAATTATTACCGAGCAGCACATTTGCCAGCTTATCCTGGCAAATATCCGGACCGTCAGCCTCTGCACAAAGACCATCAGCTATGTAATCCCGGAAAGATACCTCATCTACCCGTGGAATAGTAATAGACGCATTCACTACCGGATCATTCTCATATTCTTTATCAAAGGTTATATCTACAAACCGCTGGCCTTTTTTCACCATAGCATACCCGGCACTGTCCTTATCTACCGTAATGTGACCGGCAATACTAATATTTCCGTGAAAAACAACTGTATCAAAAAATTCAACCAAGGCATTAAATTTCACGGCTCCTAAAAATTGCGAGCTCCCCTGCATAATAAAATCTCCTGCCACGGTAAGGCTATTAATTGCTGATTCACTGATATTCTTCAGGGAATAAGCCAATCTACTCTGCTTCATGGTTGCACTATCTGTTGCAGAACCCAAACCGGCGCTATCAGTGGCGCTACTTAACACAGATGGCCCAAGCTGTACTTGTGGATTTTGTTCAATAAGTGCAGTATCCCCTTCATCACCCAGATAATAACCGATATTTACATTAACCATGATCTTGGCTTCTCCGCTCCCACTATAATTTTCCATAGCCGTACCAATAATTTTGCCGGGACTTGCTGCACGCATGCCAACACCCGGTATGTCCGAAGAGGTAATGGGGTCTCCTATCTTAATAGGCCCTCCGCTATCATTAACCCGAACCTTAACGCGTCCGGAAAGTGCTACCGGCTGGGACCCTGAATCTGCCTGGCCTAAAATCAACCCCGGAGATTCTGATACCACCCCTAAAAGTTTCCGGTCATTTGGCATGCTTGCCGGAACAGCTTCTCCCGGATTCTCTCCCAAAGATACTATATCCCCCGGATTCACGCCATCCTTAAAGACATACTGCTCTGCCATATCTGCCCCTAAAATAGGGTCATACACAGGAGGCGCAGGTTCTGAAGTGACCGCATCAGTTGAGGCACCGGCAACTGCGGGACCTGCAACTGAAGTGTTTCTTCTATCGTCTTGGACATGAGCATATAGGTCTACGAAATAGGTCACTTGGTTAGTAGCCCCATTCACTGCATTAGTAGCATGCAGGATCATCATGTTAACACCCATGGCAAATGTGGGGATATAAGTGCTGGAAATACCTGCTCCGCACTCCGTAGGGGATATGCCATTGGAAACATCATTGTCAACAAAGAAGTGGACATCATTAGTATCCCGCGCTTCTATCCTTAAGAGTGCAAATTGGGCTGTTCCGGTATTAATATTCTGGCCGCAATCAATAGTAGTTATTCCTGTCCCTTTCCGCACAAAGCCTGACCATACCGTGCCTCCTACTAAATTAGTCGCCGTACTTCTCAGGTTGCCCATCCAAATGCCGCCAAGAGTAGCGGCCCAGGTTGTATTATTCAGAGGCTGGGAAGTAAGGTTATTAGCTCCCCAGAACATATAACGTGATGTTTGTCCCGCTGCGCCGCCGTTAGTAAAGTTAGCTGAAGGACGTACTTTAAAGTATTGGACATACCGTTTAGAAGCAATCAGGTTGTACGCGGTAGAAGTTCCTGAGCCTGTTGCTCCCCAGAGCATTCTACAACCCGCCTGGTTTCCCGTATTTGTTTCCGTATAGGTTTCCGGAGTCAGCTGAAGCATACCCATAGCTGAACCGTTATTACCAACCAGGGTAGCGTTATTTTGGGTAATGGCGCACCCTCCTGCAACCGTATGCGTAGCAGACGTAGGCCCGGTACCAGCATTCAGTGCTACCCATCTATAATTATCACCAAAACGGGAGGTAGGTAAAATAGCGCCCGTTGCATTTGAATTCACGTTTACTTGCTGGGTACTAAAGTTATCTTCATAGTAACTTCCGTCTATGTTAATAAACCCATTTGCTTCAAAAGTACCGTAATTTGCCGCTGAAAAATACTCTTTCAATGCTGCAATGGTGGTACCGGATCCTGCATCCACAAAAGAAAGGCTTCCGCCATCAGGGATTTTTACAACAGCGGCCGTATCCAAAAACTCTATGTCACTGGTATAGCCGCTCCCAATCCTAATAGCTCCTGTTGTTGCCGCACCGGCGGTTATATTTCCTATATCAATTCCTAAAACCGTTCCGGCAGATGACGCACCTGCTGAGTTTATTTCCAAACCTATCTGGTTTATTCCTGCGTTGCTATTTGCGGAAAGGTTTATTTGGGCACCTGCATAGTTACAAGTTGCCCCGGCTCCACAAGCAGTTAATGCTGGCGCTCCTGTGTTTATAGCTATAATATTTTTGGTCCCTGAAGTCCCCGTCACATTTATCTCCGGGTTTATATAAAGACCGTTTGTGGTGCTGGTAGAAGTACCACTGGTAGAATCACCTACGGTAACGGTTAACGCTGACCCGGTTTCTGTTGCATTTCCATGGTTATACGCAGTAGTTGCTGAGCCAATTGCTAAGATTCCACCGGTGGTTAGGCCTGTTGACGTAGAGTTAAAAGTAAGGCCTGTCTGGGTTGTTAATGTAGACCAATCCCATCCAATAGAATAGTTGGTATTATTTACTAACGTATTGTTTCCTGAGGCAGACTGGACATTATTTAAGGAAGTGGTAGTTGCCGCAGCTGCAGCGCAGTTACCCCAGGCGCCGGCCGTATAACACCTTAAATAACCGAGGCTGGAGTTATAGTACATAGAACCGTTAGTAGTGGTTGCCGGATCTGCGGTCCCCGCGTCAACTACAAAAAGATCCGGTGTTGCTTTCCCGGTAGTGGTACCTATTTGGATATATCCGGTTGTTCCTGTCCCTGCTACTTCAAATGAAATTCCTCCAGTCCCTGAATTCAAGGTTAACCCCCCAGCGTTAGCGTTAGCATTTCCTATGGTAATGTTAGTTTTTCCGGTACCGGCTGGGGCGGTGTCCCCTATGTGGATAGTCTGGGTCTGGCCGGTAAGGGTGGCTCCCGTACCTATATTAATAATGTTAGCGCCGGTACCGGTTCCTATGCTTAATGTAGTGGCAGTGTTGGAAGTACCCAGGCTTACGGTTGTAGCGTTTCCGGCGAGTGCAAGACCGGTGGTATTTGCTGCCCCACCTATGGTAAGGGTCCCGGATGTTGCTGCTTCTATGCTGCCGCCGCCGTTAATAGTGAGACCAGCCAAGGCAGTAATGTTCTGGGAATTTCCGGAGATAGCACCACCCAGGGTATGTGCAGCCAGATTGGCACCAAAGGCAATGTTGCCGGAAGCATCTGCCTCAATCACATTAATATCCGCATTGTTAGCTGCGTTTCTTGCAGTAATATAAGTAGCGTTGGGGATCCTTAAAATACCTGCAGCTGCCGGCGTGGTACCCAGAGCAATACCGGTGGTGTCAGTGATAAGGCCTGAAATAGTTGGAGTTGCGGTCCAGGAAGTTGAGTTAAAAGTCGTGGTTGCACCTGATTTACCCAATATAAGGCCGCTGGTATTAGCTGCGTTTCCAATAGTCAAAGTCCCGGATGTTGCTGCTTCTATGCTTCCTCCTCCGTTAATGGTAAGACTTCCCAGAGCCGTAATGTTCTGGGAATTTCCGGAGATGGCCCCGCCCAACGTATGAGCTGCCAGGTTAGCTCCAAATGCTATGTTATTAGAGGCGTCTATCTGGACCATGTTAACGTCTGCGTTATTGGCTGCATTTCTGGCAGTAATATACGTAGCGTTGGGAATCCTCAAGCTACCTGCTGCTGCCGGATTTGTTCCCAAGGCAAGGGAAGTTCCGGATATAGCGTTCAAACCTGTGATACTCTGGTTATTCCCGCTCACTGCTCCACCCAGGGTAAACGCTGCCAGGTTAGCTCCAAACGCTATGTTGTTGGAAGCGTCAACCTCTACAATATTCACGTCTGCATTATTAGCTGCATTCCTACCGGTAATATAGCTTGCATTAGGAATTCTTACTACCCCGGCACTTGCTGGGTTAGTCCCGGCAGAAATAGCAGACAATCCGGTAACACTGTGGTTTCCTCCGGTTATATCCCCATTTAATGTCACTGCACCCAGCCGCAAGGTACCGACAGAGGCACTAATATCATGATTTCCGCTCCCTGCAAAAGTGAGTATAGAATTTGCTCCGTTTAATGTAGTGGTAGTTACATTAAACGTAGCGCTGTTACCGGCAGTACCATTCAGCGGAGAAAAGACCAGGTTTCCAGTGGAGTCTCCCCCAATAGTAAGGTCCGCGTTCAAAAGAGACTGGATACTTCCATCTCCATGAAGGACTACTCCCTTTCCGGCATTCCCTCCGGTAGTTGCTGAAATAGAAGCGGTTGGCGCTGTCCCGTCATTCACTCCCAGAACTGCAAATTTTGCAGATCCCGTAGAATTTCCTCCTATAGCAAAATCAACCGTGCTGTTTATGGGGTAAGCTAATCCGTTTGAGTCAATTGCAAGATAGCTGGGCCCGGCACACCCTGAACATCCGGTCACCGTAAGTGCTCCTCCTGAAGAAATTGACCAGTTACTAGAAGTGACTGAAACGGAATCAAGTGCGGATCCTATGGCTATAGTATCTGCAGCAGAATTACTGGTACCTATGTTTACATGGTTTCCGCCGGTTCCGGTGCCTATGTTAATAGTTTTTGCATTGTTTCCAGTGCCTAAATCAACATCCCCGGTAGTTCCTGAGTCCAAGGTTAAAGCGCCGGTAGCTTTGGAGAGAATTGTCAGCCCTACATTAGTCTCTCCACTTGCGGATATGGTTGCGGCGTTTCCGGTAGAAGCATTAGCAACCGTAATCTGGTTAACAGCGCTCCCGTTAGAGTCTAAGACAATCAAAGCATTCCCGCTGGTATCTGCCAGGTAACCAAGGTCAGCAAATTTTGGTGCGGTTAAAGTTTTACCGGTGAGTGTGCTTGTGGAATCTTCCGTAACTACATTCCCTCCTGAAGTTGGAAATGCAAAAGAAGTCCCATCAGTACCGGTGAACGTCAAAGAGTTACTAACGGTTAAAGATTTTGAGGACGCAACAGTCAACCCGGCAACCTTTTCCGCCATAAACGCGTATGGCACGGCAGAGAGCCTGATCCTTGATCCAAAGTTCTCCCCGTTAAACGTTACATCAAGCCATAAGTTATCCTGGTTAAAGTCCAAATTGTCTGTCGCGAATGTCCTGACAGATCCCAGAGCAACAGTAAAAATACCGCTGGTAACCGGAACATTATTCTGTGTCTCATCTCCCCACAGTTTTACGCCTCCTGAAGACTGGTCATAGATTTTAAATACAAAGGTATAATTTCCATCTGTAACATTAGTACCGTCTGTTTTGTTCACTACCTTTCCCTGAAATTGTATAGTCCGGTTGATACCGACGGCAGCATTTGAGGACGCCACGGAAAGAAGGGAAAAGATGACTGAAAACACTACGGCGGACAGGAGGATTTTCCTGACTTTTGGGTGGGCAAATATATATTGCATTGCAATATATATTTAATCAAGGCTAATTAGCCTCAGTCAATTTTTCTCTAATTGTACATACTATTGCATATAATTGCATACTATTATATACTCTAATTATTGCTGAGTTGTCTTTTAAAAAATGTGTGGAAAAAATAAATGATAACTTGATATATTTTAAGTGGTACCTTTTTAAAAAATATGGATACTTTGTTTAACGTTAATCAGGCAGCTTTTTATCTCTCATTTATGAGAGGCAAAGGCAGACCCCTTTTTAGCAATTTAATCGAGTTCTAAAACTATGGATACCTTATTTAACGTAAATCAGGCTGCCTTTATTCTAAAAGTCCACCCGCTTACCATCCGCCGCTATATTAAAGAAAAACGCCTGGTTGCGGTAAAAGTGGGAGGCAATATCCGGATAAAAGAAGCAGACCTCAATTCTTTCCACAAAAATTTTGAGCCCCCAGAGAGAAAAGAATCAGTCACCATAAGGAAAAATATACCTGCAGCAAAAGCTTTTACAGAAGCAGATCCGTTTCTCAGGCTGAAAGGCCGCGCCGCAAGCGTGGAGTTCTAATGTATGGCTATAGTAAGTAAAAAAGTTTATTTGACGCCTAACCTGATCTTTGCATTTATAGACCGGGGAAGCGCTAAGCATGAAATGGCAAGTGCGTATTTCAGGTTCTTCGCAGAAAAACAGTATGCCCTCTTTATAGATGCTATTAATGTCATGGAGGCATATGACATGGTCTATAAGAAGATGAGTCCCAGCATGGGCAGGGACTTTCTGCGCGTATTATTCCTCTCTGATATTAACATCATCTATCCTGAAGAATCTGATATAAAAGTGGCCCTGAAGGCGCTAACCGGATATAAAACGGCAGAGCTTTCCTTTTCTGAGGCTGTAATGTCTACCCTGGCAAATAAGCGTAATATTAGCACTATAGCAACCTTTGAATTCCTGCACCCGCTATTTGGCCTGCAGGTATTCTACCTTCCGATTTAGGAAGGCAAGCTTTGCTTTAGACCGAAGGTCGCAAGCTTTGCTTTAGACCGAAGGTCGCAAGCTTTGCTTTAGACCGAAGGTCGCAAGCTTTGCTTATTTACCTATTTAAACTACTTATATGAATACCCGCTCGAATTCAAAGTTAAAAAGTCCAAGACGCCTTTCTGTCCTCACTTTTGCCTTTTTACTTTTATTTTTTCCGCCAGAGGCGGACCAGCCTATGGCTGGGACCTTTTATTAAATATGAGACTAAAAACGAATTTGAAGGTTGTGGCACTTGTAGTATTAGTATGTACTGGTAGTATTCTTGCGCCAGGTGCAAGCGCTGGCCCTCAAAGTTCTACCTATGAAATTAAAAGCTTTAACTTTGGGTCCGGAGGCGCACAATCAGACAATTCCAGCTCTTACTCTCTTTTTGGTTCAACCGGAGAAACTTCTACGAACGGCATAACCTCCAGCAACTATACATTTGACGGTGGCTTATCTTACTCACTAACCGTAAACACTCCCGGAGCCCCCACATTTACCAACCCTTCCTCTTATTATAATAAGTTACACTTACTGCTAAACACTGCATCAAACCCTACTGATACAAAATATGCTATAGCAGTATCAAATGATAACTTTGTATCTAATACTGCATACGTCCAGACGGACCATACGTTAAGCGCCAGCCCGGTCTGGCAAACCTACGCTTCATGGGGAGGAGCATCCGGCATAGACGTGATAGGGCTTACCCCTGCCACCACCTATTACTCAAAAGTAACGGCTATCCAGGGGTCGTTTACCCAAAGCCCTTACAGTACTACGGCAAATGCATCCACCGTGGATCCTTCTATTGCGTTTGACATAGACGTTTCTGCCGCAGATACAGAGACCGCCCCTCCCTACATCTTAGATCTGGGAAGCCTTTCTATAGGGTCTGTCACAACAGCAACCCAAAAAATTTGGGTAGACCTGGATACCAATGCAGCAGGAGGCGCCTATATTTATACATCAGACAACAATGCAGGACTCAAGAGCGCAACAAACGGACATACTATTCCTTCTGTCAGCACAGACCTCTCTGGTGCAACCCAAGGCTTTGGCATACGCAGCAATTCTGCAACAGAGACATCAGGCGGGCCACTTACTCCGATTGCACCATATGATGGCTCAAATGACGTTGTAGGGGCTGTAGACACTACAATCAGGGAACTCTTCAGCTCTTCCGGAAATACTATTGCAGGAGGCCGCGGATCCATACTGGTAAAAGCCAGAGCCTCAGCCACTACCCCGGCTTCTACGGATTATTCGGATACATTAACCATCATAGCTTCAGCAACATTCTAAAGATTTTGAGGGTAGAAATTAGATGCTAGATGATAGATATTGAAACTAGAAAATAGATGGTAGAAACTTCTAGAAACTATCTTCCATCCTCAAAATCTAACTTCTAATTTCCAACTTCTAGCCTCAAATTTTACAGTGGGATTACGGAGCTTAGTACCTGGTCCAGCTTTGTGTCACCATTCTCCGGATCAGTGAGGCTTAGCGTCAGGATGTAATAGCTTCCATTTGTCAGTAAATACGCGGTCTTCTCATAGTTTTTCTCCGAATCCCGGAATACCAAAAAGGTTTTCCCATTCACGCTGCGCTGCTCTTCTTTATACACGTCTTTTTTCAGCCTGCGCATAGAAACACCCGGAGCAGCCTCTACGCCTAACCCTTTTGCATCTTGCTTAAAAAGCACTATACTTCCCTGAGGGTTATCAAAAGAAATATACCTATAACACTTCTGATTTTCATCCGTATTTATATTCCTTATATTAAAGGGGATCATAAGTGAAAAGCAGCCGTCCACCCGTTCTATTTCATTAGTCCTATTGGCTTTAGCAGTGAAATTTACATCTTTCAAGGGGCTGTTTGTTTTAAATTTTTGGGAGTCTAAAAATTCTTTTGCGCGCGCTGAAACAGTGGTTTGCTTGCTGGAAGAAGTAATGTAATCATAGTAAAAGTAGCCGGCTGCAGCTGCAATTAATAGGAGTAAGACTCCCAGACTTATTAATAGTTTTTTGTGTTTACGTCTTTTTTTTCCTTCTTCCATAACCCTTAAACAAAAAATAACCCGCTAGCATAATGACGAGTCCACCGGTAACGTACGGATTTACGTACAGAAAGGTAGTTTCATAGGAATAATGTACTTTTTTCAAAGAATCTGCCCCGGAAATTGAAATGGTGTTAAAAGATATAGGAATGCCCCACTCTACATCTTCATGGAAGGTAATAAAAATATTGCGGCGTGAATCCGGCAGAACAAAGAAAGAGTCCTCATTTAAAACACCTTTGTACAACTGGCGGCCAAACATATCCTTTATAGAAACGGTACCATATGGAACCACATGGATATTCCCCTCATTCTGGAATAATACGCTGGTTTGGTGCGGATAGGAAAACGTAATAAATGAGGCCGGCCAGGAAACGTCTTTGAGTGACAGGTTGTAGCGCTCTCCACCGGTTTTTTTCAGGAAAATTAATGCTGAAACAGCCTCAGTCACCTGCGTTTGTTCCCCTATGGGCACCTGGCGGACAACAAGGGCCGCATAATGTCCTCCCGGGGATAGATCCTGGCGGTTCATGATGGTTACGGGGATAGTCTTTTTCTCGCCCGGCTCCAGCTGAATCTTAGGGGATTCAAGCTGCATATAGGAAACGAGTGAAAAAAGGTAAGAGCTTTTTTCCGCTTCAAAGAATTTCAAACCCCCGTTTTGGTCTGCCGGGGCAAAATTAACCGGGTTCAGCTCAAATTCAAAGGTTTTTTTAGTGTTATTGGTGAGGGTGAATTGGATGGTTTTTTCCGGCTCATCACTAAATATTACCTCCTGGTAGGCGGGACTCAAGCTGACATTCTCTTTTGCAAAAACCCGGGGAGTAAATAAGGGAAACAGTGCAATAAGCAGAAACAACAGGCAGACTCTTACTCGCATTGTTATTTTGAACAAAACATACTTTTTTTTGAAAAAAAGATTCAATGGGCTTAACAGGGATATTATTTTCCAAGGAGCCGCTTTATGCGTTGGACATTAGACAGTACGGTACTCCTCAGTCCAATCAGAACCAAGACTAGTACTATGAAACCAGCGGTAAGAATTTTCCAGGGAATAACCCAGAAGGAGACGGTGGCTTCCAGGGGGATATCACGCTCACCATTGTCATAAACCATGAGCAGGTGTGCGGTATAGCGGCCAATCCTGAACTTGTCAGCCTTTGAGAAGTCAAAGTGGGTTTCATACACCGGCTTGCCTTTGGAGTCCAGGACTGTTTTGCCATTTTCTGTTTTAGGGGTGCGTACCGCAAATCCTTCAGCCCAGGCTGCATCAAAAGTACGGTCTGATGACGGAAGGATATTTCCTTTTCCTTCATTTACATTAATGGTGGCAATCTGTTTTTTAGCAAGGGAGTCAATAAATATAGTGCCGGAGGCTACCCCAAAGACATTTCCGGTGTTTTTAATCTTTACCTGGAAGTTGGTGGGAAGATATTCATAGAAGAAGCTGTCTGTCAGGAAGGAGACTAATTGCATTTCTTTTTTAGCGTTAGGGCTTCTCACCTCAAGAAGAAGAGGGATGGCCGGAGCGCCGGATACCACTGCTCCATTGCCGGATCCCGATTCAGTTTTCCGGGATACCAAGATACCGTAGTAATAGCCTAATGCTGCTTCCTGCGGAGGGGAAACGGTTACTGAAATGGTTTTCTGCTGGTTAGGTGCCAGGGAGAATTCCTCATCAGAAAACTTTACCCATTTCACAAACGGGTCATTTTTGTCTACGTCCTTCAGGGACAAGCCACGGCTGCTGCTCGCGGAACCCTGAAACTGGACCAGGGAAAGCTGCAGATTTTCCGTTACATTACTGTTGTTTTTAACGGTAAATTTACTGTTTACTTCTTTACCCGGATCCGTGTGTAAGGAGATGAAGGTGGGGGCAAGGGTGAGGTTAATACCCGTGGTTTGGGCCGCGGCTGACTTTACCAAAAGGAATGATACCAGAAGAAAAAGGAAAGATAGAAAAGATAATTTCTTAAAACTCATAGAACCCAATGTATGATCCCATTCTAAAACAATACTGGCATTAAAGTAAAGGGCTTTGGGGGCAGTTTAGAAATCTCCGGCACCTACTACTTCCCAGGTGTCAGTATAATCCGTAGCTGCTTTGGTAGTAGCAGAGATGGTAACAACAGCATTCAGCGTTAGGACATCACTGTCAACAACTCCGGTGCGGTCTGCAATCTGGTCATATGTAGTAGCTAATACTCCTCCTGCCTGGTTATCAGTACAATCATATTCTGTTGCTACGGTAAGTGCACCTCCTGCACTGGACCCTGCAGCAGCATTTACGTCAACCACGTATCCTTTCGCGCCATTTGCTGCTGTCACACAAGAACCAGTTTTAGTAGATGAGATTGAATCCCCGGTAGTTGCAGAATCCAGTGTTGCAGCTGCGCCTTCTGATCTCATAAACGCTATCCATCCGTTATTAGCATTAGTACTGATGGTTGCGGTCACGTTTCCGGTGGTTCTTGCTGAAGTACTGAGGGTCCCAAGACTAATGGAATTACCTGAAAGCACAAAGCTAAAAGAAGGCGGAACCGTTGCGGTAAGCGTAACCTGATCTCCTAGAGTACCAAGTGTATCTACTGCTACGGTTGAGGTATCAATATCAGCATCTGCACCGGTCTGGGTAGTAATAGTAATAGTATGCTGGCCTGCGTTTGCATTGGACGGATTAGTAATTCCTCCGGTAATCCAGAAGCCATATAGCTGGCCTGCGGTTAAATCCCCGCTGGTATATATCACGTCAGTAGTATTTCCATTGTCAGTTACAGAAGTAGCATTTGCCTGAATAGTGGGCCATGAGTTCAAAGATTCTCCATGGTAGGTAGCGGGAAGACCGGTGGTAGATGTAGTGTGGTTTGTGTTAGTAGCATCTACAGTAAAACCATTGGAAGTAGTATCCGGCCAGGTAATTTTTAATTTCCCCTCTGTTGCTGTAGAGGAAGGTTTCACCACTACTAATATTTTTGCATTCGTGGTGTTTGACGCAACAGCTGCTCCCAGCCTGTCTAATCTAATAGATGCTTCTGTTAAATTAGCGGCACTGGCTTTTTGGGATGAAAGGATAGGAAGTACTGCGTTTAACGCAATAACAAGAAGAAGCGCTAGGGAAATACGGCGGACAGCGAATAAATTCATGTTAATTAATTATTAAGTGAAAAATTATCTATTGTCAATATGCATCCTAGTAGGAGAAATCAAGAATATAGAATATAGAAGGTAGAATATTGTTTGAAAGTGGCAAAGGGGACAAAGGAGACGAAGGTTATAAAGATGGTAATGTTAACGAGTTAAAAGGTTAACCCGTTAATGGGTTATTTAAAAAAATAACGAAGTCACCTACAATAAGTTTCCTAATTTCTACCAGTTTCTACTAGCTTCAATTTCTAATGATCCCCGCTTTGCCTCTGCGAGCACACCAAGAGTTAACGGTACACACTATACTCTATTCCCTACTCGATACTCTTGATGCATTTATTGCTAGTAAATCACACTCATATTTTGACCTCATTATTACAGGTTGTCTTAGAGTTTAAAGCCAAGTTTTATATTAGAGCAGTTAGATCTAGTTGATGGTTTTTTACGGTTTTGGTACAGTTACCTATATATGTACCACCGGATAGAAGAATACCTGGAAAAAAACTGGATGGCAGCGCCTATTATCCTGGCACTCATAGCCTTTATGACTTTTTTCACTTCCTTGCCTAACGGATTAGTCCTGGATGACGCCTCTCAAGTTACCAATAATGTCCAGGTAACCACCTTTAATATTCCCCAAATCTTTCTGGGCAGCAGCTTTGGCCTCCAGGGAACTACAAAAACTGCCGGGGTCTATTACAAACCGCTCATGACTACTGCTTATGCGGTTGTTTATAAGCTATCAGGCGCTAACCCCTCCTCTTTCCACCTGTTGCAGATTCTCCTTCATATGGCTAATACTATCCTGGTTTTCTATATCTTTAAGAAGTTTTTTAAGCCATCGGTTTCCCTGTTAGGCGCAGTTTTGTTTGCCATCCACCCCTTAAATGCAGAGTCAGTCCTCTATATTTCAGCGCTTCAGGAACCGTTATTCTTTGTTTTTGGGGCCATAGGCTTCCTTATTATATGCCGGGAAAACCTGGGTAAAAAAGAGCTTTTAGCTTCAGCCATTCTCTTCACCCTTTCCCTCCTTTCAAAGGAAACCGGCGTGCTCTTTATAGTGGCTGCTCTCTTATATCAAATCGTAGTATTGGGCAAGAAGTCACGTTTATACAGATTAGGAATGAGCCTGATTCCGGTTTTTGGTCTCTACGCCTTCATGAGGATTATGACTGTAGGCCTGATCCCTACCTCTCATGATAAACCCTACCCTATCATGCGGCTTTCCCTATTGTGGCGTATCCTAAACGTCCCTGCTGAATTCTACTACTACCTGCGCAACTTTTTTGTTCCCTATGACTTTGCGGTTGCTGAACATTGGGTAGTAAAATCATTAACTCCCCAGGACTTTTATCTGCCGCTTGCTATAGACCTTCTCTTTGTTGGTGCTGTTTCTTATATTGCCTTCCGGCTGTATAAAAAAAAGATGGCTGAAGCGCATGCGTTCCTGTTTTTTGCCCTCTTATTCTTTATAGGTATGGCTGCCCACATGAATGTCTTCCCGTTAGATGTTACGGTGGCTGACCGGTGGTTTTATTTCCCGGCCGTTGGCATGATAGGCATGCTGGGAGTTTTTTTTACTTCATTCCGATTTGAGCACAAAACTGAATTTGTTATAGTAAGTATTATTTTGTTATCCTTACTTTGTGCCCGGACAGTAGTCCGGACACTGGACTGGCGGGACGGCCTGACCCTGGATTTGCGGGATATTAAATACTCAAAAGACAGCTTTCCGCTGGAGAATAACCTGGGGTATGAATATATTATCCGGGAGCAATATGACCTGGCTGAACCCCACGTACGCAAATCAACAGAACTGGGACCATGGTGGTGGCTGAACTGGAACAATCTGGGCTCTATTTACCGGCATAAAGGATATGCTGAAGATCCAAAATATTACCAACAGGCTGAAGAGTATTTCCTGAAAGCAGTAAACAATACCACCTTTTACCTGCCTTATGAAAACCTGGCGGACTTACTGGTCAATTATGGCTCTCCCCAGCGTGCCCAGGAATTTATCATCAAGACTTCCCATAAGATAGATCTCTCAGGAATGCTCTGGTTTGATTTAGCACTGGCCCAGCTTCAACTTAAAGATACTAATGGTGCTTTACAGGCGGCATACCAGTCCAGTTTGCTGATGCCAAATGATCCTCGGGCAGGACAGCTCTATGAGGCAATAAAAACCGGGAAGCAAATCATTTTGAATAAACCAAAGTATTGAGAGAAAATATCGAGTATACAGTATTGGGTATCAAGTATTAAAGGTTTATGGTTCACAGCTCACGGACACTGTTCGAGCCGGGCAAAGCCCAGGCGAGAACTACGAGAAAGAAATTGATTGAAATTCGTGGAAATCCGATAGAAATTAATTGTAATTACGATCAGTTTCCCAATTTCCACCAGTTTCTACTTAATTTCCGCTCTATTCCCCTTCGATTCTTTTGTCCCCTTTGCCTCCTTTGTAACCTTTGACTCTCTGCCTCTTCCCCTATGGCGTTGGCGTGGGGCTCAACTGTGCGCTGGAGGTAGATTCAGACACCCGTGGGTTCTGGATCAGGACTGCGTTCCAACTGAACTGCAGGTCTGCAGAAGCTGAGGCAGGGACAGCAACGGTAAAGCCATCCGTAGTTACGTCTTTCACAAATCCCTGGGCAGACTGTCCCTGGGAAGTGATATTAATGATAGGTGCAGTTGAATATGGCCTGTCAAAGGTGACATGAACCTCCTGGAAACCAGACTTGATAACTGCAATCCCGGCCGTATCCTGGTCTGTGTGTTTAATCCTTCCGGCCAGGACTATATCAGAAAGCACCTGGATGCCATTATTAAAGGTGGTCTGTACGTTAAATGCGGCTGATTTAACCAGGGTGACGGGATCTGCCATGACTGAGAAGACAGACAGTTTATCATTAATGCCTACTATGTCCTGGTCCTGAATCTTTGCCAGTCTGCCAAAGATAGTAGACTTGTCAGGAGTGTCAGTGGAAGCACCCAGAATATTAAAGATTTCCTGCCTCAATGAAGCGGTAACCACACTAGGATCTACCCATGCGGTGTTGCCATTCCCGTCCGTAGTCATAACTTGGCCGTTTTGTCCTGCATCTGTAGGCAGGGTCATAGTCCAGTTAGTAGAAGTTGCAGGTGCAGAAACGGTTACTGAACCACCGGCAGAACTATTCATCTTCAGAGTTCCGGATGCACTTGCCGTACCTAATTCTGCGGTGTCAGCATGGATACTTGGAAAGACAGTAGCTAAGGCATTCTCTGCAATCTTTTCTGAGATAAGGGTATCAGTCTGGTCTGCGGTTAAGATCTTTCCGTCAAACTGTACTTTCATAGTGCCATCCGTGTTGTAGAAGCCATTCAGGGAAGCCAATCCTACCTGGTCTCCAAAGTAGTAGCCGGGCTGCATTCTGACTAATACCGTTCCGGTAGTACCACTAAAATCTTGCTGTGCAATACCCACTATCACGCCACTCCTGGTAGCCTTCATACCTACGCCCGGAGTTGAAGAGCTGGTGATAGGATCTCCTACCCGGATTTCCCCATTTTCATTATTAACCTTTACCGGAACACGGCCGGAAAGTGCGACTGGCTGCGGGTACTCAGAAGGCTGGAAGTTCTTGCCTATCACGTCATTTGGCTCAGTTGAAACTACACCTACTAATGTACCCTGGTATGCAGAAGTTGACTTTACTACCCATGCCTTAGATCCCTTTCTGCCCTCCCAGTCAGTGTACTCTTCTGCAGGTTTTGCAGGGTCCAGAACCACAATATCAGCCTTATCTACCATTCCGTCAGTGCCATATTGTTCTGCATAGTCTCCCGGAGTTCCCGTACAGTCTCTTAATACTCCGGTTGAAGCAGAGCCATTAGTCTGGGTTCCGCAGAGACGTTCTGTTGCAGTGGTTGCAGAGAACCCAAAGGTAGTTTCAATTCCTGAACGGCCTATACTGATACCGCTTGCATTGGTGAGACCTATGGAGATTACCCCTGCTGTTCCGGAGGTCTTTGATCCCGCATCTATTACTACGTTTCCTGAATTACCGCTGGTTGCGCCACCTGCTCCTGAAGTAATGGAGACATTTCCTCCTGCTCCGGTTGCCCCTCCGGCTCCTGCTGCATAGACCAGGTTTCCTCCGGCTGCTGCAACTGATCCTGCACCTGCGGTTAAGGAAATATCTCCACCGGTTGCACCCGTTGTTGCAGAACCAGCAGTTGAAGCTCCTGCAGTCAGGACAAATGACCCTCCGCTTGCGGCAGTTCCTGCACCTGAAAGGGTACCTGATGCACCCAGGGTGATAGAAAGGGTTCCTCCTGCACCTGCAGTTGAAGTGCTGG
>JBLMVJ010000033.1:0-3473 GCA_050255815.1 Candidatus Levyibacteriota bacterium | reverse complement strand
CGCCTTTTGCACCTACCGGCGCAAACTGGTACTCCCCATAGGAAGCTCTGGCCAGCTCCTCATTCCCATGCTCTTTGTGCTCTTCCTCTTCTTCAGATACAACCATAACGTCTGCAGCACCATACTCATCAAAAATTGACAATACTTGCTCATCTTTCCCAGGTATAGTTGGTACTACCACCAGAATAGCACCTTCTTTTACCCGCTGTTCGTAATGCGCAGCATCCTCCTCGTCCACACCAAAACTGATAATAGCTCCTATAAGACCTCCGGTTACCGCACCGGTAGCAACCCCTGATACTGTAGAAGCAGCTACTCCGGTTAACCCCAAAAGCGCACCTATGGGACCACCTATTAATAAGCCGCCTATCCCGGGCACTATAGTTCCTGCTAAAAATCCTGCTAAACCTCCTATTACTGCGCCTGCTCCGGCTCCGGACAGGGCACCTGCCCCTATCCCCATTCCTTCTTGATACTTTTCACCTGCTCCTTTCATAACTATAGATATATCCTTAGGGTTATACCCCTTATCCTGAAGCCTGTTTACCATCTCCCCTACATCATTTTCATCTTCAAATAATCCCAAAATAGTATTTGCCATACGCTTCATGCTATCTGCCATGAGAAAGACAGCAATAAAAAATCAGTAAGAAATAGTGAAGAAAAAAGGGAAGAAATTTTATTGAAATTCATAGAAACCGGGAAATTGATTGTAATTACTATTAATTTCCATAAGCTTCGCGAAGCAAATTTCTACTAATTTCCGTTAAATACTTGATACTTTATACTTGCTACTTTATACCCTATACTCAATTTATGCCACAAAATGTTAACAAGCTCCACCAAAACTCTTTAACCCTTCAGGATAAAATTGCGCTTATTGGCATAAACCATGTGGGCACCATGCAGTTTTTCTATTTTTGCGTCGCACTGGTAACTATTCCCCTCATCTTTCCCAGCATTATGCCGGTCATCCAGTATATTTCTTCCGGCTACCTGCAGCTCATCCTGCTCCCACTCATTATGGTGGGACAAAATTTACAGGGAAGACATGCAGAGCTTCGTGCTGAAGAAGATTTCAAAACCAACCTAAAGGCTGAAAAAGAGATTGAAGATTTACAAAACCAGATTCAGGAGCTAAATAAGAAATTAGATAATGTTTTAGAAAAACTTAAGTGAGCGACCAGGGTCTCGAACCCTGAACCTATTCCTTAAGAGGGAATTGCTCTACCATTGAGCTAGTCGCCCGCGTAAAACTCGCTTCGCTCGTTACGCGGTGAACCGATCTTCAGTTCACTTTGTACACAATTGTTGCAACGTGTTCTACAAAGCGGAATTTACGTTGCGCCTCCGAAGGGAGTCGAACCCCCAACCCCATGATCCGAAGTCATGTGCTCTATCCATTAAGCTACGGAGGCTCAAATTTTCGCCCCGTATCTTGCGCCTTTGCTTCTCAAAGCGCTAAAGCTACGGAGGCTCCCTCTCAGGAGTAAGATCTATTGATTTTATCAAAAGTAAGGCAATTCAGCAATAAAATAGGCCATTAATCGCGAGCTTTACCCACGAACCATAAACCATAAACCATCTAATTATTACTTATTTCCTCACTACCGTATAGCTATAGGGAAAATAGAGAAAGGCGGTAGGGGAATCATCCAGAAGGTATTTTTGCACGTCAGCATAGATTTGCACCCGTTTCTGCTCATCTACGGTCTGCCTTCCCTCCTCTAACAGCTTATCTATCCTCACATTTTTATAATGCATAATATTGTTCTGCTGGTCAGAATGCCAAAGTGAATACATATCCGGATCTTTTGGTAAGTTCATGGAGTAGATAAAAACTGAATAATTTACCGGTATATCATTAGTCTGGGTAATTTTTGCGTCTATATTAATTTTTTTCCATGACTTAGCAACCTTTTGCGCTACGGGAAACAGATCGGGGGAGGCATATATAGTAAGGCTGGTTTTATCTATACCGGATGCTTTCAAAAGCGACTTGGAAAGATCCAAATCAACTAAGCCTTCGTTTGGGCTCTTGGTGTAATACATGGAGTCCTGGGGAATGAATGAATAGGTCCTCTGTCCCTGCTCAAAACTATCAGGAAGCGCGTATAAAAGAGCTTGCCTGACTTTTTTATTAGACATAGTCTGGTCCAGGGTATTAAAAAATATTGCAACCAACTTGCCTTCATCAACATGCTTGTTAACTCCTACATTCTTCCATCCCCCAAAGATTTTCTCCGGTTGTGTTGCATAGGAAACGCCATGGATTTCATTTACTTCACCCAGCTGGAAGGCGGTCACCAGCGCATCCTGGGTAGGATAAAAGTAGTAGATCTTTCTATGGTTTGAGTGAATCTGGGAAAGAGTTAAAGATTTGATAAAGCCTGAGTTTTCTTCTATTTTTGATAGATAGTAATCTTTCAAACCATAATTTTTTATAATAATTGGCTTGCTGACAACGGCAAGAAATGGTGAATAAGGGTTCTTGAGCTTAAACTCAATCTTCTCAGCAGATAAAACCTTTTTTTGCACATCGGAAAACGTATAAGGGATTTCATCCGCGGTGAATTTTTTCCCATTTGAAAGAGTTAGACCTTTTTTTATGGTAAAGGTGTAGGTTCTATTATCCGGGGAAATTGTCCAGCCGGCAGCTGCTGCAGGGATTATTTTATCATTATTGCCGTCTGCAGTAAGACCGTATGACACGTCCTGCAGTATCTCCTCCGGCATGCTTTGCATGTTATACGTACCCACGTACCCAATAATAACAATGTCCCGGTTCAACAATGGCAGGACATAATAAGAGAAAGAAAGGAAGAGGACAAAAAAAACGGCAGCACCAATAATCAGGGAGGCAAAAATAGTCTTCTTCCAGCGCTTAATGTATGCTTTTAACAGCCAAAGGTAATATCTTCTCCTGACAAAGGCCATATAGCTTAGGTTATTTGTTGATTAAGGAAAGTACGGAGAGGAGGACAAAAAAAGCGGCAAGGATAATAGTAGCGTAGAAAAGGATTTTCTCAAGACCACGCTTACTCCGGTAGCTTTCTGTCCCGCCCCCAAAAGCCATTCCCGTGCCTGAACCGCGGGATTGCATGATAATACTTCCAATTAATAAAAGCGCTACTGCCAACGTAAGTCCTTGTAGAATAATACTCATTCGTCAAATAAGTACAAGATAATTTTGTACAGCAGTTGTATTGTAACAGAAATCAGAACGTAAGACAAAAGTATGTTTGCCTGAAAAGAAGGGACCGTATATTTATCTATATGGAAACCGTTGAAGTAAAAAGAAGTAATTTGGACATGCTGGTCTATCTTAGTAACTAAAAACAGCACTGCTGCGGTACCTACTGCTGAAAATAAACCCAACGTTAAGATACTTAACGGAAGGGTAAGTGCTGAAATAATAGGTTTTATGATAATAAAACCTGCAGCTAACACCAACGAAGCAAATAAAAAGTCTA
>JBLMVJ010000032.1:0-4355 GCA_050255815.1 Candidatus Levyibacteriota bacterium | reverse complement strand
ACAAGGGCATGCTATAACCAAAATTCCCACAAAAGCCAACAGGGCAAAAGATAAAGCAGAAGAAAACCCAATCAGCATAGTACCGGCTATAATCCAGGCAAAAAATACTAAAACGGCTGTTACCAGAACGGAAGGGATAAAAATTGCTGAAACTTTGTCCGCCAGCTGTTGGATTTCCGCCTGGGAACCCTGGGACTCCTGCACCATTTTTATAATTTGGGCAAGCATAGTATCATTTCCTACCTTGCTGGCTTTAAACAGGAAAGTTCCCTGCTTATTAATAGTTGATCCTATGACCACATCCCCTGTTTTTTTATCAACCGGAATAGGTTCACCATTAATCATAGACTCATCAACTGAAGAGCTCCCCTCCGTGATTACTCCATCAACCGGTACTTTTTCTCCGGGCTTCACCCTAATCATATCCCCTGCCTGCACTTCAGAAATGGGGATCTCAACCTCTTTTCCATCCTGCACCACTACGGCATTTTTTGCCTGCAACCCCAAAAGCTTTTCTATGGCCTCTCCGGTCTTCAGCTTGCTCCTGGATTCCAGGTATTTCCCCAACGTTATAAATCCAATAACTACAATAGTAACGTCAAAATAGGAACTATCCGGCAAGTTAAGGGCATTACCTACGGACGGAAACAAAAACAGGATACTGCTATACAGATAGGCTATACCTGTACCTATCCCTACTAAAGAATCCATGTTTGCAACGCGGTATTTAATAAAACGTAAAACAGCTGTAAGGTAAGGCATGCCTACCCAAAAAAGCACAATACTGGAAAGAATAAAGTAGAACGTATTCAATAAAGACATCTGAAGAGGGATTTCAGGGAGAAAAAAAATCCGGGACGCAATATCCCACATCATCAGGGTAAATACTAAAAAACTAAAAGGTAGGGAAAAAGTCACTTTTGTCTTCAATTTTTGCAGTTCTTTGAGCTTCTCTTCTTTAGTCTGGTTCACTCCCGCATGCATACGGTGGTCTTCCATAACCATCCCATGCCGGTTCTCATGCAGGCTATACCCTAACTTATCTATTTCATGGTTCATATCCCGGAGGGAAACCGCGGAGGGGTTAAAAGAAACCCTTGCCTCTTCTGTGGCAAAGTTTACGGCGCAAGAATCCACACCCGGAAGTTTTTTTAATTTTCTGGTAATAATTCCTGCGCAGCTGGCGCAATGCATACCTGTAATAGCAAAAGTCTGTGTTTCCATATTTTCTACTTATTAATGCGTTTGAACAAATCTACCAGCTCAGTGACAGCTTTTTCTTCTTCATGCTTGAATTGATGGCTCACATGGGTATTTAAATGCCGTTCAAAAAGTACACTGTCCAGGCTTTTTAAAGAATTCTGGATAGCAAGGCTCTGGTTTAAAAGGTCCACGCAATACTGGTCTTCTTCTACCATTTTCTGGAGTCCTTCTATCTGGCCTTTTATAATATTCAACCGTTTCTGAGCCTTCTCTTTAATATCCTCGTAATGAGATTTCATAAGAATATCATATACCCCCAGGGGGTATATGTCAAGAGGACTTAAAGGGGATTAATTCACTGCCGTATAGGCTTCAATTTTTTGCAGCAGCTCATCCATATCAAAAGGTTTTATAATGAAGTCATCTGCTCCTGCTTCATGGGCAATTTCTTTTATCCTTCTATTTGCGGAAATGATAATAACGGGAATTTTTTTTGTTTCTTCCTTGCTTTTTAATTTTTTGCAAACCGTTCTGCCGTCTACTCCGGACATAAGAATATCCAAAAGGATAAGGTCAGGATGCTTTGTCTTGTCACCGTCTAATTCTATCTTGCCATCAACACAATCCACCGCATAGCCCTCATCCTCCAGCATATAAGTTAACGCCTCAATAATAGAAGGATCATCTTCTGCAATTAATATTTTTTTCTTCATAGCTTTTTCGTGCTTTATAGGGGAATGGTAAAGAAAAAAGTGGACCCTTTCCCTTTTTCACTGTCTACCCAAATAGTTCCCCCCTGCTGTTTTATAATCTCAGATGCTATATAAAGCCCTAAGCCTATTCCGGGAAATGTTTCTTCCCGCTCACCCCGCTCACGGAAAAACCGCTCAAAGATTCTCCCCTGCTTTTCTTTTGCAATTCCTATACCAAAATCCTGTACACTCACCGTTATATACTTTTTAGTAGCAAATGAGCTGATAATTACCCGTTTTTTCCTGGGTGAATATTTTATAGCGTTTGACAGAAGGTTGCGCAATACCTGGCCCATCCGCTCCCGGTCACCACAAATAGTTTTCCTGGTTACACCCTCCCTAAGGATAATATGTTTTTCAGTAACCCGCTGCAACTCCTCAACAACTTCATTTACCAATTCATCAAAATAAAAAAAGTTTTCATGTAGCCTCAGTTTTCCTCCCTCTATCTGAGCCATATCCAATAAGTCTCCAATAAGCTCTTCAAGCCTATCCACCTGGTTAATCATTTTGATAAGCATTACGGCAGACGGCTCATCTCCTTTTTTTGCAAACCTGCTCTGCAGCACTTGGGCGTACGCCTTCAGAGAGGTAACCGGAGTTTTCAATTCATGGCTAATAATTCCCATAAACTCCTCTTTTTGCTCCTCTAAAAGTTTACGGCCGTTTATTCCACGGAATGTTGCTACTATTGCGTTGATGGGGCTGTTTAAAAGATTTACACCGGTTGCTTCAATCCATACCCATTTCCCGTTTTTATGCTGGATCCTGCATTGAAGTAATGTTTGGTTTCCTTGTTTTTCAAAAAGATGGGTATATGCTTGCATGTACTGCTCCCTGTCTTTTGGATGCAAAAGGAAGGCACTCCTTTTCTTTTTAATTTCAGAAGGTTTAAAGCCCAATACCTTTTCTAAAGAATCACTGGCATAACTAACCTTTCCTTGCCCATCTATGAGCACAATAACATCAGTGCTTTGTGTAACCACTTTATGAGAGTAACGGGCTCTCTCCCGCATTATTTTTTTCACTGTTTGACCGCCTTTTACAAAAGAAAACGCTAATAATAAATCCTACATTGAAATTATATGAAAAGCGTAAGAACAGGGAAAGAAGAGGACTTAAACCTATTTTCTTACAATTGAAGAAGGACGTCTTTGAATTTCTGCCTGAAATCTTTTTGCAATTGCCATTCTTACAGCGGCGTCCGGTTGTTCCATCCATTGGCTAAAAGCTGATAACTCAAAAGAGTGGGATGGCATATATTCAGAAGCTTCATGCGCCAGCATTACTGCTTTCTCACCCGTAACTTCCCATCTTGCTTCAGGCATTTCCGTACCACTATCTTTATTGGGTAAAATAGACCCTCCAAACACATCCCGCAGCTTTTCTGCCTGGGAGGATGAGAGACCATCTGCGCTCATTCTGGGGGATACATCAAACAGAACAAAATGGCCATCTCTTCCCTGAACCTGCCCAATTCTGTGCGAAAATTGAAAATCCATTCTTCCCACTCCGGATGATACCATGGCACCCAAAAGCTGGACGCCTATAAGTCTCTCCTTTTTTGCATCCGTCATTTCCGGTTTCCCAATAGATCCTGTTGTTCTTTCAAGTGCCTGTGCCATGATGAAGTGTGTATTATAGCAGAGTTGTAAGCTTTTATAAACCCTCCTATTGATTTATTTATGCTGGATATATGTAAAAACATTGTAAAAAAAAGGTAAGCACTGGGGAATAAAAAGAGAAGTTTTGCCTTAACTTTTTCACTCAGGAAGCTTTCTGCCTAAGGAACTTATCCAGGTCAAATGCAGGACTCTTGTATAATATATCTTCTCCTGAAAATAATGCAGCTACAGGCTGCGCTGAAGGAAGATAATCACCCCTAAACTTAAACTTACCGGCGCTCTTCATGCCGGCTACTACCATAATAAGATTTCCAGGCTCCAGCTCCAGAATCCCTGGGTCACAATGCTTGCGCAGATAAATGCCACCGTCAAATTTCACCCACTCATGCATCTGTTGTGAAACCACAAAAGGCTTTTCAGCTACCAAATGGGGGATTGAAAAAAGATGTCCTGCCTGCTGTTCTTCATGGACTGCCATTTCTTGCCTATCCAGGCTGTATGGCGCTTGCCCATATACTTCTTTTAAAATTTTCATTAACTTATTTTATTCCCTTTATCTGCTCCCATTTCTTCCTGGAACATTTATACGGCCAGGTCCTCCAGGCTTCCTTATCTCTATAAATAGGAAACTCATTATCCTTAACCCAATGGAGATTATTGTCATCTATTATATGGGTAGTAAATTCTTTTCCATCCAAGTGGTCTATTTCATGTTGGAAAATTCTGGCAGTATATCCAGAATATTCTTCCTCAACTTCTTTCCCTTCCGGAGTAA
>JBLMVJ010000031.1:0-13472 GCA_050255815.1 Candidatus Levyibacteriota bacterium | reverse complement strand
CTGGCAAAAGCGTTGAACGGAATAGTAGGGGACCTTCCGCAGGGAGAAAAGAAAGCGGAAAATGCAGATATCCTCATTATCCTCGGTACGAAAAATTAATTTGTAAATACTTTATGGGATTTCCGGTAAAACGCATAAAGCATCATATTCAGGATTGAAAGCCCTAAAAACGGGAGGATCTTATAAGGGCTCCAGATAAAGAAAAAGAGTATTTCCAGAACGAATGAGGTAAATAAGAGGAACTCAAATAATAGGGAAAACAAGAAATCAAAAATTCCGCCCACACTTCGCTTGGATGCAGCTATAAAGTTCTCTTGTCTTACAAGGGCTATCTCTATAGGTTTTTTATGGATAATCATCAAATCCTCCTGGTATTCTTCAAACCCGGGCTTTAGGAGGGACATATAGACATGCTTGGGGGAGGCAGCATAATAAAAGATGCCTTTTTTATTTGTTGTGGTTGTATACAGTACATTCTTTTCATGGTCCAGGAATGATACTGCTACGCCATTCAACGGTGTTTTATCCTGGCCGATAACGCGTCCTTGAAGTGCAACTGTTCCTTTTTTCAACGGAATAAATGGTAAATGGAATAGGATAAAATAGGCAAACGCTTTAGGTTTGAGTTGAGTTTTACTGGTAAAGCCCACAAAGGAAAGAAGTATGAGGATGGTGAGAGTAACCAGGGCGACCGCATCTACAAAACGGTATGAATGGGCCAGGGGGACAAAACTGGCAATAAAAGATGATAATAAATCTGAAAATGATTCATAGTAATAAGAGCCGGTATTGCTGAGGGAAAAACCGGTTTTTTCCAGGCTAAAGGTAGGGTATTTGCTATCTTTACCTATGGTAAAATCCAAGTCCTGGGGCGCGTAACCCAGAGCAGCAACATGTGCCCTATACATTCCGGAGGGAAGCGTTATTAAAAATTCTCCCTTATAGTCAGAATAATTTGGATTATTCAGTGATAATCCCTGGGTTGAAACCGGTAAAAACCTTTTTTCTGTTTCATTAAAATAGGAAAGCTCTAATTTTGCACTTTCTATAGGGTCACCTGCCCGGTCTGTAACTTTCATTTTTGGGGTGACTTTTATGGTAATTATTTTTTGCTCAGAAATGTTGCCGGTAGTATCAAAAATCCTGGCTATAAGGGAATATGTTCCGGGTGTAGTTCCGGCATAAATCCTTCCCGTAAATTCCCCCTTTTTTATTTCAACCATATTAGTATTGTTTCCTGCTGACTGAGCGTATGCAGTGGCAATCCCTAAAACGTTTTGGTTTTGCAAAAAAAGCTGGATCTTTTTAATATCTATAGCTTGGTCTATCCGGAATTTAAGCTGGAGAGGTGAATCTGCAGGAACTATAGCTACCTGATTAGGTTGTTCCTGAAAGCTTAAGGGGTCTGCAAGGATAATGCTATTACTCTCCATAACAATAGAATTAGGATTGATCTTTTCTGCCGCGTGGGAAGAGGATTTAGGCGTTTTAAATGTGAAGACATCAGAGGTAGCGGTGCCGGAAGCATTCTTCCCTATTACTTTAAAGTAGTAGATAGTATCCGGCAGCAGGTCATTAAGGGTAAAATCTGGAAGGGTTGTCAAGTTTAAAAGGGTCACGGATTTTGAAAGGGAGGATATGCCGGTACCGTAGTAAATAGTAGCTTGGACAGGGGAAGAAAAGCCTATTTGGATAGAGGAACCCGTTGCATTGAGGGTGGTTAGCCCCACCTGGTTAAAAGAGGCAGGCTGTGGTGTAGAGGGGGTAGTAGTAGTGGTAGTTGTTGTACCGGTAGAGCCGGAGCTTGAGCTTGAGCCTGAAGTTCCGGAGGAAGAAGAGCGGGGAGCTTTATAAACATAAAAGTCATTTATGTCTGAAGAAGCACTTTCTACACCAGGCCCCAGGACTTTTCCGCTCACGGTAAAAGAAACTGTGTCAGCTCCCGTGTAAGCCCTATTAGTTTTTAGTTTAAACGTGACCGTATTATTTAAATTCCCGGGGCATGGGGAAATGTTCCAGGTAATAGTCCGGCTAACCGTATCAATGACCGGGATTGTATTGTTATAACCTTTTGAAGCAGTCCCTACCATGTAATCTAAAACATCCAAAGTAGGTATCAGAGAGGTTCCTATAGTCCCCTGAGACCAGGATGCAACTATCTGGACAGTTGTGGGATACGAAAGGCCGGAGGAATAGTTCAGTTGGTATGTAAGCTCAGTCCCTGGTTCTATTGTGGTGCCTGCCGGATCAATTTGAGTAAGAGTCGCGGTAAAGTCTGTTGGTACTGCCGGCACCGTGCCGCTTACTGCTACAGTGCCATTTGGATAAATAGTGATCACATACTCTCTGGTGTCTATTGGGGTTGATGAGGCGGTGAATGTGGTAATAGTCCCATTTTTTTGCCCGGAAGAACCGGTAAAAGACCCGGAAGCGGTAAAAGTAAAACAGTACATAGTTCCGGGGGTTAGGTCACCGGAAGCAAAGGTAACCGTATTCCCTGAAACGCTTTGGAATGAGATACCCGGCCACGCAGTTGCCGTGCTAAGGATTTGGGAAGTGCCGGTACTCCATCCGGAAGAGGAAATGTTAAAATCAGAGGGAAAAGCTATCTGTACTTTTGCTTCAGTTGCGGGAGAGGCCGGGGATGCGCAGACCATTCCGGAAAGGGCGCTTCCTGCCTTTAATTTATCTATTCTGATAAGGCTGGGAGTTAAATCAGCAGAGTATACAGTTGGAACAAGAAAGAAAAGGGATAAAACCACCAAAAACAAACCCAAAAATCTCATGGTACTATTAGTAAAACAGATTTAGAGGATAATAATCAATTGATCAATGACCAATTTTCAAACCAATAAGAAATGTTTAAACAAGAGACTTGAAAATGGGGACTATTTCAACTTTTCTACTTCTTTGTGGGGTTGTACTTTTTTGCACTTTCTGCAGAATTTATTGAGGTTTAATTTTTCTGGGGTATTTAACTTGTTTCTAGATGTGATGTAGCCGCGTGTTTTACACACGGTACAAACCAATCCTACTTTTAATACTGCGCCTGTTTTTTTCTTTGCCACTGTTTTATCCCTTTCAACAAAAAGTTCAACTGCTTTCAGTTGAACGTAACTGTATTATACAAAACTCATGCGTGAATTACAATCGTGAGCCTCGAGGGGGAATCGGACCTTGCGAAGCATGCCTTGTTCTCCCTGCTTTTCTTTGAGCCTCGAGGGGGAATCGGACCCCCGGCCTAGTTCTTACCAAGAACTCGCTCTACCACTGAGCCATCGAGGCATAGAATACAAATTGTGTGCCGGAACTAGGATTTGCAACCAGGTACCAGACGGGCGACAGATTTTAGGCGCGCAGCGAAGCGAGCACCGCAAATCTGGAGCCCTCACCATCTAAAACGTGTGCCGGAACTAGGATTTGCACCTAGGTAGCCCAGACGGGCGACAGATTTACAGTCTGTTGCGATTGACTACTCCGCCATTCCGGCAAACGATCTGTATATTTTACAAGATTCTGGGGAAAATATGAAGCCTTTGAAATTTACAGGAAAATCAGGGAGAAGATGCCAAATGATGCCCCTATGATGCTACCGCCTATGACGTCCGTAGTCCAGTGCTCACCCAGGACAACCCGGGAGATAAGCATTAAAATGCTATAGACAAAAACGCCGGCTAATAGGATCCATTTTGCTTCCACTTTCAACTTAAACTTCAAAATAATCCAGGAAGCAATCACCAGTAAAAATACCATGCGCATAGCATGCCCTGATGGATAGGAATTGCCCGTCTGGACATATGAAGTGGGGAATTGGAAGCCCAGGTCATAGCGGAAAAACATAAAAGGAGGTGGCGGATGATGCATGATAGACTTTCCTAAAAACTCTATAACGTGGGCAAAAAGAAAAACTCCCAGGACCAGAATGCCTAAAATCTTTCTCCTGATAAATAATAGTAATAATAAAATTCCTCCTACTATTTCAAAGCTCCCCGTTAAACTTAAAAAAGAAAAATAAGGATCAAATTTCCTGGGTATTTTATCTGAAAGCCGTACCGTCATGTCAAAGTCAAAAGAATTCAGGCGTTCACTTTTTACTACAAAAGTAAACACATAAAAAAGGACAAGAAAGAAAATGGAGATACCCAAAAGCATAAGGATAGTTTTAAGGTTGTGTTGCGGAAGAAACTTTTTTCTCACTCAATTTATAGTAACAAAGTTAAAGAAACCATTCAAATAGATTGCTGTTTTCTGCTTTTCCTTCTGGGGAAATTATTCAGGTATTGCCTAATCACCTCTAAGTCTTCCTGGGTTGGATGATCTGTGCTTATGCCAAGCTTCACTGCGGTATCATGGACGGAGCTTCTGTATAAGCCTAATTCCCGGGCAAGGCTTGCTATTGTTCCCTTGGATAAGTGTCTTCTGCTCTCAAGGACTTCATTTCTGTAGGTACGGATTTTTTCAATATCACCCGCAGTTAAGTGATACCTGTTTTCTATGTCAGGTATCCTATCTACGTATTGGACTATGGAGGCAGATGAAATTCCAAACTCTTTTGCCAGTTGGTTCATGTTGGTTGCCGGTCCCGGTTCCCTTGTCCTTTTAGGTTTATTTCCTTCCGGGGAAGAGGCGTAGGGTTTTCTGCTTTCTGGTGTTTTACCCATCCGCGTATTGTAACAAAGATGGATTGAGCTATCAAATTGCAGGGTATTTTTTGCAGAATTCAGTGCGGTGATGAGGGGAAAGCCCGTAAGTATTTATTGCCTTCCTGTGGAAAAGAGTTCCGTATCCTTTGTGTTTTTCAAACCCGTAATCCGGAAACTCCAGCGACAATTTTTCCATATAAGAATCCCGTTCCAATTTTGCCAGGATGCTTGCCAGGGCAATACTGACAGAAGTAGAATCTCCGCGGATAATATTTTTCTGTTTACTTATTTCAATCTCCGGGATTTTGAACGCGTCAGTTAAGAAAAAAACTCTCTTATCCATCTTCAAAATCTTTTTAGCCGCCAGCTGAAACCCCAATTTATTTGCGTACCCCAGGCCTTGCTTATTAATAGCTTCAACAGGGATGAATTCGACTGTTTGGAAGAGGATGAATGGTTGTGCTGCTTCCTTAATTTTCTTGCGCTTTTTTGGTGAAAGCAGCTTTGAGTCTTGGATACCCAGGGAAAGAATTGCTGAATAGTCAGAATGATTAATTGGCTTCAGGACTACGGCGCCAACCACCAATGGTCCTGCAAAACATCCACGTCCTACCTCATCTATCCCACATACCAGAAAATCCTCCTGCCACAGTGGCGTTTCAAACTGAAGATGGGGGAGTGTTTTCATCCTCATATAATATACCCCTTGATTCATATTTACAACAGGTTTCGGTATAATATCCATGTGGATACTTATATTTTTGTTTTAGGAAGAAATCCCCAATTATCTTCAGCAGAAATAAAATCCGTATTTGAAAAAAAGGGATGGGACTTAACTACTGTTTTAGAATCGGGGGAAGTTCTTGTTGTAAGCTCAAATAGTGCTGATGTAGAAAGACTCCACCATGTCTTGGGAGGAACGGTAAAAATTGGTAAAGTTATCTCCCCAATCAATCCGGAAGACTTGACCAGCGTTATTACGGCAGAATTTTTGCTGGACCATCTTTTTGCAAAGAAGGAAGGGAAAATCCAGTTTGGCATTAGCGTGTATGACGGCGGAAACAGGAAGCTTACAGAAGATCTGGGATCTTCATTAAGTGACCTTTCTGCCGGGATAAAAGCGCTGTTAGAGCAGAAGGATTTATCAGCCCGGTTTGCATTTTCCCGGGAACGGTATTTATCCTCTGTAACGGTAGATAAAAATAAGCTTATTGAAAAAGGTGGAGAAATTCTTTTGGTTGCTTCAGATGTTTTGTATATAGGCAAAACTATTTCAGTTCAGGAATATGAGGCATTCAGTAAGCGTGATTATGGCAGGCCTGCCAGAGATATGAAATCAGGGGTTATGCCGCCAAAACTGGCGCGTATGATGATAAATCTGGCGCAGGTACATGAGGATGAAGTGTTGCTTGACCCATTCTGTGGGAGCGGGACCATGCTGCAGGAAGCCGCTCTTCTGGGGTATAAGAACTTGATAGGAAGGGATGTGTCAGGCAAAGCCGTAGCGGATACCAAAACTAACATGGATTGGCTAGTAAAGCAATCAGGAATTGGGAGTATATCCATAAATGTTGCGCAGGAAGATGTAAAAAATCTGAAGCTGAAGAATATAAGCGCCATTGTAACAGAACCATATTTGGGTCCAACCCTGCATGGGCAGATATATGAAGATAAGCTCAAAGGAGTGCAGAACCAGCTAAAAAGTTTATACCTGGAGGCTTTTCAGGCATTTAAAAAGGTATTGAAACCGGGCGGGGTAGTAGTCTTTATTCTGCCGGTTTTTGTTCTGAGAAGCAGCAGGGCTGATTTAGACATCCTGAAAGATATTGAAAAGTTAGGGTTTAGGCAGAAAGAATTTTCAGACAATCCCAGAAAAAGTATTCAGTACGGAAACAAATATGATTATGTTATCAGGGAAATTGTAAAATTCAACTTAGCTTCTTAGATTGCGTAGAATCAGCTCCCATGGTATGATTAATTGAATTCATTATGCTCACCGTTGTCATTTTTTTGGTGCCTGTCCTCGCAGCCGTTAGCGGCTTATATTTGTACCAGCATACCGGAAAGAAGGAGATCCTTAAATTTGATTTGGTCCAGTTTGTCTATGCGTTCATTTTAACGCCTATTGTATATGTCTGGCTAAAGACATTTCTTTTTGCTTTTTTAGTGACTCAATTAAATTTAAAACTTTCCGTAACGGATATTTTTATTGCAGATACTGCGTTTACTGTTATTTTTCTTTATGTTTTTGCCTTTCAAGTTATTCACTCCCTTACTAAGAGTTTTGAATTAAAGCGTTTACGGGACCCGTTATATGACATTTTCCAGCATTCTGAATTCTTCCACCTGTTGACTTCACATGTAATCTTATATGTGGGTGGAGTTATCCTTTTAGGTATTATCTCAACCGTGAATGCATTAATTCCCATGAAAGTCTCCGCAAATATGCTGGTGTTTTATATCATGCTGGTTTTAGGTTTGCTGGCCGGAGCAACCATCCATACGTGGATTATGCTGACGGATGATGAGTTTGATGTAAAATTCCCTAAATTTGAGATGTTTGTGGAACTGGTGTTTGCAGTGTCATTCATTTATGACATTGGGTTGTATTTCTTTTTGCGTCCGGGGTTTAATATGTCACAAGGTTTTTATTGGTTTGAATTTGCTACCATGGGAGGATTTGTAATTTCCTCCCTTTTAGTAGAACGCTCACAAACATTAGTGAAATACTTAAGGAAGTTTCATTATAAGTCTCCTCGGCTTACTGATCCCCTTGTCCAAACAAATAAGAAACCTAAGGTTAAATAAAAAGTCTATTTTTCTCTTGACGGATCCTTGCGCTTTTTGTTCGCGTAGCTCACAAAAATCTTAAAACGCCCCGTTTAACAGACCCATTATTAAAAGACCAGAGGATAAATCGTAAAAAGTAATTTTCTTTAAAATCTCTGCGTTTTGCGGTGCTCACTCTCTTCGTTCGTTGTGCTCCTAAAGACTCCTAGGCTAACGGATCCGTTACTTAAAGACCAGCGGAGTAAAATAAAGAAGTGATTATTTTACACAACACCTAAAACCTACCCCCTATTTACAGTGGATTGATGAGTCTTGCCAGGATGAAAAAAGCAGCAACAAAAGAAATTAAAAATATTACTCCGTAATAAAAATATCTTGCTGTAGATGTTTGCTGTTTTTTTCTTACAACAACTCGTTTTTGACCCGCCTTCTTTTTAACCGGTTTCTTTTTCACTATTTTAGCGTACCCGATTTTTTTAGTTTTGTAAAGCAGCTAAGAGTTGGGGGATTTGAGGACTTTGAATAACATAGTTTTCCCCACCTGTTTATCTAATTGGATAATTCCTGCTTTTTCTAAGTTATAAATCCCATCTTTAAAATCAGCGTTATCTATAAGAAGGTGTCTGATGTCCCAGTCAGATGAGAGGTCTACTAATAAAAATTCCGGGTGGTCATACCAGTTAAACCAATTGCATTCCGGTTTCCCGCAGGGGGAATTTTTATCAAACTGTTTTTTCATAGGATACAGGGAATACACTTGTTCCCTATGGCTAATGTGGGGAATGATATTATTCTGTGCGGTAACAGATGCGGTTGGTGGCAAATAATCAGTAATCGCCTTTTGGATATTTGGGACGGATGCCGGTGTGGTCCAGAACCACTGTTTAGTCAGATAACTTAACGGAAGGTGCAGGTTGTATTGGATAAAAACAGTGCAGGCAACTAAATAGAGGGCAGTGTATTTAGAATTTAATTTTTTGTATTTAGAGAGGGTAAGGATGGTAGCAAATGACATTAAAGGCGCCAGTGTTATACGGTAGTGCATGTAAAGTCCCTGTGCGCCCGGCAAATCGCTTCCCAGGACAAAATAAGTTGCCAGGTCTGCAAAGGCGGGTATAAGCGCAACAGGTGTAAGAAAGGGGAGAAACCCAAAAGAAAAAATACTATAAAACAAGGTTACCAATTTTTCCTGAGTGTTAAACAGGTCCAGCGGATTGAGGTTAGAAAGCAATCCTTCTTTGTTGGCATATAAATATTCAAAGTGGATAATGTGCGGGAAATAAACAAAAAAAATGAAGCAAAGATATGCAGCAGAAAGCACTATCAGAAGGATACTAAATTTGTTCCTCCATCTGATGAAATAAACAAAAGAGATAAATAAGGTGATAAAAGCAATATTTTCTTTTGAGGTTATGGCAAGAAAGAAAAATAATAAGGAAATTTTTATTTGTTTCCTTTCCAGGAAATAGAATAGCCAGGATAAAAAAGCTGCCCCAAAGCTAATACTGTGTACGTCAAACCAAATAGCATTCTGGATCCCGTAAAAACCCAAATACCCAAAAAGTGCCGCAAAAGAAACCGGATAAGAGAGTTTGCGGTGTCTTGCCAGGAGGTATATAGGGATACCGCTGGTGGCAACCACAAGGCAGCGGAATATAAGCAGCATTCTTCTGGCATCCCAGATCCAATAGATGGGGGAAATTATAGCGTAGATCAGCTCTACATGCTCATACAGTTTTGGCTTATCAGGATAAGGGTCTATGGTATCTACAGGAGATTTAAATTTGCTATAGAGCCAGACGGTTTGGTCATTAATTCCCAGGTCATATCCAAAAGACTGGTAATGCTCATGACGTATAACGGAAAGGGTAGAGAATGCAAGGAAAAATAGAAAGCAAAGAATAACCGCGGAAAAGAAATAAAATCTGGGGCTGTGGTTTGTAATGACTTGCACGTACCTATTATACCAGTAACAAACTTTATATCTGGCTTAAAAGCAATGCTTTTGCCTGATTAATTGCGCTTTTTTATGAGAGTTAGATTAATGTAGAAAGCTTCTAAAATCTTCCTGTTCTCTTACAAGCCTCATATGGTAGGTTTACTGCTCAGTGTGAAAATGTATTTTCGCGACAGCTTCCAGCGCTAGCCTCGGCGCGCTGGATCTTGAATTTTCCTTTAAAACCTTTAGGAGGCTCAGTGAAAAACCACTGAGTGGAGATTCTAGAAATCTCCTAACGGGAAAATTCGCGAAAGGTGGTGATTTAAATTGGCTACAGTAGTAAATAATCCGCAACCAACGCAAACATCAGATAACGGCATGGGATTTTTCCTGGGCGTAGTCCTACTTCTTATTGCAGTAGTTTTTCTATTAATGTATGGGATCCCTTATTTAAGAGGTTCCAGTGGCGGCTCAGGTTTAACCATACCAAGCAATTATAATCTCCATATAAACACGAATAAGTAATGGAATTATATATGCAGGACGCTTTTCACTTCTAAAATAACCAGAAGAAGAGCTATCATTAGTGCAAATAACGCCATCAGAATTCCTGCAGGATTTAATTTTCCTTTCTTACGGCTCTTTTTTACCATGAGATATAAAGTATGGCAGGAGTTATAGAATGAGTCAAGGGAGACAGTCTTTCTCTGTCATTTCTTCTTCGCCGGGGACTTCTTAGGCGCTGATTTAACCGTTGGAGCAGCGGGAGCAGGGTTTAGGTTTATGGTTACCACACCCAGGGCAACCAGGGTAAACAGGAATGGGAATCCGCTGAAGTGGGCAAAATCAAAAACTACTTCCAGTACCATGCCCAGAGTCATAGCATACATGCCCATTTTATAAGATACCCCGTAGGATTGGTTCTTTTTCATGATTTTAGCTAAGAGCCAAATAAGAAGTGCCAGGAAGAGTAGATATAACAGGCGGAATACGTGCAGCATAAACAGGCCCAGGATAATGCCAACGGCAACTACAGGAGTGATGACTTTCAGCCATGGTTTCACCTGGGTAATAAAAGAATCTACTGATGTCCGATTCAGCTTAAAATCTGAAACTTTGGAAAGGTCCACAGTTTTAATCTGGCCATTATTATCTCCTACCATAAACACGGTGTCTTTTCCTACCCAAGCTACCGTACGGTAGGCATTGAATTGGGAGGAAGAGTAGGGGGTTTTAGTGTCTATGACAACCAGGTTTTTGTAGGTTCCATTATTGTCATTGCCCGGGAGAGGAATAACATAAGGCTCTTGTACATTTGTATGCACCTGGCCTTTTTGGATGGTTACTTCCAGTCCTGACGGATATGCCTCTGCTGCCTGGTTTACAAATTTTTGGATTTCCGGCTGGCCATAATTTACAAAAGCCATGAAGGGTTGGACGGATTGGATAATGGTGAGAAGTAGTGATAATAGTAAAAAGTAGCCTAAAGCGGAGAATGCAGATTTTTTAGGGATACTGGCATAAAACTCAGGAGAAAATATGCTATTTCTTATGGTGTTCAAAAATCCCATACCTTAATCATATGCCCAATAAATCCTAGAAGTCAAATGCAAGAGGAAGACTAAACAAATTGAATCTTGGTGAAGTCCTTGACTGCGGCTTCAGCAGCTTTCAGCTCAGACCTTTGATGGGTGGTTACCAGCCCTACCGCCCGCATACCGGCTGCTTTTGCAGCCTGTATGCCCAGAGGTGAGTCTTCAAAAACCAAACAGTGTGCAGATTGAGCCTCGAGCCTTTCTGCAGTGAGCGTAAAAATTTGGGGGTCCGGTTTTCCGCGGGTAACGTCTTCATTTCCTACTATCACATCAAACGTGTTAGTCATCCCTAGCTCTTGCAGCGCAAAATCCCGGTTAGAACGCAGGGCAGTGGTAGCAATGCCCAGTTTTAAACCTCGTCTCCTCAATTCCTTGATAGCCTCTGTAAGTCCGGGAACCTCTACTACTTTTCCTTCATACAATTCTCTATAAATTGCTTCTTTTTCTGTTGATAATTCAGCCCTTCTTTTGTCTGAAGTATCTTCACCAAAAAGGTCCCCTAAAATCTCATGGTTTCTCCGGCTGGTGATTCTCCGTAGCCGTTCCTCATAGCTCATGGGTTTTCCATAGCGTTTGAGGAATGCTTCCCAGGCTTGGTCATGGTACCCCATGTTGTCTATCATCACGCCATCCATGTCAAAAATAACGGCCTGAATTCCTTCTAATGAAATAACCTCTGTACCTTTTAACGTCTCCATGAGGTGATTATAGCAGGAAAGAGGCTAGGGTAGCTTCGTTTGATTTATGCCTGAGCAAAACATATCTGGAAAGACCGCTAATTTTGTGTCCTCCCATTAAATCCCCTGTGGATTTCTGACTGGTATTAATCTTTTCAGACCTTCACGTTTTTGCTTTCTTTTAACCCTTTTTCCTTTTCCATATCCATCCACCAAGATATCAATGAGCTGGTAAGAATCCTCAATTTTTAGATGGGATGCATCAGGGTCAGTAACTGTAGACCCTTCCACTTTTCTGGTGACAAGTATAGCTACATCATTTTTCCAGGACCGTTCCCTCCAATAATCCCAGCGTTTATCATTAAAGGATCTATTATAGGGGTCTTCGAACTCGCTTACTTGTGGCCAGATTGAGTAGGTAGAAGCTTGGTACGGTCTTGCGGTTACTTCCCCAGTATTAGAAGTGGCAAGTTTCACTGCTGCACTTGGCAGTTGCAGCCCAAGTTTCCCCAAGGAATCATATTTTGGGTCAAATGCAGGGTAGTGGATAACTTCAGGGATAATAAATATTGCTTTTGATAATTTAAGAAGTGAGCTTTCCGGATATTGATGTGGACCTTTTAAGTTCTGAGAGTTTTCTATGACAAAATCTATTTGGGCTTGTCTAAAGCCTTTCATATCCTCAATAGTTCCTGCAGTGTAGACTGGTGGATGACGCAGGCTTTTATCTTCATCGTCAAACAGTACATCTTTTGTAATATTAAATTGAGGAAATTTTTTTGGGTCCAAGGCTGGATGAATAATTTCCCTATATACTTGGCCAATGTCTCTTAAGCCCCACAATCCTCCGCTTCCTATAGATGTGCCGGATATAATTCCTATAACTCCACCAATTACTGCTCCTTTCCCTCCGCCAATTTCATTTCCAGATAAGATTCCAGTTGTTAGCATTCCTGCCTCCGCTTCTACTAATCCTTGCAATGCTCTTGCCAAAGCTCTTTTTGTCTTTCCTTCAATTGCAAGTTTTTTTGAACTTTCTTGGGCAGCAATAGTTCCCATTACGCCTCCCATGAAAGCTGCCAGACCAATACCAACATCAGTACCTACTGTCTTTGCAAGGTCTGCATCTGATAAAACACGAGTTATTCCATAGCTTATTCCACCAAACATACCACCCACAGATCCTGCTAGTAGCGCAGCATCTTTCTGGCTGGTTTTAAACTTATTTCTAGAATCTACAAATCCTTTTTCTCGTTCTGGCATAGGCGTAAGTATATGGAAAAAAGAGGAAAAAGTCAAACTATAAGACTAAAATGGACTTAAGGTTATTTTTTAAGGAAGTTAACTTCTATGGTTTTTTTGAGGTTTGAGAGGCTTTCCGGGTTGTAGATAGAAACTTCTATTATTTCTTTCTTGGTTTTTTTCAGTTCTTTCTTTTGTTCTGCAAGAAGTGCCGGTTCTGCCAGGTCTGTTTTGGTCAGTAAAATAATTTCATTTTTTTGGGAAATTTCCGGGTCAAAAGTTTCCATTTCTGCATGGATAGTTTTGTATGTTTCGTAAGGGTTGCCTGCAGTAGAGTCTATACAGTGCAAAAGCATTTTTGTTTTTTGGATATGTTTTAGAAACTGTATTCCTAATCCTTTTCCGGAAGACGCGCCTTCTACCAGTCCGGGAATATCTGCCAGGACTATCTTTCCTATGGTCCCTAGATTTGGTTCCAAAGTAGTAAAAGGGTAGGCCCCTACTTTAGGGGTAGCAGCAGTTAAGGCTTTTAGAAGGGAACTCTTCCCCGCGTTAGGCAGCCCTATCAGTCCTATGTCTGCAATAA
>JBLMVJ010000030.1:0-8681 GCA_050255815.1 Candidatus Levyibacteriota bacterium | reverse complement strand
CAACACCTGAAAGAAAGAGAGGCTTTTGGGGTTGATGTTGTTTTTGGAAAAATTAGAAACGTCAAAAAAATTAAAAGGACACAAACAGGGTTTATATTTGAAAAAATTGTGCCATCCTGGCCTGAGAGAAGTTTATTTTGCGGTTTTTTTAAGAGGCGGGTGTTTGAACATGTTGGTCTTTTTGACCAATCTTTTCTTTTGAATGAGGATACTGACTGGTTTTTGCGTGCAAGAGAAAAAGGTATTCGTTTTTCCCTGCTTGACCAGGAAACGTATTTACGCCGTATTCATACTAATAACCGCACTAAAAACAGGATAGAAGCTAACAATTTTTTGCTGAAAGCCATTAAAAAATCATTGGCAAGAAGGGAGAAAACCGGTACCGGGTTTGCCTCACCCCTTTCAGACTTGTCAAAATTTCTCTACTAGGTACTGAATGACTTAGAATATCTCTGAATAACCTGTTTGCTTGCTCCATCCATAACTATTTTCCCATTTTCCAGCCATAGTACCCGCCCGGTATTTTCCTTAAGCCAATTTAAATCATGGGCAACAACCAAAACAGCACACCCTTTTTTCCTCAAATTTAAAACTGCCTCAGCAGTTTTTCTCTGAAATCCTTCATCCCCTACGGAAAAGGCTTCATCCAGCAGAAAAATACCCGCTCCGGCATGATAGGCAATTGAAAAAGCCAAGCGCTCTTTCATTCCCTGGGAAAACTGGTATATTTTAGTATCCTGAAATTTTCTTAAGCCAGAAAATGCCACCACCTTATCATATCTGCTTTCAGCATTTTTTCTGTCTAGGCCGAAAAGAGTAAGGCAAAAATTAATATTCTCTTTCATAGTCAACCGTTCCTGGAAACCCAGGTTAAGGTTTAAGAGTGCAATAACCTTCCCCTCCATTTGCAAGCTGCCCCTGTCACTTTTATAAATGCCTGCAATAATCCTCAAGAGCGTACTTTTGCCCGAACCGTTTCTTCCTACTATTCCAACTATTTCTCCGGCCTTGACACTAAAGGAAACGCCCCTTAAAACCGGGAAGTCTTTCTTATGTTCCCTGCCCCAGAAAAAAGAGATAAAACTCTCCAACGCACTTCTTGGTTTTCTGCCGCCAATTCTGAACTGCTTCTCAATACCTTTTGCTATTATTTGATTTTGCATGGTTATATCATCTCCGCGAATTTGTCCTTTAAAAGCTTAAATATCCAAATTCCACAGATAAAAGGGGTAATGGTGTACACAATAACCCCCAGAATTAAAAACGGTTCCGGGATGTGTTGGTATATAACCATCTCACGTGCTACTGTAATAAAGTAATACATAGGGTTAAATTTATTCAGGATAGAAATTCCCGGTACTCCTTCCTGCGCGTAAAATATGGGTGTAGCAAACCACAGAAGGCGCGTAGCAAAACTCCATACATTTTCTAAATCACTAACGTAGACAGTTAAAGCGCATAAAATAAGGGAAACTCCCATGGTAAAAAATGCTAACAAAACCAAAATAAACGGGTAATAAAAAAGGCCCCAAAGCGGCATATGAAAAAATAGCATGAGAAGCACAAAAAGCAACATTTCAAATATATGCGAAAAGAATGTTTTGAGAACTAATTGTCCCACCAATACTTCCCTGGGGAAGTAAATAGAACGGATAACTCCCCTGTAGTTTTGTATTACTTTTGTTGATTCCGTTGTCGTGAATTGGAAGAAATTAAACAGTATGATCCCCATCAGAAGATAAAGCGGGAAATCTGCTATTGTGGCACCCAGACGTGTAGAAAAAATAAAAAAAAGCAAAATAAAAGTCAGGATTGGGCTTAGCAGATACCAAAAAAGCCCCAGATAACTTCCTTCATTACGTAATTTAAACTCGGCTATGGCAAATGCCATGATGAGACTGAGAGTTTGCCTGGTTTTATAATTCATAGTCTCTTTACGGATACAAAGTGTTTTTCCTGCCTTTGCAATTATAATATCTTCTCAGCCAGTTTATAAACCGTAGGAGCTTAAAGACAAATTTCCAATTTCTGTTCTATGCAAAGCCATAAGAAAAGAGTCGCATTGGATAAACCCCGGTTTAGTTGAGTAACCTGCCTGATACCCGTTTGCGTCCAGAACTGAAATGACGCCGAAGCTCACTGCGCCGTAAGGGTAAAAGAAAACATTGGAATTTTTACCGGTGAACTTCTGAAGCTGTTCCTTTGCAGCTAAAATTTCATACTGTGCCTTACTTACGGTTACTTTTGTCAAATTTGTATGAGATTTGGTATGGCTATAAATGAAAATTTTTCCGCTTCTATCCATTTCTTTTAATTCATCCCAACTTAAATAACCGTTGCGGCCCAACAGACCTGTAGGAATTGCCAGGCTAGCTACGAAATGATACTTCTGAAGTATTGGGTAAGCGTAAGTATAAAAATCCTCATACCCATCATCAAAGGATATGACAATTGACTTTGCCGGAAGTTTAGATTTGGCAATCAGGGCACTGGCCAATTGGGAGGCCGAAATACTACGGTAGCCTTTTGCATACAAGTACGACATCTGGGAGACAAAAATTCCATTATCCACCGTCAAACGTTCCTTCCCTTTAGCTCTTGCCTCAGCCATGGGCTGAATATGGTGATAAAAAATGACAGGAACATTTAAACAATACCCTTTATAATCCTCAGGAGGCATTACGTTTAGAACAGGGCTTACTGAAGAAATTAAGTGTAGTAATAAAACTGCCGGCTCAAAAGCTTCAATCCGAGCATTAGTTTCCCTGGTTACCGGTGAAATAGTGTTAAAAAAAAATAATGCAAGGCCCAGAAGTATGAGCGCAATAGGTTGGAATACGGGAGGCACCTCCGGACTAAACCTAGAAATTGAGTTACTGGCTCTTTCCTTTTTCTCCATGCCCCTATTAAATAGTATAGCTTAAATACTACCCGGTATTCAGCCAGAACATGTTATTTATTATCACCAGTTAAGTTGCTAAACTATTTAATCCAAGATGAAAATAGCAATATTTCATAATTTTATGGACAACATTGGGGGAGCAGAGTATGTGGACCTTATTCTGGCGAGAGAATTGGGCGCTGATATTTACACCACGAATATTGATAAGAAAAAAATAGCAAAAATGGGATTTGGGACTGATAACATATTTAGTATTGGCAAAATACCCATAAATGCTCCCCAAAAGCAGGAACTTGCATATTGGCGATTTAAAAACCTTAAACTTGGCAAGAAATATGACTACTACATCATAGGAGGGGACTGGGCAGTTTCCGGAGCTGCATCAAATAAACCAAACCTTTGGTATGTATATTCTCCTATCAGGGAAATTTGGGACCTCTATGAATATACACGCAAAAATACTGTTGCATGGCATAAAGGATGGATTTTTGCATTATGGGTTAAATACCACCGTTTTTTGAACCGTCATGACGTTCAAGGTGTTGGTCAGATTGTTTCCATTTCCCAAAACGTCAGAAAAAGGGTAAAGAAATATTTAAATAAAGATTCGCTTGTCATTTATCCGCCTACTGATACCTCAAAGTATCATTTTGGCAAGGTTGGAGACTACTGGCTTTCCGTTAATAGGCTCATAACGCACAAAAGAGTAGATATGCAGCTGGAAGCATTCAGGAATCTGCCCGAAGAAAAACTGGTAATTGTTGGCAGCTTTGAACAGTCCAGACATTTTCTGAGCTATGCTTCCTATATCAAAAGAGTTAGGCCTAAAAATGTTTCCGTAATAAGCTGGGTAGACTCAAGTGAATTAGTTGAACTCTACGCCAACTGCAAAGGTTTTATAACCACTTCCCATGATGAAGACTATGGTATGACTGCTGTTGAAGCTATGGCTTCGGGCAAGCCGGTTATTGCTCCTAAGGAAGGCGGTTATACCGAAACAGTTATTGATGGTAAAACAGGAATGTTAATTGAAAACATTAATGCACAAAAGCTTGCTTCAGCCATTAAAAAGATAGGAAAAGACCCTGAACAATATAAAAACGCCTGTATTAATCAGGCGAAAAAGTTTGATAAAGATATTTACATTTCAAAAATAAAGGAACTTATTAAGTGTAATTAGTCAAAGGATTTATCCAAAAAACATCCATGATTTAAGCAGGCGCTTTGAGTGCTATACTTTAAAACATGGTACTAACCGTTTTAGGGCTGGTAGCACTTCTTGCCCCTTTTTTGGCGTTAAAAAAGTTTAAAGACCTAAAAGTAGGGTTTTTTTATATTCTTCTTTTTATTTTTTTCCTTCAATTAATCATTGCGCTTGCGACCCAGGCGTTACACCTTTTTACATACCAGGTAATTCTGTCCTTTAATACTCTTGTTTTCTTTGCCTGTTTATTTTTTTTCCGTCCATTCAGACCGGATTTAAAACTGCTTGCAAAAAAGATTGATTTGTTTTTAATTTACGTAGTCTTAATTTCAGGTACAGCGCTGTATATGGTGCACTACCATTACACCGGCTTTTATTCAACTACTACTAACTTATCAACAGAAACTAAAAGACCACTGAACTATCCATATCCTTATTTCTCCGATGAATGGTATTCTATTGCGTTTATTAAAGATGCCATTGCAACCCATTCACTTCCTGTCCGAGACCCTATCTGGCATGGGCCATTTACCAATCTGGAAATTGCCTTTCATTCCCTGCTGTCCGAATTTATTGTCATTCTGAACCTAAATCCTTTAACCGGTTATGTAATCCTTTCAATTGTAATGAATACGCTCATCATAACCTTACTGTACTTATTTTTAGCCATAAACAAAGTAAAAAAACTGCAAAGTGCCATCATCAGCCTCAGCGCTTTGTATATTGTTAACACCTCTTTAATCCCGGGGTTGTGGACTCTTATCCCATTAAGCCTGGGGATTATTTTCTTACTTTTGTCTATAGCCTTTTACTATTTAGAAAGAAAGAAAATGTTTTTACTGGCCTCTTTTTTAACGCTTATTTTCTATACCCCGCTTATTCTATTGATCATTGTCATGATGGTTTCTCAGCTCTATAAAAAACCATACGGGAAGAGTTTGAAAATTTTTGTCCTATATATGCTAACCGTAATTATTTCAGGAGGATTAATTTCTTCAGTTTTCCTTTTTGACAGGTTTACGCCGGGCCAAATTTTTGAGTTGATTATGCATAAGTTTATCTATGACTCTTACGTAGGGAGTGATTTTATCTTCACATTCCCTATTTATTTTGCAATTCCCATACCTATATTGCTGCTTGCAACCGTAGGGCTTCCGGCACTTTATAAAGAAAAGAGGGCGTTAGCTGCCATGGTTGGTATTTCCTTATTATTTTGGGCATTTTATTCATTTACTTCCTATAGCTTTATTATTGAATTGGAAAGGATTGTTATTGTTGCCTCTATTTTGCTGGTGCTGGCTGCAGGTTTTGGATTAAAAAAAATTTTTGACACAGTCGAAAAATTTGAAGGTTTTAAAAACAACTGGGATTTTTTGTATCTTCAATACATATTTCTTTTTCTCTTTATCCCTTTGCTCCTTTTTTATACCGGATCAGATGCCTGGAAGCACTTTACCGGGAAAAGTCCATTTATGGTAGCCCATAACTTGCCTTTGGCAAACCGGTTTCTTGATCCGGAAGATTTAAGGTTATTTACCGGAATAAAAAACGCACGCTTCCTAAGCTCTCCCTGGAAGGGGACAGTTATAAGCGTAGCAACAAATAATGTTCCACTTACTATCAAAAGCGGTACCATATCCGGATCTATACCGGATTACCAGGAACAGTTTAGGAATTTCTCCTGTAAGGAAAAGCAAGGGTTTGTAAAGCTATATAATCTTTCCTATGTGTACATTCCTTCTTTAGTAATTGACTGTCCCATGTTTCAGCTGAAAGGCGTAAGTGCTGAAGGAATCATGCTGTATAAGACTAACCTGAATTAAATTATGTTTTGAAAAGCTTGGCAATTCATCCATCCCAATTACCCAGGTTATCAAGCTTTTCTTATATCTTTAATAAGTGCTTTATTTTGATAATGTTGTTTGTAGTATGATTTCTTGACTTAAAAAGGATACTATGTAAATATTAGGTACATGAGAAAGTTTGTACTTCTTGCAAGCTACATACTCCTTCTGCCGTGCGTTATCATCCTTCTTGCCTCCTATTATCTTATTGAGTTAAAATCAGCTTCAGCAAAACAGGAAACAGTGCTAAAAGACACCAGCCAATACCAGGCAGTAACTCCGGGGCTGCGTGAAGTTGACTACTCCGTAAAAGAAAATGAAGCCAGAGTAGAGGTACTGCAGGCATTTTTTAAGCGTTATAATTCACCACTTTTTTCTTATGCTGAGCAGATGGTAAATGCAGCTGACAAATATTCCCTGGACTGGCGGTTGTTGCCGGCAATAGCCATGCAGGAGAGCAACCTCTGCAAAAAGATGCCCAAAAACTCTTACAACTGCTGGGGTTTTGGCATCTATGGCGGTAAAGTAACCCGTTTTAGCAGCTTTGACCAGGCAATAGAAACAGTTACTAAGACGCTTGCGCGTGATTACAAAGAAAAACAAGGGCTGGAAGAACCTACTGAAATTGTTACCCGCTATACCCCCGGGAATACCGGCTCCTGGGCAAATGGCGTCAACTACTTCATGGGCAAAATTCAATCTTCCCTCTGAATTCATCCTTTAGTAAAACTCAGCAGTGAAAATAACGCTTAAAATGGCTCAAATTTTTCACGGTACCAATACTTGACAAGCCGATAGTTTTATGTTAGAATGCTTGTTAGATCCTAAGGTAGCCCAAAACTACTTTAGGATTTTTTTTGCCCGGAACAGTGTAGAAGGATCTATCCTAAGCCTGTTAAATGGGCAATTTTTTTAATGAGGCATTTTGCCTGGGCTGTAGTATTTCTACTTGCTACGGCCATCTTCCCCAAACACATACACGCAGAAACTTCTGCATCCTCAGCGGCTCTTACGCATGAAGCACCCATAAAAAAGGTGAAAGATAACCGTGTAATCGCGCTTGAGGTGGTCTTAAGCAAATATAACTCACCTTTAGCGGATTACGCAAAAACATATGTGGATACCGCTGATAAATACGGTATTGACTGGAAGCTATTACCTGCTATATCAGGGGTAGAGTCTACATTTGGAAAAGCCCTTATATCAGGCACGTTTAATGCGTATGGCTGGGGAAGCGGCACTATATACTTTAAAAACTGGGAAGACGGTATAGACACCATTGACAAGTCTCTCAAAAACGATTACATGATTAAATGGAGAGCTACTGACGTATGGTCTATTGGTAAGATTTATGCAGCTTCCCCTACTTGGGCAACCCGGGTTAACCATTTTATGGAAGAAATTAATGCGCAATATGCACAGGTATCCCTGGAAGACTCCCTGAGAATTAATCTCTAATCATCAGATCACAGCGCAAGAAGAGCAAGGCCAACTGCCGTAAGAACAGCACCCATCAGTCCAATTTTTACTGTCCCGTCAAAGATTCCGGTAGGTGAAATAGTGCCTCTGGCACTTACCGTAGCCCCATTGTCGGTACTTGCAATTTGGGAACGCAGCGCCTGGCCGGTAGTTTGGGAATCTGATTGGGAGGCAGCACCGGAAGCCTGGTTACTTGTACTATTTGACAGGGAAGCGCTGCCGGATGCTGAAGCGCTTACCAGGCTTTTTGTTGTTGCCCCAAAAGTATTTCCCCAATCACCCGGAACGCATCCGTCTCCACCCCTTACTTTGAAATAATATTTTGTAAGCGGATTCAGGTAATTTATGGTATATGACTGGACTCCTGTGGACGGCGACGCGCTATAAGAGACGCCAAAAAGCATATTATTAGGGTCATACCCATAGGAAATATAGTAATAGGAAAGGTTGCTTGAAACAGGTGAAAAGTAAAGGGTGGCCTGAGAGGAAGTGGTGTCAACCTGAAATATGTTAGGTATTCCGTTAGGTGTGGAACCGCAGGAAGTGGTAGTATTTTGGGAAGGCGTACTGTTTTGGGCAGGAATGGCCTGGCCAAACAGAGCAAATCCGGAAAAATGGGGAATAGGGCAACTTACCTTTTTCAGTGAGGTATTATAAGTACAAGTGAGCAAAGACCATACATTTCCATCCCAGGTATACATGCCAAAACTGGATTCTGTATACGCTGCAGTGTCTGCAGAACCGTAAGCAAGGTCCAGGGTTAAATCAGCTGAAAAGGTTGAAATAGGGGTTAACCAATCCGCAAAAGCTTTCAATTCATAAAAGTAATTGCTTACCAGGGATAGGCCGGACGGAGCGGGCGCAGCAGAAAGACCGCTTGTTTTATCAATTTGTTTTATCTGGAAATTTGCATCAGCTGACGCAGCAGACGCAGGAATTGTCAGGGAGATTCCTAAGCCGTTGTTTAAAAGGCTTACCGTACCGCCGGAAGCACTTGCAATATTTGTGTTTGAAATATCAGTAATGCTACCCAACACGGAACATCCGGAAGTAGTAAAAGAACTGTCATTGCTCACCAGGGTAAACCCGGCAGAATCAGTTGAAACAACCTGGTAATGGAAGCTTTCACAGGGTGAAAACCCGGACAGTAAAACGGAATGGTTAGTAACCATAGGGTCCACATCAGCAGGAGTGGTAGAAAAATCATAGGAACTTCCCCAGCCGTAAAATATTTGTGAAGATGCAGTAGCCA
>JBLMVJ010000029.1:0-12058 GCA_050255815.1 Candidatus Levyibacteriota bacterium | reverse complement strand
TTACCGCAGAAAAATCACTGAAAGACCTGGGTGATAAAGTGCCGGCTGACCTGAAGTCTGATGTTGACTCTAAGGTTTCTGCTTTGAAAGAAGCGCTGAAGGGTGAAGATAAAGCTGATATTGAAGCAAAAACACAGGAACTCTCTGACCACCTTTCTAAAATAGGAGAACAAATGCAGCAGGCACAAGGACCACAAGGCGGACAATCGGGTGGAGATGAACAGCCCGGCAAAGAGGCGCCGGGTGAAGAAGCAAAAACTGAAAATACTCCGGATAAGGAAGAAGCCGTAGAAGGGGAAGTAGTAAATTAGGGTATAGCTTTCTTACTGCTTCCTTACATCTCCCTTACTTGCTTTTAAATTTCAATTCTTTTACACTGAACGTTACTTCATGAAGTTTTCAAAAGAATATTTATTCTTCCTTGCCTTTTTCTTTCTTGGAATTGGACTGGTTCTTTACTCTCCCAAAGCAAATGCGTCACTGGAATTATTCAGGCTGCCTAAAACCGTGAGGACTTTTACCCATAGGCCATTCAGGAATGTTTGTAACTTGCCGGGGAACCATTTTGCCAAATGCAATGCAAAAGTGAGCACTCTGACTGACGGCGTAACACCGCTTTCTAGTACTACGCCGGTTCCCGGAAGCCTTTCTCCGGGGGCTTTCCATACGGCATATCAACTCCCATGCGCACCGGGACAACTTGTTTCAGATCCTTGTACTACCGCAAGTTCCTCAGCCCCCATAGTTGCTATAGTTGATGCGTTTCATGCCCCTAATATTGAGAGTGATTTGAATACCTATTCCACATACTTTGGTATTCCTTCCTGTACAAAAGCAAACGGCTGTCTTACCGTGGTAAACCAGAATGGCGGATCCACCCTTCCTACTACAGTTGATGCCGGATGGGCTATGGAAACGTCTTTAGATGTTGAGGTTGCCCATGCCATTTGCCAGACATGCCGGATACTGTTAGTAGAGGCAAATACCAATTTCTTTTCTGATTTAGCAACCGCAGTAAATACGGCAGCGTCCATGGGAGCAGTTGCAATCTCAAATAGTTATGGGGGATCAGAATGGAGCGGAGAGAAAAATTATGATTCCTATTATAACCATCCGGGGGTTGCCGTTACAGTTTCAGCGGGGGATAGCGGGTATGGCGCAGAATTCCCTGCTGCCTCTCCTCACGTAGTTGCAGTTGGAGGGACTACCCTCAATCTATTCACGGACCTTACTTATTCATCAGAGACGGTGTGGAATGGAAGCGGAAGTGGATGCAGTAGCTATGAGGCTGCAAACCTATGGCAAACAGCATTGACAAACTGGGGCAGCACGAATTGTTTTTCTTCTCGCGCAATTGCTGATATATCTGCTGACGCAGACCCTAATACCGGTGCGGCAATATTTGACTCTACTCCTTACAACGGGCAGTCAGGCTGGTGGCAGATAGGAGGAACCAGTCTTTCTTCTCCAATTATTGCTGCTGCATATGCATTGGGTAATCCTATCGGTTCAAATGTTACCGCTTCATCAGTTTTATACGCAAACTATAACCTTACTAACTTCCATGATGTAACTTCAGGCTCAAATGGAACATGCGCAACTAATATGTGTAAGGGTGGAATTGGATATGATGGGCCATCAGGTTTGGGTTCTTTACAAGCGTTAGGAGCATTTGGCGGGATAGTAGCTATTCCTACGCCAACGCCTACCCCATCCGGGATTCCTACACCAACTGCAACTCCAACACCTACCCCAACAGACATTATTGCACCAAAAGTATCTATTACCAGCCCGTTAAATGGTTCCCGGGTTTGGCGGAGTACAAAAGTTACTATTAAAGCTTCAGCATCAGATAATGTAAAGGTTGCAAAAGTAGAGTTTTACGTAAATAATGTTCTTCTTAGCACAGATACTTCCAGTCCATACTCAGCAGTATGGCGGGTTCCTTCTCAACGGTCTATAACCTATACTCTCACTGCCAAAGCTTATGACACATCAGGAAACACCGCCTCCTCTTCAGTGAATGTTACTTCAAGATAAACTTGCAAACTTGACCCTGTGGATCATTTTATTTTCCTAGAGTTTTTTTCTTCCCCCTAGACCTAATACCATAAACTCTTATTTTCGTTGCTGTCAAAGCTAAAACGTGCTACTATAAATATGTATATGTGTGCGGTAAATGAGGTAGCAACAGAACTAGGTTGTTTACCTAATAATCCTATTGGTTTTGTTTCAAAGTTCTATGGAATTGGCCTGTCTTTGATAGGCATGGTTGGTTTCTTATTTTTGATTTATGGCGGGTACAACCTGATGACTTCAGGAGGGAATCCGGAAAAACTCCAGAAAGGGAAAGAGTATATATTCTATGCTATTGCGGGCCTCCTACTTGCAGTGTTTGGCTTTGTTTTCATAGAGCTGATAGCAGGAGGAATACTAAAGATACCCGGATTTTAATTATGTTTAAAAAACTGCCCATTCTGTTTGGTTTTCTTGCTGCTTTCCTCTTTTTTGCAACCCAAGTTTTGGCGGCCAGCCCGGCCGTAAAAGCTGTCTCAGACACCGTCAGCTCTTCCCCTATACCGGTCACTTTAAAAGTTGCGGAAAACGGAGCCAACCCCGGGCTGGGGGTAGGTACCGCTCCCGCTGAAGGTGATTTTGTGCCTGATGCTACGGTTACGTTTGTGGGAAAAACCGCGAGCCGTTCAGGTGACTTTTTGGACTGGACTATCAGGAACTATGACTGGGCGTGCGTTACCCGGAATGCAGACGGAGCATGTTCTAATACCAACAATCCTCTTGTCTCATTCTGGGCACTTATCCGTAACATTGTGTACGCCTTATTGGTTCTGGTAGTTATGACTGCAGCCTTTGTGATGATTATTACCCGCGGCAGGAGCCTTACTATTACCCGTTTTATCCCCCGTTTTATGTTTATTATAGTTTTAATTACCCTGTCCTACGCTCTTTTGCAATTTATCTTCCAGGTTACAGATATTGTCCAGGGGTTTTTCCTGCGGATGAACGGGAACCTTATTTCTACGCATGACCTTATATTCATAGGCTTTGACTATAAAACGTTTACCGGCTTAAGGCGGTACGGGATCAAATATGATGAATCAGCATTCATGACGCTTCTTCTGGTCAGGCTTACCGCAATTACGTATTACGTGATGACTGGTGTCCTTCTGGTCAGAAAAATCATCCTCTGGTTTTTTATCATCCTTTCTCCGGTGTTTCCGCTGCTCCTGTTTTTCAGGCCCATCAGAAATACCGGAAAAATCTGGATAGGGGAGTTTTTCAGATGGCTGTTATATGCGCCGCTTTTTGCTATATTCTTGCACGGTCTGGTAGTTTTGTGGCGGGCAGGCACGCCGGATAAACCCGGAATCCCGCTTGCGTTTGACTTAACTTCTACCGGCCATGTTCCCGGAGTTGAGGGTGATGTGGTATATCCTACTGCGGTTAATATTTTAATTGGAGGACCGGGCCAGCGGATTGGCATGTTTAATTCAGTCAACCTGCAGGATACCTTTGCACTGTATGTAGTTTCCCTTCTGATGTTGTGGGTGGTAATTATCCTGCCGTTTATTCTCCTTAAGATTTTCCTTGACTATATTGGAAGTATTTCTTTGCAGGATAACGTCATGGTGAAGCGGATTTTGGATAAAGGTGCCAGCTTTATGCCGACCAGGACACCTCCTCCTGCCCCTGCTCCGGTTTCTCCTATTCCGCCGGTGCCAAGCGCCGGTCATGCTATGCAAATCCCGTTTGCTGTTTCTAAGACGGTTTCGGAGACCAGGAATATTACGGAAACCAGGAATGTACAAAGTATTGCCTCCATCCCTGAAAATGCACGGATATTGCAGTTGGCAAATTTATCCATCCCGAAGATGCGGGACATTGCCAAATATGAGACCTCTATGCTTTCTAAAGATACCAGTAGAAGCCATGAGGCTCTTAAGTTAAAGTCATCCCTGAGCAGAATTTCTAACCCCAGTCTGGTGACTATTCCATCTGAGCGTGAACGGTATACCCAGGCCCGCCAGCAGTTAGTAACGGAAAAGCAGAAGGGAAATCCATTGGCAACTTCTATCCTTTCAGCAGCAAATACTACTTCTGCCCAGGCCAAACCGCACGTTATGCCCGGACAAAAATCTACCTTTACCTCTACCGCTAACATGAACTTGCCTACGGTAAATAAAGTACAGCAGGTAAGCATTGAAGATTATGAAGAAGTAAAGAAGATGTGGCTGGATACCTACCAGGGAACTACACCGCCTCCTGACCTTTCCGGTAAAGTACCGTCTAAGGAAGAATGGATTAAGGGAGATATAGATAAAATTAACCAGGCCATAACGCTTTTAAATTCAGTTGACCCGGTTAGAAATAAAGAAGGTATGGATATGGTGGCAAACATTCTGCCGTTTTTGATGATAGGAGGATTTTCGCGGACAGAAGTGGTAGCGTACCTGAAAGCAAAGCTGGAAGCTGCTAAATCTGCCTTGCAAAATCCTGATAAGAAAGATGATGAGGATACTATGGTAGAGCGCTCCACCTCTCACACAACTGCGGAGAAACATCTGGAGGCAGCAGCGGAAGAAAAGGCATTTGGGACAGAAGAAGATGGTGAGAAGAAGCTGGAAGAATTGAAGTCCAGCGGGGCATTTGGTGAAGAAAATAAAGGTAGTTAGTCTTGCAAAAAATAGCCCGGTATGACCATAATGTAAGATACTATGTTTGGAAATCTTTTTAGTAGTACGCCAAAAGGAAATGAAGAAGTGGTAGCCTCATCTACTACGGTATCCGTGGGTGGTGTTGACCCGTTAATTAAAACTACAAATATTACCGTAAACCAGCCACCCCAGACGCCTCCGCCTCCCACATCCCCTCCTCCTATGATGCCTCCGGCCCAGGATGGTTCTATTCCTCCTTCTGCCGGTGATGGCACAGAAGAAGGTATGGATCCGCAAAAAAGGGAAAATGTTTTTGCACTTTCCCGCCTGGATCCGCGGTCCCTTCAGGTTTTGCACCATGCTGAGCAGGAAACCAAGCGTATTGCCCAGCCTACCATTAATCCGGAACAGCTCTTACTGGGAATGTTCTATGACGGGGAAATCTTCAGGATCATGCAGCAGTTTAATGTAGATGTTTCCAAGTTAACCCATGAGATCCAGAGTAAAGAAAAGCAGGGGAATTTTTCCGGCCAGCCTACCATGAGTTCCACGGTCATGGGAATTTTTGAAAGCGGATATTCACAGGCAAAACAGCGGGGCGCATCATTTGTCTCCCCGGAAGACATTTTAGTCGCATTATTTTCTGAAACTACAACCGCAGAATTTTTGAAGACCTTTGGGGTGGAACGGGCAAAAGTTGAAGAAAAACTTTCAAAATCCGCCGGGTACCAGGCCACGTCTGCAAAAAGCGTTTTGGAAAAATACGGGATAGACCTGACCCAGGAAGCCAGGGATGGGATGCTGGATCCGGTAACCGGACGGGATAAAGAAACAGAACGTCTTATTCACATTCTTCTTCGCCGCACAAAAAACAATCCTATTATCATAGGAGAGGCGGGAGTAGGAAAGACCGCTATAGTAGAATCCCTTGCAGAAAAAATTGTTGCCGGGTCTGTTCCACATGATTTGATTAATAAAAAAATTATTCAGCTGGAGTTGTCATCTTTGGTTGCAGGTGCATCACACCGGGGGGAATTTGAAGAACGGCTGCAAAATGTCATTAAAGAGGCCCAGGCTTCATCAGGCCAAATAATCCTGTTTATTGATGAGATCCATACACTGATAGGAACCGGTGATACCCAGGGTGCTATGGATGCCTCTAATATTATTAAGCCATACCTGGCCCGCGGCCAACTCCAGCTTATAGGTACTACTACTACTGCAGAATACCGGAAATACTTTGAAAAAGATAAGGCATTTGAACGCCGCTTCCAGTCAGTTTTAGTAGATGAACCGGATGAAGAGACTGCAAAAAAGATGCTTGATACCTTGCGCCCTAAATATGAGAAGTATCATCAGGTAGTCTTGACACCTGAATCTATTGATGCGGCAGTACACCTTTCTAAAAAATATGTAGGGGAGCGGTATCTGCCGGATAAGGGGGTAGACCTTCTGGATGAAGCGGCTGCAGAAGTAAAGCTGCAGCACACGGAAGGCAAGCGTCCGGATAATGAGGTAAAAAAGGCAGATATTGAAAACGTGGTTTCAGCCTGGACCGGAATTCCTATCACCCGCTTGACTGAAGATGAATCCCAGAAACTTATTAACCTGGAACAGATTATCCATAACCGCTTGATTGACCAGGAGGAGGCTGTTGCTGCAGTTGCAGAAGCGGTTAGGCGCGGAAGGATTGGTTTGGCTTCGGCAAACCGTCCTATTGCATCATTTATTTTTTTAGGGCCTACCGGCGTAGGAAAGACTGAGTTGGCAAAAACCATGGCTGAAATATTATTTGGGAAAGATGACCTCATGGTGCGGCTTGATATGTCTGAGTATATGGAAAAACATGAGGTAGCAAAATTGATTGGGGCACCTCCGGGGTATGTAGGATATGAGGAAGGCGGACAGTTGACAGAGGCAGTACGCGCAAAACCGTATTCTATTGTTTTATTGGATGAAATAGAAAAAGCACATCCGGATGTGTTTAATATCCTTTTGCAGCTGTTGGAGGATGGACGGCTCACAGATAATAAAGGCAATACCATTTCCTTCAAAAATACTATTATTATAGCTACCTCAAACATTGGTTCTGCTCTTATCCAGCAGCAATTACTGGAGAAATCCGGGACAGCAGTTGTTTCAGTGGAAGAGGAAGCAAAAAAATTCTCTGACCTTTCTAAAACTCTTATGGATGAGTTACGGAAATTCTTTAAGCCGGAACTTCTCAACCGTTTTGATGAATTGGTCATGTTTAAACCGTTGCGGCTTCAGGATATGGCACAGATTGCAAAGTTAGGGATTAAAAAAACCCAGGGCCTTCTGGCAGAACAGAGCATCCAGCTGGTCGTAACTGATAAAGCGTTGGCTGTTTTGGCAAAAGAAGGGTATGACCCGGTGTATGGTGCCCGTCCCCTAAGACGCCTGATCCAAACTGCCATAGAAAATCCCATTGCTGTTTACATTATCAATAAGACGTTCCTTCCAAATGATACCGTCCAGATAGACTATGATGATACTAAAGGTGAATTTACCTTCACTAAGCTTGCTCCTCAGGTTGCTCAATCCGGAGAAGAGAATCCGCAAGCTCCACAGGCGCCGGTTCCTCCAATGCCCGGGCAAGAAATGCAACCAGCGGTACCTGGTGTGCAGGATGCCCAGGTAACTCCGGGACCTACTGAACCTGCCGTTGTTCCGGGTATTCCTGCTGATGGGCAAATGCCAGGAGGAAACGGGCAAATAAATAATGCTTTCCAAAACCAACCGCAGCCACAGCAAGATACGGGAATTTTAGCGGATATAGCAAAAGAACACCAGGCTCCGGAAACTCCTGTCCCAGATCCAAACCCTGTCCAGCCAGACGGCACCATGCTCCAGCCGGCGTAGTTTTAAGGTAACCCTATGCCTAGAAGAAAGAAAAAAAGCACGTATACATTGCTAGAAAATGTTCCCAGGATTATCCTTGCCCCTTTTATCTTATTCCTGGTTATCCTGCTTGGAATTGCGGTTATCCAAGCAAGTTCTTTGCTTTTTTATAAGAATGAAGTTTTTCCACAAGGGGTAAAATATGTGCCGGACCAGATTCTTGCCCGGTATAAATCCGGAAGCTCCCCTGAAGAACTTCTTGCTGCCGGTAAGACGCAGGAAAGGGACGTTCTTCTTTCCCGGCTTTCACAAAACGGCATAGTTTCCCAGCGGAAATTATTTACGGGAAATGATGAAGTTTTGCAGAATTATTATTTGTTTTCCTTAAAAAAAGGAACCAGTATTCCGGATGCCTACCAGCGCATTTCAAAAATTCCGCAGATTGAAGCGGCTGCCCCGGATTATATTTTAAAAATTCAGGCTACTCCGTCCGACCCACAGTTTTCTGACCAGTGGGACTTGAAGATGATAGATGCTCCGGGGGCATGGGATACGTTGAAAACAAAGGGAAAGGTAACGGTTGCGGTGATAGATACCGGCGTAGATTATTCCCATGAAGATTTGGCAGGGAATGTAATAAGAGGTCCTAATATTTTAAATAACTCACAAAACCCTATGGATGACCATGGGCATGGGACCCATGTTGCAGGTATTATAGGCGCGCTAACAGATAATGGAAAAGGAGTAGCCAGTACTTCCTGGGGTGCAAAAATTATGGCAATAAAAGCTTGTGATAAGGACGGCAATTGCAACACTTCAGATATAAGCCGTGCCATGAAATACGCAATAGACCATGGGGTAAAGGTGATTAACGTGAGCATAGCAGGGACGGGCGCATGCCAGGGTACGTATGCAGATATGCTTTCTTATGCCGCAAAACATAAAGTGCTGGTAGTTGCTGCGGCCGGAAACGGGAATAACGGTGACGGGGTAGGGGTAGACGTAAAAACGCAGATACCGGGATCATGTGAAGGGGTTTTGGCGGTAGGCTCTGTTGATGCACAGGGAAATAGGTCGTCTTTTTCCAACTTTGGCCCTAAGGTAGAAATCTCCGCCCCCGGAGGGTCCGGCCCATGTACACTTCAATCATGCGTACTGTCTACCGGAATTAATAACGGGTATATGCTCAGGGCAGGTACTTCTATGGCCGCCCCGCATGTAAGTGCAGTTGCGGCGCTTCTACTTTCCTTTAACCCTTCCTATGACCCGGGAACTTTGAAATCTTGTATGGTAAGAAGTGCTGATACTATCCATACAGACCATCCCGTGGGTGGAAGGCTCAACGCAAGAAGGGCGGTACTATTATGCGGACTCACAAATGTTTTGGCGCCAACCGCAACGCCATCTTTAGGCCGGAAAAATTCGTATTCTATTTACGGTAGCATTTTTATAGACGGGAATAATAACGGGATTATGGACGGTGCAGAGAAAAAATTAACCGGAGCGCAGGTTGTTTTATCCGGAAGCAAAAGTGACAGCGTCCTGAGCAATAATACCGGAAGGTATATTTTTACCACCCTTTCCCCCGGATTATATACAGTATCTTTAAGCTACAACGGGCAGCCTATTGCACTTCCTGAAGATGTGGTGTTGACCACCGGTTCCACTTCAAAAGAGCTAAATCTTGCGGTTTCACCTAATCTGTTAACCGGTACAACTCCGGGCCCGGTCCAGAAAGCAGCCTCTTTAGAATGTTTTATTGACCCTGCTTGTGCCTCAAATAAAGATACGCTGCAGGTTTGTTCTTTCCAGTGCAGCTACCGCTAATTTCTTCTGATTAAGCCTCAAATCTGGTAAAATATACCCATGCCTGACAAGAGAGACTTTTATGATATTCTGGGAGTCCAGAAAGCTGCAAGCCAGGATGAGCTGAAACGCGCGTACCGCAAGCTTGCCCTGGAATACCATCCTGATAAAAACAAAACAAAAGAAGCAGAAGAGAAGTTTAAAGAAATAAACCAGGCGTATGAGGTATTGTCTGATCCCCAAAAAAGGGCTACGTATGACCAGGTAGGCCGTGCCGGGTTTGAATCAGGTGCTGGTGCAGGCGGACCTTTTGGCGGCGGCTTCGGCGGGTTTGGGGGGCGGCAAGGTCCATTTACCTATACCTATTCAACCGGTGGAGGTGCCCAGGACTTTGACTTTGGCGGTTTTTCAGATCCATTTGAGATTTTTGAACAATTTTTTGGCGGTGGGTTTGCCCGGAGAAAACCCCGGTATAGTATTACCATAGATTTTATGGAGGCAGTGCATGGGGTGACTAAAAGGGTCTCTATAGAGGGTAAACAGCAAAATATTAAAATCCCTGCCGGAGTAGATGACGGAACCCGTATCCAGTTTGAAAATTATGACGTAGTAGTTTCAGTGCGTTCCAACAGTAAATTCCATAGGGAAGGAAATGATATTTTAACGGAAAAACAAATATCTTTAACACAGGCAGTATTGGGTGATACGGTTGAGATAGAAACCGTCCATGGAAATGTAAAAATTAAAATCCCTGAAGGGACGCAGCCGGATTCACTGATAAGGATTAAGGGAAAAGGAGTGCCGCGGGTAAGGGGTGGCGGTAGTGGAGACCATTTTGTCCGGGTAAAAGTGGTTGTTCCTCATAAAATCAACAATAGACAGAAAGAGCTTCTGGAAGAATTTGAACAGGAAAGTAAAAAAAAGCGCTGGTTTTAAGATTAGCGGGTAACCGTAAGGATGACAGTTGCCGGTGGAATTTCAGTCCGTGGTGCTGAGACGGTGATACGGCTGTCCGTTGCAGATCTGTAAATAGAGTAGCCGGTAGTATAATTAGTGCAGTCTGTCCAATTTCCATATTGCGGATCAACAGGCATCTGGGCAATATACGTAGGCGCTATATTTGGACAGAAATTAAGTTCCCCTCCGCCGGTATTGCTTCCAATAATCTGTGCGCTTGCTGACCCTACCGGAATTCCAATTGCAGAAATGTCCCCATGATGCTCTGCTGCATATTGTCCTACCGCATTCAAGATAGCGTTAATATCAGAAGCCCTTTTGGTGTTGTTGGCCTGGGAAAACTGCCTGGCCGGATTAATAGCAATAAGGGTGATTGCTAAAAGGACAGCCAGGATTCCTATAACAACTAAAAGTTCAATTAATGTGAATCCTTTTTGCGCAAGATTACTTCCCTTGAGGTTCTTGATGGATTTCATGTTAAGCCAAGCTTATCTGGTAACCGTGATGGTAGCAGTCGCTGGAGGAATTTCAGTCCTGGTTGCACTTACGGTGATCCTGTTATCCGTGGTAGACCTTACAATTGTATACTGGGTGTCATAGCTGGTGCAGTTAGTATACGTTCCATATTGTGGATCAACCGGAAGTTGTGCAATGTAGGTAGGGACCAGGGCGTTACAAAGGTCAACTTGTCCTCCGGTGGTATTGCTTCCAATAACTGCTGCTCCTGCGGTAGTATCAGGAATATTTAATGCAGTAAGGTTCCCTTTGTTATCTGCTGCATATTGTCCTACAGCATTAAGGATTGCATTTACATCAGAACTTCTTTTGGTGTTATTTGCCTGGGAGAATTGGCGGGCCGGATTAATAGCAATGAGGGTGATGGCAAGAAGAACTGCGAGGATACCTATAACAACGAGCAGTTCTATTAATGTGAAACCTTTTTGGGCAGTTGATTTCATGTCTATAATTATCTTAAACAAAATCTCTTACACTTGTCAATAGGGCAGTTTGAAGGAGGGTATAGGGGTTAGGGCATAGGGAATAGTTATGTAGAATGAAGAAATTTAGCCACTTGCCAAACGCCACGCGCCATTTGCTCGATTCCTTACAGTGGTATGGCGCTTCCTTTTTTGACACATATTTTCTGTGGTGGCTGTCCGGCTATGATGGGTCCTTGCGTCATGCAGGAATAATCCACTGGGCAGTCTGCATTAGTTTTGCAGGATGAGCTGGCTATGGTTGGGGTAGGGATAGGTGTTGTATTTTTTTGGATAGGAGTAGGTGTCTTAGAGGGGGAGGCGTCTTTAATAATTAATTTTGGCGTGGGGGTGGGTGAAGGTTTTGGCCCTACCGTTGAAAGGGAAGAGTAAATGGGGCCCATGATGGTAGTGATGATGATCATAACGGCAACAACCTGCAGTATGAAGGAAAGGATCAGGGTGAGGGAAGCCAACAGAAAAAAACGTTTTTTGCGCAAAACTGAGATGCCAAAAAATACATTCAGGATCCCAACAATAAAAAGCAGGGCGCTCATTATATAACTGATAGGGAGGCCTGAGGCTTTAATCCCTATTGAGGATTGGGTTTCCAGCATAGCAGGTATTACGGTTGCTAATAATCCAACAGGTAAAGCTATTTGCATTAATCCAAAAATGACGCAAAGAATGGCAATAACCGTGGGAAGGTTGGATTTATGTTGTGCAACCACCGGCGCCTGCACCTGTTTAGATTGTTGATCCAAGTTTGCCTCTGTTGTTGGT
>JBLMVJ010000028.1:0-31868 GCA_050255815.1 Candidatus Levyibacteriota bacterium | reverse complement strand
CTGCCATTTTGGCGTTAAAGTCGCCCAGTTTACGCTTCCTTCCGGAAACTGACCCATGCTCTTCTATACCTAATCTTTTCGCTTTTGCCTCTGACCATTCTTTAAAATGCGGGTCAGCCCCAACACGGGAAAGATAAGATTTATAAATAACCACTACTTCATCAACCAACTTAGGCCCTATACCGGTATCTGCCGCAAATTGGGAGGCAGTAGTATCCTGGGAAGTTACAAAGGGATAATAATGGTAGTCAAACAAAGAGAGTCCATATCCCTGGACGCCTTCTATTAATACATTTTTCTTTTTATCTACTGCGGCATTTACTTCACTTGCAACATCAATCAGGTATTTCTTCAGTTTGGGCTCATCCTTGGCAAGCTTTGCTTTGCGCAATACGCGGTCTACCCTGGCAGGGCCAACTCCGGTACCAACTGAGCCAATTCTCTTTACCAGATCTTCCTCTGCTTTGATATGGCTGGGCTCTATAATGGTGCACCCATAATCAACAAAGATTCTTCCATCCAAATTATTTTCTTTTACTTCTTTGAGAAATATATCAGGATTAATGAGCGTTCCGCGGGCAATAAACAGTTTTGACTTTGGGTTGACTAAGCCTGAAGGAACCTGGGTAACCTTAACGTTAGAGGTAACGGTGTGTCCTGCCTGGGGACCTGATCCGGCGCGTACTACTATATCTGACTTGTCATGGGTTGCAAGGTATCCAACTACCTTGCCTTTTCCTTCATCTCCGTAGAACCCGCCAACAACAATGGTAACCATTTGTAAGAAACTAGCAAATCAAGACAAGACAGATTATCAAATCACCAAAAATCTTGCAAGAGGGAAATGTGGACCTAACCAGAATCGAACTGGTGTCTGGGCAATGCGAATGCCCTGTTCTACCACTGAACCATAGGCCCAACTTTTTTGGTCCTGCGAGCTAACGCTCTAAGGCCCAACTTTTTTGGTCCTGCGAGCTAACGCTCTAAGGCCCAATAAAACATTCTCGAGTATAACAAAAATCAGAAGATAATGCGCACACCGCCCAGGTCTGAATAGTCAAACTCATGGAAGTGATGGATGGAACCTATCATAATACGGTTTTTACGTACCTTTAACTTTTTAGACACATGGTCTACAGCCTCAGGGCCAAAGGGAATATTAATATACTCATGATTAATCCTCAGGTGCGGAAAAACACCGGCTTTTATTAAATGGGGAATTAAATCCATAATCTCATGGTAGCGCTCCCTATCATTTGCATTATCCCAATTTTCACAATGTACCAATGTCACATTGTGCGCCGTTTCATTCCGGTCAATGTAGGACAAAATGCTATGAAGCCTATCAGCATGGTTAATAAACGCAACTATCCGCTCGTCGGTAACATCTTCAAAATTTTGTTCAAAATACCTTCTTAATACCGGAAGAGGACGAGTAATGCGCTGCAAAATATGGATGGTCAAATCTAAATAAACAAAGGCTAGCACAACCAATATTGAAGGAACAAAGTACAGCATGAAATACAACAAGTTTCCTGGATTGATAAAAATGTTTCCGAAAATACCAAAAAGAGTTGCGAAAAGGGCAATAAACACAAACGGCAATGGTGCCAGATAGGTCCGTTTTAATTCGGTTCTTGTCTCACGTAAAATTAAATTTCCCAAAGCAAATAAGCTCATTACACCTAAAAATGCAATGGTATACATTCCTGCCAGCATCAGCAGATCCCCTCTTGTTATCAGAAGGATTGACGCGCATAAAAAGAAAAAAAGAAGAACTATGAAGGGATATGAATTGTGTTTATTTTTTTTGGTCAACATGTCAGGAAGACAGGCGTCTGAGGCCATACGGTACATAAGACCAGTAACACCAACAAAAGAGGTCAATACGGCACCTGAAAGGACTAGAAATGCATCTAACACTATGAAGTATTGAAAAGCCTTGCCTCCTACTATAAGGGCTTGCTGCCCCAGTAAAAACTCTTTTGCAGCGGCAACCATAGGGATAGGTGATACAGATAAAATTGCTATGGTTATCAACGGATTAAACAGGGAAACGCCTATAAGCATATTCCGCAATGTTTTCCTGAATACCCCCTTACCCTGCTCTTCAACAAAGTTTGCGGAAGATTCAAAACCGGACACTCCCAAAAGGGAAGCGCTAAAACCAAAAAAGAGGGCTTTTAGTAATCCGTCTTTTGAGAAATGGGTAAACGTATAGGAGATATTGTCAAAAAATTGAAAATGGCCGGATGAAATAAAAATTGCGGTTACCACTAAAAAGCTCACTAAAGACAATGCGTGGATCACAAAAATACCAAGGGCTACCCGCGCAGAATCACGCATGCCTGAAATTACCAAAGCCGCAAAAAAAAGCAGCAGAATAATGGTTGCAGGAATGACGGGGACGGCAACTAGCGAATGGAGGTATTGAACTGCAACTGTTGCGGAAATGACTGCCGTTGCCGTATATGAAAGAATAGTGACAACTCCTGCAACAGCCGCAACTGTCTTAGATGTGCCGTTTAAGAGGCAATTATACGCTCCCCCATTAATGGGCAACGCTTCCACAATTTCCGTATATACGGATTTATAAAAATAAAGAATAAGAGCAACAAGTAGCAAAATCAGCGGCGCAAAAACGCCGGCGTAAAAAATTGCAATACCGGAGACATACAGGGAAGTACTGAGAATATCGTTTCCGCAAACAGCAGTAGCGAAAACCTGGTTGAGCTTGACGTGTTTTGCCATGGAATAAATGTAAGGGTAACTTATTATTCCTATATCATGGCTAGGTTGTCAAGGAAAGAAAGAGTCAGGATGGGGTAAAACCTCAATTTTGCATGGGTGGCGGGGATTCATCACGACTTCCTTCAATATTATAAAACCTTATTCTGTCGCCACGGAACAGAAGATCCTTCTCCCCTACCGGACCATTCCGGTGTTTTGCCACATTTATAGTAACTATCCGTTGTGAAGTAAACTCTTCATCTTTTGTATACAAAAACATAACTACGTCCGCATCCTGCTCTATAGCTCCTGATTCGCGCAAATCCGCCAACTGCGGCTTGCGCTCACCCCGGTGTTCCACTGCACGGGAAAGCTGTGATACCGCAATGACCGGTATTTTCAGCTCACGCGCAAGGTTCTTCATATTCTGGGAGACATATGACACTTCCTGGACACGGTTTTCAAACTTTTTCCCGGGGTTTACTAACTGTAAGTAATCCACAATGATGAGCTTAATACCGGTTTCTGACTGCAGCCTGCGCGCTTTTGTCCTAATTTCAGCAACAGAAATACCGGGCGTATCATCTATATAGATAGGGGCATCCGCCAATTCCCCCATGGCGGTAGATAGCTTTTCAAAATCGTCCTCTGAAAGTCTTCCTGTCTTTAACTTCCATGCGTCTATGTCAGACTGGGAAACCAACAGGCGGTCAACCAGCTCTTCTTTGCTCATTTCCAGGGAAAAAATTCCTACCGGATTTTTAGAAGTTACGGTAATGTACTGTGCTATGTTCACCACGAAAGCAGTTTTACCCTGTCCCGGACGTGCAGCAAGGACTATCAGGTTGGACTGCTGCAGTCCTGAAAGAAGAAAATCTAAATCAACAAAACCCGTCTCTATGCCACGAAACCTTCCACCATCTTTATGCAGCTGGTCAAGCCGGTCAAAACTTTCTGCCAAAGAATGTTTAATATGGGCAAACCCTTGTTTTACGTTGCTTTGTGAAAGTTTGTAAATGTTCTGCTCAACTTCATCCAGCACCACCGGCGCCTCATCTACTTCCTCAAACGCTTTTTCTGTCATGTGCCCTGCCAGGGATATCATACTGCGCCGCAAATACTTCTCACGCAATATTGAGGCATAATGTTCCAGGTTTGCAGCTGTAGGCACGGAGTTAGCCAAGTTAGTAAGATATACAGCCCCGCCAACTTTCTCATAGGATTTTCTTTTTTTTAATTGGTTGGTGAGGGTAACAAAATCAATAGGCTTACGGGCTTCATACAGCTCAAGCATAGCTTCAAAAACCTCTTTATTTAAATCCTGGTAGAAATAATCAGCCTGCACCAGCTCTGTTATAAAAGCTGCTGCTTCTTTATCTATGAGAAGGGACCCTAACACTGCCTCTTCTGCGCTATCATCATGAGGAGGAACCCGTACGGACATATTTTACTAAGCAATTACAAATGTTTTTCCAGCAATCTCCGCAGTTTTTTTGAGGTTAATCTTGGGGGCATTTTCCACTTCTCCTAAAGAATGTCCGGCAGTATCGCCAAAGAGTATAACACACTTTGTGTTTATGGGACCCAGAGCGTCTTTTGACAGTTCCCCAACAACCTTCACCAGCAAACAATCAAAGTCTTCATCATCCGGCACCTGGGATATTGCAGAAGAAGGCGCAAACATAACCTTAGTTCCATCTAATATTTGGTATATGATACCGTTTTTTGTAGTGATTCCGGTAACGCTGATGCCTCCTACTTCATATTCACCGGGTCCCGCAATTACCAACCTTTTCCCCTCTACCTTATCTAATACAAGTGAGTCAGGGGCAGCAGTTGCAATTACAATTTCAGCTTCTGCTTTTGAAGTAGGGTCTATAACTAACGAGGCATTTTTTCCTTTTAATTTTACACTGGTACCGCTTTTAGAAACTTCCATAGATGAATAAAAAAACTTGAGTTAAAAGAGAATACCATAAAGTAGGCTTGCTTGACAATAGATAAATACATGGGTTATGATTAAAGCCTCGTTTTGGTTCTTCTGCCCGCACTTTTCAAACCTTATGAAAGAACGGATTGTGATCATCTTCATTGCGGTAACCTTGGGGCTTGTTGCTACCACAATCGGTTTTTTTGTGTACGAAACTGCAAAGCCTAATAAGGTAGTAAATCCAACTACCAAAAAACAGGAGCAAGTTTTTCCAAAAAGCAGCATTACCCTGACCGTACTCTCCCCTGCTGATGAAACTGTTACTGCTAAACGAACTATTGAAGTAAAAGGGAAAACTGATCCACAAAACACCATTATAGTTTCTACAAATGAAGAAGATGTAGTTGCAACACCTACCTCCAATGGCGATTTTTCAGCGTCTATCTCTATAGACTCCTCAGTAAATAAAGTGGTTACGGAAGCTGTTGCACCTGATGGAACTTCTACAAAAGACGTGAGGACAATTTCTTTTTCAACTGATGAATTGTAATATGAAAACTAAATATATTTTTACCGTCCTTATTCTTATTGCCGCAGTTGTCTTTCTTCCGAATATTTCTTACTCGCAAACAGTCACTCCAACTTCAAAAACTGCTACATCCTCTGCTACCACTTCCCCGTTAAATGAAGATGAGATGAAAAACGTAAAAAAGATCATAGATTTAGTTGCAAGCAACTCTGCGTCCCAAAAGTCTGCAGAAAAGCGCGGAGTCCTGGGGAAAGTAACGGTTGCTTCCAGTACTACATTAACGCTGGAGGTATTAAACGGGGAAAACCGCGTGATAGACATTGATGATATTACTAAATTTTCTGACCCTGATTCAAAAACATTTGGCATATCAGACATTAAAAGCGGTGACCAGCTGGGGGTTATAGGCGTTCTGAATAAAGTATCAGGGCATATTTTAGGAAGGGACGTCACCAAAGTTTCCATCCCAACTTATTTTGAGGGTGCAGTCCTGGATCTGGACAAGAAAAATTACACGTTTAACGCAGTAGATGAAAATGGAAACAAGAAGCTGATTAACATAGAAACCTCTACCAAAATTTCTTCTTTCAATAAAGATGATGGACAACTCAAATCCGGATTCAGCAAGATTACATCCGGGGAACGGGTGTATGTTGCAGGATTCCCGGACCCTAAAATTAAGGACCAGATAAACGCCGACCGGATTATCCACTTTCCTGATTTAGCAATATCCCTAAAAATGAAAAATTACGTGGACTTCCAAGACACCATTGCTACCCCTTCCGCCACACCAACCAGGTAATTTTTAATTTATAATTTAAAATTTGAATTCAATTTTTAAATCTTAAAAATTTAACCAATATAAATTCAATAAAAATTACAAATTTCAAATTGAAAATTTCTTTTATATTTTGCGGGTAACTACGCTGACCTTCCGGTTGTTCTCATCCACCACGTCTTTTACGTTGTAACCCATTTTCTCAATCTTATTTCTCAGTTGGTCTGAACGGATATACTGTTTATTTGCACGCAGCAAATCACGCTCCTGTGCCAATTGCAAAACACTTCTGGGGACCTTCAGGCGCATCCTTGCCATCTCAAATATATTCAGGCCCAGGATTTTATCCATTTCCCGTATGGTTGCTGCCTTTTCAGGAAGGGGCATGCGCGCGTTTCTGGCTACGTCCCACAGGATAGACAGCGCTTTTGGCATATTCAAGTCCTGGCGCAGTGCATCCAGAAAATCCCGCTCATAGTCTATGTTGCTAAACTTATGGACCTCATTAAATTCTGAGGCAATTTCATACAAGGATTCAAGCGCTGACTGGGCGGCAGCCAAAGCATCCCAGGTAAAGTTCATTTCAGCACGGTAATGCGTCTGGAACGTTAAATACCTAAAAGCCAGCGGATTGAACCCTTTATTTTCCAGATCTTTTACCGTATAGATGTTGCCAAGGGACTTGCTCATTTTCTGGTCATCAACACGCAGGAATTCATGGTGCACCCAGAAACGGACAAACTCTTTTCCGGTTGCACATTCCGACTGGGCAATTTCATTGGTATGGTGAATACTGACATGGTCTACCCCACCGGTATGGATATCTAGTGTAGGGCCTAAATACCGCATAGACATAGCAGAACACTCTACATGCCATCCGGGAAAGCCTTCCCCCCACGGGGAATCCCAATGTAAAGCATGGTTAGCAAAACGTCCTATGGTAAAAAACCAAAGGGCAAAATCAGCCGGATTCTTTTTCTCTGAATCCACTACCACTTCCTCCCGTGCGCCGGCTATCTTATCATCAAGATCCTGCTTGGATAGTTTTGTGTACTCTGGGAATTTTGAAACATCAAAATATATAGCCTGAGATGTTTGATAGGTAAAACCTTTCTCCACCAGGACTTCAATCAGGGCAACCTGGTCTTCTATGTGCTCTGTAGCGCGGGCAATAACCGTAGGAAGCAGCACATCTACCTTTTTTACAGAACGCATGAAATCATCTTCAAAAAAGCGCGCCAAGTCTAAAACGGTTTTGCCAAATTTCTTAGCCCCTTTCTCCATCTTATCCTCACCGGAATCAGAATCAGAGGTTAAATGTCCCACATCCGTTATATTCATAACGTGCTTTACTTCCCACTGGGTTTCCAGGGTCCTTCTTAAAATATCATCACCTATATACTTGCGAAGATGCCCTATATGAGCATGGTCATATACGGTAGGCCCGCAGGCATACATTTTTACCGTTTTCCCATCTAACGGTTCAAATTCCTCTATAGAACGGGTTAAGGTATTGTAGAGTTTCATACGCTCAATTGTACCAAATCCTGAAGCTACTTGATAGTTTGAGGTTTATTTTGGGAAAGAAATTTTGCAGTTGCATATACTGTAGAGGTAGGCAAGCCTATGATGTACCACAATTGCTGCGCTTCTTCCGGAGAAGTGGGAGATCCATTAACTTCTGCCCCATAAATACTCTGGTTATCCCGTACGCCCTGGGTTAAGTTAATTTTCTGGCCTTTGAATATCCCGTATACATTCCTGTTTTCTCCCCGGATCCCAAAACTCAAGCCCGCAGCAACAGCCTCCATTTCCATAGCAGTTGCTCCAATCAGAAGCTCTCTCTGTGCACGAGCAATAAACGTTTCCGGGGTCTCACCGCTTGCAGATTCCCACTTCTTAAGCTCAGCCTTTTGTCTCTCCAATCTCCTTTGAATTCTTGAGGATACCAGATCTCTGGCTTCAGGAAGTAATGTTTCAATGTTCATACAAAAGGATTATACAACTCCAAACTTATGATTCAAGGGGAAATTATTTGGCTAGTTCCTGGATGGCGCGCAGCATCTGGTTATCATAACCGGGGGTCTGCTTAGTCTTGTTTTCATCAAAGGTCACCGTGACATCCGGCGTCAGTCCTACTTTATGCACCCAGGTTCCATTTGGGGTAATCCATTTCCCTATAGAAAGATGTACTGATGCACCACCATCTACATCTACCGCTTGCTGAATGGTCCCTTTTCCAAAAGACTTCTCACCTACTAAAATGGCACGCTTGTGGTCTCTTAAGGCTCCGGATACAATTTCTGAAGCAGATGCAGAGCCTCCGTTTATCAAAACAGCTACGGGAACATTTAATAGCACGCCAGTCCTGGATACCGGCATGTCCAGCTTATCACTGTTTCCATCCACCTGTGACACCACTACCCCATCCTTAATAAATTCAGAGGCAATAAATACCGCATCCTGGAGATACCCTCCGGGGTTATTGCGCAAATCCAAAACCACGCCTTTGAAATTCTTTTCTGCCTGGATCTTAGGATACAAATCATTAACTGCTTTCACCCATTCATCATTTGTCTTGTCCCCAAACTGGGAAAGGCGGATATACGCTATGGACGGATTATTAGGGTTATTGCTTTCATCAGCATTACATCCATTTTTATCACAGGTAAAATGCTTCAACCATGAGGTTACGCTTTTTACCTGGATAGTATCCCTGGTGATGGTCACATTTGAAGTTTCTTTTGCGTTTTTATGCAGGATTACCAGCTTTACATCCGTTCCTTTAGGGCCGCGGATTTTATCCACTGCAGAACCCAGCGTCCAACCGTTTGTATCTTTCCCGTCAACACCTAAAATAAGGTCTCCGGCTTTTATACCGGCTTTTCCGGCCGGAGAGCCATCCAACGGCGAAATAACCATAATGCGGTTATCAGGGGACATTCCCAATTCTGCACCTATACCTGAAAATTCTCCCGCAAGTTGTGTTTTAAATGCAGTATTTTGGGCCGGCGGAAAGAAAGAAGTAAACGGATCATCCAGGCTCTGAAGCATCCCTGAAATAGCTCCGTACAAAATCTTTTTAGAATCTATTTTAGACTTATCATAATAATCATGGTTAACCCGGTCTAATACCTGATAAAAAAGGTTCATATCCAGATTCTGGTTAGCAGGAGGATTCTTATGCTCTATGGAGACAATGGGGGAAAAGTTCCGCCAGGACGCAGAGATTTGGTTGGTACCTATAAAATACCCTACACCGCCGGCAATAAGAACTATGAGTAGAACATGGAAAAAAGATATAGAAAATTTTTTCTTCATTTTTTAACAAAAAACCCAGACGTAATCTACGCCAGGATCACTCTATTCTGCCTGAATCAGCCCTAAAAATCAAGGGTTGAAACCAAGAAAAGAATAAGAAAAGTTTCTGAAAACATGATGAGAACTTTCAAGGGGAAAACTTTTTAACTCGTTTCCGCCAGAGGCGGACCAGCCTTTGGCTGGAACTTATTACTCAGGCTGTACCATGAATGGAAGAAGGGCTAAATGCCTGGCGCGTTTCACGGCAGTCATGACTTTTTTCTGGTGCTTCATGCAAAGGCCGGTTTTTGAAGCAGACAGAATCTTCCCTCTTTCGGAAAGGAACTTTCTCAAGAACTCAATCTCCATAAAATCAGGATTCTTGTTTTCTTTGCAGAAAATACAATTCTTTGGTACTTCCCGTTTTGTAATAATTCTCCTTTGGTTTGACATAGTTCTCCTTTCAGTCGAAAATACTAAACTCTAATTCAAAATTTTTAAAAATTAAGAATTTAAAATTAAAAATTAAAATGGAATGTCATCAGGATTGATGTCCTCTGAGACTTCCTCTGTCTTCACTTCTTTTTCTTTCTTTGCGGCTTTTGGCGTTTCCGCTGCTTCAACATGGGATTCTTCTGCAGGCATAGGAATTTCTTCCTCAAACCCGCCTTCAGATCCCCTCTTGCTATCCAGGATAATCATGTCCTCAATAACAATTTCAGTGGTGTTGCGCTGTGCGCCATCCTGCCCGGTCCATGAGCGGGAAGAAATTCTTCCTTCTACATAAACCTTACGCCCTTTTGTTAACAGCTGCGAACACAACTCTGCTAATTTATTCCAGGCTACAATCCGGTGAAACTCCGTATCCTCTTTTTTCTCTCCGCCGTCTGTAGTCCAGCTTCTGTTAGTAGCAAGACCAAACGTACAAACTGCGCTTCCCTGTGGGGTGTAGCGCAATTCCGGATCCCGTGTTAAATTCCCAATCAATTGTACCCTGTTAAGTGAGCGAGCCATAACTGAAAAAAACTTCCTTAGAATATATCTAATTTGTTTTCGTTTTTAAAGTTATACCGGAAGTCTCTGGCAAAGAGCGAGGCTCATATCCGAGCTCTGCGCCAAGAGTTAACGGTATATTACTTCATGCGAACCATCAAGTGCCTTAAAATATCTTCTTGGATTACCAATCTTTTTTCAAAATCGGTTGAGATTTTATCTGAACCAAAAGACAAGGCAACATAATCACCCTTGCGCTCACGCTTAATAACATAGGCAAGTTTTTTCTCACCCAGTTCTTCAGTTTTAGTTTCTTTTGCCCCGGCCCAGGTTTCTACCTGGTCCAAAAGCTTTTTCTTTTTTTCTTTTCCTAAATCAGATTTTAACAATAAAACTAACTTATAGCTTCTCATGGATCTGGTAATTATACTAAAAGTAGGCTTGACACCGCAAGTAGATAATTCAGACTTATTTTTCTATTGCTTTGTATGGTTTGCAACGTGCCGCTCTGCACGTCTCAAAAAGTCAGATTCTAGCAATATATCCTTCCGCAGAACAGACCCAAACGGAGAAAATGCCGGATTATAAAAAGTCCTATTTATCCCAAAATTATCTGCCCAGAGTTTACGTGCAGAAGGATCCAGAAGGTCAACTACCATCAGGCCTAACAAGGGATTAAATTGTTCTGCGTTAATGGCAACCGATTGGGAAAACCTTGGGTTGCCTTCACCTATAGGAATGCGGGCGGCGGAAACATCCGAAACCACTTGCAAATTCCAATGCCTGAACCCAAACTGGTCCTTTTTCCATGAAATAAGCGGTACTAATACTGTAGGCTCCTTCTCTTGGGAAAGCATGTGAAAATGAATTCCATCTTCACCGTCTTCTACCCGTACCGTTGAAAAGATATTTCCTCCATCAAGAATTGCAACGTTCTCTCTGTCACCCATAGCCCTTGCCCTAACGGATCCTGAACTTTTTACAAAAGCAGAATCCCCTGCCGGAGTTCTTAATTCAACCATATGAAACACCCTCTGATGGACTTTTATAATTTCTTCTTCATCCCCCTCTGCTACCTGCTCCATAATACTTCTCTTAGCACCTGGTCCTACTTTTCCAAGCTGCTTTAGAATTCTATCCTGGTATTGCGGGCCCGGTATACGCTTTCCTCCCCATACATAACCCGCATCCCGTACTGCGTCAACAACCTGTGTTAAAAATCCTGAGACTAATGAATCCTGGGCGTCTTTTAACCCTAAAACGTCAAGGTAAAACCCGGCATATTTACCGGAAATAATCTCTTCCCATAAGCCTTCCCTGTCCAGACATAATTGTTCCAAGCCGGAAAAAGATGAAGAAGAACGGCGCATAAATGAAGCAAAAACTTCTCCATGCTTTTTCACAATCCCCCACTTGTCATCATCCCTGATTCCAACAGTGGCTGCAGACTGAAAGGAAGTAAGCTGGTCTGAAATATCACGGGGAGAAAAAGCGCGTTCCGGATTTTCCGGCTTTACCGCCAATTCTCTCATAAGGTGTTTTAGTTTTATGGAAACCATAGGATACTCAATAATTGCTGCAAATTCTTTTACATCAGTTGACAAATCACGTTCTATAACATGGAGGTCTGCAGAAAGCAGGTCCGACCCTATTCCTGACCGCGCTTGTTGTTCAGGAAAAAATGCTGAGCATTTTACAGGAGAGGCTTCTTTTGTCCTTACTACTGTTATACCAGGTTCATTCACCGGTTCAAATCCATATCTTTTGCCCTCAGGAGATACCATGAGGCGGATTGTACCACAGTGGATGGATCTAGGCAAAAATGGTGTGCAACTATTTAATTATTTGTTTATTTGTAGTATTTGAGGATTTGTAGTATTTACTACTGGTTTGGGGTAGCGTCCAGTTTTGCAGTCAAATCTTTGGCATCATTATCCCTGAATACTGTTAGCGTAATAGTATCTCCTACTTTTTTCTGGGAAATAGCGGCAGCCAGTCCACCGTCTATATCAGACAGCTTTTTCCCGTCAATTTTAGTAATAATGTCACCCTTTTGTACCCCTGCTTTATCTGCTGATGAATCCGCAATCACATCCTGGACATAAGCCCCTTCAGGTAAGTCATTTAATAAAGCGGCTTGCTTAGACAACATGGTATAGGAGACTCCCAGATATGGCCTATTGAATTGCCCGGTATCATTAAAGTTTTTCAGGCTCTGCTTTACTACATTTATAGGGATAGCAAACCCTATGTTCTGCCCCTGGGAAGCTACTGCCGTATTAATGCCTATGACCTGCCCTGAAGAATTGAGAAGCGGCCCACCGCTATTTCCGGGGTTTATGGCCGCATCTGTCTGGATAACATTATCCAGACGTTCCGCAAACCCTTCAAAAGGACTGCCTGCCGTAATTCCGCGTCCTAACCCTGACACTACTCCGGTAGTAACCGTATTCCTAAATTCACCGAGTGCCGTCCCTATGGCAATTACAAACTGGCCAACCTGTATATTAGAAGAATCGCCCATATGGATTTCCTGAAATCCACCGGATGGAGTTTTTGAAGTTTTCAGGATTGCCAAATCATTGGAAGGATCACGGTACACTTTTTCTACGGTATATTTATTTCCCTTATCATCTACCACTATGTATTTTTCTGTTGCATCTGACACCACATGTTTATTAGTAGCTATCAGCCCGTCTTTTGTTAGTACAAAGCCGGAACCTATAAATTGGTCTTTAGGTGTTTGGGAAGAATCAGGGGAAGGAACGCCTGGTGAACCTGGCTGGTTAAAGAATATAGAAAAAGGGCCGAAAGAATAATTGGAATTGCTTTGCGCTGCAGGATTGGCCTCTACTCCTACGGTAACTACAGAGGGCCCTACGTTTTTCACTACATCAATGACCACGTTTTCTTCTTTAATTACTTTTACCGTTTCCGGCGCAGAAGTCTTATTTCCTGACGTATTCCTTTTGAGGATATTCGGGGCTTCCTGCCAGATAAAGGCAACCAGAATTAAGAGAAGCAATAGTACAAACAGCTTCTTCATGGTAATTAGTCTAGTACTGGATAGTACTTTTGTCAATGTAGGACAAAGAGCTGAGAGAGAGCTTAACGGAAGAATTAAGATGTAAGATTTAGGATGTAAGAAATTTCTTATGTCTTAGGTCTTAAGTCTTACGTCCTTTTATACTTAATACTCCATACTATATACTGTATGTATGCCCCATGTTGGAACTATTTTTGGAGATGTTGTAGAGACCCTGAAAGAAAACACCGGAAAGGCAGCAAAGGAAATTGCACGGGCTCCTATAGATATAGTAAAGGCAAGCTTTGAGCAGCCTATACCCAACCCTTCAGCAGAACGGCAGCAACAATTAAAAGCTGAGGAACAATCAAAGCTGGCAGCAGTAAGAAGCAATTTGCGCGCAGAAGTAGATGCTATGAAACCCAGGCCTGAACAACCACGGGTCCAGCAAGGTGCGGAAATGGCAGAACGGGGACAGCAAAACCAAATGGGCAAAATGAACAATACACCACTTTCTGCAAGCCAAACGCCAAAGAAAAAACTGGAGCCTCTGGTGGTGCAGCAAAAACGAAACAATAAGCTGCACGGGGCAGGATAATAATTTTAAAGTAATGCAGCTTGCGATCCTCAGTCTCGCTTTGCTCGACTTCCGGGCCTTAAGCTGCACGGGGCAGGATAATAATTCAATTGTGGTGCAGCTTGCGGGCTTCCCTCGCTCCGCTCAGTCTAGGCCTTAAATTACACGGAGCCGGCTAGAATCTACCTCGACCTTAACTTTTCTGCTACAATATCTTCTATATGAATATAGAACCACGGACTTTAAAAGGGTTTAGGGATTTTTTGCCAAATGAGGCGCGGAAACGGACCTATGTTATGAACGCTTTGAAAAAAGTGTTTGAGGCCTATGGCTTTGAACCGCTGGAGACTCCGGTGCTGGAGTACGAAGATATTTTACTGGGCAAATATGGGGATGAAGGTGACAAATTAATGTACCGGTTTACTGATAACGGACAACGGCGGGTTGCTATGCGGTATGACCAGACAGTTCCCCTTGCCAGGGTTTATTCCCAGTATGCAAATGAGCTTCCCCTACCCTTTAAACGCTATCAGGTCTCTAATGTGTATAGGGCTGAAAACACGCAGAAAGGCAGATTTAGGGAATTTTTGCAATGTGATATAGATACCGTGGGCGCAGACACCCCTTTGGCTGATGCTGAAATTATAGAAACAGCGGTTCTGTGCCTGCAAAATCTGGGGTTTAAAAATTTTAAGGTGTTAATAAATGACCGTGCCCTTTTTGAAGGCATTCCCAGAGAAGCTATAACCATCATAGACAAGCTGAAAAAGATTGGGGAAGACGGCGTAAAGAAGGAGCTGGGGGAGAAAGGCCTGGATCAGGGACTACTGGATAAAGTCAGGGGAAACCAAAAAACAGAACGCCTTTCCCAGGTTTTAGAAATTTTACAGGATGAGCGCGTCATTTTTGACCCAACGCTCGCCCGCGGCCTGGATTATTATACCGGGATTATTATTGAGGTTGAAATTGAAGGATATGAGGCTGGGTCTGTAGGCGGCGGCGGACGCTACAACAACCTTATTGGCATGTTTGAGGAAGATAATGTTCCGGCTGTAGGTTTTGCTTTTGGGTTTGACCGTCTTATGGAGGCGTTAGAACAATTTGACCTGCTGCGGATTGAACCTTCTGTTGCAAAAATACTGGTAGGCATTTTCTCCCCTGAATTTGAGAAGGATGCATACGCTGCTGCTGCAAAACTAAGGACCAGGAAAATAAATGTAGAACTATGGCTGGAATCTGAAGCAAAGATGGAAAAACAGATTAAATACGCGTTAAAAAAACAAATCCCCTACATGCTTATCATAGGACCGGAAGAAAAAGAAAAAAATATGGTTACCATTAAAGCCCTCTCCACCCGCGAACAAAAAATGGTCACTATAGAAGAAGTAGTTCAAATGATCGATTAGTCCCGTTAGAGTCATGCATAAGTTCTACTATGTTTACGTCCTCAAAAGCTTAAGGTCTCATAAATTCTATACCGGCTACACATCTAATTTACGAAAACGTTTTAGCCAGCACCAGAATGACCAATCTACTTACACAAAAGGCAGGGGGCCTTTTGAACTAATTTATTACGAGGCATCTATGAACGAGGGTGATGCGATAGCTCGAGAAAAGTACTTGAAGAGCGGAATGGGAAAAAGATATATTAGAAACAGGCTAAAACGTTTTCTGACTCTAACGGGATAGCCTGCCCATGAAGCTATCGCCTACTCGGAAAGCAATTCTAGCGCTAATAATTGCCAATATTATTTGGGGTGCTGCTCCCCCTATCTTCAAGTGGGCGCTGCGTGACATCCACCCTTTCACCCTGGGGATTTTACGTTTTGGCATAGCAAGCCTTATCTATTTACCCTTTGCCCTCCCAAAGCTTTATGTAAAACCTAAAGACTTTTTCAAGCTTATCTTAATAGGATTTTTTGGTATTTTTGTAAATATTGCATTCTTCTTTCTAGGCCTTCCCTATGCTCCCAGTATTAATGCGTCTATCATAGGCTCTGCCGGGCCCATTTTTATTATTCTGGCAACTATGTATATAGTGCGGCATAAAGTAAAACGTAAAATAATATTAGGCGCATATGTTGGGTTACTGGGGGTACTGGTGTTAATATTTGTCCCGCTGATCAGATCCGGAATACAAATAGCCGCTGTAGGAAACGCTTTTTTTATTATCTCAGTCCTGGGCACGGTAATTCAGACCATGATTGCAAGAAGGATGCTCAAAAAATACGATTCCATGCCGGTCACCTTCTGGTCTTTTTTTATTGGCACCCTCTTTTTTGTCCCATTTTTTATAAATGAAGTGCATACATACGGGTTTTTGCCTAACTTGGGATACCAGGGAATCATAGGCATTCTTTTTGGCACATTACTATCCTCTACTATAGCCTACCACCTATATTACTGGTCTTTAAAATATCTCCATGCTACGGAAGTCAGCGTTTTTGTGTATATGGATCCGGTAATAGCAATTCTTCTTGCAGGCCCGCTCCTGGGAGAACATCCTGATTTCACGTTTTTAATAGGGTCTGTTTTGGTTTTTGGCGGTATTTTTATTGCAGAAGGGCGTCTTCACTGGCACCCCTTACACTTGTTGCACAAGTGAATTTTCAATTACCAATTTCCAATTTTCAAATTCGAAGTATCCCCTACTTGTTAATAAATATCTAAATGATAAGCTCTTTTTATGGAAAAGGTGACTCAGAAACATAGACTGGGGTGTGCGGTTGCATGCACTGCTGCAATTCTTGGAATAAAGTACCAAGAAGCACTTAGTTTGTTTCCAAATGGAAAAGAACGCGCAAAAACTGAAGGATTTTACTGTAAAGATATTATCCAAGCGCTACACAGTTCTGGAAAGGAATACAAAACAAAATACGTTCGGGGGGAAATTGAAGCTCCCCTTAACTCAATCATCTATGTTAAAAAGTCTCCCCACTACCCTGCCGGGCATTATTTAGCATACGGAAAAGAAGGTTTTATGGATCCCTGGATGAACTTTCCCTACTACCCTCGCTTATCAGGCTTTCGAAAAGTCCTTCCAGACACCGCCCAATATGTAGTATTACCCAGAAGGTAGTTCTCTCACGCCAGTTGTTTAACAACTGGCAGGCTCGAACAATATAATAAATAATTGAGAATTGAGGTTTGATGTTAGATAGTAGATCGTGAAACTAGAAGATTGAATCTAGAAACTATATTCCATCCTCAAATTCTAACCTCCAAGTTCTATATTCCAACCTCAATCCCTTGTTAAATGACTTCAAATAAGGTATAATGTCTTTCTATGCGTTCTAGTATCCATCCACAATACAATGAGGCTAATGTTATTTGCTCTTGCGGCAACCAGTTTACCGTGGGCTCAACCAAACAAACTATCCATGTAGAGCTTTGCTTCAAATGCCACCCATTCTATACCGGACAGCAAAAATTTGTGGATACTGCATCCAGAATTGAGAAGTTTCAGAAAAAACAGGCTGCTAAAAAGATTATTGTAAAGAAAGAAGCTGACAGAAAAGAGGACGAAGGTCCTAAAACCCTCAAAGAAATGCTCGCGGCACTGAAAAAACAGTAGCTTTCCTCAATTTTTAATTTTTAATTTTCAATTTTTATTCAAAGAAATGCGTCTACGAATATTGAATTTTCAAAATTTAAACATTAAAATTTGATTAGAAATTAGAAATTTTAAATTAAATATTATCCACCATGGACGGCATACAGCAACAAATTATAGAACTAGACAAAAGGATCTCAGAGGCAAAAGAACTTTCCACTGATCCTGATATGGGTCCTTTAGCCCATGAGGAAATGGAACGGCTTCAGTCTGAAAAAGACGCCCTTCTCATGGCTATGAACGCTTCCCAGGGATATGAAGATACTTCTGCTTCATCTGAACCTGGCAATGATTTAGACTACCGGAATGCAATCCTGGAAATTAAAGGTGCCGCCGGCGGAGATGAATCCAAGCTATTCGCTAACGAATTACTCCGTATGTACCAGCGGTTTGCCCAGCTGAAAGGATTCCGCGTGGATACCCTGGATGAATATACCATTAAAATAGTAGGGAGGAATGCCTTTGGCACGTTTAAATATGAGGCGGGTGTCCACCGGGTACAGCGGGTTCCTGAAACAGAAAAAAGAGGCCGAGTACACACCTCTACCGTGGTAGTTTCACTTCTCCCTGAATTAGAAGATGTAGATTTACACGTTAACCCGGATGATATAGAATTTGAGGCATACAGGGCGGGCGGACACGGCGGACAGAATGTTAATAAGGTTTCTACGGCGGTACGGCTGAAGCATAAACCTACCGGTATAGTAGTAACCTGCCAGGATGAGCGCCAACAGCACCAGAACCGGGAAAATGCCATGAAAGTACTGCGTGCAAAACTGTGGGAGCTGGAACTGGAAAAACGGTCAGAAATGATCTCTTCTTTAAAGTCTACCCAGGTTGGAAAAGGCATGCGTGCAGAAAAAATCCGCACCTATAACTTCCCGCAGGACCGTGTTACCGACCACAGGATAAATCAATCCTTCCATAATTTACCCAGCCTTATGGACGGAAATATTGGGGAAATAGTAGACGCGCTAAAGGCAAGTGAATCCACAGAAGCAAGCTAATAGCTGATAGTTAATGGTTTATGGTTCGGTAGTTCTCTACTCCCCACGTAAACAAATGACTACAAGCTCGCTCGAACAATAATTCTTCGAACTGGCAAAGCCAAGTGAGAAGTCTTATGTACAAGTGTAATCCTTGTACGGTTAGGAAATTGCAGAAAAAGAGAAAAGTTAATATAATCGCTTGCATGGAAAGGTCAAGGCCTCTTTTCAAAGCTTTAAATCAAGAATTTACAAGGCTTCCAGCTAATGGAATAGGATTCCATGGCACTTCAAAATTCAGAGCAAATGAAATACTTAAAAGAGGTATAGATTCTACGCGATTTAGGGAACTTTCAAGCAAAAACAACAGGATAGATGCCAATTATTTTTTCTACTATAATCCCCAGCCGGCTGATACTACCGTTTTGGGAATAAAACATTTACTCGATTCAATTGATGAGCTAGTTGATTATGCTATAACTGCGTTTTACGAAGATACTGAAATATTTGGTGTTAGGCTTGAAGAAAATTCACCTGTTGTGCTTAGCTTGGCAATTCCAAATTGGTTTAAACAGCAAATAGATGAAGATGCTCAAAAAGAGGCGCGGCATTTTCCTTCTGCTGTCAGAATGAAAGATATAATTCCCGGAGAACTTGTAGATAATGTGGTTGATCTCTCAAAATTCCTTTTTGTCAGTGAACCTCATTTGGCTAGCAGTGAAAGAAAAGAAGTCCTACAAGTGTTAAAAACTTCTATTAGATCTGGAGGTTTTGCAGGACTTCCACAACTTCTGACAGGGTAAGCTTACTGCCGCGCATACCGGGGTTTTTTGTGCTCCCATTCAAAAGCATTCTTTTGGAAACGTGCAGAAACCAGGTAGCCTCCGGATCCATCTTTAATAATTTTTCGTACACCGGCGTCAGGTCAATCTGAGGGGTATCAAGGGTATCACGAGTACCATGAGTGTCAACAGTTATTTCCTCATTCTTATTATCACTTGGTACCCTTCTCTTTGCCGGACGTGCCTTAATCCGCACCGCTCCGCTCTTAGGGTCTTTTCTCACCGCTATTACATACCCCAAAATTTGTGCAAGTTTTAATGTTTCATCATTTAATGTTTCCATGGCAATTCCCTTCCCCCAACGGGTGTTAAATTGAATGCCTTTTTCCTTAATCTCCTCTTCAGCCCATAAACGCTCTTCCATCCCGTGGACAGCAGCCTCCAATAGATCAAACCCAAACCGCAAACAAGTCTGGTCATCTCTGGGATATTGGACTTTAATACCTGCAATCAGGCCTACCATGGAAAATTCATATATATCAGCAGCAGCATCAGGAAAAAATACTTCCTGAAAATGATCATCATCTATAACATACTCCACCAGGCGCCTGATCGCGTCAGCTTTATGTTTATTGTCCTTCAGCTCTTCAGAATGTTTCAGAACATATGCAAATGCACGCTCTGTTGCACAGGTGTTGTCATCATGTGTCTGATGGTGGTCCAAAGGCCCCATGCCGGTATCCACATGTATGATTTCTTTGTCGTCCAGGTGCTCTATCACATCACCCTCTGCCCGCCGGGTATTCAGCCTTCCTCCTGCAGGAACCGTAATAACCTCAGCGTCCTGCCAACCCGGTAAAAACCGTTTAATTATCCAGCTGGAAGCAATAGCATCCAGATCAGGGGAGTTGTGGGTAACAATAGTTCTCATAATTTAAAGAGTATCAAGGGTATCATGAGTACCATGGGTATCAAGAGACTAGAATTATCTCTCATTAGCTTTTGATACACTTGGTACTTTTGATACTCGTGATACCCTTCCCCAAAGTATATAGTTTTTACGCATAACTTACAACCTCACTTGATACTGCATACTGAATACTAGTATCATAGAGTTATGGCTGCCCGACCTTCCATTACAGATGAGCATTATAAACGGTACAATGATATTCTGGCTACTCCGGTAAAAAGCAATACCCCTACCCCTCCTGCTCCTGCAGCGCCCCCAGCTGCTTCTACATCTGACGTACCTGCCGCTCCGGCGCCTACTCCGCAGAAATCATCAATGGTCTCTTCACTCTTAAATAATATCCCGCCAAAAGCAAAAGGGATAGGAAATAAAGTGTTTATTTTCACCGGAAAGAAAAAAATTGTTCTGGACGGAGAAGAACAGGAGGTTGAGAAAATAAAAACGGTAACTCCTGAAAAACAAGTGGTTCCCCCTGCTTCACTGCCGCCCCAAGAGAAGATCACCGTAAACATAGCCCCGCCGGTACCGACTCCCACCGCTGAAATTTCAGCTCCTCCCCCGCCGCCGCCTCCTGCACAAGTGCCATCTATTAATAAAGCGCCTATTGAAGAGCTAAAAAAACCGGTTGAAGTACCAAAACCGCCAAAACCAGCGGAGAAAAAGACGGAAAAGACAAAGATAAAAGTGCCAAAAAGTTCCGGCCCCCTTATGGGTATTTTATTAACGGTAGCAGTGGTGTTTTTACTGGTAGCGTGGACTATTTTCTGGGCGGTATTTTTTGGCCTTATGAAGATTTAGGAAAGCTTTTTGATAACTTGTTCAAATTCCATGAGTTCAGTTTTTTCTTCATTCCTCTTTTTTACTTCAACCTTACCTTCCGTTTTTTTAGAAACCACTAACCGGTACGGCATACCCAAAAGGTCAGCATCTGCAAATTTTTCCCCAGGAGAAACATCCCTATCATCCCACAACACATCAATACCTACTTCTTGTAATTTCTTATATATTACTTCCCCCTGATTCATAATTCCTGATTCCTGATTCCCTAAAGTTATCAAATGGGCTTTGAAAGGCGCTACAGGCTCAGGCCACATTAACCCCTTCTCATCATGAAAGACCTCTGCCAGTACCCCAATCATCCTGGTTATACCAATCCCATAGCTTCCCAGATACGCGTGCTGTTTCTTGCCGGAATCAGACGTAAAAGAAACTCCCATTTTTTCACTGTAAGAAGTACCAAACCTGAAAATATTCCCCACCTCTATTGCCTTTACCCGCTTCAGCGGACCATGGCCCAGGTCACACTGCTTACCTTCTAATTGTTCCGGCTCTTTAATAATTTCCAGGTTTTGGGAGAAATCCCCTCCCGGGCAATAAATAATCTCATCTTCTCCGGAGTCTGCCACCACCTGGAATTCATGGGTTACGTTATCCGTAAAAACACCGCCTGCAGCTTCTGTAACAACCGCAGCAAGACCCAATCTTTCAAACGTCTTCAGGTATGCCTCTTTTACTTCATCATAATAAGCATCCAAATCTTCCTGGGATGCGTGCGCGGAATATAAGTCTTTCATTAAAAACTCCCTACCCCGTAAAATCCCTGATTTTGCACGCATTTCTGCCCTGAATTTGGTGGAAAAATGGTACAGCTTCACCGGGAAATCTTTATAGGAGCTTACGTGTTTTCTCACAACATCCAGGAAAATCTCTTCATGAGTAAAGGAAAGCGCAAACTCCTTCTCATCTTTCTCAAACTGGTACATAACTTCCCGCGCGCTCTCCCAACGCCCCGTCTCATTCCAGATGGATTTAGGGTGCAACAACGGCATCAGGAATTCCTGGGCACCGGTGTTATTCATCTCTTCACGAACGATCTGGGTAATCTTTTGCTCAACTTGTTTTCCCAGGGGCAAAAGCGTGTAGGACCCGGACATTAACTTATCAATAAATCCGCCCCGGAGTAATAACTTTGCATTCACCGCCACCTCTTCAGATGGCGCCTCTTTAATAGTTTTTGGAAACAACCGGGAATAACGCATATATGTGTAGTATACCACCGCAAAAGGTGGGTTAACCGGCTTTTTTGCCAAAGGCTGCACGGACTCTGTCTGTGATAGCTTTTTTATCTTCTTTCTGTTGCCCCTTCAGATAATCCTGAACTTCAGTAACGGCAGGAATCAGAGGATTTTCCTGTGGAACCAAATTTACATCTCCCCCATTTTCCATAAATTCAATTATCTTTAGCGCATTATGGCCTCTTACCGCTTCCAGTACTAAACTTTCCTGCCCGTCACCCATCACGTCTACCTCTGATACAAAAAAAGGCAGCGGCTCTTCACCTGCTTTTATCATGTCTGTCATTTGCTTCATATTCAGTATTCCATGGAATATTACATCATGTGGCTCATCCTCTGTAGAACGCACTGCCTGAAGAGTTTTTTCTTCACCACCGTTTATAATTCCTGCAATATCAATTCTATTCCCCAATCCTACCCTTTTTTGCGCAAGCACCTGCTCCAGACCTTGTATCTCTTTTGGTTTCAGCGGAGATTTTTTTGTTTGCTCTGCAGTTTTAGAACTATCCGGACTGTTTAGCATCACAATAGCTTAATACTTTTTTGTGAAAAGTTCAAGATTGACATGGTGTGAAAAGTGGCATATAACTGAATTATGACCAGGGTAGAATCCAGAAGTTCTATAGACCCTTTTGCAAAACAGCTAACCGGAATTAAACTTGAAAAGTCTCAACTGGGAGATGCTATTAAAATTGCTTTTATAACCGGTGCAGGCTGCTCAGTAATTATTGCAGCAGCGGAAGCAGTAGGCCATACTACAAAAGGGGAGCTAGGGATGGCAGCACTGAGAAGCGTCCAGGGTACAATTATAGCGGGAGCAACCGTAGTTGTAGATGATTTAAGAAGGGGAATCTCAGGCAGAGGTAGATTTATCCACTAATCATCCCTTCAGGCTTTTGGCAATCATAGGGGCCAGGCTGATCACTTCTAATTTTTTGAACTGCTTCTGGGAAGAAATTGGCATAGAATCAGTCACGAAAACTTTTTTTGCTTTTGACCGTTCCAGTAGTTGCGGGGCGTTTTCTGAAAACACTGCATGGGTTGCCATAACATACATCTTCTCCGCGCCTTTTTCCCGCAGGGCATCCAGCGCTTTTATGATAGTACCGCCTGATGAAATCATGTCGTCCACCACAAATATAACCTTTTTAATCTCCCCCTCTACTTCTGCCGCTTCTACAGCACCTGTTTCCAAGTCCCTATTCTTTTCTATGGTTGCGTATGGAGCATTCCCTAATAATTCCGAAAGAATTTTTATGCGGCGGATTCCTCCCATATCAGGTGTTACCAGTGTATAAGCATGCTGGTCCAAGTTCATGCTTTTTATTTTCCCGGCAAAAACTTCCAGTGCAGAAAGGTTAGCAACGGGAATGGTAAACATCTCAGGGATTTTTATGGAATGCGGATCTATTATCACAACTTTTGCTGCACCAAACGTTTCCAGCATTTTTATGACTACTTCCAGGGGGACTCCTTCACCATTTCTAAACATATGGTCTCCGCGCATATACCCCAGGTACGGAATGACTACAGTCACCAGTCCCGCACCGTTGCGCTTCAGCGCATCCAAAAGGAACATAGTCTGTAAAACATTGGAGTCTACGGGGCTGGTGTGGGTTTTGAGAAGAATTATTTCCTGGTCAGTAACGTCTTCCATGACCCTGATACGCATTTCACCGTCAGGAAAAATATGCAGGTCCGGATAGATAACCGGTAAAGAGAGCTCGGAGCCTAATTTCTCCGATAAATCACGGTTATCTAAATCCCCGATTAAAAGCATAGTGCTTTATGAATTAATTCGAGATTGAGTAAAAAAAACTATTTACCCAGCAAACCGCCAAGTCCGCCGCCCATTTCCTGCATCTTTGCTGCTGCTTTTTTCTGGGCTTTTTCCAGGGCTTCATTTAACGCATCTACTGCGTCCCGCATCTCTTCATCATTCATTTTAAAGCTTTTTACCTTCATATCTGCGGTCAGCTCTACAGAAATTCTTCCACGGGAAGCTGTAACCACAATAGTTTGCAGTTCTTTCTGGATTTTTACTGCCTCATCCCTAAGTTTTTTTAAGTCTCCCAGGGCCCCAAGCCCTTTCATTGGATTAAACATACCTTACACCTCCTTTTGGAGACTTTTTACAACTATTTATATAGTAAGCAAAAAAGTCTCCACTCAGTAGCTCTGCTACTGAGCTACAGCTAAAAAATAGTTCCCGACTCTCTAACACTCGCTCAAACAATATCTGCAGGGCGAGGAAATCTGGAAACATTCATCTTCTTATTGGAATATTATCCTAGCTTTTTATTTCAATTGCAACTGCCGATCCCAAAACTTCACCTACTGTTTTATCCAGCACTGCTTTATTTTTCTGCTCAGTTAATTTTTGTAAATGGAATGTTGAAGGTGCTTTTAAGGTGATGCCGGAATTGGTAACATCTTCTACTCTACAGCCCCGTAAAAGTCCGGCTAAAATTTTATTTTCTGAATTTATGACAGCAATCATTTTCCCCAGGATATCCTTCCCGTTGGCTTCGCCCGAAGAAATATTGTTCGAAGGAACCTGAGAACTACCAGACTTCTCGCGAGCGCTCAAAGGATTATGCGCTTGATTCATGGTTAATGACTCATGGTTCATGGCCCCTTGACTCTGTGGCTCTGTGACTCCCTGACTCTTCTCAATCCCATACTCAATCACTGCTAACTCTAACGGCAATTGTGGCAAAACCGCACCTTTTAAATTCTTATACGCTTCATCCAGTAGCTCAAGTTGTTTTTTACTTCCGGAAATTTCTTCGGTTTTCCCACTTTTAATTGATTCCATCAGGGCTGCGTGCAGCTTATCAGCCAGCTTCTCAATAAAAACTTTAAAATCAGTATTTTTTGCTGCCAACCCATCTATTACATCCAATGCCTTCTCTGTTTCTTTTTTCTTCCAAAAATCCAGGAGTGTTTTCACCCCGGCGTCTACACTCTGTGATTTATACAACAACTCCAGCAGATCTAACGTTATTTTCTTATCTGTTGCCTGCAGAGCCAATTCTTCCAGAATTTTTGCCCCGTCCCTAAACGCCCCATCAGACAACTCTGAGATCTTTTCTAAAACCCCATTCTCAAGCGTTAAATTCTCTCCGCTTGCTACCCGCCCTAAGCTGCGCGCCAATTCCTCTTTACTCGGCTTTTCAAACGGCACATAAAATACACGGGAAATAATAGTTTCCGGGAGCTTAGAAAGCTCTGTGGTTGCCAGGATAAACACCACATGGGAAGGCGGCTCTTCTAACGTTTTCAAAAGTGCGTTAAATGCCTCTGTGGTAAGCATGTGTACTTCATCTATGATGTATACTTTCTTTGAAAGGACGGCCGGAGAAAATTTAATACGCTCACGCAGATCACGTATCTCATCTATGCCGCGGTTACTTGCGGCGTCTATCTCCAAAACATCCACTGCTGAACCATTTGTAATAGAAATACAAGCAGAACACTGGTTGCACGGCTCGAACTGGCTGATAGCTGGTGGCACGTGGCTTGTAGCTTTCTTTCCCTTCCCTTCTACTTGCAACATGCTACTTGCCACTCGCCTTTCGCAGTTTATTGCTTTTGCCAGAATCCGTGCGGAAGAAGTTTTTCCCAGGCCTTTTGGCCCGGCAAAAAGAAACGCGTGGGGAATATTGTCAGAGCTGAGAATAGCAGAAAGTTTATTCCGGACAGATTCCAAATCAAGTTCGGAAATTAATTGGGGACGATACTTGCGATAATAAACCATTTTGTGAGTTTAGAATTTAGAGTTCAGAATTCAGAATTTAATTATGAATTATAAATTTTGAATTATAAATTCTATTCGTGGTGTTCTCCCAGCAGGTGTTGTAACCCGTGCTGTACCCAGAAGCAGATCTTATCATCAATTAATTTATTCTCTTTTGCGGCTTCCTGGATCATCACCGGATAAGAAATGACAATATCCCCCAGGATTAACGTGCCTGAAGGGTTTACCATGGCTTCCCCTTCACTTTGGGAAAAAGACAGAACGTTAGTAGTCTTATCAAGTCCCCGGTATTTCATGTTCAGTGCATGCATTTTACGGTCTCCTACTATAGCCACTGAAACCTCCATAGGAGTCTCTATGCCGCGTTCAGATATCAGCTCTTCTACGGCTGCTTTTATCTTTTTACGGTTAACTTTATACCGGCTTTCAACAAAGATCTGGGTTGTTACATTACTCATGGGAAAAAACGGGCAGAAGAATAATTAGGAACTCATTTGCTTGGCAAACTTACGGGTCAATTCTTTTTTAAACTTTCTGCGTACCCCCGGCTTCTGGTAAAACTCCCTCTTTTTCATTTCCAGAATAATCCCCTCCGTCATAACTTTACGGGAGAATTTTCTGATCATAGAATCTGATGAATCACCTGGCTGTTTTTTAATAAAAACCATAAAAACAAAACACCACCTTTCAGAATTTTTCCGTCCTTTTAAGTCTAATAAGGAAAAATTCATGAATCCAGCGAGCCGAGGCGAGCTGGAAACTTTATTTATAACTATGCCTCGTATAGTTCTCGCTTCGAACAATCTTCGAGCTTGTGTAGCATGCGAGAAATTCTAGTAGAACTCCACTAAATTAGTTTATCCATTATATACTCAAAAGGTCAGGATTGCAAAACTAAAAGACGTATAGTTTTGGTTTTTGAGGATTAATTCTTTTAATCAGGTCTATGATTTGTTTACGGTCTTCTGTTAACCCCCCATGCATTATATTCCATGCCAGACTTTCCACTCCCCAAAGCCGCAGCAATGATGGCCTGTTCATATCCAGCACTTCATCCATACAGCGCTCCAGCATGAACCTAAATTCATGTATGTCATTACCGGGGGAAACATAAGGACCCCATTTTTCAAACTGTCCTTCTGTAACTTCTATAGCATATCCGTATCTTTTTGCATCTTTCTTATTGTCACGTAAAGACTGGTTTCCCTTCATTTGTGCCCTTGTAATAGGATCTAAATAGCCAATAACCGGTTTATCTGATAGTTTCGGTTTTTTGTAGTAATAATCATAGCCCAGAACTAAATGGTCCCGCATAGAAGGATATGCAGTAATGAGCTTTTTAAACATACTTGAAATGGGGCCCACATTATCAGGGTCTGATGCGTTTACCAATATCTGGGCATCCGGAAATTGGGTATGGATTAACTCAATATTTGACATCAGGTAGTTCTTGTCCATAACCCAGCCAAACTGTCCCGTTGACTGCTCAGGCTCATTGTCCGGCTGAAAGGCGCTAATCTGACCCGGATAATTATCAGCTACATAGTCAAGTTGTTCCATGAGCTGAGCAACGCCTTTTTTTGCAATAACCATATCTGAAGTTACTCTTTGGCCGCGCCCGGGAAGGAATACATTCTGAAGCTCCTTTTTTGGCACATGTTCTTCCGGATCACGGAACGTCTTAATAGGGCCAATATTTAAGCACACATTTGCGCCTTTCTGGATTAAATAATCTACAAACGGTTTATAGAAGGAAAAATCAAAATGGTCTATGCCGGTTTTGGGGTCAGTTTTTACTGCATTTGCCCATCTCACCCCGAAACGGAACTCCGTAATTCCCAAGTCATCTATCAAAATATCCATGGCCTGTTTTACGTTCTCGTATTTTTCAGCAGCCTCCGGACCTATGTCTTGCGGGGTAAAACCAAGCTCTTCCGGAGCAAAGGAACAACCTAATGTGAGGTTTTTGAGGCGTTTTTGGTTTCTTTCCAGGAATGTGTCATTAGAGTCTTCAGCGTTCTTCCAGTCTACCCACTGATTAAGGGGTGCTTCTATCCGGTCATGCTCTATACCTGCAGCTATGACCGCGCCTCCCGTTATTGCAGCCGCGACCTCACCCAAGAGTCTTCTTCTTGATAACTTCCTGGACAGCAACCTACTTTCCGGGCCGGGCATACAAACACCGTCATTATACTCAAATTTCTTTATTTTTCAAACAACACAATTTTGATTCTTCAAAAGTGCCTTAAGAGGATTTCTCTTACAAATACTATTACATTGCAGCTCCGCGGTTGATGGGGCCTTTCAGGTGGAAATGAAGATGGTTTATGTCCTGTGCGCCGCCGCCGTTTACTACTATACGGTATCCCTTCCCCATCAGTTTTTCTTTATCTACCAAATGGCGTATGCCTTTAGAAATGGCAGCTATGTCAGCTGGGGTTGCATGGAAAAAATCCGCAATATGTTTCCGGGGAATGATAATGAGATGGATGGGCGCCAAGGGGTGAATATCAGGAAAAGCCACTATCTCATCATCTTCATAATCAAATTCCTTAGGAATCTCTCCCTTCACAATTTTGCAGAAAATACAATTTTTATCTACCATAAATTTTTTCAAAAGAGCTGTGCGACCTTTTACAAAAAATGCAATCTTTATCTTTCATAATTCTTTTTCTGAAAAGCGTTCACGTTTCTTTATCCTACCACTATATTGCTTAAAAATTCAATCTGCTTCTTCTGTGAGGACGGGGCTTATTTCTGTTAACATATGCTTCAATACCCCGCTGGAGTAATGCTCCGGCCGTTATAACGCCGGACATTACCATGGCTTCTTTCAAATTCTCCAACTCATCACGCAAAGCATCCCGGACATTTCTTTTGGGATTTTTGGCTTCAAGCTTACGGGCAGCATATTCCGCAAAGTCAATTATGTCCCCGCCGTACAGTGGGAAAACCTTTTCCGGCCTGTTTTTATGGAAAAATATGGCGTAAATTACTTTTTCTTGTTCTTTCATTATCCGTGTTTTCTAAATAACTTCTTCACCTTATCAAATCTTCTAACCGGCTCTGTTTTGTTGGGGTTTTGAAGATAGGAGTTTCTTAAGGTCTCTATGGCTCTGGGAGTCTGATGGGAGGTGAAGCGTTCAAGGGATAATACTTCCTGCCCGCTCAGCGGCATGGTGCAAAGAGGTTCTCCCTTTTTTGCTGCACGTTTAATTGCCGCTATAGCATTTCTAACCCGCTCTATATCCCTATCTGTTCCTGCGTTTTGTGAATGCTCTACATAGCCAAAGCTCATTGCTTTATCCAGCTCCAACTGCGACTCAAGACTTTTTACCAGTAACTCAGCGTCATACAGGGAAATGGTAACTTCAGCAACCCTGGCATCATTTAAGGCCTCTGAGTTCATGTTTACACGCCCCACCCTACTTTCACCATTCATATTCCGTATTGTAACAAAATTGGCCTTCAGCTTGTACTGTCTGCACTATTTTGGTAGAATTTCTCCTTATGGCACAACCACTAGATAGACGCGCAGGACATGAAGGACTCCAGCCAATAGCATACCCCATAGAACACAGCAGGTTTGAGAAACGCTCAGATAAAGTTGCAATTTTTCTTCCCGGACAGGATGTAAGAAAGATGGGTATGTTTGATGAACTCATGGAGCAGCCAGCAGGACGGGAAGTCTTAGAACGGGGAAACATCTGGCTTAAAGAACACTATGGGTATGATCTTCTGGATATGGCAAAGGCCATAGAAGGTGAAAACCCGGAGGAAACAAAAAAACGTCTTGAACTCTTAAAACAGGCTAGATTTACTGTTCCTGCTGTCTACTTGTTTTCCATTGCAATCCATAACGTAAATAAACACCATAACCATAAGGAAGGACACAATACTATCCCCGGCTATGTCACTGGGATCAGTATGGGAATGGGCACAGCAGCCGTAGTATCCGGTTTTATGGATTTTGAAACAGGCCTATATTTCCATGCAGAAAGAGGAAAAATTATGCAGGAATTGAGTGATCCTCAACCTACCTCCCAGGTTACTCTCCATGCAGATGAGGAAAAGGTCCTTGCGCTACTGGGAAGAGAAGAATACCAGGATCTGGATTTAAATATCATTAACCGTGACAATATGTGGGTTGTAGGAGGGCCTGATGATCCTTCTAATCCTGATTCTCCAATGCAAAGGCTCAGACAGGAAGCAAGAGGGCTGGGAATAAAACGGGTTACAGAAATAACTACTGACCGGTCTATGCATGGACGCTATGTCAGACCAGGAAGGGAAGCTTTTGATAAATTAGTTGACCGCATTGAATTTAAAAACCCACATTCTGTTGTAATAGGAAGCTATACCGGAAGCCGCATTTTTTCAATTCATGATATGAAGGAAGAATTGAAAGGTGGTTACGACAATACTATTGATAATAGAAGACCAGTGGAATACCTGAAAGAAAGAAGAATACACATAGTGTATGAGGTAGGAAATGAAAAAGGATTTTTTGCAGGTTTATTAGGAGACCATAAAAAGGAGCTCATTGCCGGAGGTTTAATACTGACAGGAGCGGCAGCCGTGGGAGCCTTTAAAACCGCAGAAGCATGGACTGAGGACCATCCAAAACATCCTAACAACTCAAACAACGGAAACCACTAAACCCTATCTACCCAGAATTTAAGCATTAGGCTGCACTTCTTCTCACAATTTCTGGTTTATGCTTTTTGTACACCTGGTATGTCCTGCTTTCCTGTCCCGCCGCATCTGTAACACACCCGTTAAACCGCTCAAAAGCAATTACCTCATCCAGGGAAGGGGTACCGGAAGTAAAATGGTCTATCACTGCCCGGTTAATTTTTTCAACCTCCATGGTTCCTACGGGAAATTCAAGGCCGTCTACGGGATCCACATGGGAAAACCGCTTGCCCATAATATCAAGAAATTGTCTTTGCACGGGGTCCCTGGCAATGAACCGCTTATGTGCTTCTTCATAAAAGACCTGGGACATACGGGATGCAATCCCGGTATCCAGGACCGGGCGGATTAAGGTTCTGACTGCTCCTTCTGAACGCGTGACAACTGAAGCTTCCATCAATTCTTCTTCCAGGGTAGGTTCATGCTGGGCCTCAGGAACCTGATCATGTGGGGATTGGGGCGCATCCTTGCGGGCGCTAAACTCCTCATTAATTTGGGCAAATAATTCCTCAAGAAAGCTGTCTTCCTGCTCTCTCATATCAGTTATGGTTATTCCATAATAATACTACTCACTAAGAAAAAACAAGAAGAAATTTTAGGGTCAAACTTTCCCTATCCTCTTCTTCTCACTCGCATCACTGCTCTTCCTATGAAATTGTGTTGGACTCCGGAAGGTTTTGGCGCTTTAGGAAGATGGTCTGATATATTGAATTCATGGACTATGCCAGGCTTCTTGCTGCCTTTTTCAAAGGCTGCTTCCAGCTTTGTCATTAAAACTAACATAGCCTGACCATCTACTCCCTCTTCTGAAAAACCCTTCTCTATAATAAAAGCGCCAAGTTTTGTTTTTGCTGCTTCAATTCTTTTCCGGGTAAGACGCAAATCCCCACCCTTATTCCCCACTGTTAATCTGTTTACATTTAAGACCAGGCCATCAAAAGGGTCCTGCGGATCTGCAATATCTAAAGTCCTTTTCATTTTATGCTCATGCCGTAGAAGATCACTTGCAAAGTCTGCAAGAATTAGTGCGTTTTTTGAATCAACATGCAGGGTAACTTCCGGACCCTTCCGCGTCATTGCCTCACGGTGTTTTGCCCAAAATAGTTCCTGCTCTTGTTCCCTCAT
>JBLMVJ010000027.1:0-27777 GCA_050255815.1 Candidatus Levyibacteriota bacterium | reverse complement strand
AGTTATAATAGACGGCAAAACAGGAGTATTGTCAGATAATATGGTGGCAGTTGAAAATACTGACCAGGGTTGGGTGTATGAATTTGATTTGGACACTAATAATGGAAATACAAAAGCGCTAGACTCTAAAATTTTCCAGCGGGCAGTCTCTTCTTTTAAATTCACCGGCCTAAAATTTAAGTAGATTTTTGTTTTTTTAAGATCAAGACAGCACTTTTTTGGTCATGATTCCATCTTTCCTGAAATTCTGCATTTGGAAGCGTTCTATTCTCCCCTGACCTTGGATCATATACGGTTGTTTGACTTTCGTCTATATTTTTCAAGGTAACCATATGCCCCCCTCCCGGATTTACCCATGAAGCAAATGGTAGAAATGCGTACACAGCATAATTTTTACGGTGTCCGGTTTTTACAATCTTTGATATTTCCGGAAGGGACAGTTTTTTACGGTATGCAACGGTCATATCCCCTAATGCATTTCTAAATTCCGGTGTTGAAAATACGTTAAAAATAAATGGCTCTACTTTAATCCCCGGTCCTTCATGTTGGGCAAAACCTCTTTTTACTGCAGTTTGCAGGACTTCACCATATAGGTCACGTGTCGGTTCTATTCCGGTAACACCGGAGAATGCCCCCATAAAAGAAGCTCCTACGCAATCTGAAGAACTGAATTGCTTCACCTCCGGAAGATGGTCCAATTCTACAGCGTTAACAACTGGTTTTCTTTTTACGAAAAAACTCAAGCCATCCTTTAATTCATCCCTAAGAGTGGAAAAAGGCAGATCAGGGAAAAAATCCCTTTTTAATTCCCCGTCAAGCATAGTGCTCACCTTCCTCAGTCCGGCATCTAAAAGCCTTATTGCCGATTCCTTGTCGGTTGGCCTGGATACTTCTATTGTTGATGTTGGTAAAGTTTCTTCTGGTTTCATACGTTTTGAGGCAACATGGTAATGCGCCTACCATTCTTTTTGGCAAGTAGCATAAAATCAAACCGGTCAAAATCAAGGCAAAAATCTATATCTTGCGGTGGGAATTCAGGTTTATGTACATCAAAAAACCATTGGACACCCTGATGGTTGTACAGGTCCTGCCGGACTTTTTCTTTATTAAACTCTCCGGTTTTTAACAAATCTTCTAATGCATAGGCAAAAATAATGTCTTCCCCGTCCATGGAGACTATGGAAATAAGGGGAAAATCCTTGCTTTTGAGATACTTGAATACTGCTGTACCAGTCACAAAGCTGCCAAAAATGAGTTCATCAGCATGCACAGCGTTGTTCAAGCCTTGTGTACCGGAAGTAGTCCTATGGACTAATGTTTTTCCGGTGAGGTCAACTTTAGCAATTTCTGTAGGGGAATTACCGTAATCAAATCCCGGAACTTTTATACCGTGTTCTTCCCCCATTAAGAGATATTCCGGATGTTCTTTTTTAAGAAGAAAAGAATCCTGGACGTTCGAAACGGCAATAATTTTTTCAGCCCCTTGTCCAAAAGCATACGCCTCCACGGTTGCCGCCCTCACAATATCTATAATAACGGTAGCGCCTGTTGCTTGTTTTGCCCCTTCTACCCCGGACAATTGTTTAATTTCCATTAGATTTGAATTTTTGAGAAGAGATAGCTTCCTAAGGCAAGGAGAATAAAAGCGAGTACACTTAAAACCAGCAGGTCCGTCTGGAGGCCAAATTCACCCGCATTTATCAGGCTTTCCCGTAATGCATCTACTCCAAAAGTAAGGGGATCTAGCCGTGAGATAATTTTTAAGAATTCTGGTGCTATGGTAAGGGGAAACAGTGAGCCTGAAAGGAAAAAGACTGGCATAATAAGAAAGTTCATGATCAACTGGAAGCCTTGAAAATCCTCCAGCATAGAAGCAATAGCAGTCCCTAGGGCGGTAAATAAAAGTGCAGTTAAGAACATGACCAAAAGAGCCACAGGGAGCATGGCAAGATGCGGCCTGAAACCTATGATGAGCGTCAAAAGGAAAACAATAATTCCCTGGATGGTAGCTATAGTTGCGCCTCCCAGCGTCCGGCCTATCATAATCTGAAAACGGGAAACCGGTGCCACCAGCGTTTCTTTTAAAAACCCAAATTGGCGGTCCCAGATAAGCTCAATCCCGGTAAAAACAGAGGTAAACAGAATGCCTTGTGCTATAACTCCCGGCGCCAGGAAGTTAATATAGTTGCCTCCTCCTGCTTTTTGGTAAATAGGGCCAAACCCAAAACCTAACGCCACTAAAAATAAAACCGGTTGTCCCAGGGAGCCAACCATTCTGGACCTGGACCGTATGTACCTCTTCAATTGTCTGAGCCATAAGATATAAATTGCCTGCATTAGCGTCTACCTCCTCTAAACATTTGGCGGCGCATTCTCATATGGTCTTTTCCGGTTGCTTCTTCTTCCCTAATGCTCCTGCCGGTTAATTCCAGGAAAGCATCCTCTAAGGATTCTGTTTTTGTCTGTTTTTTAAGGGAGTCTGCGGTTCCCTGGGCAATTATTTTCCCATGGTCTATAATGGCTATCCGCTGGGCTACTTTTTCAGCCTCTTCCATGTAATGGGTAGTAAGAAAAACGGTTATTTGTTCTTTTTTGTTGAGCTCCTCCACGTGCTGCCACATTTGGTTTCTGGTCTGGGGATCCAGTCCCACCGTTGGTTCATCTAAAAAGAAGATCTTAGGATGGTGTAAAAGTCCTCTGGCTATCTCCAGCCTTCTTCTCATGCCGCCTGAAAATGTTTTTACCAGATGGTCACGCCTATCCCACAGGTCAACTACCTGCATGAGCTCCTCAATTCTTTTGCGTCTCACGTTTTTAGAAATTTTGTAAAGTACTCCGTGAAATTCCATATTTTCATAAGCAGTCAGCTCCTCATCTATGCTGGGGTCTTGAAACACTATGCCAAAAGAGCGTCTTACTGCATCCTGTTCCTTTACCGGGTCATGTCCGTTTATTAACATAGTTCCAGAAGACGGAAGAAGCAATGTGGTGAGCATTTTTATAGTGGTAGATTTACCGGCACCGTTTGGGCCTAAAAACGCAAAGATTTCCCCCTTATTTACGGAAAAAGAAATATCATCTACCGCAGTAAAGTTACCAAATTTTTTTGTGAGATTAGTAACCTGAAGAATAGGTTCAGTGGATTGATCCATATGGAATATTCTAACGGATTTAGAAAGAGGAGAAAAGGGCTGAAGAATGAGAATGTGTTGCCTGAAAGAGGAAATTAATAGAAATATGCTTCGCGAAGTTCTTTGAAACTAATTGTAAAACTACAATTAATTTCTATCAGTTTCCATAAGTTTCTTTTTTCTAGGCCATTCCATTATTTGTTTCCCAGAGGCCAACTTTGTTTCCTTCAGTATCTTCAAAATATGCAGTGAAGCCCATTTCTCCTACCGGCATCTTTTTCCTTATAATTTTTCCTCCATGCTGCTCTATGGTTTTAAGAGTTTCGTCAATACTTTCTACATCTATTACTATATCAGGAGCATCAAATTCAGGTGACCGTTTACCTATCCCGCCATTAATAAAACCAGGCTCTTCAGGCCCTTTCTGGCCGGTAGGACCCGTAGTTACCAGGGTATAATCCATATCCTCCATCACATCCATCTTCCATCCAAAGATTGTTTCATAAAAATCCCTGGCCCTTTTTGGGTCATCAGCCGGTAGTTCAAAATGGTTAACTTTTCCCATGAATCTATTATCCACCGACGCTACATAAATAACAATGGGAAAAAGGTAAAAAATAGGTAAGAAACGGATGATGGGTATATAATTACGTTAAGATTATGGATTTTGAGGATAGGAAGGACGCGGGGGTGAAGCTGGCACAGGCTTTATGTATGCAAAAATGTAAGGAACCCATAGTACTTGCGCTGCCCAGGGGAGGGTTACCTGTTGGCTACGAAGTGGCAAAAGTATTACATTGTCCGCTTGAAGTATTTATCTCCAGAAAAATTGGGTCACCGGAAAACCCTGAATATGGGATAGGAGCCGTATCTGAGCATGATGTGTTTCTGGATAATACTTCAATACAAGAACTGCAAATTAAGCCAAATCAGTTAGATAAGTTAATAGAAAAAGAACGGCTTGAAGTAAAAAGACGGATTCAGACGTACCGGGGTAACCGGGCATTACCGGCTCTTCAAGGTAAAGATGTAATTATTGTGGATGACGGGCTCGCAACCGGCGTAACCGCACGTGCGGCAATTTTATCGATAAAAAAACTTAAGCCAAGAAAATTATTCTTTGCCGCCCCAGTGTGTTCATATGACATTGCTTTGACGCTCGAACAAATGGCTGATTCAGTAGTTTGCCTTTTAAAACCACGGTACTTTCAAGCCGTGGGAAAATGGTATAGAAATTTTAATCAGGTAACTGATGCGGAAGTTTTGGAATACCTCAGAAAAGCTAATTCAAGCTGATTTTAAGAAACATATACACATGGTCTACGTAAGCATTTTTATGCCTTGAACCTTCCGGCAGTCTACCATACTCCTTAAATCCAAATCTTTGGTACATCTTATATGCCAGGTCATTATCTCCAAAAACACCTAGAGAAATAATTTTTAATTCCGGTAGACTGTGCTTCGCTTCTTCTACAATAAGTGCCATTAATTGTTTTCCAAGTCCTTGTCCCCTGAATTGCCTAGATACAGATATTCCAAGTACCCCTTCATGGCTTTCTGTTTTATCTTTTAAGTCAATTGCCGAAATTCCGTATATCTTTCCTTCACATTCAATAAAAAGTTCAACTGTTTTGTGTTTTTTAATGTTTTCAAGCTGGTTGTGTAGATATTTTTCTTCATCCTCCAGACTTATTGATTCCCCTTGAAACCTGACAAACGTTTTTTCTGCAGACAATTCGTTAATGTAATCAGTCATTGCAGACTGGTCACCCTCTTTAGGGTATCGTATTACATAATCCCTTCCATCTTTTGCTTTTCCCTTAAATATTACTCTTCCTTCCATGGTCTAATTATACTCGGATTGTGATAAAATCGTGTGGTGAAATATGTAGCACTGCTGAGGGGTATAAATGTAGGTGGAAATAGCATAGTGAAAATGGCTGAATTGAAAAGGATGTGTGAAGATTTAGGCCTGGAAGAAGTGCGGACATATATCAATAGCGGGAATGTTATATTTGAAAGCGGCCTACAGAAAGAAGACCTTGAGGAAATGCTCGAAAAAGGTGTTCTGGAAAAACTAAAAGTTTTCTCTCAGGTATTAGTATTGTCAAAAGAGGAACTGGAAAGGATTATGGCTGATGTTCCAAAAGAATGGGAAATCTCAAAAGACATGCGCAAGTATATTTCGTTTATTAAGAAGCCGGCCAAGCCGGAAGATATTCTTCCAGAAGTGAAGATTACTCCCGGAGTTGACTCCATAAAATTAGGGAACCAGACAGTATATATGTCTACCCTCTTGTCAGGAATTACTAAAACCGGGTTCAATAAGATGATTGGGACCGGCATTTATAAGCAGATGACCATGAGAAACTACAACACAGTACTTAAGCTGTTCAGCTTGCTAAAGGGCTGATTTTATTGTTTCCTATATATTTGAACCTGGGGACCATCTTGCCTTCATACTCTACTCTTTCCAAGAACATCTTCAGAGGTCTAACCCACACCTTACTTACGGGATTGTCATACTGCGCTTCATACACTACTAAATCTTCCAGTGTTTCTGAGTGTTTTGCAACCGCCAATACTTTATAGAATTTGTGGTTTTTGTAATGCTGGTAAATACCTGGTTTAACCATGAAAATATTGTATACTAAAAAAATGAAATTTGGGGAATTGGATTTTCAGCCTGCTTTAAGACAGCCGGATATTATTGCAAAACCTGTTTTTGAAGGAATTAAAAAGCTAAGTGAATATTCACAAGAAATCTTATCAGCACAGATAGACCCGCAATATAGTGACAGCCAGGCCTTTTGTGAACACTATAACGTAGTGCCGGAAAAAGGTGCTAATTGCATAATTCTTGAAGCAAAAGGCGGAAAATCTCAATTTGCAGCGTGTTTAGTTCCGGTGAACTCAAAGGCAAACATAAACAGCGTGATAAGAAAATTCCTTGAGGCAAAATCAGTTTCTTTCTCTTCCCGGGAGGATGCAGTAGGAAAAACCGGCATGGAGTTTGGCAGTATCACTATCATTGGTTTGCCTTCTGAATGGCCACTTTTAATAGATGAGTCCTTAACAAAACTCAACTGGATGATAATAGGCGGAGGACTCAGGACCTCTAAGTTATTGGTTCCAGGAAAACTTCTTGAGCACCTCCCTAACGCTGTTCTCATCCCAGAAATGTCCACTCCGAGTTTTAATCACCAATAACCAAATTCCTTCTTTTCTTAGATTTACCCTATGGTACAATACTTTTTATTATGTACAACAAAACGGCAACTTTTTTGTCCTCTACAACATATAAATACTTCTTTAAGCCGGTTGCATTTTCTATGGACCCGGAGACTGTCCACGTCCATATAGTTTCCCTGGGGGAGTGGATTGGAAAGCACCGGAGCTTGAGAAAAGCGGTAAGCCTGGCACTGGTCCGGAGAAGAAAAAGTCTGGAACAGGAAATACTGGGCATGAAATTTAAATCCCCCATAGGCCTTTCCGCAGGATTTGACTATGAAGCACGTCTTACCCAAATAAGTCCTTGCGTTGGTTTTGGCTTCCAGTCTGTAGGTACTATTACTAACCGCCCGTATGAAGGGAACCATAAGCCCAGGCTTGGACGTCTTCCTAAATCCAAATCCCTCATGGTAAATAAGGGCTTTAAGAATCCTGGTGCTGCCACCATAGCAAAAAAACTTCATAGCCTTACTTTCAGAATTCCTATAGGTATCAGCGTTGGCAGGACTAATACCACAGAACTGGATCAGGAAGAAAGCGTGAAAGATGTAATAGCAGCTTTTAGGACACTAGAAAATAGCAAATTAAAAACTGCGTATTATGAATTGAATATCAGTTGCCCTAACCTCTATGGGACCGTAGACTTTTATAACCCAAAAAAGCTTGATGATGTACTTGAGGCAGTTGATAAATTAAAAATCAAAAAACCTATCTTTGTAAAAATGCCTATCACTCAAACTGATAAAGAAACACTGGATATGTTAAAAGTGATAGACAAACACTGTCCGGCGGGAATAATTTTTGGCAATCTTCAAAATAAGTCAGGCCAAGGCCTGAAAAAAGAAGAGCTGCGGAAATGGAAAACAGGCAATTTTAGCGGTAAACCCACATTCCAACGCTCAAATGAACTTATTGAGTTGGCTTATAAACAATATAAAGACAGATTTGTCATTATAGGTACCGGAGGCGTTTTTAGTGCTAAAGATGCCTACCTAAAAATTAAAAAAGGCGCATCCCTGGTGCAACTGATTACCGGTATGATATTTGAAGGTCCTCAACTTATCTCACAGATTAACGCAGGGTTAGAAAAACTTCTCAAAAAAGAGGGTTACAAACACCTCTCTGAAGCCATTGGCAAAGACGTTTCAATGTAAATAAATATTAAGGCTTATTGGTGTGGCGGAAACGTGCCAGGAAAGCCTCCTGAAGAACCTGGTTCTTTGTTGCATTTTCTGCGTATTTCACCTGGAAGCTGCTTCCATCTTCTGATAATGATGACGCGGTAGCCAATGTGCCCATAAAGTTCTGCATGGTAACCGGCTGGGATCCTGATTGCTGGATATTCACCTTTTTGCCGTCTTTAATTGCCCACGCATTGGTAAAAGCTACCGTGCCAAAATCGGATAATGGCAAAATCTTCTTTCCGCCGCTGGGTGCTTCTTCAATCCAATCGGCTGAGGATAGAGAAGAATTATAGGGAATCTGCAAACTTACACTTTGGTTGTTTGTGTTATTTTTAATAGAAATGTTGAAGGTACTACCGGACCCTTTTGTAACAGTGGCGGTTATTGAGTCTCCGGGTGCAACATCAATTTTAAAAGGAGTAGATGGGTCAGGAAGCGTTTCGTAAAATGCCTCATAAGAAGCATTCCCCATTCGGTCTACAGCAGCCTGGGTTCCGGCTTGTATTAGGTCTGCGTTGCCTGAACCACCAATCCCTACCCATTCTGCGTTTGTCCCGTAATTTCCGCTGGAAGTTGTAGGATTTGGCACTGTCCATGTAGCGGAAACGCCGGTATATGATCCGTTTTGGGAAACATAACCTGACCAGTTCCGTGAAATATTTGATGAAGAAGGCGTAGAGTTAGGGGCAGGGATTTCAACTGCGATAGGATGGGTTGTAGATGCAGGTTGAACTATGGAAAGTATCCCCTGGAAAACGGTATATGCACCTGCTTGGACATACGGTGCCAGAAAAAATATATATACCACGGAGAAAACTATAAGAATAATGTGGGAAAGCCTAGGCCCTCCACTTGATTCTCCTGATAGGGTACGCGGTCCATATGAAGGTAAAGAAAGTGCTCCAGCCATAAGAAGCATTCTAAAAATTTGAGGCTAAAATAGGATGTGAGAAATGTGAGAAAGTATTAAGAAGTTTTAGGTATCAGAAATTTTAGAAGCTTTTAGGGAAAACAGCAGGGGAATTTCCACCTTCTTGTTTTTTAATACATACAGGCCTTTTTTATTCTTTTCCATAAAACCCGGAAACTGGTCATACATAGTGAAAGGAAATTCATGCACAAACTCTAATTTTAAATTCTGTTCAATTAATGAATTGATGAGGTCGCTTATGGTATGGCTCCATTCATATGTTACCCCTTTCATATCTTTACTCCAGTCAACATACGACCCGTCATCTTCCTCTATATAGGGTCCCCGTTTAAAATATTTATAAAACAGCTTAAAATCGTAGCTAAGGATATTTGTAAACGGGTGAACTTCCACAATATAAAAAAATCCTCCGGGCTTGAGGTATTGGTTAATAAGTTTTGAGAACTTTTTCATGCTGGGAAGCCATAATAAGACCCCATAAGAACAAAAGATAATATCAAATTTTTCTCCTAATACCTCCGGCAAATCAAAAATATCTGAGCGTATGAATTTTGCGTCTAGTTTTGTTTCTTTGGCTAGTTTTCTTGCTTGTCTTATTGATTCATCTGAAATATCAACACCGGTAACTTTTGCGCCGCGTCTGGCCCAGGAAAGTGAATCCATGCCAAAGTGGCAAAGTAAATGCAACATGGTTTTTCCTTTCACACTGCCTACCTCTTCTATTTCTGTACGTTGCAGACTTGTTTTTCCTTTGAGGAAAGATGGAAGACCGTAGAATTTAGAGGAAGCGTGGACAGGAGTGATATTATTCCACCACTTTCTGTTTATTTCACCGTAATTCTTCACTATTATTAGTTGTAAAGATGTTTGAAAAAGAAGTCAAGTAAGGATCTTACAGGATGGTTTTGCTAGCAAAGTGAATGGTGCTTAGATAATTCTTGTTACCAATTTCGTGTTCTGCTCCTGCCACCTTGATCAAGTATTTCTTCTTGGTTTTTACTTGTCCAAACGCTGTCTTTACTCTATTTACTAGCACAGCAGCTTCTTCCTGGCCATACAGCAACAAAACTTTATTAGTTTTTACTTTTGAAGACAGTTCTGAGCACTGCATTTTAGTAAAGTCTTCATAACGTTTTTGCATAAGCTTTGTTTTTGGTGTCTTTTTTGTAGTCAAGTCCTCTGAAAAATACGGGGACAAAGAGCATAGGATTAAACCGTCAGTTTTTACCCGGGTGCTTGCAACAAGAGCTATCATAGCTCCATAGGAGAATCCAAGGATATATTTCTCCGTAGCTTTTGACCTGGATAATTTTTTCAAAAAAAATTCTGCATTTTGGGAAATAGTAGTATTTGCCCAAGGAATAGAAACTAAAATAGGATGATACCCCTCGGCCTTTAAAATTTGGGCGAGCTGTCGGTACGCTTTTTGGGTGGGACGTTGCCTATACCCCGGAATGATAAAAATAGCCTTCTCTTCTGCCATCCGGGGATTATACCAGAGATTAGGCATCTATCACAAATTTTCTTGAATTAGCAGTATTATTTATAGTATGTCTTGTTTCCTTTGTATAAAAAGCTATTATTTTTTTATCAACTTAAATCCGCTGTAGGCTAAGTACCAGGGAAGAGCTACTCCTACTAAGCTGAGATACCAGGGCACTTCCCAACCGCCTACCACCATAGACCAATTAAATACCAAACGGAAAAGATGCATAAGGCCTACCAGGAAGAAAATAATTTTTGTTACTTTAAAATATGTATGTGCTTTCAGGTTAATCACCTCTCCCTTTTTCAGTATTCTCTTATGTCCATTAAAAATCAAGATACTTTACGCTTCTTGTAAGAAGAGCGTAAGAGGGTTGTAATGAGTGCGTAATTGAAGCTATAATCGATACTCCTACGCATGAAGTTGTACTCTTTTTTTGCTTTTCTATTTTTCCTGGGACTGGCCATAGTTTTTCCCATCCATACTGATCCGGGTTTCAAATCTAAAGCGCTGCCTTTTAAGACCACCATGGAGCCCAGGAAAGCTGTATTTTATCCACCTACTACTCTCTTTATCCCAAAGATTAACCTTTCTGCTAATGTGGTTCCCGTAGGCTTGGATAATGAAAATCGCATGGATGTACCAAATAATTTTGTAGATGTGGGCTGGTATAGCCTGGGGTCAAAACCCGGAGAACTGGGAAGCGTAGTTCTGGATGGGCATTTTGATGACTTTCATGGAGGGCCAGCAGTATTTTACCGCCTAAATGAACTGCAGAATGGTGACCAGATACTAATTACTGATTCATCAGGAAAAAAATTGGTTTACACCGTTTCCAAGAATCTGGTTTACCCCCTGGACTCCATGCCGTTAGAAAACATTTTCCACGCGTCTGATAAATTCCGGTTAAATATTATTACCTGCCATGGCTCTTGGGATAACACGCTCCAAACGTATAACCAGCGCACGGTCATCTATGCCCAACTTCAAAGCTCATGAGGTAACACTCCTGTAACTTCTTGTCTTAATACACTCGGCAGATCCGGACTGGAAGGCCCTACATGGGGCAGTTCGATTCCTATATTCTGTACACTTTGCGGTGTTTTTATCTAAATAGCCACAATCCGTTAATAGCAAGTACAGGCCGTTTCCGGGAGCTAAGTGAGAAAGATTATTTATAAGGGACTGTGTGCGTATATTTGGGGATGTTTCTCCGGCATTTTTAGCCGCCCAGTCCGCTCTTTCCCCTGCTTTATATAGACCGGCCAAACGGGTACCTCCCTGTCTCAAAAATATCTCTTCTGCTTGGCTCAGTTCAATCAGCATTCCTTTTCTGCAACAGGCGCCTACACAGGAGTTACAAGAAATTCCTTGTTCAATTTTCACAGAGGAAACTATACAGCAGAAACGGGGTTAATTCAACTTAAAGACTAAAACTCTCCTGTTTTAACCTCTCCTCCTCGTTTATATGAGGCTATAATAATTCCTTTTGGAGAAACTTTTGAGTCTATGAGCGTAAATGCAGCCGGTATAGTGCCTTCCGCAAATAACTTTTTTCCTTTCCCTAGTGTAACCGGGAAGATTTTCAACCACAACTCATCTACCAGGTCATTTTTTAGCAATGTTTGGACAAAATCACCGCTTCCGTAGACCTGCAAATCCCTATCACCTTGTTCTTTTACCTTTTTTAACCCTTCAACATCTTTCAGAATCACGGTATTTTCCCATGGTGGGTTTTCTAACGTTTTTGTAGCAACATATTTGGTAATTTTGTTTACCTGGGGCCAGCCTTCTAAGTGTTGCGGCCAATATGCCGCAAAGATATCATATGTTTTACGTCCCAGAAGAAGGTCATATTCCCCTTTCATCTGCTCTTCCATTATTTTCCCTGCATAATCATCAAAGTAGGGAAATGTCCACCCGCCATAGGCAAAACCGCCGCTGGTGTCTTCCTCAGGGCCTCCCGGCGCTTGCATGACTCCATCCAGGCTAAGAAACTCCAGTAAAATTATCTTTCTCATATAAAAATTCTAGCAACCTGTTCTGTAAGAACTCAACTATGAAATCTGTAAGAATTTAATTCAATTTTTATGCAATTTAACCTCTTGGTCCAAAGTCGATTTTTTAGCCAACGTATGCTTGTATGCTATACAATATTTGGGAAATTTTTAAGCTGTAACATATGTACTCATCCGTTCTTTAAAATCTTCAAAAGTAGTATAGAGCTCTGCATAGATACCAAAAACTTTAGCAGCCTCTATATTTACCGGAGAATCATCCCAAAAAAGGACGGTATTTTTATCAGAAATTCGTAAGTCTTCAAGCACCTTTTTGAAGAACGTAATATCTGGTTTTTTTACTCCTAAGTATGCTGATGAATATAGCTTGTCAAATTTATCATTAAAACCCATTTCATTTTGGATATAGAGAAACCTATCAGTTGCTTGGTTAGTTGCAACACAGCAATAAATACCACTCCTTCTCAAAACTTGGATATAAGAAACTAAAGGGTCATTTATCAGATGTTCTTTTTTATGCCAATAATCCAAGAAGTCTTCCAATGATTTTTTCCAACCCCACTCTTGTAGATATTTTGGGAGAATCTCCCTGAGGTTTTTCTTTCCTACTACGCATTCCAGGTATTCTCCTTGAAAGAAACTTCGAGTTTTGTCTTGGTTGATATGATAATCTTCTTCCAAAAACTCAACAAAATACCTTTGGTTATTTATAAGCACTTTGTCTGCATCAAAGAGAATTACTTTTATCATATTGGATTCAATTATACAGTTGATAGGAAAATAGTTCTCACCCAAGGATATCGAACAATATGAGAGATTCTAACGCTATTGATTTTTAGCGAGATATTTTTTTAGGGGTTCCCAGTAGAAATCTTTCCAGCCATCACTGACTTCTTTCTTAAATTCAGGAGGAACATGGCTATGGGTAAAAATAAGGGTAGTTCCGTCTCCGTCCGGTTTCAGCTCAAAAGTTACCGTGGAATCGGCATCCTCAGGCCAGTCACTTGCCCGCCATGATTGAACAATTTTCTTTCCGGGAATCAACTCAGTAGTTTCTCCGGTGGCATACCCGTCCCACACTGAAAATTTTCCACCTACCCTATTTTCTATTTGTGCTGATGCCCCCGTAAATTCTGCATGCTTTTTCTCATCCATAAGTGCCTCATACACATCTTCCGGCGTTGCATTCAGATGGACACTTTGTTTTATCATGTTCAGGCTTAATATGTTCCCTTGATAACAAAATATGAACCGCGTATTACTCCCGCCAGCTTGGACTTCTGCCTGGCAAATTTAAATGTCTCCAGCTCCTTTGGTATCTCCATTCCCTCTGAAAGCTTAAAACCAACGGCCCGCTTTTTTGGGTCATCAATAGTATAAAGCACATTCAACCCCAGGCCGTCTTCATAAAAAACGTGGACCCACTTAATATTCTCAACATGTGCCACGGATGTTTCTAAAGGCTTTGCGGCAAATTCAATCCCCCGTTCTTCTTTCAGGATTTTGTTAACCCACTCTATGGCCTCACGGCTTTCTGATGCCGGAACCACGGTAAATACATGCTGGTATTTATTCCTAAAATAGCGCGCTTCATTAGCGCGTAAACCTGCAAGCGCTTTTGCTACCGGTGAAGACTCTAAGCCAACCGTAGATACTTTTTCAAAATCAACTACATAAGCCATACTGGTATTATACAAGAGTTACTACTAATGTGAGGAGCAAACATAACTTGACTGCAATGCACTTGGTGACCTAATGATGTCTGTTTGGTATAGATTCCATCCTAATGCCGAAAAAAACAGAATAATGACTAGGAATGGCATAAATACTATATACGAAGGCTTTCTTATTGAATCATCCAACTCCGGAGGACAACTAGTATCAGTACATCCTTTACGGCGTAGCCACCAAGAGGAATACAGAACAGAGCCGGCAACAAGAAGAAATGACAATGTTTTCACCTCTAATCCTTGAAACGGAAGACTGGACAAGCCTCCTGCAATTCCGGCAGCAGAAAGGAATGCCGACCCGCAAACCGGGCAAGATGAGGCAATAAGTCCCACTAAAGCACCTATGCCGCCACTTCCATGATGAAAGATACGCCTTAAGCCATAACGTCTCCATTGAAAGACAAACTGGGCTGTACTTACCCCAAAAAGCACTGAAGTGCCAATAGTAAGAACAACATAGAGAATAAAATACGTGAATGAGTTATGGGCATACAGAAGTCCCAGGCTTGAGTTTATACGCAAAATCCCGTAATAAACTGCTATAAGGCTAACAGATGAAGTGATTCCCACTGCCACATAAAGAAGTTTAGTTTTTTTTGTAGTTTCCACATTGGCTTTTCTCATATCATCATGCCAATAACGTCTGGACCGATTTCTTGACCAGTAGGGCTTCTTCTCCCTCACCAATGGAATAGCAAATTATCTGCCCATCACGAAAAGATGTAACAATATTCATCTGTCTTAGCTTTGCCAATTGGTGAGAAACAGTTGGAAGAGATAAGTCCAGTATCTGCGAAAAATCAGAGGGACAAGCATACGGGGTGTTGTTCAATATGTACAGTATCCTAAGACAGGTTGGGTCAGCAAAGCACTTAGCAAGTGAGGCACGGGGTTTAAACAAACTATTCTTTAAAATATCTTGCTTGAGCCTTTTAATTTCTGACTGAGCTATCATACTTGTTTAGTTGTACAACTATTTAATAGTATATACAAACCAAACTAAAGTCAATCACCTAACTGCCAGTGCTGCCGGACATGGATTCGAACCATGGTAAACAGATCCAAAGTCTGTTGTCCTTAGGATCGCAGCCCGAAGGGCGAGAACCGCAGGACAGTAAACTAAACTATAATATCAATTTTGCTGCCGGACATGGATTCGAACCATGGTAAACAGATCCAAAGTCTGTTGTCCTACCGTTAGACGATCCGGCAATAGTTGGAAGGAGCTGACTTCCAATTATACCCGAAACCTACCTCCTGCTTCAATAAATTGATATAATTAGGAACTAGATTTGATGAAATCGGTAATTGACACTTATTTAGAGAAAATAAGCACTCCTCAAAGAAAAGAGCTGGAGCGGATTAGGGGAATTGCCAGGCAAGTTGTTCCAGATGCAAAAGAAGTAATATCTTACGGTATGCCAACGCTTCAGACCAAAGGAAAATCTTTTTTAGGCTTTAATGTCCACACCAGCCATATTGGCATTTATCCTTATGGCGGTGAGGAAATAGAAGTTTTTAAGGATAAATTAACAGAGCTGGGTTTTACTTTTTCCAAAGGCGCAATTCAGGTGCCCTTTGATAAACCCTTTCCGGAAGCCCTATTAATAGAAATTATCCATCACCGCATTAACCGGATCTAGAATAAATAAGCCTCTTTTAAGATGATTTCTGCCGGCGGCCATATACTATCCATCCTGCAATAACGGCAGGAATAAGACCCCAGAGCATACCCGGAAAACCTGAGTATGGTGTATACAACAAAATAGCAAACAGATATAGAGCTGCAATTCCGATGGATGAAATAACATTAACCCTTCTGAATTTTAATCCCGGTAGGACTAAACCTACGGCAAGCAATATCTGAACAGTACCCAGTACCGGCCACATTATTTTAGGCAGGGAATGGGTCCAGGGCGCTGCGACCAACTTGTAATTCATGAGCAGGTAAACTCCACCAAAGATATTCCAGAAAGCCAGCAAAACCTGAAGAACCCATAAGACCACATTATTTCTCATGATTTTCACCTCCCCTCACATATAAGTATACCAACTTTGTCTTACGGTAAAAGGCCTACCCTTCTGTTTTTCTGCAGAGTGAGATAAAATAGACTGTGATTTAATTTATGAAAGAAACGCGCAGCATCATGGGAATGCATGTAACGGTAGAAATTGCGGGATCTGAGGCAACGGAAGAAGACCTGGAAGATATTTTTGAGTATTTTACCTATATAGACAATGCTTTCAGTACCTATAAAGATTCCAGCGAAATTTCCCGGATAAACAGGGGGGAACTAAAAGAAAAAGAATACAGCGCTGACATGAAAACAATCCTCAGGCTCTGTGAGGAAACAAAAAAGGACACAAACGGCTATTTTAATATTGAAAAAGATGGAATACTAGACCCCTCAGGCATAGTGAAAGGTTGGGCAATCTGGCAAGCAGCAAAATTATTAGAAAAAAAAGGTTTTAATAATTTTTACGTAGACGCTGGCGGGGATATCCAGGTAGCCGGCAAAAAATACGAAAAGCCGTGGATTGTTGGCATCAGGAACCCGTTCAAAGAAGAAGAGGTCATAAAAGTCCTGGAACTTGAGGACAAAGGAATAGCTACTTCAGGTACTTCCATGAGGGGCCAACATATCTATAACCCGCTTCAACCGGGAAAAAAACTGGAAGAGATTGTGAGTATCACAGTCATAGGGCCAAATGTTTATGAAGCGGACAGGTTTGCTACAGCAGCTTTTGCCATGCAAAAAGAGGGCATCATGTTTATTGAAGAGCTTGACGGTTTTGAGGGCTATGCTATTGACCGGCATGGGATAGCCATCTATACCGGTAATTTTGAGCAATACGTTCAGAAGCATTAATTCCGTTGTCTTTACAAGGCTTCCAGAAAGGTAAAGATTTCCGTATCCCAGTACTTATGTACCCAATCCGGATTATTCTCTTCCATCAATATTTTTTTCAGCTCTTCCAGGCTATGCCATTCAAGAGACGTAATTTCATCCGCTTCAGGTGTAAAAACCTCTATTTTGGTCAATTTTAGGGCAAATTCACCCTGAAATTCCCTATGTGTTGGTTTGTCAGATTTAAATACACCTATAAATTTCAGGTCTTTTTTAGGAACTTGTATCCCTAACTCTTCTGCAACTTCCCTCACCGCATTATCTTCATATGATTGTCCCGCATCCACATGGCCCCCAAAAAATGCTTCCATTTTTCCCGGTTCTATATCTTTTTTCAAAGACCTTCTCTGGCACAATATCTCTTTATTGCTATTTAAAACCCAAATGCCCGTAGTCCTGTGAAAAAGACCTTTTTCATGTACTATATGCCGGGGCAACCGCCCAATAGGCTTATTTTCTTCATCAACTACAAATAAAAGCTCTCCGGGGTTTATCATTTTTTTACTCTACCAAAACCGGTGAAAAAGTGCTATAATAAGTACCTGAAACACCTTCTCTACCTGCTATCCTCCTAGTCTAGGCGTTTTAACCAATATGAGTATACCATCTAGCTATCCAAACCCGTGCGTGCGCTGCGGAAAACAACGGGTTGACGGAAAAACCTGGAAAGAGAAGATAGAAAACCATTTTGGTGTATCTTTTATTACCCATACTGAAACAGTTTGCCCTGATAAAGAGTGCCAAAAAATTGTGGAAGAAAAAATGAACCAGGCCCGGCAGAAAACAGCTGATATGAAACTGGAAAAAGAAAAGAAGTTGGAAGCAGCCAGAAAAAACCACCGGACAGGAATCAAACTCTAAATAGCTTCTCCAATAAATTTCTTACTCCCCCCCCTCAATATTTGCATTTTTTTCGTGTATTTAGTAGAATGCAACCTTCGTGAGATTTTGGAAGCACAGTCTCACTGCCCTGCTTACGTTTCTCGTTTTCTCTCTCGCAAGCACTATTCTGACAACAAAAGCACACGCCCAGGAATCCCTGGCAGATTCTAAGTGCCCTATGGCACACCTCCTTTTGCTAGGCAAAGGAGAGTGTGGAAAAAAGAAGAAAAGTTCCTCAGAATTTCTCCCATCAACTGAGTTAATGCCTGAAATTACGCCTATAGAAAAGAAAGATGCCCCTAAAGTAGACGTACCGGTAAAACCACAGTTCTATGCAACAGCTGAAATAGTAAAACAGGAAACTGCAACCCTCTCAGCGGATTTACTATTTAGCATGGTAAATGACCACCGGAAAGAAATGGGACTCACCCCATTTGAACATGAAGTAAATGTTTGTTCCGTAGCAGATTCCAGAAAACAAGAGATGGTGCAGGAAATTTTTGTAACCCACGCGCTACATGCAGGATTTTATGCTAAAAATCTCCCATATTGGGCAACGGAAAATCTTATCTGGCAGCATACTGAAGCAGAAGCTCTCAATTGGTGGCTTCATTCACCGGTACACAAAGCGGCGCTGGAAGGCAGCTATAAATATGCCTGCGGTGTCTGTAACGGTGAAGTTTGTAACATGGTGTTTACTAACTATGACCCTAAAGTACAGGTACAGGCAGATATAAAAATACAAACAAATGCAACTACCCCAGAAAATAACCCAAATAAAGGCTAATCTGCTACAATACCTGTATGGTCCGGCGTTTTAAAAACTACTATCACCTTCTTCAAGCAGCCTCAGCAAACGTTCTTTACAATTTTCCTTCAAAAGAACTCACCGTGATAGGTGTAACGGGAACGGACGGAAAAACAACAACCTCCAGTATTCTTTTTAACATTTTAAAAGAGGCAGGATACAAAACAGCCCTGGTAACCACCATAGGCGCTTATATCCATGACGATTTTTATGAAACAGGCCTCCACACCACTACGCCATCCGCCCGGACTTTACAAAAATATATAAAAAAAGCAAAACAATCCGGCTGCACCCATTTGGTCTTGGAAATTACCTCGCACGGACTTGACCAGAACAGAGCCTGGGGAATTCCATTTCAGATAGGAGTTATCACCAACGTTACTCATGAACACCTGGATTACCACAAAACCTATGAGCGGTATGTAAAAGCAAAGTCAAAGCTGCTCCGTGTGGCAAAAATTGCAATCCTGAATAAAGATGATGCTTCATATCCGCTACTGACCACTATGCTTAAAAATAAACCCCATTTAAGCTATTCGCTAAAAAAAGATGAGCTGCTGCCAAAAGAAATGAAAATTATTGGAGCGTTTAATAAGCAAAATGCGCTTGCTGCTGCAACCGCCGCAAAAGAGTTGGGCGTTTCTGAAGAGGTAATAAAACAAACCGTTTCTTCTTTTACCGCGCCTGAAGGAAGACAAGAAATTATACATGATGACGCCTTTAAAGTAATCATAGATTTTGCGCATACGCCAAATGCTTTTGAACAAGTACTACCGGTTATAAAAAAACAGACAAAAGGACGCCTTATCCACGTATTTGGGGCAGCGGGAAAGCGGGATATGAGTAAGCGGCCTGAAATGGGAAGAGCTTCCAGCACGTACGCGGATACGGTAATTCTTACTGCTGAGGACCCCAGAGGAGAAGACATGGATAAAATCAACAGTGAAATTAAATCAGGTTTTGTAAAAAAACCTGCACTCTATGAATACCATAACCGGAAAGAAGCCATCCGTTTTGCACTGGGACTTGCAAAAAAAGGTGACAGTATACTCTTAACAGGCAAAGGGCATGAAAAATCCATTAACTATAATGGGAAGGAAGAGGCATGGTCAGACAAAGAAACAGTTTTTGAGGTCTTGAACAAAGTCCTCTAGAGGGTCTATACTTAACTCTTCTGTTATGCGCCATATCTCCGGGTTATTTATTGCTGGAATCTTTTGCTTTTTCTTAATAGCAGGCTTTCTTGCTTATACAAACTTGGTACCATCTGATAATACCCTCAAATCCCCCCTCCCTGCAGGCTTATTAAAATATCTCTATCCCGCCCAGTCTAAAGTCCAGTTCTGGATGCCCTCTATTAAAGCAGGGCAGAAAGTACCAGCAGAAAAACCTGAACTTTTTGCCAAGTCAGCCCTTTCTTATGACTTAACTACAAATACTATGGTGCTTGCTAAAGACATAGATGATAAATTACCAATTGCCTCCCTCACCAAGATTATGACGGCGATTGTAGCGCTGGAAACCCAGAAAGAAACAGACCAAATTACGGTAAGTGAACGGGCAGCAAGTATAGGGGAAGATTCTATGGGCCTTTCTGAAGGGGAAAAGGTAAGCCTGCGTGATTTATTATACGGCTTGTTTTTACAGTCCGGGAATGACGCAGCGGAAGCCATAGCTGATTCCAGCCAATTTGGCCGTGATGACTTTGTCCATCTTATGAATAAAAAAGCTGAAAGCCTGGGGCTTTCTTCAACACACTTTACTAACCCTAGCGGTCTGGAAGGAGATGGAAAGCAGTACAGTACCGCCCATGATTTGCTGGTTCTGACCCGTTATGCACTGGAGAAAGATACTATAAGAAATATTGTAGCTACCTATAATTATTCCATACCTTATACCTCTACCCACAAAGCCTTTGATTTATATAATGAAACAAATCTTTTGACTTCATATCCGGGAGTGAAAGGGGTAAAAACAGGCTATACGGATGAGGCAGGGCTTTGCCTGATCACTTATCTGGAAAGAAACGGCCATAAAATTATTGCAGTTTTATTAAACAGCCCTGACAGGAGGGATGAGATGATAAAAATCCTGGACTATACGCTTTCAGCGGAAGGAATTGACTCAAAGCAAGGTTAGATTTATTTGGCATAGGGTATCCGGTATTGAGCACTACCCTGCATATTTTGTATAATTACGGTTACGCGAAGCGGTTTACCGCGAAGCGAGCCTGAGTGGTGGAATGGTATACACGCACGCCTTAAGAGCGTGTGAGCTTGCTCATGTGGGTTCGAGTCCCACCTCAGGCACTGTTTAATCCTCTTGCTTTTGCTTTGCAAAAGATACACGCACGCCTAGGAGGCGACCTAACGGTCTAAAGAGCGTGTGAGCTTTCATGAAGGTTCGAGTCCCACCTCAGGCACAATACAAATTTTAAAAAACGTGTTGGCTTGCCAGCCTATTTTATTGGAGAATTTATTTACCCTGAGGACCTACATCTACTTTTGGTGATACTACAGCCAATATGTATCTGTCATAAACCGTTTGTCTTCCTGAATCCGTATCTAAGTGCTGGGAAATCCTGCCGCCCCTGACAGGGATATGTTGCTCATTACATGCCCAGGTAATAGCTGCAAGGTGCTGCTTTAATTCTAAATTCTTAGTGAGGTTCTCCCATGACACATTAAAAAGAACCCTGTTGCTATCTCCTGCCGTAATTTCATTAAAACGCCTTCCTACAAACTCTGTTGCAACATGTAGCTGTTCCTGTGAAGGAGCATACAACTCAAAACTTTCCTTAAGGCCTTTGCCCCCTGTATACACATTTGGGTGCAGGAAAGTAAGCTGGCCCGTTGCTTCTACGGTATGTGCTTTTGCTTCTTTTGGGTTCATGGCGCCTATTATAGTCCTTTTAAAAGATATGTCAATTTTCTAAACAATTTTAAAAGAATAATACCGGGAGCCTCTGCCAAGTCCTGAAAGGACGCGACAAGAGTTAACGGTATACTCCTTTTAAAGGAATAATCATTAAAACGAACTGAGAAGAAATATGTTACTGATAATGCTTATTACCAGTCTTTACGATATTCGCTTCGCTCACGCCTCCTCTACTGTTACCAGTCTCGGCGGTATTCGCTTAGCTCATGTCGTAAAGCCTGGAAAAACTTAAGGTAGTAACATAAAGTTTTACCAGTCTTTACGATAGTATTTCTTCCCCCGTAGATTTTTCGGCAAGTATTCCTGGCTTGTCTTTTCTCCGGTTTCTTTCTCGGTTAGCCATGGGTACCTGTCATGGCCTTTCCCGTACCCTAATTTTTTCATCACTTTATTAGCCGGGTTTCTGAGATGCAGCGGGATGGGATCAAGCCGTTCTATATCTATATCAGATAACGCTTCAGAGATACCTATAGTAGAAGCAATAGACTTTTTCGCAGTTGCCAGATAAGTTACGGTTTGCGCTAAAATTAGTGTTGCCTCCGGCATTCCTATAAGGTGTACAGCCTGCATACAAGACGTTGCCACTACTAATGCCGTGGGTTGGGCATTCCCTACGTCTTCTGAGGCAAAAATTAGCATGCGTCTGGCAATAAACAGCGGATCTTCACCGGACTTAATCATCCTCGCTAAATAATGCAGCGCGGCATCGGGATCTGACCCGCGCATAGATTTTATAAATGCAGAGATGGTGTCATAATGGAAATCCCCTTTCTTATCATAAAAAATTGCCTTGCGCTGCACAGCTTCTTCAGCAACTTTCAGGTCTACTTTTTTAGAAATGGATATGGCCAGTTCTATGGCATTCAGAAGTGTCCTGGCATCACCATTTGAAGTTCTGATTATGTGTTCTATAGCATCCTTTTTAAATGAAACTTTTGGAAACTCCCTTGTTGCCCGCAACGCTACCTTTTCCAAATCTTCATCAGACAGGGCATTCAAAACAAACACTTGCGCCCGTGATATAAGAGGCGCATTCACCCTAAATCCGGGATTTTCCGTAGTAGCTCCTATTAATATGATGGTCCCATCCTCTACAAAGGGTAAGAAAGCGTCTTGCTGGGATTTATTAAACCGGTGTATTTCATCAACAAATAATACGGTTTGCCTGTCTTCTCCGGTCCTGATTTTCTTTGCCTCCTTAATGACTTTTCTCACATCTTCAACACCGGACGTTACCGCAGAAAAGAACACAAAATTAGCGTCAATATTATTGGCAATAATATGACCCAGTGATGTTTTACCGGAACCGGGAGGGCCCCACAAAATCATAGAGGAAATATGCCTATTCTCCAGCATTTTTTGGATAGGCCTTCCTTTTCCAACCAAATGTTCCTGGCCTATGTAGTCAGACAGTTTTTGGGGCCGTAAGATTGAGGCAAGGGGAGTATCTGCCATACTACTATTCTAGCAGAAAAAAACTGGAAACCAGTGTAAGATTTTTAAATGCATACCCTATTCTTACACATTAGTTGAGGATGTTTGCTACAATAGTACCAGTTTTGGGCTACCTGCCCGACTAAGGTACACCTTAGCGGGTGTGCACGCAAAAGCAACAGCTATGCGTGCCACTGTCCTGCCTGAAAAACGGGACAGCGAAATTATTAAACCGGCCGGTTTTTTCATACCACTTCTTGAATGTCTCCATTGGGGTTTCTCGAAAATATTGAAGAGTATATTGTGGACCGAAAGAGATTTGAACTCTCAACCCCTTCCATGCCATGGAAGTGCGCTACCATTGCGCCATCGGCCCGGATGAAATTTGTGTGAAATTATTTTAACACAATAGAAGAACTTGGCAAGTATCTAAGCTTTCAAAAATTGTGCAAGAGTTAACATCAGAAGAACTCCGGCAAAAAACAGCACTACGTGCTTTACCGCATTTTTTTTAACCTGTTCATGGATTTCAGGCAATAAATCAGCTAAAGACAGATAGACAAAATTTGCTGAAGTCAGTGAAAGAAGGATGGGAAGTGAACCATGTATTTCCTTGCCAAAGTAAAACCCTAGAATAGCGCCAACAAACGCAGTAATTCCGGTAAGAATATTAAACCCTAATACCTTTCTTCTTGAGTATCCTGAATGGAGCAATATGCCAAAATCCCCCAGCTCATGAGGAATTTCATGGATAAAAACCGCAATAGAAGTAATTAGGCCCAAAGGGAATGAAACTAAAAATGTAGTTGCTATAGAAATACCGTCAATAAAATTATGCAAACCATCACCAAACATAAGGAAAGATATGGGCAGCCTCAGCTGCTTCTTGGACTCATCTTCATGGTGGTGAAAATGCATAAATACCCGCTCTATGAGGAAAAACAAAGAAATAAAAAGCGTGGTTAACAAAAATGATTGCTCAGAAAGTTTCACTGCCTCGGGAAGCGTATCAGTAAAACCGGTTGCCAAAAGCGCTCCGGCCCCAAAAGAGACTAAGTAGAAAGAAACTTTCCTGATCCATGCTTCCCTGGTTAACAGCAATGCCACTAAAAATAAAGAGGCTATGGATGATAAAAAGGTAAACAAAAATATGGTTGACAACATATTACCGGCAGTTCCCGCACACGCCAAAAAACTCAAGCATATGTGCCGTTAATTTAAAGCTGGTTTTTTCTTCTATCTTCTTCTCTTGCAGCTCCAGTTCTTCTCCTAACGGAATATCCTCTACTCTTTTGCAGGAAACACAAACTATGTGGTGGTGATGCGGCCGGTTTATCGTAATTTCATACCGTTTTTTCCCATCCCCAAACTCAATCTCTTTGATAAAATTTTGTTCCAGTAAAAATTCAAGTTCCCGGTAAATTGTCGTTTTATTCGTAAGGTTCAGCTTGTCTGAACCTGAAGAAACGAGCTTGCGAGTATTCGTAAGGTTCAACTTGTCTGCTTTCTGATGATCGGAATTTATATAGTCAAGGATTTCCTCAACGGAAATAGGCTTGTCCTGCAAAGAAAGGAATTCCAGTATTGCAGTACGGTTTTTTGTGATTTTATGTCCCTGTGTACGCAAAGCGCTCACCATGATATCGGTAACATTCATACCACTATTTTAATGCAACTAAGTTGCGTTTGTCAAGCAAGGTTAATATTTTGTTGTCCAACCGCCATGCCTTAAGACTTCTCACCTGCTCCGCATGTTCGAAGAATATTGTTCAAACGCTAGTGGGAGCTAAAACATACCCTAAACCCTACCCCCTTCCCCTCATGATATACTACCTCTATGCTGAAAAAAGTTTTATTACTTTTGTTTGCTTTTCTTATCCTCTTCACCCACCAAACATTTGCCCAGACTAAACCGCTTCCGGTCCAGGAAGAGGTCAAAGGCAGCATAGTATCGGTAGATGCTAAAGACTTTGATGAAGCGGGAAAACTTCAAAAGATTATCTTTGATGTAAAACTGGATGACGGGAATACTATAAAAGCTGACTTCCAGCCATCTGATTCATTAAAGCTGGATTTAAATGAGGGAGACCAGGTGGTCATGACCAAATCACATATGGCAGGTGCAACATCATACCAAATCATTGATAATTACCGCCTCCCCTCTTTACTCTGGTTTTTATTAGTATTTGCTATCATAGCCATACTCATAGTGGGCAGAAAAGGAATAGGTTCTCTTTTGGGGCTTCTGGTGTCATTGGGAATTATTCTTTACGGCATAGTTCCGCTTATCCTGAAAGGTTTTGATCCGCTTCTGGTAACCATAGGGTTTTCATTTTTAATTATTCTGGTCACCACCTATCTGGCACACGGAATTTCCAGGCAGACTACAATTGCCTTAGTCTCTACCTTCATATCGCTATTAATTGCCTTAGGGCTTTCTGTCTTTTCAATAGAGTTGTTAAATATTAACGGTTTTGGTTCAGAAGATGTATACAATCTTTCTTTTGCCATGGGAGGCACTATTAATGCAAAAGGATTGCTCTTGTCCGGTATCATTATTGCCACACTGGGAGCCTTAAATGACGTAACCATTACCCAAACCGCTACAATTTTTGAGTTAAAGAAGTTGAATAAAGATATGAAGTTTTTAGATATGATAAAAAGCGGATTAAACATAGGACGTGAGCATGGCGCATCCATGGTGAATACCATAGTTCTGGCATATGCCGGATCATCCCTTTTTGTCTTTATCTTTTTCCTGGTTAACCCCCAAAAACAACCGCTCTGGGCCATGATGAACAATGAATTTATGGTAGAAGAATTTGTAAAAACCTTAGGGGGCACCATAGGAATCCTTATGTCTGTTCCTATAGTAACGTTGCTGGCTGCATGGCTGGTGGACAGGAGGTTCAGGAAGAAGTCCTCTTAAATTTCTGTTTGCTTGAGTTTTCACCTCATTCCTTATAAAATATACTATTCCACTGAATTGGAAAATAAACGGGGTGTAGTTCATCGGTAGAACGCTCGCTTTGGGAGCGAGAAGCAGTGGGTTCAATTCCCTCCACCCCGACTGAACGCAGTGACTCAATACTACCCCTTTTCTCTTCTCATACTTAATACCTGATACTTGATGCTCTACACATAGATACTTACGGCTTGTTGAAAGCTGAGAAAAAGGTGTATACTGGGATTATGGACCAAGTTAACCAACCACAAGAAAGTCCTACACAAACAGTAGCCTCTACAACAGACGCCCCTAAAAAAGGCTCAAAACTTCCACTAGTTATCATAGTATTAGTTGTTTTACTTATTCTTGCAGGCGCAGCTTTTTTCTTCTTAAGCAAAAACCGCTTTTTCTCTATGATTCCTAACACCACACCGCCGACCCCTCAGGTTGGCAAGATTAACACTACCCCGCCTGTCACACAGATAACCCCAACAGAAAAACCTAGCTTTGAAATAGCAGCTGATGGAAGCACGCAAAAAAAGTATATCAACCATAAGTACGGCTTTAGCTTCAGTTTCCCGGCAACTCTGGCTGAAAATGAAAATGTGAGCGTAATGGATACGGGAAAAATTGTCTATGTTTACAACACAAAAACACCTTATCAGCAGGGGCAATATGTTGAGATTTTTGAAAAATCACCATCAGACTCATTAGATCAAGCCATTAAGAAGGCTTTCTTACCAAATATTTCTGAAAAAGATTGCTTTGTTGCCACTGCAAGCGCTGACAAGGTGGCAAATTTCCCTGCAAATTTTGAAATACGTACGCTAAAGTTCCCGGTGGATGAGAAGTCAGATGTTCCTGCATTTGCCCAGCCAAATAAATGCATGCAGCCCTATGCCGCCTCTAATGGATTATCCTATTTCCTGGGGGACACCAAACATCCTAATGTATTTTTCTTCTTCAACATAGGACAGTACGGCATAGATGTTACCTCCCCTAAAAAAGAGGGCTGGCAAGACACCTTCCAATTCCTCCCCTAGTTCTTACACGACTACTTCCAAGGACAGCTTGACAAGTTTCTTACTTGACACTAAATGTCTGATTGGTTTACAGTATTCCCATGGCAGTAGAGCTAAAGATTGGCACCCCCAGGGCAGATATTATTAAATCCCCGGAACAAAAAAATCCAGGCTTAAAACTACTTTTTAACGGACAGGGTGATGGAGCAGCACAGGTATTCAAGCGTTTACTTGAAGAAGGGCATGAAATTGTTGGGGTCGTAACGACAAAAAATGAGGAAGACCCTTTAAGAAAACTGGCGCTTGAGCACAACCTTCCAATTGTTAATTTAGCGAGAGTAAACAAGGAAGAAGAAGTAGAACGGATGAAAAAATGGGGCGCAGACCTAGGGGTAGGCTTTTACCTGCAGGCTCAGCTCAACCAAGGGGTTTACAGCATTCCGGAATTCGGGACCATGAATTTTCACCTTTCCCCGCTCCCAAAAAGAAGAGGAAGAGACTCTATGAATTGGGGAATTCTAAAAGGGGATAAGAAACTAGGAGCTTCCTGGTTCTTAATGAGTAAGAAAATTGATGCAGGCCCTATTGCAAGACAAATAACCTTTAAGAATAATGGTAAATCCCAGGGGGCACAATATTTTGAGCATTTAGAAGAGTTTGTAGAACATACAGTGGATGCAGTGAATGAGATGAGTGAAGCAATCCATAAAAGGAGGGAATCAGGGAATAAAGCAAGGCTCCCATTAGTCCCACAAATTCCAAAAGAAGTGACAGAAGATCCCAGGCTTGGGCTAAAGCACACCAGAGTCCGGCCAAATATTTTAACAGCAGAGACCGGATATAACAGAATCCAGGCAGGTGGCCCTGGTGCCTGGATAATGCAGAAAGAAGCTAAAGGTCGAATTTTTCTATCTAAGCCTTCCCTGGATACGTCAGGTCTAGTTTTAGTTCCCGGTGAAACGGCAGTCATAGATAAGGGTCTTGCTATTGGTATGAAAAGAGGAGTTTTAATAGCTGGTGCTGTAGGGAAAGGACCAAAAGATAGGCTTTCACCCCGGGATTTTATAGACCAGTACGGACCCATAAAATTCTAGCCCCTCATTTCTTCTTCATTGAATTCTCAGCAG
>JBLMVJ010000026.1:0-8742 GCA_050255815.1 Candidatus Levyibacteriota bacterium | reverse complement strand
TGCAGGAGAATTTACTCTTTTCAATTTCTTCAATTTTTTCCAAGAGTTCTTGTTCAAATTTATCCAAATCTTCCTGGGTAAACGTCATAGATTTTTTGGTATTGCCTTCCAGGAAATGCAGAGTTAAGGTGATTTCTTCCGGCTTTTTATCTAATATCTCATCTTTTACCTTTGTTGCAGCCAGGGCGTACATAGCCAGCTGCAGTTCATGCGCCTTCTGTGCCTTGGGGTTATCTTCCCCGGTTTTATAATCAATAATTTCAATACCGTTTTCCGTTTTATCTATCCGGTCAATTTTTCCAAATACCTTCACCCCATTTTTAAGCTGGAAATTAAAAGGTAATTCCAGCCCTAGCGGTTTTACTAAAGATGAGCAGTCTGTTTTGAAAAAATTTTCTAGCATTATTTCTGCCTGGTTAAGACGTTCTTCTTCATGCTTTTTATTACTGTATCCTTCAGATATCCATTCCTTTTTTAGGATTTCTTTTAGCTCTGGGAGTCCAGGTTTTTCTCCCTCTTGTATCTTTTTGTAAAAATTGTAGAGGGCATTATGCAGGGAAATGCCAAAACTTTGTACAGCTGCAGTAGGGGTAGGGATGTGGAATATAACTTTTGCTTTATAATGTAAAGGGCAGATGTCAAAACTCTGGAGGTTTGAATAGGTAATATAATTTACTTTATATGGCATTCGTTCCTCTACGTATTCTGCCCGTTCTTCATATACTGCCAACACATCTTCCAGCGAAAGCTGCATTACTTTTTCCTGTGCTTTCTGCTGTTGTTCTAAATCCGGAAGGGCTTCATAAATGAATGGAGAAAGTTTTTTAGGACGTTTTCCAGTTCCATAAAAATCTGCAGCTGTGAAGATCAACAGTTCTTTTGCGCGCGTCATCCCTACGTAGAAAAGCCGGCGCTCTTCCTCTAAATGGAAATCTGTTTCATCATTCATAATAGTTTCTTTGAGCACTCCTTTTGGTAGCGGAATTTTTTCTGAGCGTTCACGGGAAGGAAACCGTTCATTTACCAGATTCACCATAAATACCACTTTAAATTCCAACCCTTTTGATGAATGGACAGTTAAAATATTCACGGCATTTTTATCACGTACATCTATATCTGCTGCAGTAGGACTATCACCCATGGTAAGCATGAGATTGAGCCATTCAACTACTACAAAAATATTAGAATTAGGCCGTTCTGTTTCAAAGTTTTTAATCCGGTCAAAAAACTTTGCAATGTTTTGCACCCGGCGTTCTTCTTTCACAGATTCAGTTTTTGCCAGAGTCTCAAATAATCCGGAATCTACCAGAAAGTAGTAGAGAATTTGGCCCGCATTTTCTTTTTTACTTTTTACCAGGTGGCGCTCTACCATTTCCCTAAATTTCAAAAGTTTTTCCCGCGTTTCTACTTTTAAGAAAAGGTTTTCTTCATACAGCGCTTCAAATAAACTTAAGTTTTTCTTCTTTGCATGGTTTAACAGGAAATTCAAATCAATATAAGGGATACCTAAGACATCCATGGATAAAACGCGGAATAAAGATACAGAATCAGAAAGGTTAGTTAAGAACATCAGGTAGGCAATAAGGTCTTTAATCTCTTCTTGCTGGAATAAATATCCTGGTCCTAAAAACTGGAAAGGGATTCTGTTAAGGGTTAATCCATTCGTGATACTTTGGGCATGGTTATTTGCCCTTACAAGAATAGCAATATCTTTATATTCATATCCCTTTGAAGAAAGTTCAGCAATTTTCTTTGCAATTGCATCTGCTTCATCTTCTGACCTGGTCTCATGCATTACCTCAATTTTTTTACCTTTCGCGTTTGCATGGGATTTTAACTTTTTATCAATATGTTCCACTACTTCTAACCGGTTAGGGTTATTATGCTGGATCATTTGGTAAGCAGCATCTAAGATGAGTTGGGTAGAGCGGTAGTTGTCTGTAAGGGTAATAATTTTTGCATCTGGAAATGTTTTTTTAAATTGCAAGACATTGCTGACAGCTGCTCCCCTAAACCGGTAAATTGATTGGTCATCATCCGCCACTACCGTGATGTTTTTGTCATCGCCTGCAAGCAAGATAGCTAATTCATTCTGTGCAAAGTTAGTATCCTGGAATTCATCAACTAAAATAAATTTAAATTGTTTTTGGTATTGTCTCAGGATATGCGGCCGTTTTCTCAAAAGGAGGAGTACATTTGCAATAAGGTCTGAAAAATCCATGACAGAATTTTTAATCTTAAGATCCTCATAGGCTTTGTAAGCAGTGGCAAGTTCTAGATATTGTTGGGATTCAAGGTTTTCAGCTTCTTTGCCGCTTTCCCCTTCTGCCCATCTTAAGTACTGCTCCGGGGTAATATCCTCATCCTTCAACCGGGAGAAATGGGTGAGAAGGGCATCTAGAAATTTTGTAGGGTTGCCCAGAGGCCTGAACATTTTTAGGCCCAAATTAAAAATATTGTTTTGCATGAGAAGTACTGCCTCTGACTCTGTCATTAATTTGTAATTGGAATCTAACCCTATGGCGTGTCCATTATCCCGTAAAATGCGGTCACAAAAAGAGTGGAAGGTATTTATCCAAAGATTGGTGTAGCCATAAGGCATAAGGATATCTATGCGTTCCTGCATTTCAAAAGCTGCTTTATCAGTAAAAGTTAATGCCAGGACAGAGCTGGGAGGGATCTCCTGGTCTATGATGAGGTGCTTAATCCGTTCCGTAATTACAGTGGTTTTTCCGGTGCCGGCGCCCGCTATGATAAGAAGAGGACCCAGGCCATGGCCTATTGCTTCTCTTTGCTTTTGGTTTAATTTTTTCCCGTCCATCAGTAGACCATTCTAGCATAAAAGCCCTAAATCGTTTTAACTGGGTGTGGTATAATCCTCACCGTGGGATCAGCAGAGAGAACAACAGGAAGAAGGGATCATAAGCCCGCCGCAAATCCATTAAGCGCTTGGACCGATCATTTTCTTGCTTCAAGAAGAATTGCACAGAAAAAGTTTGGATTAGAAGCGCATCTTCCCGGCATATCTACTCTTCGGACAAAACGCTCAGATCAGGTTTCTCAGTATTCAATTGATAAGATCCTAAAAGGAGCGGAGCTTTATGGAGCCAGCATAGAAGAATTGGCTGGCCTGAGAATAGCGGTCGCGCAGTTAGAAGCAGATAGGTTGCAGACTACTGGGAGGCCACCAAGAAGAGTGTTTGAAAGGCCCCGTGAAATAAAGGTGGTGAATGGGGAAAGGCAATATCGTGACCCTATTTTAGCAGAGGAGTTACATGAAGTTCCTGCAAACATCCAAAGGATTAGAAAGCGGTTAGGAATCACGAATATAATATACAATGAGGAAGATGCGCAAAGGGTAAGGGACTATGTCTCAACATACAGAAGCAGGTATATTCCAGGTTTTGCCCGGAATATTGCTACTGCCGGCGGTATTTCAGTTGACGCGTTAGCTCTCCGGTTGGGAGAAAATACAAAAGATGTTTATAGAGAATGGAATGTTAGAGGCCATAAAATTCCCAGACCCGAGCAATTTGGTGTAATCCTACAGGCTTTTGGGAATGACCCCGAAGCGCTGGAAAAGATTGTTGATATCTGGCTGGATGAATACCGAAAAACAATTACCAGAGGTGATATAGCAAAGGAGAAGGGTACGTTATCACTAATAGTTGTAGAAAAAGCCAGGGATTTAGGAATTAGGGACGCCAGGGAGCTGTCATGGGAAGATGCAGAAAAATTACGTAAGTCAATCCCGGATAAAGTGCGTAAAACCAAGGGCACTTCTGAAAGAAAAAGAGAGGTGAAGAGAGAACCATCTCAACGGAGGAAGGTTGCGATTAATGTTCAGGATGCACCAAAAGCTAGTACGATGGAAACCACAGTTGCGAAATCTGGAAATGAAGTACGAAAAAACAATTGTTATTATCCAAACGTTTTAACAGACTCATATTTGGGTAATATTATGCCTTCATCCGCAACAGCAGTCAGGAAATTAGAAGGAACTTCTTCTCATAATCCCGCACATTTGACAAAAGAAGAACTTCTGCATATTCATTCTCTCGTAAAGTATGGAGAGCATCCTCCCGGTGCAAGAATTAGGGTCTCTCTTGAACTAAGCCAGGCCTATTTAGAATATAGCCCTAATGTTCTCTAAGATTCTTGAGGGTGCAAATAGCGGACCGTTGCATCAAAAACCTCTTGGCGTACCTGGGGCGTGAAGTCTGCACTTGCGCCAAGTCTTGCAACATTATGTAGCATTGCCCTCTTGTGTTCCCCCGGAAGAGTTGGTTTTTTACTTTTCCTGTCCGGATTAATAAATGAACGTACTGCTCTAATCACTTTATCATCACCGTAAGTTTCTAAAAACAGGTCTAATTCTTTTTGGATAGTTACAGGATCTGTTTCTGCTTTGTGCTCCCAATAGGATAAATTCACCATGAAGTCTAAAATATCAGTAGCTTTCTTTGCTGTTTCAGACATGGTTGCATTTTTATTCCATACAATATCCGGAATTCCTAATACAGGGTCTAGAACTTGGTTTCCATCTCTTTGCCGGAATTGAATATCCATAATAAGAAGCTCACCTACTGCGCCGTAGTTGTCATGCGTATTTCTTACATATCTTGCGGTTTCAGACAGTGCTTGGTTTTTATCTATGTCTATTAGGGGAGTCTTGCCTTCTTTTTGCGCAATAATAATGTCATAAAGAGAGGTTCCTTTTGTGTAGATTTCCGGTTTTTTAAATTCAACCCCAAGAGGATGCAGGCCGTAATATTCGGACAGTCCAAGTCTTTGTGCATTTTCTGCTATCTCCTCTGGACTTCCACGGTACCTTGCTGCACGGTTTCCCAGAAGAGTTCCTTCAACTGCAAGGTTCAAGAAACTTCTTGGTGCTAATTTTTGCCCGGGTTTTTTGTCATCCCACTTTTGTCTTGTTTCAGGGTCCATTTCTAAATGGGAAGAGCCTTTTAATCGGAGTGCTTCCAATGCTCCTGACATCCTATTTTTCCAGACTCTTCCGGCATTTCTTAAAAAGAGACCTGCGTTAGCAGTATGTTCATCAATGGATCTTACTTTCCTATCCAGTGCTACATCCACCCTATTTTTTACAGAATCTTCACTAAAAACAGTTTTCCCATCCGCATCCTGGATGATGGAAGCACCAAAAAATCCTACAGAAGTCCTATATCCTTGTTCAGAGGTGTCAAACCCTTTATTTTTAAATATCTTTCCCTCCACAGCTCCCGGTCCTTTGTGTCCCAACTCTGTCATAGCCTGATTATACCCAAAATGGTCAATTTTGCAATGTGGTCAAGTTCTTCACGGACTCAGCTTTCGCAAAGGTAAAATCTGGTATAATCTTTTAAATGGCAGGATCTTGGCTCACTATTCCTCTGGTTAAGAAAGTTCAGAATTCTTCTGATGCTTGGAATTTCCATTTTAAAAAACCTGACGGTTTTGTTTATCAAGCCGGGCAGTATATAGAGATGAGGTTAGATATTCCAAATCCTGATGACAGAGGAATTTCCCGCTATTTCACGCTTTCCAGTTCTCCTACAGAAGACCATCTAATGGTTACGACCCGTATATTAAAAAGCTCTTTTAAGCTAAAGCTTGGAAGCTTAGACGTAGAGCAGGAAGTAAAGATAAAGGGACCGTGGGGGGATTTTGTATTGCCTGAAGATAACTCAAAAAATTTAGTGTTTATTGCGGGTGGAATAGGGATGACGCCATTCAGGTCTATGATCAGATATGCAGCTGATTCAGGAATAAAAAATAACATTAAACTACTAGTGTCTTACAAAACACCTGACCAGATTTTATATAAAGAGGAGCTGGAAGGAATTGTCAAAAATAATCCCCAAATAAAGATAATTCCAACTATAACCCAACCGGAAGGTACTGGCTGGAAGGGAGAGATGGGAAGGATAGATGAGAAGTATATAGAAAAGCATATTGATAACCTGGGCAATAGTGTGTACTATGTTGCAGGCCCCGATCCTATGGTAGAAGCAATGCAGAAATTGCTGCAAGGAATGGGAATAAGAGATGGACAAATCTTGTCCGACGGTTTCCCAGGGTATTAACAGATTGAATAAACTTATCTTAATTCAATCTGTTAACCCAGTGTACCCACTGGGCTACTTACTCTATTAGGAGTACTATGAAAAAGAAGGACAGAACGATTCAGAGGACAAATACTATTACGTCTGCGGACCTGACCAGGTACCGCGGTACGGTAAAGATTATTCATGAAGCCTGGGATAACCTGCCGGAAGATATAGAGATGCATGAGCGGGAAATGTTTATAGAACTTACCTCTAAAGTATTAACGCTGCAGAACCAGCTCCGGGAGAAGGATAAGGATACAGACGACCTCAACTAGTTAAAATTTGAAATTTGTAATTATAAATTTAAATTGAATTTTAAATATTTAAAAAATTCATTAAAAATTGAGAATTGAGAATTAAAAATATTTTTGGAAATTACTCCAGTAGGTTTTCTTCGTTACTTTTTAAGGAGGAGGTGGAGCGGATCTTGATCCCCAGTTTTTCAAATCCGGTTGATACATTTGTCATGGTATTATAGGAATTGGTGATATGTTTACCTAAAGTATCAAGCGTTTCTGAAACTTTTTCATAATCTTTTTGTATAGACCTAATGCCCTGTAAAATTTCTTTTGTTTGGGCGGTAATCCGTTGCCCCTCAAACCCTATAAGGATAGACCTAAGGTATGCATAGAAAGTCATGGGGGAAACCGGAAGCACCCGTTTCTCTGCGGCATAATCTAGCAGGGTAGAGTTGTTAATCATCTCATAATAAATTGCCTCTGACGGAATATACATAAGCGCATAGTCTATAGTGCCTTCATTAGTCAGAATATACTTCCCTGAAATTGCATCTATGTGCCTTTTTACATCACTTGCAAAATCTTTCTCGTAACTTTTTTTCTCAGTTTCTGTTTCTGCCCGGTTCATTTTCCTGAAATTTTCCATAGGGAATTTGGAATCTATGGGGATAATGCCAGCCTCTGTTTTAATAGCCGCGTCTACTATAGATCCTGACTTGAATCCGTACTGCAGATAAAAAGATGATTTGGGAAGTACTTGCCCCAGTAGTTCCTTGAGGACCTGTTCCCCTACATTCCCCCGCAGTTTTGGACTTTTAAGAAGGTCCTGGAGGTCCTGCATGGACCTGCCTATTTCACTCATTTCGCCAATATTTTTCTGCACAGAAGCAATAACGCGGGCTGCATTATCCAGGCGGTCATTCATTTGTTGGGAATTGTGGTCCAGCCGTTTATCCATGGACTTCAACCATTCCAAAAGTGTTGAGTCCTGGTTTGAATTTTTCCTGAAAATTAAATAAATAACAGTGGCAAATCCTAAGATAAGTATTGAGGAGATAATGAGCAGATTGGTATCCATGTAGTGGTATATTGTACCACAGAAGAACAAGGGGATAGGTTTTAGGTGTTAGGTGTTAGTTTTTCTATTGCTTTATAGAGGACGATTCCCAGGGTGACCATTACATTGAGACTCGTATTAATTCCAAACATAGGCAATTCAATTATGTGATCGCAGACTGATAACGTTTCCTGGGAGCAGCCGTCTGTTTCATTTCCCACCACCAGCGCTATGGGTAATTTATAATCAAACGAATCAAAAGGGACACTTCTTGCATCCTGTTCCACGGCAACTATTTGTATATTTGAAATTTCAGTTTTCAGTTTTAAAATTGCAGCGCTTGCGTTGTCAACGTATCCCCAAGGTACCCATTGCCAGGTGTTAATGCTTGCTTTTTTAATCCGGGAATTTGGTGGTGTTTCTGTCCTTCCGCAGAGGAATACTTTTTTTGCGCCTACCGCGTCCGCTAACCTGAAAATAGAGCCTACATTATATGTGTCCAGAACATCATCCAATACTATGTAAATCTCCTGGCGTTCTATGGAGTCTAATTGTTCTTGAGTTGGTTCAGACGTCCTAAGCTGTGACGGTTTGAGTCTGTTCATCTTTTTGGTCTCCTTCTTTTTTATCATCCAACCCCAGCTCTTGGAATAATTGTTTTTTTGTCCAAACTGCAAAATCACATTTGGGGTAGTTAGAACAGCCAAAAAACGTCCTGCCTTTTTTAGTCTTTTTGACTATCACATTGCCGCCGTCTTTCGGGCATTTGTATTGGGTAACATCAATAATAGGAGCGGTATATTTACATTCCGGGAAATTTGCACATGCATAAAACTTCCCAAAACGGCCGCGTCTTATGATTATCTGACCACCATCTAGTGGGCAAATTTTATCTGTTTTTTCATCCAGGTCTATTTTTTTAGGCTCTACCTGCTCTGCTTTTTCCAGCTGCTTCTCCAGAGGGGTATAGAACTCTTTCATCATGGGTTGCCATTCTAACTCACCGTTTGCAATAGCATCCAATTTATCTTCCATTTCCGCAGTGAACGGGATGTCATCTATATCTTGGAAATTTTCTACCAGGAAATCATTTACTGCGTTTCCAACCAATGTTGGGACAAAACGGTTTTCTTCCCGTTCTATATAGAACCTGTCTAAAATAGTTGAAACTATAGAGGCGTATGTAGAAGGCCTTCCTATACCATTTTTTTCTAATGCAGAAATAAGGCTTGCGTCATTATACCTGGGCGGCGGGGTAGTAGTATGTTCTGTTTTATATGCTTTTACAAAAGGCAGCTTTTCATCTGCAATAAATTCAGGCAGGAATTCTTCACCT
>JBLMVJ010000025.1:0-7062 GCA_050255815.1 Candidatus Levyibacteriota bacterium | reverse complement strand
TCCGGATTACCGTATTGGGGGTAGGGTTTATGGTGAACGGGGCAATGCTTTCTAAAGTGTTTTGGGGAATGACTCCTATAAAGTAGTAGGGGCTTTTTGGCAGTGCTTTTTGCCAGTAGGAAATCATCTCCGTTTTTTCTTTTTGAATTAGGCCGAGTTTTGAAAGAATATCATCCAGCTTCGACTCAATTTTTCCCGACTCGGTAACAAACCCTTGAGTAGGCTTTGGAATTAAAAGAGAGGGGATATCAGCCTCGTAATATAAGTAAGAATAATCTTTAGACCCGCTCGTAATTGTTCCGCTCGGGTCAGCCGTTACTTGCCATCCGCCGCTTGGGTATAAGGGGTCAGTATAGGTAAAGTGCCCGGCAGGATCTACTTGCACAGATACGTTTTCCCGGATTTCCGGGTACAAATATACAGCCGGCTTACAGTAAGGGGAAACCCACGGGGATGACTGGGAAACGTCAACTATTTTAAATGTCTGGAGCTGCAGATCCTGGTTAGGGTTGGTGGTCGGCGCAATAATTGCCTGCATCCCTCCTCCTGCTCCTGCAGCAGGGTTAGAGCTTAATGGGTTCTGGTCGCAGTTTTTAATAGGGTCAGGAACACCGGGGTTGGGATAGTCTTTCAGCCTAAAATAGACGTCAAAAACAGACTTAGGATTTCCGTAGCAGCTTACTATGCCGCCGCATGCATACTGTGAGGAGGAGGTGTCACAGTCTTTTGTGCAAACATAAATAAGTTCATCATTTGGATAGGCAAAACAAGCAGTTGTATTCCCATAAATTTGGTCATCATGCCCATTACCACATTCTCCCACGGTCCCGCCATAGGTGTCAGTAGTATTAATGATGATGGGGTCTCCGTTTGGCGTCTTGTCTCCACTGTCCTTCAAGTGGTACATGCCTTCAGTAAATGTAATTCCTGTTTTTAACAGTCCGTAGTCTTCCGGCTGCGCATTAGTTCCTTTCCAGGCAATTTTTTTATCATCCTGGGGTTTGCATGCATCTCCATTTCCGGTGTCACAGCACATAAGGGAGGAGGAGGAAGTAAGTTTTCCGGGGTCAGACTTTAATATTTTTCCGAACCCGCCTACCAAAAAGAAGGCCGCGGCAAAGATAATAATGAGTAAGAATATTTCAATCCCTCCGGTTGTCCATTTGTTCTTCATGGTGTTTGGGATGAGCAGATCTTTTGGGCAATTTGTCCATAGAGTGCTGAAATTTGGGTAGGGTCAGTGGTTTGCAGATAATCCTGCGGGGTAGAAGCTATAGCGGTCATCATATTATCCACTTTTGCTTTAAAGGGTGCGTCAATCACCGGGTCAAAAACCAATAAGGCATAAATATGGACGTTATTTCCATTCAGGCTTTTTAAGGCCTGAATTTGCTGGGCAATTTGGGGATTAGCAGTAGGGTCCTGGGATGAATCAAAGCATCTACACGCCGGCTTACTGCCGGGCTGGGTATAAGGAGTACATACCGGGAAATCAGAGTTTACAAATTGCTGGCAGTCTCCCTGGAGAGGAAAAGAGTGGTCTTCAGGGATCCCATCAGTAAGGAAGATAAGGTTAAAATTTTTGTCTTTAAACCGCTGGTCTGTTACCATCTGCTGCATATCAGCAAGTTCCGCTGCAAAAGCGGTGCGGGTGTTAGTTCCGCCGGAAGGGCACAGATTCCCCACGGCGCTGCTGAATTGTGTTTTATTCTGGGAGTAAAAATCAATAGGGACCAGGCGTTCAGTTATAGGCGCATTGCAGTAATTTGGTGAGGCACTAAAACGCCTTAGTCCGGTTACGGTAGAATCATTAAAGTTTTTACTGAAATTAGTAAGCGCTTGTTCTAAATTGGTAAGTTTATTGTTGTCCCCCATAGAGCCTGACGTATCTATAAGAAAGTCTATGGCGGTGGTGGTGGTACACCCTTTAAATTTTAGGGTTTTCAGCTGCAGGTCATTGCGTTGGGGGTCCGGGGTTTCCAGAACGGGTTGGCCGGCCGGGGTGTTATCAGTAGGGCTGAAGTTAAAGCTGGGTATGCCGCCGGCCAGGAAGAACGCACCTGCTATGATGACTGCCAACAGTAAATAGAGGGTAATGGAACCTTTCTGGAAAAATACCTTTAAGTGGCGGATATGGTGCTTGCGGGTTTTATGGAGCCTTTTGCGGACAGTTTTTCTCTTCACACTTCAGTATATGGAAAAATAAGATTTCAAGTCAAGCTCATTGGCCTGAGCCGCTACACAATTTGTTAGTGATTTCTTTTAATATGTTTCCTATGTCATCTGCAGACGGCGCTTCATAATAATTCCCCGGCTTTGACGCTATGCTTTTCAATAAGGTAGAGAAGTCTATAGTCAATTGATCATTTGGTGAGTGGACTCCCAGGGTATAAACATCTACTCCCAAGTTTTTTATCTGGTCGGCAGGATTTGGGTTAAATAGCCGGGGATCCTGACTAGATGGGATAGGGAGGCCATCAGTAATAAAGATAAACCCAAACTTTCTTCCTGTATACTTAGGTACTGCATCTGCCAAAAGTCCGTAAGAGAACGCTAATGCATCATGGGTAGGTGTCTGGAATCCGGGAGCCATAGCATTTAATGCGGGAGGAATAGTGTCTTTTACGTTTTTATAGAAATTAATGGGAACATCATTAGTCCTGGAGACACTATCAAAGGACTGGATCCCTATAATAGATTCATCCGTTAATTTTTTTGTGATTTCTAGCACCGCGCTTTTAAGGGCATCCAGTTTTTTTACCCCGGAAGGAGTGGTTAGGTCCATAGAGCCACTTCTGTCCAGCAGCAGGTCCATGGTGAGGGTGCCGGCACATTGTTTGAACTTCAATTTTTTAAGCTGCAGACTATCTTGTGATGCACCCGGCGTTTCTACCACCACTTCCCCTGCCGGAGTGTTGTCTGTGGGGCTGTAGTCAAAGCGGGGAATGCCTCCTGCCAGGAAAAATGCACCCAGGATTACTATGCCCAGCAACAAGTAGAGTGTGATAGAGCCCTGAGAGTGCATAGGGATAGTATAGCATTTAGGGAAAATTCTCGAATGGTGTCGAATGAAAAACCGAATCTAGTCGAATGGTAAGATTCAATCTAGAAATTGATAGAAATGAGGAAATTTATTGTAATTACAATCAGTTTCAATTAATTTCGCGAAGCAAATTTCTGCTAATTTCAATTAATATTTAAGTTCTCGCTAGGCTTGAACAATATCCTTTCTCCTTGTAATTCCGGGCGTGATGCCTTATAATATCTTTCATTCCTGAATTAAATCGGGAAAATTCACACATGGGGCATTTGTCCTGAAACTTCAGCTCCCATGGATGGAAAAGGGCAATATCCACCGTTAATTAATCGGTGTTAGATATTCCCACGGAAGGTTTCATAAAATGAGAGATATTACACTTGAAGAATTATTGACAGCCGGATGCCATTTTGGCCATCAGGTAAACCGCAGAAATCCAAAAGCGGATGAATATATTTTTGAGGCACGTTCTAATGTGCACATTATTAATCTGGAAAAAACCCGTGAAGGATTACTGGCTGCCGGAGAATTTGTTAAAAAATTAGCCTTGGATGACGGAGCTCTTATAGTTGTAGGAACCAAACGTCAGGCAAAAGGGATTGTGATGGAAGAAATAAGCCGCGCACGGGAAAATGGCGGGGGAAAACTTTACACTATTACTGCACGCTGGGTTGGCGGTACCTTAACCAACTTCTCAGAAGTCTCCAAAAATATTAAAAAACTGAAGGAAATAAAAGAGCTTCTTTCAACCAGCAAGAAAGAGGAATACACCAAAAGGGAACAGCTTCTTTTTGAGCGGGAAAAGGCAAAATTGGAAGACTTCTATGGTGGAATTGCTGAAATGGGTGATATTCCGGATGCTTTATACATTATTGGCACCCAGGGTGAAGATACGGCAGTTTCTGAAGCCGGTAAAATGGATGTAGAGACCGTAGGGATAGTAGATACTAACGCAGATCCGTCAGTTATAGATTACCCAATTCCTGCAAATGATGACGCAGTAGGTTCTATTAAATTAATTACTTCTTATCTTATGGATGCATGGATAGAGGGAAGAACCCAAAGGGGGAAGCGGATAGCAGCAGAAGAGAAGAAAGCGGAAAAAGCTGCAAAGAAGGAAGAGGAAGTGAAGGATAAATAATGAGGTAGCTCAGTGAGTACCCTGGATGACAGAGTGGATTGAAATATTTTATTTACCTTGTCAACACGTTACGCTAAAATTCTTAAGTCTTAGATCTTACATCTTAAATCATATGGCGGTAGATACACAGCTAATTAAACAATTAAGGGAGAAGACCAGTGCAGGGATAGCGGATTGCCGTGAAGCCCTGGAGGCATCAAATGGCGACCTTAAGAAGGCAGAAGAATTCCTGAAGAAGAAAGGTTTTGAAAAAGCTGCTAAAAAAGGAGATAGGGAAACTAAAGCCGGCATGGTGGAATCTTATGTCCACCAGGGTAGGGTAGGCGCTATGGTAGAGCTGTTATGTGAAACTGATTTTGTAGCACGGACTGATGAATTTAAAGCCCTGGCACATGAGATAGCTATGCAGGTGGCATCCATGAACCCGAAAGACAATAAAACCCTACTGGACCAGGAATATATCAGGGATTCTTCCAAAAAAATCTCAGATTTGATCACGGAAGCAGTTGCAAAAATGGGCGAGAATATCACCCTGGGTAAGTTCTCCCGTATTGAAGTAGGTAAAGAATAATCCTTAGATTTACCCTTTTTCTCCTCAGGTTTCTCCTGTATAATAAACAGAATGTTAGTAACCATCATAGCCTTTGTAGTCATCTTGTCCGTGTTAGTCCTCATCCATGAATTAGGCCACTTTATCACTGCGAAAAAATTTGGCATTAAAGTAGAAGAGTTTGGTTTTGGGTTTCCACCCCGGTTATTTGGCGTTAAAAAAGGAGAAACCATGTATTCCATAAACGCACTTCCGGTAGGAGGATTTGTAAAATTATTTGGGGAAGATGAGGCCGGGGGAGGATCACTTAAAACATCAAAAGCAGGTCCCGTAATTTCAAAAACAGAGCTAAGGCGTGCATTTTTTGCCCGCCCGGTTTGGCAACGGTTTATAGTGGTTTTTGCAGGTGTTCTCATGAATTTTATCCTGGCGGTGGTTTTGATCTCCTACCTTTTTGGCGCACACGGGGTTGCACTTCCTTCTAAAAATATTCATGTGACTGAAGTGCTAAAAAACAGTCCGGCGCAGAAAGTTGGGTTAAAGGTTGATGATGAAATAGACGCCCTGAACGGTAAAACAATAGTGTCAACAGAAGCATTTATAGCAACCGTAAAAGAGAATTTAGGGAAGGAAATTACCTTAGAGATTTCCAGAAACGGCCAGAAAATGACCATCCGGGTAACCCCCCGGGCTACATATCCAAAAGGTGAAGGGCCGGTGGGTGTAGGGATTTCAAACGTAGAGATTAAAAAATACCCCTGGTATTCCGCACCATTTTTTGGCACCATGGAGGCCTTAAAATTTACCTGGCTTATTTTGCAAGGTTTGGGACAGATGGTTTCAGACTTAGTACTGCATGGGCAAAAGCCTAAAGGAGTTGCCGGGCCGGTAGGAGTTGCACAGCTAACCGGGCAAGCAGTTTCTTACGGAGTTGATGCAACGCTTTGGTTTGTGGCACTCTTGTCTATTAACCTGGCAGTTCTTAATGTGCTTCCGATTCCGGCACTGGATGGAGGCAGGCTTTTCTTTATTCTCATAGAAGCTGTAATCCGCAGAAAAGTGAACCCTAAATATGAGAACTATTCCCATGCGGTTGGTCTGGCCTTATTGTTAGGGCTTATGCTGTTAATTACTGTTTTTGATATCATGCGGGTCCTTGCAGGTAAGAGCCTGTTACAACAGTAGCTGGTAGCTCGTGGCAAGTGGCAGGTAGTTTTCTAAAACCACAGGCTACACGCTACACGCCACAAGCTTTGGAACCTTGTAAGTAAGGATTTTTTCTGATAATCTAGCTTGTATGGATATAACAGCAGAAGTTAAACAGCGCATGCAGCGGTCATTTGATTCACTCCGCGCTGATTTTGCAACCGTGCGCACCGGAAAGGCTTCCCCTTCTTTAGTAGAGAATATTGTCATTAAAGCATATGGCGGTACCACCCCTTTGCGGGTTATGGAACTGGCCACTATTCACGTAGCAGATGTGCACACTCTGGTTATTACCCCGTTTGACAATTCCATTATAGGGGAAATAGAGCGCGGTATTGCAGATGCGAAAGTAGGGCTGAACCCAATAGTAGACGGTACCCTGGTCAGGATTAATTTACCTCCGCTTTCAGAGGAGAGAAGGAAGGAATTTGTGAAACTGATCCACCAGAAGGCGGAAGGCGGGAAAGTAATGATAAGACAAGCCCGTCATGACGGCATGGAGGATGCAAAAAAACTGGAGAAAGAAGTGACAGAAGATGAAGTAGTGAGGTTAGAAAAAGAAATCCAAAGATTAACGGATGACTTTATTGGACAAATTGACGATCTGTCAAAACAAAAAGAAGAAGAGCTGATGAAAGTATAAAAGAGTATCAAGGGTATCAAAAGTACCATGGGTATCAAGAGCTCGGCTCCGTTTGCACTTCCCCAAAGATAGGATATAATTGGTAACATTATGAAGCTCCCAAAGGCTATGAGTAAGGTGATAGAGGATTTTGAAAAGCTTCCCGGCATAGGCCCTAAATCTGCACAGCGTTTATCATTTTATCTTCTCCATGTCCCCCAATATGTCTTGGACCAGTTTGCTGCGGACTTAGTAAGCCTTAAAAAGGAAACAGTCTTGTGTTCTCTATGCTATAACATAGGTGATGCTGACCCCTGTTTTGTATGTTCTGACCCTTCCAGGGATAAAAGCACGGTATGTGTGGTGGAAGATGCGTTAGATGTTTTGGCTATAGAAAAAAGCGGAAAATATAAAGGCCTATATCATGTTCTGCACGGCGTTATAGACCCCTTAAGTGGGATAGGACCTGATGATATTTATATTCCGCAGCTAATATCCAGGCTTAA
>JBLMVJ010000024.1:0-6030 GCA_050255815.1 Candidatus Levyibacteriota bacterium | reverse complement strand
CGGTATTTTGGTTTCTGGTTGCTGCAGGTGTTATTACTTTCCTGTATGGGATGGGGCAGCGGTATTATATAAATGTTTGGTCAGCTTTTCCTGCTTTTTTTGAAAAATACTCATTCTGTTTTCCTTCCTTCCAGACCACAAATGAAGAGTTTGCAAAAGGAATACCGCTGTGTTTGCCAATAGACGGAAGGATTACTGCATTATTTGGCGGGCACTATGACCTGTCCGCATATCTGGTAATGGTTATCCCGCTTTTATTCTCCGTGGCATTTGCTATAAAAAGCTGGATAAAACGGGTGTTTCTTGCCCTATTAGGAACAGGTCTGGTGTATGTGCTTATTCTTACTTCCTCACGGATTTCTTTTGTGGCATATTTGATTGCTGTTATTTTTGCCCTCTGTTTTATAAAGCGCAAATGGTTTATTATTCCGGTTTTGATTGTATCCCTATTTTTACTATTTACTTCCAGCGCCAGTGTGTTGCAGCGTTTTGCCCAGACACTGCGGTTTACCAATATTGTAGTAAATAGCAGCGGGCAGGTAGTAGGTGAGGCCCTGAATACCCTGCCGCAGGAGTTGAAAAATAAAATCTCAAAAGAGCCGGTGATAGTAGAAGCCCCTCCGCCCACCCAAGCCCTTCCAACCGGTTCCAGCTATATTACCCTGCCCGGCGCAGGAGAATCAACTTCTTCAGCACTTTTAAAAAAATCCCCAAAACTTTCTTTGCAGGATAAAGGACGCTACAAATTTGGCGCGGTTGAGATTTCTAATGAGCAGGGGAACTTTCTGATAAAACGTGCCTTAGTATATGACATTTCTTTTACCACCCGTTTTCAGGGTGAATGGCCGGTTTCCTGGGGAGCCTTTATGCGGGATCCCTTATTTGGCAGCGGATATGCAATGATTACCCTGGCATCAGATAATAGTTTTCTTCGCGCGCTGGGAGAAACAGGGGCGTTAGGTTTCTTGAGTTTCTTCTCATTCTTCATGGTCTGGTACATTTATGTAAAAAAGAATAAAGGGCCTTTATCATTTGAAAAGTCCTTTGCTCTGGGATTATCTGCAGGAGTAATAGGTTTAGCTATAAATGCGGTTCTGATAGACGTATTTGAAGCGTCTAAAGTTGCGGAAAGCATGTGGCTGCTTTTGGGGGTAGGGGCAGGCGGCGTAGCGCTCTACGGGAAGGAAAAAATTAATTATATAAAGGAAATTATAAAAATACTTACCTCCCAGGTGTTTATTCTTATCTATCTTCTTATTGCCTTCTTTATCTATCTGGGTAATTCTTTCTCCTATTATTTTGTGGGGGATGATTTTACCTGGCTCCATTGGGCAGCAAAATCAGATATACGGACACTGGTAATGAATTTTGTAGACGCGCAGGGCTTTTTCCTCCGGCCTATTGATAAACTCTTAATCTTTATTCTTTATACATTCTTCTCTGTTAATTCTATTGCTTATCATGTAGTGAACCTGTTTTTGAATTTTGGCGTTTCTGTTTGTGTCTATTTCCTGCTCTATATTATTTTTCAGAAGAAAAAGCTTGCGTTCCTGGGGACCCTTCTTTTTTCCTTTATCCCTGCCCATTCCCAGAACCTATTCTGGATGGCAACCATTTCTACCACGCTTTCTTCCCTGTTTATTATGCTGGGGCTTCTTGCATTTTATAAAGCGCGTATATCTAAAAATATCATTTTTCATATTCTGGCATTCCTGAGTTTTATCTTGGCGGTATTTTCCTATGAGAATGCGGTGGTGTTTATAGGTCTGGTATTTTTGCTGGACTTTTTCTTTGTGAAAAAATCACTTAGGACTTCAAAACTGGTGAGTGTATTTCCCTATGCGGTAGATGCTGCAATTATTGGCCTTTATCTGTTAATACGGTCCCACGCGGGCGCTGCAGGTTTTTCGGGTGATTATAATTATAACCTTGCAAAGATTATCCCTAACTCCCTGGGCAACTACGTAGGATATGTGATGATGTTCTTCTCCGGAGAAAATGCTCTGGCGGTCTATAATTTCCTGCGGGACAGCCTGAAATCTTATACGCTCATCATAAGTGTAATTGGCTTTTTTGTCTTAGCATTTATTGCAGGGTTTGCGCTGGAGCAGAGGGAAAAAATCCATCTGCCAAAGTCTTCCCGCCTAATCCTTTTTGGTCTGCTATTCTCTGCTATAGGTTTGCTGCCGTACCTTCCATTGGGCAACATTACCTTGCGCTATATTTATCTGGGATCATTTGGCTTTGTAGTAATTCTCACCGTGCTGTCTGAGAAAGTATTGGAACGATTTGAGAAAAAGAAGGAAGGGGTATATGTTTATGCAGTGCTTCTTATGGTGGTTGCTGCAGCCTGTTACAACGGTTTACAGATGGCCGGGAGTTACTGGGAGCAGGCGTCCCGGATCACCTATGATACCCTGGCGCGGTTTAGGATAGAATATGATATCAAAAATGAGACCAACCTGTATTTCTATAATGTGCCTACTAAAATAGGTGAGGCGTACATTTTTCCGGTAGGCCTTCCTGATGCGGTTTACTTTGTAAACAGTGCTAAGAGCGTCCATACATTTCTGGTAAAAGATAAGGCAGAGGCGGAAGCACTAGCAGCGGGAACACCGCCTGAGGTAAAACATGTCTTTATCTTTACGTTTGATAAGAACATGTACGTACGCAAAGTTGATGAAATAAATAAATGAAAAAAAAGATTGTATTAGGAATTTTTTCTTGCATACTGCTAGCCGCATTTCTGTTACGCCTCTATAGAATAAATAATCCCATAGGTGACTGGCACGCCTTCCGCCAGGCAGACACCAGCGCAGTCTCCAAAGTGTATGTGGAACAGGGGGTAGACCTGCTGCATCCTAAATATTTTGATATCTCAAATATCCAATCAGGAAAAGATAATCCGGAAGGGTACCGTTTTGTAGAATTCCCTATTTTTAATTTTTTCCAGGTAGAACTTTTTAAGACAGTAGGAAAACTTACGCTAGAGGAGTGGGGAAGACTCCTATCTGTTGCTGCTACGCTTGTCTCAACAACTTTTATCTTCCTTATAGTAAAAAAACGGCTGGATAGCCTCAGCGCGCTTTTTGCAGCCTTTTTCTTTGCAGTCTTGCCGTATTCTCTCTATTACGGGAGAGTTATTTTGCCGGACCCTTCTATGGCAGCTGCTATTCTAGGCGGTATTTATTTTTTTGATCTTTTTTGTGACAGGCTTAAGGAGAAGAAAAACCCGAAAACCTATGTATATCTAGCCCTTTCCATATTGTTTACTGCCGGTTCATTTCTTCTGAAACCTTTTGCGCTCTTTTTTACCCTGCCCATGCTGTACATAGCATGGAAGGAGTTTGGGTTGGGTATGTTCAAAAAATGGCAGCTTTATGTGTTTGCAGCACTTGCAATAGTTCCCCTGGTTTTTTGGCGTGCGTGGATCACCCAGTACCCGGAAGGAATTCCGGTATCCGGCTGGTTATTTAATGGCGGAAACATCAGGTTCACCGGTGCATACTTTTACTGGATTTTTGCAGAACGGATAGGAAAATTAATGCTGGGATATTTTGGCCTGGTCCTTTTATTTTTAGGGTTTTTCAAACAGGATGAAAAGGATTATGGATTATTTATTGCATTTTTAGTCTCTTCACTCCTGTATGTGACCGTTATTGCCCGGGGAAACGTACAGCATGATTACTACCAGATTTTAATTTTGCCTACGCTTTGCATATTCTTAGGCCGTGGTGCATCATACCTCCTCCGTCTGCCGTCCCTGATAGGGAGAAACCTGGGGATAAACACACTGGTTGCCTTTGCATCATTGGGTCTTATTACTGCTTTTACTCTGTTTTTCTCCTGGTACTATGTAAGGGATTATTTCAATATTAACAACATGGGGTTGGTCACCGCGGGGAAAATTGCAGACAGGGTTTTGCCAAAGGACGCAAAGGTAATTGCGGCAAATGACGGGGATACTTCATTTTTGTACTATATAAATAGAAAAGGATGGCCGGCATGGGAAAAAGGGGCAGAAGAGCTGAAGCAGATGGGCGCAACGCACATAGTAATCCCCACGCCAACAAAAAATGATTTCGAGGGACTAGGTAAACAGTTCAAGAGGTACTACTCATCGCCTGAAGTATTAATACTAACGTTGTAAGGGTACCAAGAGTATCAAAAGTACCAATAGTATCAAGAGCTTTTGATACCCATGATACCCTTGGTACACTTGATACTCATAAATTATGCAGAAGATTCTATTTGTTACTTATGATTTTCCCTACCCCATAAACAGCGGAGGGAAAAGCAGGGCATACCATCTGATGAAGTTTGTAAAATCAGCAGATATTGAAATCCTCCTCTATTCTTTTACCCGCCCGTCATATGAAGTTTCCCAAAATGAGAAACTGGAAGAGATAGGGATATCAAAGATTTTTACCCATCCGCGCAAACCAAAAAACCCTGCTGCTTTTGGTAAGTCCCTGGTTTCCTCCGGTTCTGTTTTTAAACATTTATATTTTGAAGAAACTGTAGCTGATGAATTGAATAATGTGTGTGCAAAAGAAAAAATTGACAGTATCATTTTTGAGTCCTTCTATACTGCCTTTTATATCTCAGAAGTTTTACGGAAAATGGGCGTAAAGCAAATTTTTGGGACAGAGAACATAGAGCACATGCTGTACTATGACCTTGCTCATTCGAAAAGCAAAATCCTTTCCCCTATTTATAAAAAGCAGGTTGAAAAAGTCCGCCGTGAAGAGGAACGTGCATACCGGGAGGCGGATACGGTTCTTGCCGTGACTCCTGAAGAAAAAGAGTATATAGAACAAAAGACAAAAACTCCGGTTCAGGTTATCCCAAACGGTGTGGATACCGCGGACCTTTCTTATGAGTTCAAGCAGGACAAAGGAAAAAACCTTCTGTTTGTAGGAAATTTTGCGTACTTCCCTAATATAGATGCTATGAAATTTTTCTACCATGAAGTATTTTTAAAAATGCCGGAAGCAAAAATGACCGTAGTAGGGAAACATCAGGATAAGTTACCCTTTCTCATACATGACCCCAGAGTACAGAATATTGAATATGTAGATAGCCTGAAAAAGTTGTACCATGATTCTGATGTCTTTATTTTCCCGGTCCGTTTTGGCGGGGGGACTAACTTTAAAGTTCTGGAGGCAGCTTCTTGCGGCACACCCATCATAGCAATCCCGGACCGTGTGAAAGGCTTGGGGTTCCAGCCGGAGAAACATTATATTCCCGCTGCCAGCGCTCCTGAATTTATTGCAGGGATAGAACGTTTATTTAACCATCAAGATCTAAGAAAAACTGTTTCTGAAGAAGCCAGAGCGCTTATTGAAAAGAAATATGACTGGAAGGAGATTGGCAGGAATCTTGGGAAAGTATTACGAGAGATTTGAATTTGCTCATGGTACTCTTGGTACCCATGATACCCATGGTACTCTTTAAAGTATGAAGAAGGTAGATCTATCCATAATCACCGTTGCCTTTAATTCGCAAGGTGAAATATCGGCTTGGGTTGAATCATTAGTAAAAACTATAAAGAAGTATTCTTTTGAGATGATCATTTCTGACAACAGCCCCAATCATGAAACTGAAAAAGTAGTACAGAAACTCCGGGAGAAGCATAAGAACCTGATCTATATTTTTAATGATGCAAATTTAGGCTTTTCAAAAGGGAATAATGTAGGGGTTAAAAAATCTTCAGGAGAGTATGTGTTATTTTTAAATCCTGATGTGATAGTTGAGGAGGAAACTATAGACGGTATCATAGATTTCCTGAAAGAACATCCGGATGCGGGTACGGCAACCCCTGCCGTATTTTTGCCAAATGGGGAACTGGATGACTCATGCCATAGGGGGTTTCCTACCCCATGGAATTCATTTACCTATTTTTCCGGGCTTTCAAAAATGCTTCCAAAAAGCAAACTGGTTGCCGGATACAACATGACGTACCTGGATTTATCAAAAACCCATGAGATAGATGCACTTGCCGGCTCCTTTTTGCTAGTAAAGAGGGAG
>JBLMVJ010000023.1:0-7519 GCA_050255815.1 Candidatus Levyibacteriota bacterium | reverse complement strand
TGGTTAGTGTAGGTAAGCAATAGTGTTACCGCAAGGATTAAAAGCAGGTAGCTGTTTTGTTTCAGGTGTTTTTTCATGTTACAGAGATTGTAACGGCCCAGGTTACAAAGTGTTACATTTTGGTCCTACTTGCTACTTGCTACTTGCTACTTGCTACTTGCTACTTGCTACATATTATATGTTACATTTTGCTCATTTGATCGTTCTAATATGTAGGTGGTACAATATGTGTCTTTATGGAAGAAAAACTAAAAGACTTAATCCAAAAGGCACAGTCAGGGGACCGAAATGCCTTTGGAGAAATATATCAGCTCTATTATAAGAAGATATATAGGTATTGTTCTTTTAATGTGTATGATGCCGCGGCTGCCCAAGACATTTGTCAGGAAACATTTGTAAAGGCATGGATTAAAGTTAAGGACTTTAAAATGGAAAAAGCTGACTGGTCTTTTCAGGCATTCCTTTTTGCTATTGCCCGGAACTTGATCATTGACCGGTCCAGGGCAAAAAAAGAATACGCTTTAGAGGCTTATGAAGAATTGGAATCAGATGAGGACCACTATGAAGCACTTGATAAAAAGGCAGACATAGAACGGGTTAGAACGGCAATCTCTAAATTAGAAGAGGTGGAACGCCAGATTGTTATTTTGCGCTTTTTTGAAGAAATGGACTCTAAAGAGGTTGCAAACATTTTAAAAATAAAAGACGGAGCACTGCGGGTAAGACAATCCAGGGTCTTATCAAAACTTAAGAATATCATGGAGGTATTAAGCTCAAAACAAACTAACTAACATCTCATTTATATATGGAAATAAAAATTGAAGAATTAAAAGATCTCTACATAAAAGAAGAAGCACCAAAGTTCTTGCAGACTCAAGGTGTGGCAGACCTGTGGGAAAGGGTTGATAGCTACAAAGAAATGCCAAAATTCTATCTTTCAAGATATATGGTAATTGCCGCACTGGTACTGGTGGTCTCCTTAGGAGGCGTGGGGATTGCATCTGCCCAAGCTAAACCCGGCAATCTTCTCTATCCCGTTAAGAAGGCCGTAGGAGAAGCAGTGGTAGAAATGGCACACTTTGCCCCTAAATCCATTAGAAACAATATTATAAATATAGTTGGACCAAATCCAACTGCTACCCCTACGCCCACCATAAACCCTGGCACTACCCCGGGCCTTACCCCAACACCAAGCATTTCAAAAGTTCAACGGGAAGATTCGGAAAATCATGAGAATCAGGATAAACCTGAATCTAAAGAAGCTCATGAGGATGTGAGGGGAGCCTCAACACAGGCACCCCCTATCCCGACAAGATTAAACGAGAGCGGAAATGAAAATAAAAATACTAACACAGACAACTCCGGAAATAATAATAACCAGAAAAGTTTTGACGGTGAGAATCATGGGCAAGGAAATGAGCATTCAAATAGCTCTAATGGCGCTTCTACTCTAACTCAGACAAAAAGCCCACAAAAGCACCAATCAGAAGAATAAATTTAAATAAAGAAATTTATGAAGCTCCACGGCTAAAGCCGTGGTATCTTCTCAGCTCAGCTTCACAGCAAAATGCTGTTCAGCTGACCGTTTTGCGGAAAAGAACATTTACCTTTGACTAAAGCCATGATGCTCTTTTGCTGATAGAAATTCATTGAAATTAATACTAATTACAATAAATTTCTCAATTTCTACCGGTTTCTATAATTTCTCAGTTTTAGCCGGAAATGACGTTCTGTCAAGAAACGAGGACCGCAAGACGTACAGCTGACTCTTCTTTAGGCCCACAGCGAGTGAAACAAGCAAGGACCGCATGAAAAATTGCCTCTTGACAATATCTTTGGATTTTTCATACACTTATTACATGATGTACACTGCCCATACAGACTTAGCCTTCAATTTGGTCTTCTGTTTTGGAATCTTCGCATTAGGTTACCTCAGATATTCCCATAGCAGGAAGAGTTGGGTTCTCTATGTTGCAGCAGCTTTTGGTCTTTTTGGGACTACCTACCTTGCTGCCCTTTTAGATGCAACCGGAAGATTTGATTCAGTTCTTATCATTGCCCGTTTAGTTGGATACCTTCTTGTACTTGCAGCTATTTATTCTTATCTTGGAGCTCCTTCCCCAAAGCCTTCAAAGAAGAAGAAATAATTATTATTTTTCATTAATACATATTCCCCAGAACTTGTAATGCCTGAATTTTTTTACGTGGAGAATTATCTAAAATTTCAACTTTTTCCTTCTGCTTCATGTGTAATCCGTCTATCAGCTCCTTTGCCATCCGTGCATCTTCATGCTTCAACCATGAAATAGTATAGTCCTCAACTTCTGTTTTTTCTTTTTCCCCTTTTATATAAATTGACGAAAAGAAAATTGAGCGGGTTACCTGAAATACAATGAGTTTATCCAGGGGGATAGTTGTAGTGGTAATAAAAAAGGGTATTTGTTTTTGTTTAATAATAAGCCTTTTTTCTTCAATAATTAGCTCGTCCGGAAACCAGTCAAATAGCCAGAACGCTTTCATCCTAAAAACTTCAGGAGAAACCAGGGATGCGTAGGTAAGTTTTTCATGCGGGTTTCCATCCTCTTCATCTTTTTTATCTTCCCCCTCCTCTTTCTTATCCTCTTTTTTTCCTATAAGGACAATAGGGTCCTCCATTGCCCGTATAGGATGGTTCACTTTTCCGGGGAACTTTTTTTTAGGGGTTTTCTCAAATAATGTCTGCTCAGTAGGTAAAACCAGCATAGTTAGCTTCCAACCTCCAAAACATGGACGTTCTTAGGGTACTTCCTTTCCGACTCATATGGTTCTTCCTGCCCGGCATCATGGCTATCTGAACCGTCCAATGACAAAGTCCTAACCTGGGAAGGATCATGCCGTTCTAAGATTTTTTTAGCATCAACAACTTTTTTTATAGAAGATGTGGCCAGCGCCAGAAGGACCCCTTCATCATGTATTTTTTCCTCTGTAATACGTGACTTTTCAACGGGAATTGCCAGCCCTATGATGATCCCAAAAATCCCGGCCAGGATTGCCGCACTTGCAGCAGCCGCCACCGCAAATGACACCGCCGGTGGGAATCCAATGGCATCTGTAAACGGCCTGGCTATCAACAAATAGGAAAAGCCGGGGATATTCAGTATCTTGTTCCAGATTAGTGTCCCTACCGCAGCACCTATAATTGCACCTACTACCAGACCGGTTACGGTAGCGGAAAAAACATGGTTGAACTTACCCCCGGATGAAATGACAACCTCCTCATTCTGCTTTTTCATAACAGAAATACTCTCCGGATAAAATTCATTTGATTCCAGTTCCCTATATGCTTCTTCCGCATAATTACGTTCAGGAAAAAATGCTACTACTGTTTTCATACTTTTTTCTCCTTTGAAACATCATAAGTAAGGATCTCCCAGAAAGCACGGACAATATACCTCATATTAAATACGCACCCCTTTCGCAAAGTTATCCCTGAAAACCGGGGAAGAAAAACTCTTTGACAGCTCCTGCTTCTCCGCTATGTTCTGTCTTTCATCTTTAATAGAAGTGTCATAAGTAAGCACTTGCCAGAAGGCATAGATAAAGCTCTCTTTCAAAATTCCGGTAACAAATTTTTTCATATGAGGACAATGTACAGCGGGGGGATAAAAAAGGCTTAAAAGAATTGTAAGAGTCGGGTAAGACGTAGCTAATCCCTGATTACATAGCCAAAGCCACGGACTGAGTTAATGAGTTTCTTATTTTTTCCTGCATCAATTTTCTTGCGTAAATAACCAACATATACATCTACTACCCTGCTGTCTACATCATAAGAATACTGCCAGATTCTGTTCAGTATCATTTCCCGTGATAGAACTTTTCCTTTGTTTACCATTAAATAGTGTAAAAGCTTAAACTCATGGGGTGAAAGTTTAATCTCCTGCCCATCACGCTCCACATAAACCCTTTGGGTATCTAAAACTAAATTGTCTACTGTTATTTTAGAATTCAGGCTGTCATCCTTTAGTTTTACTTTAATCCGGGCAACCAATTCTTCCAGCTCAAAAGGTTTTGTAATATAATCATCTGCCCCCAACTGAAATGCCTTTACCACATCATTTGTATGGCTGCGGGCAGTTAATACTATAACGGGAATATGGGCGTAATTTTTCTTTACTTCCTGAAGGACTGATTCACCGGTAATTTTCGGCAAGCCCAAATCCAGGACAATTAAATCCGGCGGTTGTTTTTTCAGAAGCTCTATAGCACGAACACCATCTGAAGCGGTAGCAATAAGGTAATTATTTTCAGAAAGAATATCCTGGACTACCTCACGGATAGCATCATCATCTTCTACAATAAGTATTTTATACATAGTTGGTTAATTAGGATATATGCTTAGAGAGTGTATGCATTATCTTATCTATCTGAAATGGCTTTTCCAAAAAATCCTGCACCCGTAAATTATCCTTATGTTCTATTAAGCCTAGGTTCGCTGACATTACAATAATAGGAATATTATCTGAGAAATTCCTAAGAGCCTGGATTATCTCCTCCGTATTCTCCCCAGGTAGAAAATAATCCAACAGTACTCCATCCGGGTTTTGTTCAAACAAGTTTTCCATTGCGGCAGCTCCTTTTGAAAAAACTGAAACGGTGTACATATCTTTTAGGATTTCGTAAAGTGACTGTCCAATTGCCTCATCATCATCAATTATAATTATATTTTTTTTGTCTCTCACTATTGCATTCTAGAAGGCTCTCCTGAGGATTTTGTAAGATATATGTAAGAGTGCAGAAAGAAACAGTGAAAATTTGTTGAAAAGCGTTTTTTCTATGTATAATATGGAACTGGATCAGAGTTGTTAAAAGAACTGTCCATGAAAACGCTGCCTCAATCATACATTGTGAAAGTATCTTTCCTTAAATACCTTCTCTCCTTTGCTATTCCTCTCATTATAATTATCTCAATTTTTGCCTTAGCCCGTGGCTATCCTCAACCTATCTCCACCCTCCTGTTTATGGGGGTAGTTATCCTTTCTTCCTGGTATTTTGGCCTGAAGGCAGGAATCATGGCAACAATAGTTTCTGCATTTATCTCTACCATTTTTATCATCCCTCCCTACTCTTTTTATTCATTACTGAAGCCGTTAGGTATCATAGAAATCACTTCATTTATCTGTGAGGGGTTTATTATCTCATATGCTATTGATAGCCGGGACTATAAGTCAAAAATTTTGGAATATAGGCAACTGCAGAAAAACTTACGCAAACGAATCCTGGAGCTGGAGATTGAAAATGAAATTACAAAAAAAGAGATAAAATCCAGGGATGAATTCTTGTCAATTGCCTCCCATGAACTGAAAACCCCACTCACCTCCATGCTCTTGCAGACACAACACGCAATCCATAGTATTAAAAATGTTTCCCTTGCGAATTTTTCCATAGAAAACCTGCTGCGGATGCTTGAAAGCGCAGAAGGCCAGACAAAACGTCTCTCACGGATGATTAATGACCTATTGAACGTCTCCCTGATCACCACGGGAAATATGCAGCTGGAATTTGAAGAGGTAAACCTTAATACATTGGTGAAAAATGTGCTAAATGAGTTCTCTCCCCGTATTGACCGGGAGAAATATGAAGTAAAGCTCATAGAACAAGACCGGGTTAAGTCTCACTGGGATAAGATTAGGATTGAACAGGCTTTCTCAAATATGGTCTCTAATGCATTAAAATACGGAAACCATAAACCCATTACGGTAACCGTTAAAAAGAACAAGCATTATGCAAAGGTTCTGGTTGCTGATATGGGCATGGGTATAGCCAAGGAGAAACAAAAGAAAATATTTGAATTATTTGAGCGCGGCGGCATTGAAAAAGAATGGAAAACCCAGAAAGGATTAGGGGTAGGGCTCTATATCACCAGACAAATAACGCATGCTCATGGTGGAGACATAGAGGTTTCCAGCAAGGTTGGAAAAGGTTCCGTATTTACCATGCTGCTTCCTCTTAATCCTCACATAAAGACTGACAGGAAACAACAAAGGCTACCGCTCTGAAGGAATATAAATTATATGGGAAGAAACCGGAAGAAATTTGCTTCGCGAAATGAGAAATTAATAGTAATTACAATTAATTTCAATGAATTTCTAAATTTCTATTAATGTCTAGAGGAATTCTGAAAGCTTCGGCTTACTTTGCGTTTTGGTACTGCTTTAAAAGTTCCTGGTAATCCATAGAAGGCGCAACAGTTATTCTTGCAGCGCCTGCAGGAACTGAGGGTACCAGGTTGGACATATCCTGGAATTTAACCGTAGACGGGATTACAAATTCAGTATCAGAAACTGCAGCTTCTTTACATGCATCCTTATACTTTTCCATCATAGCTACATAATCCTGAGGCTTTTGCTGTGAAGAAGGCGTAGATTCCTGCACCTGCTTACTCATTTCCTGGATATTAAAGCTGGTCATAAAGGCCATTTTATCAGTCCAGTAATACATCTTATTATCCCGCATGATTAGTGATGCATTCTGGTCAGGTGTTTTTCCGGCCAGGTCTATCCTGATCATGCCACCCTTCATATAAGAAATAGCTTTCATTCCTCCCAGGTCTGAGAAATCACATTGGATAGAAAGGTTTCTTGCAATTGCGTCTGAAATGCTGGAGAAGGTATTTGGCTGTTTTTCTGTGTTAGTAGTAGCTTTATTGGTTTCTGTCACAGCTTTTGGTGCGGACGTCATGTTTTTAAATACCATAAAGCCCCCCACAATCAAAAGGATAAGTATAACTGCTGCCATGATCCCTAACTTCTTCATAAACGTATCATACCACTAATTCTCCAGGTGTCAACACCGGAGGAAGAATATGGAATATGGAAGGTAAAATATAGAATATATGGAAAGAAACTGGTAGAAATTTGCTTCGCGAAATTAGGAATTGATGGTAATTACAATTAATTTCTTAGGTGCACATCTGAGAGCACCACAAGCTCTGCTTATGAATTTCTATATATTTCCAAATATCTCCTTTTCCCTTTGTGCATTGTGACTCAAATCACCTTTTTTCACTGCTTTAAGAGGTATCTTAAAAGTAGTCTCTTTTTATCATGAAAGTAGTACACCATATAAGGCATATAAAGCGTTTGAAACCAAAGCGCTACACCGGTAGAAAACTTTTGGCTATCTTATTACTGTTTATAGCTTTAACCGGCGCAGCCCTTTTCTTCTTTATTAACCGCGCGGAAGGGCTCACTATCTGCTGGTCAGGAGGAGGGGCAGACAACAACTGGAGCACAGCGGGCAATTGGAAGGGCGGCGTGGCACCGGGATCGGGGGATATTGCCGAATTTGATAACACCACTGACTGCCCTATTGGTACATATCCAAATGCCAACAAGAATGCAACGATTGATGTAGCCATTTCAGTGGCAGGGATTAATATAAAAAATTACACAGGGACAATAACTCAAGGAACGGGTAATACAATTACTGTTGGGGGCTCAAATTTTAACCAGCAGGCAGCCGGCAGTACATTTACCGGCGG
>JBLMVJ010000022.1:0-11950 GCA_050255815.1 Candidatus Levyibacteriota bacterium | reverse complement strand
CATTAATCCAAAAATGACGCAAAGAATGGCAATAACCGTGGGAAGGTTGGATTTATGTTGTGCAACCACCGGCGCCTGCACCTGTTTAGATTGTTGATCCAAGTTTGCCTCTGTTGTTGGTTGGACCGTTTTATCTTCCTGCTTTTCCATTAATGTTTAAAAATCATGAAGAGCATGACTCCTATCAGTACTACAAAAACCGCTGCCAGGATATATATCCTGTTTTTATTTACCGGCGTTTTTTGCTGGCCGGAAGAAGTATCTACTGACGTTCTAATTTCCTGTTTTTCCTCAATCCGTTTCATGTTATAAGATTTCAAATCCCCTACTTTTTTTAAAATTGCCTGCGCAGAGGAAACATCCAGCGGTAAAGTCTGGAGTAGGTTTGACAGGGGATAATAAGGGACTACTATGCTAACGCTGCTGCCCACTTTTGTAAAAGACATTTCCAGGCAGTAGGTTAAATTTTTGTTTGCGGCAAAAACCCGTTTATTCCCTTCTTCTATAGTAATGATTTTTTCATACCGTTCAAAAGGTACCTCCTCTAAAAACTTATTAATCTCCTCCAGCTCTCCGCTTCCGGATTGTACAATCTTCTCAAAAACTATATTTGATGAAAGCACTATAGATATGTCAAAAGGGGGAAGGTTCAGCTGGTTCACAAATGTCTTAATTTGGTTTTCCACGCCAAAAGGGTCCACTACCTCCAGGTCCCGGACCATAGTCTCCGGGAAAACGCAGGTTGCTACGTTTTCCATCCCTAAGGTATAGAAATAAAACCCATTCCTGTCTAAATATAAGATTGCCGGTATTTTTTTGTCCATTAGATTTCTTTCCAGGAAGTAACCGTGAGCACGTTATTTATAATACTTGCGGTAACCTGGATAGTCCGTGTAAAGTTATTCAGTGTCCCTTTGGATATCACTGTTTTAGTAGTTGTCCCTGAAATAGTAATATCTGCAGTCCCTCCGTTTACTGATAACGTTTCTCCGGTGTAAGACGGGTCACGCAACAATTTAATCATAGCAGTTTCAGCCCCGCTTTCAGCAACATCCAGTGCCGTAGTTCCCTGCAGGAGCTTATCCGTAGCCTTTGAATTAGTTACAATAGCTGCAACCGCACCGGTGGTGATAATAATAGCTACCACCATATATATGAGTAATATGACTAATGTTTGGCCTTTTTGGTATACCTTTTTCATCTGAGTCCTGCTGTTGTCTGGAAAACCTCCCGGTCTACCGGTCCGTGCCGTATTATTCTGCTTGCTACGGTAAATAATATCTGGAACGTATTCTTGCCGCCGGCATTTCCAATCCGTTTAAATGAAAGGCCGGAAACTGACGTGTCATTACCGTTAAGCTGGTCAGATGAGCCGGGGGCGGAAAGCATCAGGTTTCCGTTTTGCAGGGAATAAGTGTAGACGGTGCCGTTAATGGTTGCAACTAAAGAATTGCTGGTGTCCCCCAGGTTGAGCGGGGTAGAGACGGATTCAGCGTGGTTAATATCATAAATAAGCCTGGTGTAAATATACCTTCCGTCTTGGGTAACTTGTGACGTTGATTCGCTGGCAGTCCTGGTATCCAGTACTGCCACTAAAATATCCGTTAGTACCAGCATGAAGACGGAGACTATGCCCATGTAGACGACCAATTCCACCAGGGTAAAGCCGAGGGAAGCTTGTGGCGCGTGGCTTGTGGCACGTAGTTTTTTCCCTCGCAACAAGCTCCTTATTTTCTTAATGTTAATTTTCATACCTCTCATACGTAATACTTGATACCTGAAACTTTATACTTTTCTCACGGCGAATAATTCACTGATACATCCAGCAATGATGGCGTGACATTAAAATCTGTTGTAGATAAATATGCTTTATACCTGACGCATTGGGCAGGGTTGGAAAAACCGGCTGCGCCGGATAAAGGAATTGCTCCTCCGGTCGCGGGAAAGTACGTACCCGTAGTACCGTCAGGCCCTACATAGATATAGGTAGCATCAGTACAAGAACCGTTAACCGGTGCTGTTGCCGCAAACTGGAATGTTATAGTTGCAGTGGCAGAAGTAGTTGCGTCTGCTGAGAACCTGTTCAGCGCCATGGCTGCACCCAGGTCAAGCGGTGAAGAAGTATACGTTCCTGAATCCAGGTATGACCCATCAGGTCCGCCCTGGATAATTTTTAATTGGTTTCCTCCTGAGCTTGAAACCATGTACACAAATTTATCATTATCCGCTTCTGTTACTGAAGCTAAATCATTAAATCCCTGTGTGTAATTTACCCCGCCGCAATAGGTAGGTGAAGCTTCATTTGAGATGTCAATAACCTGGTATTCTTGCGGTTCCGGTCCGGAAGCGCTTCCTTTTACCCCTGAAAGGAGTGCCCGTGAATTCCCAAAAACAGTTAAAGACCGGCGGGGGTACATATTGGAATTTTCCCCGCTTCCGTAATAATAACCGCTGGTAGCGCCCGTGGAAGCAGTTCCGGATAAGAAGTGCGGAGAAGATTTGTTAGTAGTATCAATAACGTATAGCTGCCAGGCGTCAGGAATGCCGTCATGATTTCCGTCAACTCCTCCATTTGAGGATATGTAGGCTCTGGTTCCGTCAGGCGTAGCAAACACAGAGTTTGCCGTTTCCTGCGTTCCGGATTTAGAATTAAAGTCCAGGGACCCTACCCGTTTCCAGCCGGTGTTTCCGCTGGAAATAGTTCCGCAGCTATTGCTATTGATAGACGGGCTAGTACTGCCGGTAGGTACTGAAGTTGCATTTACTATATCCATTTCAGGATCCGTTCCGGCTCCAACCGCAAAATACACATAGGTATTGCCCCCTACTTGAACAGGGTAAATATCATTATCTGCATATTTTTGGGTCATTCCTCCGTCTACGCATGCGGTTTGTCCGGCAGACTCAGACCCAAAATTTGTTCCGGTCCCCCCGGCATTATATTTTCTTACCCTACTGGTTGATGGGTTGCAGTCATATCCATCCAATTGAATTCTACAGCCTACCATGTCCAGGCCGTTACTGGGGCTTTTGCTGTCAATATTTGAAAGGTCAAACTCATACATAAAGCCGCCTGAGACAACATATCCTTTGTCTCCCAGGACAGCCACAGAAGAAGCCCCCCATCCATACGGGGACTGGTCCTGGTTAGGCATTGAAGCGGAATTTCCCTGGTATATCCTGGTATTAAAAAACGTCCAGTATTTAAATATATGGTTTGTGGGATCCTGGTAGGAAAAGGAATCCCCATTTTTAACCTGGATAGCAATCACTTCTTTATCAGGTTTAGTAATTGCCAAAAGTGCATATAAATTTCCTCCGGATGAAAGGTAATATTTTACCTGGTTGGTGACAAAACTATTATCCAGGTTAATGCCGGTAGGTACCAGCCCGGAAGAACTGTATTTGGTAGCATCCAGAGTAAAAGTTCCTTCTAAAGTAGCAACGGGCGGGTCTATATTTGCGGGCACATTAAAGTAGGCAAGCTTTATAGAATTGGTGGTGTTAGGTGAGGTTGCCACAAAAATGTCATTTGGGGTAGAAAGGTCTGCACTTGCAGTAGCGGCAACTGACACCGGAGGCCCGTCCGGGAGAGATATAGTGGTGGAAGAAAAAGAAGGGCTGCACCATTTCCCTTTTGTATTAGGTGCCAGCGTTATTTCTCCCCCGCTGGTGTTAGTAACTTGCGTATTATCTTTGGTACCAGCATTAAAGTCTGTAGCGCTGGTCTGGCCGGTTGCAGCATTTCCCAGAAAACGGGTGACATACATAGTTGAATCGGCGCTGGATGGAAGCGGGGTATTCCATGAAATGGTAATGTCCAGTTTTTTAGTTGATACATCTAAACTGCCTCCGCTTTGGACTATAACGCCATTTTGGTCCCTATATACATCACTGACGGTAATGGTCCTGGTGAACCCGTTAATTTGTTCATTGCCGGCAGCCAGCGCCCAACCGCTTCCCGAAATTACCGGATGATAAACTCCTGCATCAGGAATGCTGCTCCAGCCTTTTTCCCTTACGGACCTGACTACCTCTTCCCCCTCTTTCATGAGCGCAATTGCGGCAGCCCTTTGTTCCTGCTGGGCTTTTCCCTGGACAGAAGTAAACAAGCCGGTGAGAAGCGCCGGTAAAAGTATTGCTGATAAACCCATGGCAATGAGAGCCTCTATGAGCAGGGAACCCTTTCTGGCTGGTGGCACGTGGCTGGTGGCACATGGATTTTCCCCCCGGAATAGGCTTTTTATTTTTTTGGTTATTTTTTGCTTCATTAATTAGCTGTTATGACACCATACTTATTTAATTGGACCCTGGTCTGTTGGTTGGTTGAAGTATTAGTGAACGTAATAGTGTCTTGGTTTTGTACAAAATTCATAATTTCACCGCTTCCGGAAGCAAACACTATGCTATTGTTGGCAAACGTAGTTGAAAGGGTGAATTCAGAAGTTACCGGGACTGCAAAATTTGAGGAATCTCCTGCAGAATAACTCTGGCCATGGAATAGGACGTATTGGTTGGGGTCTATATGGATACTGTAGGTATCAGGAGTGCCGCGTCCTTCCGTGTCTCCAACCATTGCTTTTATTTGCTGGTTTTTAATATCTGTTATAAGCGTGTATTCGCTTGTGCTGACAGACGCAGAGCTTCTTACGTTCAGAAGGCTTACAAAGCCCAGTGAAACCATGAGGGAAAAGACAAAAATAACAATCAGAATTTCAATAAGGGTTGTCCCCGCATTCTTTTTCATTAGTGTGCTCCCACAGAACCTATCAGCCCGTAAATAGGAGCAATAATTGAAAGCATCATGCCTCCCACCATCACTCCTACTACTAACAGCATTAACGGTTCAATTATGGTGACTAAAAGTCCCAGTGTATTTTGGACTTTATAATCCAGATAATCGGATACATCCAGCATGGACTTATCCAGAGAGCCGCTTTTCTCGCCTGCCTCAATAATTTTCACCATGATACTGGGGAAAATATGCTTTGCGTTTTTGAGGCCTTCAGAGAATTTATTTCCTGCGGTTACCATTTCTTTTCCTTTTAGAATCGCCTGCCTCACTTCTTTTTTTAATACCACTTCTTGCCCCAGGTCTAAAGCAGAGGTGATGGGGATGCCGGCATTCAATAAAAGGTACATAGAGCGGGAGAACCTGGCCAGGTCTATTTCTTTCACAAGCTGGGTAACCAGAGGAAGGGAAAAAAGTACATTTAAAAAGAGGCCGCGATTGCGTTTATACAGAAATACTATGCCTCCTATGAAGGCAACAGATACGCCTATGGCCAGTGGTGTCTGGGTAGTTAAAATCTGGGAAAGGAAAATAAGTATCTTTGTAGGAAGCGGCAGGTTAGCGTTTAATTTCAGAAAAACCGTGGAAATTTTTGGCACTACTACATAGAGGATCATAATAAGGACCCCCAGGAAGACCACCATAATAAGGGAAGGATAAATCATGGCGCTGCGGATTTTATCTTTAAATTCCGCATCCCGTTTAATAGTGTCTTTTAAATCCTTCAGGGTGACATCCAGGGTACCGGCTTCCTCTGCTGCTTTAATCAAATTAACCGTAACGTTATCAAATACCCGGGGAAATTTTGCAAAACTTGCAGAAATGTGGTTCCCCTGGGTCAGGTCAGACCGCAGCTCCTCTAAAATTTTACGCTGGTTTCCTTTAGAATCCTCCAAAAGGGAATCTACTGTTTCCAGTATTGAGATACCGGCAGCCAGCATGGTTGCCAGGTTGCTAATCATACCCAGCTTATCCGGAGTTGAGATAGAAATATTTTTTGTTTTCATGATGATTCTATCTTGGTCACGCGCAGTGCCTCTTCTATAGTAGTAAGCCCGCGGGACGCTTTATCCAGTCCGTCATCCAGCATGGTAGTCATTCCTTCTTCTATTGCCTTTTTGATAATGACATCAGAATCGCTTTTTTGGGTAATAAGACGGCGTATTTCTTTTGAAATTTCCAGGACTTCAAATACTCCTATCCTTCCAGTATAACCTGTGGAGTGGCAGATTTTACACCCGCGTCCACGGAACACATGTATTTCTTCCCGGTCCCCAAAATGCCTTCTTAAAATTTCATACGGAATGTTTTTTATCAGCTCCTGCATGGATACCGGAAAGGTGGTTTTGCACATATCACAGATTTTGCGCACCAGGCGCTGTGCTATGATGACGTTTACGGTAGATGCAACTAAAAATGGTTCTATGCTCATATCTATTAAGCGGGGTAGGGCGGTTGCAGCGTCATTGGTGTGCAGGGTGGAAAGTACTAAATGGCCGGTAAGGGCCGCATTCACCGCTATTCCTGCGGTTTCAGAGTCGCGGATTTCTCCCACAAAAACCACATTAGGGTCCTGGCGTAAAATAGAGCGCAGCCCGTTTGCAAATGTTAAGTTGGTTTTTGCATTCACCTGGATCTGGTTCACTCCTTTAATCCGGTATTCTATAGGGTCTTCTATGGTAGTGATATTTTTTTCTCTGGTGTTTAAGATCTTGAGGATAGAGTAAATACAGGTGGTTTTTCCTGAGCCGGTAGGTCCGGTAGACAGTACCATACCATAGGATTTGTTGTATGCTGCGGTAACCTTTTTGAGGTCCCGTTCATTCATACCTAAATCCACCAAAGAAAACTGTCCATAGTGGGATGCCAAAAGCCTGAGCACCACTTTTTCTCCGTCCGCAATGGGCAGAATAGACACGCGGATATCCAGGTCTTCTTCCTGCATTTTTACCCGCATCTTTCCGTCCTGCGGTGCTAAATGTTCATCAGTCCTCAGCTTGGATAAAATTTTAATACGGGAGATGAGACGTTCATGGATGTTTTTAGGGATACGCAGTACTTCATGTAAAATACCGTCAATACGTAGCCGTACTATGGTTTCTTTTTCCTCCGGTTCTATGTGCATATCTGAGGCCTTATCCTGGTATGCGGACTCCAGCAGTAAATTCAGAATCTTTTCTATAGGTGCATCTTCCGCAAACCGTTGGGTTTCCACGGTGCCCAGTTCCTGTTCCATGAGTTGTTCAAATGTTTTTTGTAAATCCTTTTTATAAATACGCAAAACATTTTCTATATCCCGGTCTGTAGCATAATACGGAATAATATTCAGGTTTACTTTTTTGCTGATGATGGGTAGCAGCTCCTGGTTCCTGGGGTTGCCCATGGCAACTTTCAGGCCGTTCTGGTTTTTCTCAAAGGGAATAATTTTTTGCTTTCTTGCCATGCGCTCCGGGATGAGACGGAACACATCTTCATGGATACTCAGTTTTGAGAGGATAATAAAAGGGATGTGCAGGTAGTCTGCTATTAAAACGCCCAGCTTCTCATCTGAAACCAGGTCTTCCTCTATGAGCGCGTCTGCAAATGAAGAGCCGGAGTTGCGGGTAAACTCCATGAGCTCGTTAAGGCGTTCATTAGAGATAATACCCGCGCGAATTACAATATTTTTTAGCTCGTCATCAGAAATGACCATAGGCAGTAACCCAAACAAAAAAACTCCAAATGGTTTTGGGTGTAAATTTATTATACTCAAAATACTCAATCTTGCAATTTATTTAGCTATTTTGAGTAGAGTTTGCAAAGAGTGGCAAGTGGCGCGTGGTCTATTAATTTCAATCAATTTCTCAATTTCGACCAATTTCTACTAATTTCTCGCATTTCCCTTTCCCTCGTCTTGACTTCAAATGGGGTGCAATCTAAACTTAAACGGTATGGGAATACTGTCCTATCCCTTTCTTGTGGTTTTGCTTTGGTATAAAGACGGCCTCTTAACTACCCTTGCCTATATCTCTGCCTTTAACAGCTATTGTTTAAAACTCTTCTCCGTCAGGGATTTGTTATTTACCTTTTTCCGCCCGCTTAAAAACGAATACAGGAAAAATCTGGTCGTTTTTTCCATTATCTTTGGCATGTGCGTTAAAACCTTTCTGCTAGCCTGCGTTTTGGGGATTATGCTGTGCTTTTTTATTGTTGAGATAGCTATTATTGCGGTCTATATTGCATTTCCATTATTGCCTATTATTCTTTTTCTTAAATAAGCTCAATGTATGATTGTTAGATTTAAAGTGATTGAGCTTGCGGTGCTCACCCGATAAAATCGGGATGCGCTCCTAAATTATGTACGGATATTACAAATTTTTTAACCATCCCGTCATTATGGCCATTCGGGTCCTGAGCCTTCTGGGTATTGCTGTGGTACTGGTTTTTCTTTTCAACCAGACTTTCTTTTTCAAAACCCTTTTAACGTTTTACACATTTTACATCATTTCTGAGATAGCAATTATTTTTCATATTAACCGCGCCCTGCCAAACCAGAAAGTTGCGGATGAAGGCGTAAAGCCGCTGGAGGCCATGGTGTTCCATACCAGGTTTTTATTTGAACGGAATTTTGACGACCTGCTGAAAGATAAAGATGTTTCTTTTGTGGAAGAAAAACTGGGGGGATATGAGCCGCAAAAAATAGAGATAAATAAAGAATCTATCCTGGAAAAAGCGTTGCAATTAGCGCGGGATGCAAAAGGAAATTATATAACTACCGCTGATATCTTTGTAGCCTACCTGTTAATAACGGAAGATGTGACCCATGCATTATTGGAAAAAGAAATAACTGCAAATGACCTTTTTGAGATTCTGCTCTGGTGCAGGCAGGACCTGAAATCTGACCGGAGAAAACCCGTAGGCCTGCATTTTTCCGGATACGGGGTGTTTGATTTTTTTGTATATGGATGGGATGCACAGACTAAAGAATATTCCGCTGATTTAACCTATGCTGCGGTTTCTAAAAAGCAGATTGAAATAAGCGGACGGGACCATGAGTATGCACAGATGATTGAGGTATTGGCGAAAAATTCAGTAAATAATGTGCTGCTGGTGGGAGAAGTAGGGGTAGGCAAGTCTACATTGGCCATGCGTCTTGCGCAACAATCTTACCAGGATGTGCATTTTGTATTAAACCATAGAAAGATTTATGAGTTGTATGTGGACCGGCTGCTTGCCGGAGTAGGCAGTAGTTCAGACTTAGAGATGCGCCTGGAGCTTTTGTTATCTGAGATCCAGCATTCCGGGAATATTATTTTATTCATCCCTAACCTGGAGAATATTTTTGGCGGTGGGGGATTCCAGTTTGATATGTCAGGCGTCCTATTTTCATACCTGAAGGCGGGCGGTATCCAGATTATTGGTTCTACTACTCCGGGTTACTACAAATCCATTATCCGGAAAAAGGAAAGCGTGATGAACCTGTTTGAAGTAATCCGGGTGGAAGAACCTGACCGGAATGAATTGTTTAAGATGCTTTCCTCCCACGTGGATCTGCTTGAAGAAGAATTTGGCGTAATCATTTCTTATAAAGCGGTCCATGAATCCCTGGAATTATCTTCTACCTATCTGCCGGATAAATATCTTCCCGGAAAAGCGGTTAACCTGCTGCAGGACGTATGTTCACGTGCCCGGTTAGAAGGAAAAACCGTACTGACAAAAGATGACGTGATCCGGGTTGTCCAGGAGAAAACACACATTATCCTGGAACGCCCTACCCAGGATGAGAAGAAGATACTTTTGTCTTTAGAGGACACATTACATAACCGGGTTATAGGCCAGGATGAAGCAGTTACGGCTATTGCAAAAGCAATTAGAAGATTGAGGTCCGGTTTTTCCCAGCACAAACGTCCCATCTCAGTCTTCCTGTTCCTGGGTCCTACCGGTGTGGGAAAAACAGAGACCGCAAAAGCGCTGGCAGATATATATTTTGGGGATGAAAAAGCTATGGTCAGGCTAGATATGTCAGAGTACCAGACCCAGGAAGAAGTAGACCGGCTGCTGGGTGGAAAAGTAGGGGAGGAAGAATTGGCTTCTTCCCTGCCGGAAGAAGTAAGACTGCATCCATTTTCCCTGGTTTTGCTGGATGAATTTGAAAAAGCGCATCCGCATGTATTGGATTTATTCCTGCAGGTTTTTGAAGATGGCAGGCTTACCGATAACCAGGGGAAGACGGTTTCATTTACCAATACTATTATTATTGCTACTTCTAACGCCGGTTCTGAACAGATAAGGGAGCAGGTAAACGCGGGTAAAACCACAGAGGAGTTTAAAAACGGCTTGGTAGAAATGCTTTTGAAAAGCGGAATGTACCGGCCGGAACTCCTGAACCGTTTTGATGATGTCATTATCTTTAAGCCTCTAAGTGTAGAGCAGGCCGGACAGATCGCAAAACTTATTCTTGCTGAATCCCTCAAAACGCTGGAAAACGACCAGATGTATCTAGCCTTTGATGACCGCGTGATAGAGAAGATTGTGAAAGAATCATATGACCAGGAGGCAGGGGCTCGGAACATGCGGCGATACATAGGCGCCCAGGTGGAAGACTTTGTTTCAAAACAAATATTAGAGGATAAACTGCAAAAGGGCATCCATGCAATTTTAACGGTGGACAATGATAATAATTTTATAATACAATGATATTCTTAAATGAAGTGCGGACTTTTTGAACTGGAGGAATGGGAAAAAGAGTTTTTTAAAAAAGAACTCACTGACTGTGAATTGATTTTTTTTGACGCTCCGTTAGATGCTAATACCCCTGATTTAGGTTCTTATGATGCAGTTGCCATCTTTGGCCGGAACCAGTTAAGAAAAGATGTCCTGGACCTGATGGGGAACCTGAAAATGATTGCAACCCTTTCTACCGGTCTAGACCACATTGACTTAAATGAATGTAAAGCCAGGAGTATAGTTGTCTCAAATGTCTCGGGGTATGGAGAAAGTACCGTTGCAGAACATTCATTCGCTCTGCTTCTGGCAATAGCACGGAACCTTTTAGAATCTTTAGAGACCATAAAAAAAGGAATATTTTCTCCGGCTGGCCTGACCGGATTTGAACTGCATGGGAAAACATTGGGTATTATAGGAGTTGGTGCCATAGGGACCAATATGATCAGGATTGCAAAAGGTTTCCGCATGAGTGTTATTGCTTACAAGCGCACCCCTGACCCGGAATTAGAGAAAGAATTTGACTTTAAATTTGTTGACCTGGAGACTTTATACCGTGAAGCGGATGTGATTTCTATCCATATTCCCTATACTCCGGAAAGCCACCATTTTATTAACGCTGAGGCATTTTCTAAAATGAAAGATGGGGTGATTCTTCTGAATACTGCCCGCGGTGCATTAGTGGACAGCCAAGCGCTTCTCCAGGCTTTAGATTCCGGAAAAGTAAAAGCTGCAGGATTAGATGTGTTGGAAGAAGAGCCTTTACTCCAGGAAGAGCGTGATTTATTGGCTACCAAAGACCCTGCAAAGCTACTTACCGTGGTAGAGGACCATATGCTGGTTAACCATCCTAATGTGATAGTTACTCCGCATAACGCGTTTAACAGCCATGAGGCATTAGAAAAAATTGTCTCAACCAGTGCCGCAAATATGAAAGCGTTTAAAGACGGAACCCCCCAGAACGTAGTAGCATAAGAGTATCAAGTATTGAGTATTCAGTATTATTTCCTACATCTTTCCTCTTAAGTCTTAGATCGCTCTTATTATGATAGTAACGAATTCAGGAACCAGGAGACCAGGGAGATTACTATGCTTACTAAAAGTGCGGAGATAAAGCCGTCTACCTTAAACCCCGGAATCAGGTAGGAAGCCAGGAGTACCATCAGGGCATTAATCACAAAAATAAAAAGGCCCAGGGTTACCACCGTAATAGGAAGCGTGAGAAATACCAGGATTGGTTTCAGGATAGAGTTCAGGATTCCCAGGACTATAGCAACTATAAGAGTAGTGAGCAGGTTTGTGATATGGACACCGGGGATCAGAAGGGATGCTATGTATACGGCCAGGCTATTTATAATAAGGTACGCTACCAGCCTCATAAGGGTAATGTAACACGTAAGAGTTGACGAGTCAACTCTGGATATAAGTCAAAAATCAAAATGCAAAATTCAAAAT
>JBLMVJ010000021.1:0-6228 GCA_050255815.1 Candidatus Levyibacteriota bacterium | reverse complement strand
CGCATATAAAAGTATTGTATCAGCTCTTGAATCCCAAAAAAAGCTATGGTAGAGTAAATATATATGGACCTTACCGGTTTCTTTGGCACAAATCCCCTCCTTATTTTTGTCCTTCTTGCCTGGTCCATCCTCTGGAAAGGCCTTGCGTTATGGAAAAGCGCGCAGAATAACCAGCGCTACTGGTTTATTGTGATGCTGGTAGTATCTTCCCTGGGGATCCTGGAAATGATTTATTTATTTGGGTTTGCAAAAAAGAGGCTCTCCATGAAAGAAATCCAATCCTGGTTTGGTAAGTAATTTCTTCTATCTTTTGTTCTGCAACTCCCACAATTTTGCGTAGGTTATAAAGGCGGAAAAAGCCTGGAATAAAGATTCAATAAGACCCGGGGTTCCATTTTTATATCCTCCTTCTTTCAGGTAAGAACGCAAAAAACTGGTTATCATCACGCGGGGAAACCGCCACCAGGACATACGCGGATGGTCTGCTTTTATCCGCAGATCTGCTTCATAGTCCGACCATTTATTGGTCTTCTCTACCATGTGCTCCAGGTTCCTGTGGGTATAGTGAAGGATAGGAGCGGAAATACTTCCAAACTCACCTGCTATCTGCGGTGTTTCATGCACAACCCCAAACCAGTCCCTGAGCTTTTCTTTATAAAAAAGCCGCTGGACACGGTCTGCAAAACCCCAATCCTTCCCCAGGTAGAATGTCTTGCGCCGTACATAAAATCCTCCTACATTGCTTCCCGGATCAAAAGACGCCATCTCCAGTTTTGCCTCTTCTTTAAATTCATCTGTCAGCCGCTCATCTGAATCTATATAAAAGATCCATTCCCCTTTTGCGTAGTCTTTTCCTATATTTCTTTGCTCTGCAAAACTCTCCAGCTTATGCTCAACTACATGCGCCTTATATTTTTTTGCTATACCTACCGTTTTGTCTTTTGAATTGGAGTCAACAATAATTATTTCATCTGCAAACCCCTGAAGGCTCCTCAGGCACTGTTCCAGCACATCTTCTTCATTTGAAGTAATAATAATTGCAGATATCATAGATGAATACGCCTAATAAGGTAAACCAAACTAAAAAGGCCCAGCAAGCTCATTATACCAGCAGCAATTCCATATAAAAAACTGGGGGGTACATAAGAGAAAGTAACTAAATGTGATCCGGCGGGCACCTCAACTCCTCTGAATGTAAAATCTGTCCTGAATATCTTTGTTTCTTTCCCGTCAACAGCAGCCTTCCACCCCGGCAGGTAGGAATCCGTGAGTACCAGGAAAGAAGATTTGTTTGCCTCTGTTTTAATTTGCACTAAATCCGGTGTATAGCTTACAATTTGCGCACTTCCGCTACCGTCTCCGGAATTAAGCAGCCCTTCAACCACCGCAGTCTTTCTCATATCTGATGAGAACATCTTATCCAGGATTTTCTGCGGGTCTTGTTCCGGTATTACATTTTTTACCAGGAATGCCCGGGGGAATGCATTAGTATTTTCCAATACCTGGTAATGCCCGTCATCAAACAACAGCCTCAGGCTTTTAGGATCATACTCCCAAAACGGAAACTCCCAAACTTGTTGCCCGTCAGATATTTTATGGATAAAGTACCTGACGCCCAGAAGGTTTGCTGCAGGCAAAGCGTATTTTCCGGTTTTAGGGAACTGAACTACTGAACGGTAGGAATCTTTCAGCTTGCCATCATCCAAGGAGGCAATAAACTGTCCATAGCGCCTGATATATACCGCATCATATCCTTCAACCCCCGGCAAATGATAGGCAACTAAACCTTCCGCCCCAAAGTTTGCAAAATAACGGTCAGGACCCTGGATTTTTTCTACAAATTTTGAAACTCCCGTTGAAGGAAATACTAATTTTTTTGGGTCAAAGGGCTGCCATTTGGAAGCAAAACGGAATACATCTATGCAAAGTAAAATTATTAGTAATCCAAGGGCAATTTTCCTTCCTGTTCTCTTTTTAAAGAATCGAATAATGATCAAGGCAGTCAAAAATCCAAAGAATATCAATGAGGGAAATAATAGATTGGATTTAGCAATACTATATTTATTGAGCGGAAAAGCAGGCGTTTCCAAAGAAACCCCTACTTTTAAGAATACCTGCATCCATAAGAGGAGAAAAACAAAGATACCAAAAACCAGAATACTGTAAGTATTTCTATAATGGTTTTTTTTGATATCCTCTACCAAATGCTCTATACCAAACCCCGCCAGTACAGAAGCGCAGAAAGAGAAAAGGACAATAATCCTGCTTGCTGCGCTGGTAGAAAGGACCGGAATCTTTAACGCAATTAATAAATCCAGCAGCGGAGTTTGATACGCTAATAGCAAGACGCCAAGACCCACGCCTCCAAAAAAAAGAATTTCTTTTTTTCTTTTTCCCAGAAACGCATAGAGCGCCAACAGCAACGGGATAACACCCACATACCCATTCCATTCGGCATAATGGCCAAACCAGTCATTCCGGGTCACCGGGTTTCCAAAAAAATCAGGGGCAAATAAAGCTTGTACATATTCCCACCGTATTGCCTCTACCTTTTCAAAAATACCGCTTCTAAGACTCTGGCCATACAGTTCTATAGAAGGAAATATCTGGGCACCGGAAGCAAACAACCCTAACAATACAGCAGCTCCCAAAAGTATGACATCTTTTTTTGACTTGACAGAGAAAAATTTGAATAAAAGATACAAGACAATAAAAAGGAAGAAATAAATACTAATCTGGAAATGGCCGCTAAAAAATGATAACGGAATGGTAAAAAATAACAGCAGTAAAAAGCGTATTTTTTTTGAGCTAAGGTACCGCTCAATAGCATAGAGAGCATAAGGCAGAAAAAGGATTGCAAAACCTAACGTTTCATACATCATCCAGGTAGTAATAAATCCGCAGAACATAAAAGATACTGATGAAACTGCCTGGGAGACTGCGGACAATTTCAGCGATTTGATATAAAGGTACATACCAACTCCTGCAAGCAAAGGCTGCAAAAGAACCATAAAACTCCACCAGTCAATAACTGGGAGTACAAAAAAACCTAAATTAAACGGGGATAAAACAGCTGACTGGTAATTAGCCAGGTGAGGAGTACCGGAAAAACTATACGGATTCCAGAACGGAATTTGCCCATGTTTATATGTATCTATGGTAAAAAGCTTCCAGGGATAGATCTGCCCTACCACGTCAGGAGTCGCGTTATTTTTAACCGGGCCCGCGTATTCAGGATATGCATTCCAGGGGGCAAAAAAGGTTACCTGGTACTTTGAGGGGAACGGGACCAAGCCCTTGAAAAAAAACGGTGAAGAAAAAATTCCCCAAAGGAGAAAAACCAATAATAACGGCCAATGGATTTTTAAATTTTTGAGCATAACTTCTGTATAAATTTATACTCGAAATATTCTAATTTGCAATATTTATTGTATATTTTGAGTATATAACCAACTAACGAGAGTTGTAAACTCGAGTTAAAACGGTTATTGCCCTAAAAAGAAGTGAGATTGCAAGGATGTAGAAAAACGGCAGCCACGGCAGGAAGTACCGGACAGATGTATATCCGGTGGATAGGGTCAGTCCATAAAAAACTACCCAGATAAGAAAAACGTATTCAGGATCAGAGAGTTTTATTTTCTTTAATACTGCAAGTGCTCCCAAAACAAATGAGAGAAGGACAGAAACCGGCCACACAGGTATCCAATTCACATCAAAGGAAATCTTATTCCCTGCCCACCAGGTATGCCACCTGTTAAATAGCAATAAATCCCAAACCGTAAAGAGCTGGATAAATTTTGATTCATGGTACGTCAGGATATATTTTTGGACAGAGAACGGTTTAATGACAGAGTGCGTATCTAACACCGTCTTTGTATAGGAAAAGAAGAGCGCTACCAGACTGGCCGGTAATAATACTGCAAAAATGAAGAGTTCTTTCATCCTTTTTACCAGCAGCAGAAAGAGGATAAAAGACGCGGTTATTACTGCGCCGGTAATAAAAAACCTGGTACTTATAGTAGCGCCTAAAAACAGCGCAGTTGAAAAAGACCACGCATATTTGTGTTTTTTACTTTCCAGAAACCGGAGGAAACAGTAAAAAGAAAACAGGATAAACGGCAGCTGCACCAATTCCGGGATAGGCGGTGTCATGAGTTTTACCATCATAAGGGGTTCATTTGAAAAAATAACAACAGGAATAAGGGCTAATACCGTATGCTTGATAACTTTTTTTGAAAGCAAATATACTCCCAGTAAGGAAACACAAAAAATAGGGATAATGATAGTACTGACATTGTCAAACAAAAGAATAGAAAGTGAAAGAATATATTTCCCTAATGGCGGATGGTCATGGATAAAAAGAATAGGGTCTTTACCCTGTAAGAATGCCCCTGCCAAATATGATTCAACCGCTTCATCCGTAAGTATTACCTTGCTATTTTTTACACTGTACTGGGATGAGCCATACATCCGCTTCAGCTCACTAAATTGGGAATAATAGCTTCTGGAAAAATATGCATCCTTTTTCCCATAAATAACTAAACCTGGACGCAGACAAATAATGAGAAGAATGATACCTATGAGAATTTTATGCCGTATGTTTTGCATGTTTAAAACCCAGGGCAAAAATCCCTGCCACGACCAACAGGGATAAAGCACTTATCATGTTAGAGATACTCCTGAGTTTTGTATCTTTGAAAACTACCTCAACCCTGCTTTTACCTGAAGGCAGGTTGTATGTTATAAGTCCGCGGTTCAATCTATCCTGAAATTCTACCGGCACCTGCCTCCCGTCAACTAACACATCCCATCCGGGGAAATATAACGTATTCTCCCGGATCCTTCCCCGGGCACCGGTAACCGATACGTCATAAATCCTGGAAACAGAAGTTCTTTTTACTTCTCTTATGGTTCCGGTCCCCTCTATAAATTCTGCGGGTTGAGATGCTTCATGCTCCATAAAACGGACTGACCAGATAGGACTGCTTTCTCCCGTATCCGTAGTACCTCTATACACGCCGGTAAAAAATACCTCAGGTTTTTGCAGATACCCGTTTGTTTGGTAGTACGGATAAGACAAAGACACTAATAAGAAAAAAACTATGCCTAGAAAATAAGAAGCATGTTTTTTGTTTTTAAAAAGGAATAGGGAGAAAACGCCCAGAATGCTTTCAGTCAAAACTACCGGTGAAAGCAGGCGCCAGGGGAATTGGAATTTCTGCAGAAGCGTAATTTTTTCCCAGATAATATTGGAAACCGGCAGCATCAAAAACAGGGAACCAATAAGGAAAACCAGTGAGGCGGTAAATAAGGCTTTATTTTTTTTGAATGAAAAAATTCCCAGTATTATGAGAAGGATATGCATAAGGCCAAGCTGTTTAGACAAAAATTGAGACCCCCCAAAGCTCCAGGAAGGAATGAAGAAATCTTTCAGGCTTACAAAACCTGATTTGTATTCACCATGTCCGGTTACAATATCCCGCAATGTATACTTTCCTTCAAAATAAGCCGGAATTATAAAAAATGCGCTGAGCCCAAAACCTACCAAAAAAGACACTAGGTAAGAAAAGATGAGGGGTTTCTTTTGTTTTGAGGGGTAGATGAGAATACCGGCATATACGAATAAAAAGGGCAGGAACATGATTGCAATTGCATTATGGGAAAGCAGCAACCCGGCAATAGATAAACTGAGCAGGGATGATTGCAGGTGCGTTTTCCCGGAATTTCCTAACTTCCAGATAAAATACAGTGATAATGGCCCAAATAGAAAAGCCACATGTTCCCCTATGGCACCGCGTACATATAAATCAACAAAACGGTAAGGGGCATACAGATACAATGCTCCCGCAAGCAACCCTGCTTTTTCTGAAAATTGGTTCCGTACCCAGAGGTACATAGCAACTCCGCTTAGGATATAAAAAACGCCAAACACCAGTTTTACACTGTCAATGAGGGAAAATCCAAGGAAATGGAATAAGGATGCTGCATAAGAGGGCAAGGGATATAAAAACATTAAAATAGGATGCCCATATCCCCAATTTAAGTGGGCTGCCCACCTGGGCACTAAAACACCTTCTGTTAGACTCTGGTAAAAATTGGCAATACGCGCAACATGGTCCTGCCCATCATGGGTTATAGGAAGCCCCGGATGGAATAAATCTAAAAGCGGAATGAATCCAAGAACAAAGATCAGGAGAAAACCGGAGTAACGTTTAAATAATTTCATTT
>JBLMVJ010000020.1:0-53579 GCA_050255815.1 Candidatus Levyibacteriota bacterium | reverse complement strand
AAGAGTGTTTTTTCCTGTTGAATATAACTGTAAAAAATCGAGTTTTGATAATTCTCCAAATGCATAACTTGTAAGTCCATTATCTCTATTAGCAATCTTTTCAAAACCGAGTTTGTTGATATATTCTATTGCTGCGCCCAATCCTGCAACTGATTCCAGCCGTCCGGTCCCTGCTTCAAATCTTGCAACAGTAGTTGAAAAACTTGCTTTATTTTTGGTGACCTCTGTTATCATATGCCCTCCATAAAATAGCGGATCCGTTTCACCCAGCAGTTCCTCCTTCACATATAAAACGCCAAGACCGGCAGGACCAAACATTTTATGAGAAGAAAATGCCAGAAAATCTGCGTCTATTTTTTTCACATCAGTTTTTAGATGGGAAATACTTTGGGCAGCGTCAACAAGAATCTTCATCTGGGGATTTTTTTTCCTAAAAGCTTTAATAATTTTTTCTAAAGGATTTACTGTCCCCAATACATTTGAAGCATAGGTTAGAGAAATTGCTTTTATTTTTTTAAAATTAATGTTAGAGTCTAATATTCTTGCATAATCGAGAGAAAAATCCGGGGACAAGGGAAGAAAAATGGTCTTTATCCCTATTTGTTCTTTTAACATAAGCCAGGGAACTATGTTGGAATGATGTTCCATTTCTGAAAGAATAACAATATCTCCCTTTTTTAAATGTTTTTTAAAGTAACCGAACACCGCCAGATTAATTCCCTCTGTGGTATTTCCGGTGAATATAATTTCACCAGGTTTAGCGTGGATTAAATCTGCGACTTTTTTTCTCACCCCTTCATAGATATCTGTTGCTTCTTGTGAAAGGTCATAGATTCCGCGGTGGACATTGCTATTCGATTTGATATAGAAGTTTGAAACCGCATCAATAACTATGTGAGGTTTTTGGGAAGTAGACGCACTATCCAAATAAACTAATTTAGGATGTGTTTTAAAAATAGGAAAATCCTTCTTTATATTTTTCATATCTAGACTTCTCACTTGGCTTCGCCAGTTCGAAGAATATTTATACCAGCATGAGAAGCATATTGTTCAAGTCCTTTGGACGAGAAATCTTTTGTCTTACGTCCTATATCTTACATCAACTCTCTTCTTGCCTTCTTCCGCTCTTCCTCCGGGAACTCAGCAAGAAACTGCTGGACAAAACCTTCTATAATCAGCTTCCTTGCTTGTTTTTTGGAGAGTCCCCGGGACATAAGATAAAACACCTGGTTGTCATTAATCCTTCCAACAGTGGTTGCATGGCCTGCCTTCACATCATTCTCTAAAATCTCCAGGCTGGGCACTGCCCTTCCTTTTGCTGATTCAGATAATAACAGCAGATGTGCCCCTAACCAAGCCTGTGACCCTTTGGCTTTTTCCTGTATTTTTACCAGTCCGTTGAAGTCTATAGATGCACTGTCTTCCAAGATTCCTTTTACTAAAACCTTGCTTTTTGTTTGGGGAGAATCATGGATAACGGAAACGTTGACCAATCCTGCATGTTGTTTTTTGCCTAAAAAAAGCATCAACAGGATAATACTGGCTCCGGGCTGGGAGAGTAAGATCTTGTAATCAATGTGCTCTTCTCCTCCGGTCCAAACCACAGGCAAAATCTTTTCTTCATCTTTTTTGATAATTATATTCTTCATCATACTCAATACTCTATACTCGATACTTAATACTTGTTATCCCACGGCCCCTTCCATGGACAAATTAATTAACCTATTCAACTCAACCGCATACTCTAACGGCAGCTCTTTCACAATTGGCTCTATAAACCCATTCACTATTAACCCGGTTGCCTGTGTTTCTGAAAGCCCCCGGGACATGAGATAAAATAGTTGATCTTCCCCCACTTTTGAGACAGAGGCTTCATGCCCCAGGGTAACATCCTCTTCATTTACTATATTTACCGGATAGGTATCAGACCTTGAGGATGGGTCTAGCAACAGTGCATCACACCGCACAAAAGATTTGGAACCTTTGGCGCCTTTTGCAATTTTTACCATTCCCCGGTAAGAAGTCCTTCCGCCATCCGCACTTACTGATTTAGAGGTAATGGTACTGGTAGTATATGGTGCTAAATGGATTGCTTTCCCCCCGGCATCCTGGTGCTGTCCGGATCCTGCATATGCTAAGGACAGTAATTCTCCCCGCGCCCCTTTCCCTTTTAAAATTAAAGAGGGATATTTCATAGTTGCCTTAGACCCTAAATTTCCGTCTACCCATTCCCCCACGGCTTCCTCTTCTACCACCATCCGTTTGGTCACCAAATTGTAGACATTATTACTCCAGTTCTGGATAGTAGTGTACCTCACCCGCGCGCCTTTCTTCACCACTGCCTCTACCACTGCAGCATGCAAAGAATCTGTAGAATAAATTGGGGCAGAACAGCCTTCCACATAATGCACAAAGCTTCCTTCTTCCGCAATAATCAGGGTCCGTTCAAACTGGCCCATGGCAGATGCGTTAATTCTGAAATATGCTTGCAACGGAATGGTTACCTGCACGCCTTTTGGCACATAGAGGAAACTCCCGCCGCTCCAAACTGCAGAATTTAAAGCTGCAAATTTATTATCAGACGAAGCAACTATAGTTCCAAAATATTCCCGTACGAGTTCCGGATACTTTTGAACTGCGGTATCCGTATCTACAAATATCACTCCCAGTTTTTCCCATTGCTCACGCAGCCTATGGTAAATTACTTCAGAATCATACTGGGCACCAACTCCTGCCAGGAATTTCTTCTCTGCATCCGGCACCCCTATTTTGTCATATGTTTCCAGTATTTCTTTTGGTACGTCTTCCCACTCCCTGAATTTCTTGTCCGTTGGGCTTATATAATAATGTAGCTTATTGAACTGTATACCTGACAGATCTGCGCCCCAGGTAGGCATTTTTTTTTGCTTATACACCTCATAAGAATCCAGCCTAAACTTCCTCATCCATTCCGGCTCTTTCTTATAGTAAGAAATCTGTTCAACAATTTTCTTGTTCAAACCAATAGGAGTTTTAAAAACAGAATGGTCTGGTTTTTGGAAACCATACAGATAAGGGGTGCGCACAGAATCACTCATGAGATTATTTTGAAAGGCTTTTATATCCGCTTTTCTCAATTTTTTTTGCCAGATTACTGTCCCCTGATGTAATAATTTTCCCATCCATTAATATATGGACATAATCCGGCTTTACATACTTTAAAATCCGCTGGTAGTGGGTAATGAGCAGCAGTCCTGGTTTATGGGAAAGCTTTACTAAAGAGTGAGAGATATATTTCAGGGCGTCTACATCCAATCCGGAATCCGGTTCATCTAAAATTGCAAAGAGAGGCTTCAGCATGGCAAGCTGTAAAACTTCTGCTTTTTTCTTCTCTCCTCCGGAAAAGCCCTCATTTAAAAAGCGCGCAGTAACATCTGCGGAAAATGCCAGCTCTTCTGCCTTTTCACTGAGCCTATTCCTGAAAGCAATAGGGGAGATTTTATCCTTCTTATCAGTTATTTTTTCATTTACCGCCTGCCGCAGAAAGTTTGCAAAATTTACCCCGGGCACTTCCACCGGATACTGGAATGCTAAAAATATCCCTGCCTTTGCCCGTTTATCCGGGCTTAATTTTGTAATGTCTTCCCCGTTTACATAAATCTTTCCCGCGGTCACCACATACCCCGGATGTCCCATAACTACCTGGGCCAGGGTAGATTTTCCTCCGCCGTTAGGCCCCATGACTGCGTGAATTTCCCCCTTTTTAATAACCAGTGAAACACCTTTCAGGATTTCTTTCCCCTCTACGGTCCGGGCAAATAAATTATCAATAACTAAAGCGTTTTTTAATATTCTCATGTTATTTCTGGGGCTGGGACTCTTTCTTCAACTGCTCATTAATTTCCTTAATCATGCTATTTATCTGGTCATCAGTCATTCTATGGATTATGGCACCGGTTTCTAATGTGTCAAATTGATTGAGAAAACAGCTGACGCAAAAAAGACCATACTCAGTTAGTAATTCAACCGCCCGTGGACAATCATCAATGATAGTGCTGATAATGGTATCTTTCTTAAGGATATAGGACCCTGGCATAATGCTTGTTAGCATACTGTTTTGAGGCGGTGTTGTCAATCACAGCAGACCTTTAATATGAAAAGTCTGAAACAAGAAGCCCGGAGCTGTCAAACAAAAATGCGCGATCACCTGCGTTATTCCAGACGGGTGTAGACCGCTGAGGACACCCCCAGTACAAATCAGAACCGGTATCTTTTGCGCAACCAGTATGAAGAGTCAAAGACTTATTGATAACCGTTGAGGGAAAAGTATAGGAATTGCTGGAACTATCTTTGAGAAGATATCCTGAAAGGTTAACCGGACCGGAACACGTATTTAAAAATGAAATGCTCTCAATGTTTAAATTTTTGCCTTGTCCTGCCTGAATTCCGGTGATCTTTACACACAAATCCTTCCTGCACTCCCCTTGCCACAGACCGGCGCAGTTTTTCTTTGCTCCCAATTGGGCATTTTCAAACTCTTTTACGTGGGCAGTATTTGGGGAAATCGGATCTGCTATGGCCATTCCGTTTTTTACCATCTCAATATTCACAAACATATTGCCGTTATACATATACGCAAGCTCCCTTCCGTATGTATCTTTCTTCTCTATATCTGTTACAAGTTGCGCAACTTTTCCCAAAATTAATTTTTCCAGTTTTGCTTTTGCTTCCTTATAGTATGGCTGGTTTAGCTCCGGAGAATTAACACCAATAAGCCTAATCTTTATGTTCCGGGAATCCAGCATAGTGTCCCCATCAATTATTGCCTTAACCGCAACTTGTACGGGTGAAACGGTAGAGGCAGACGCTGATGAAGAGGCAGCAACAGAATTTGGAGTATTTTGAGGAATAGGGCCCCTTGGAGTTTCCAGTGTCTCAAAAGGAGAAAGAACAAATGTGGCTGAAATGAGGATAACAGTTAAAATAATCCAAAAAGTAACATCCGGCTTCAAAAATTTCATAAGGCACCTATCTTTGCCGCGCAGTTACGCCATGGGGACCAACCGCGTGCCGCCTGCAGCATTTTCCCGCGCATAATTTGTTCATCCCGGGATGCTTCAGACGGCAACCCTGACCCACCCACCGACTGCCATGCACCCTGACTAAACTGTAATCCACCATAATACCCGTTCCCTGTGTTATCCTGCCAGTTCTGGTGGGATTCACATTCCGCCAACCGCAGCCACACATCCTGCCCTGAGGGATCTACTATTATACGCGGAGTTGGCGTTGGGGTTACGGTAGCAACGGCCACACTATAAGAAGCCTCTGTCTTAGCTGATGCAGCTACAAAAGCCACATTATGGTTATACCACTCTGTTTTTTGCGGAATAAACTGCGGCGTATCTTTTGAAAATGCCTGGCTGGTCCTATCTAAAATAAAAAATGAGAGGAAAGCTACTACTATTAAGATCAGGCCAACACGCTCCCCCAGAGTAAAAAAAAGATTCAGAGCCTTTTGTCTCAAAGTTTCCATGAACCCCAAAAAGGATACACTATTTCCCAACACACTGCAACCCAATAGTTACTAAAAGAAACTAAGATACTTTTTTGTAAGTTATTGTGATTATAATCACAATTATTTATTATTTATGGCATGGAAGACCATCAGGAAACACCAGAGACACCCCAGATACAAAAAGGCAACGGAAAAATACTCTTGGCAGTAGGCATTATTGCCTTCATTGCGCTGGTTGGTGTAGTGGCCTTATCACTAAAGACAACAAACAAATCATTAAGCGCAAACAGCATGCGTGAAGAAATGACAGAAAGCTCTTCTGAAGCAAAGGCAGAGGCTAAAAATGCCGTAGCAGGAGCACAAACTGATCAAACACCAAATGAAGTAACGGTACAAATGGAGGCCGGTTCATTTTATTACAAACCTGCACAAATTAAAGTAAAAAAGGGAACAAAAGTAAAAATAGTTATGACCAGCCATGATATGATGCATAATTTTAATATTGATGAACTGCAGGTAAAAATGCCTTTAACGAAAGCCGGAGAAACGAATACCGTAGAATTCACTGCAGATAAAGCCGGAACATTTGAATACTACTGTTCTGTTGGTAAACACCGCCTCATGGGACAAGTAGGGCAACTGATTGTTGAGTAGTTATAAAAAAAGGGCTACTATTAATAAAGAATGCATGCTCCTCTTTTCAGCACTATTTCCCTCATAGCAGAACTGGTTGTTTCCTCTGTTATTTTCTATACCTTTTACTCCGGCTATAAGAAAAATAAATTCCCAACCATCCCCGCTGCTGCGGCTTTAATCTATGAGGTAATGTTTAACATCACCTATATGGTTACCAGGACTAAGGCACATGAGGGAAAAAATGAGGCAAACTTTAACCTGCTCTTTGGCGCTTTCCACGGGATTCTATCTTTGGTTATGTTCATAGCACTCATTGTTTTTTTAATACTTGCCTGGAAAAATTATAAAAAAGGAACAAATTATTTTCTCAAACATAAAATGATCACATTTGTTTTTCTTTTTTTCTGGACACTTTCCGTTGTTTCCGGCATAGTTTTCTATGTAATAGAGTATCTTCTGTAAACATTTGACTAAGAAGTAAAAGTGTGACACACTTAAAATATGGAAGATTCCCCAAAAGGAATTGGCACCATACAGCTGTTGAAAAGTGTAATGCTGGAAAACGTGCCCTCCTATGCAAATAAGTTCTTCTACTCATTAGGGTTCCTCTCAATGATCTGCTTCATGCTATTAATCATTACAGGATCTGTAATGGTATTTTTTGGCCCTGACTGGTGGTTTAAAACCCCGGTGGGGATTTTCACCCGTTCTGTCCATCTTTGGTCCCTCCAAGCTTTTGTAGTTTTTATGATCCTGCATCTTTTTATAGTTTTTCTTACTTCCGGATTTAAACCTCCACGCAGATTTTTGTGGGTTCTGGGGTCCATCATGTTTTTCCTGGTTCTGACGGAGGCGGAATTTGGTTACGTCCTAAGGGATGATTTTTCTTCCCAATGGAGAAGCCTACAGGGAGCAGATTTATATAACGGAAGCGGCTTGGGATTGTTTATCAATAACCTGAATTATGCCCAGATTTATGGGATCCATATTGTCATTATCCCCTTACTCCTCTTGGGTGTTTTATTCCTGCATTATGGTTTAATAAGGCTAAGGGGGATTGCAAAACCTTACAGGAAAGATGTTCCGGTCCGGATGGTAAAAGCAAACCATACCGTATTATTTTTGAGAGGCGCAGTCCTCATGATAGTAATTATAATTCTTGCAATAATTTTCCCCTCTCCAATCATTTCACCCCTTACCATTAAACAAATAGCAAATGAGGATCCCGGGCTTATGGCAAAAACCTTAATTTCTGAAATAGACCATAGTTCAGATACGGCTACCTATTCCGATGACATAGACCCCTACCAGTTTGATACTAAAAAAGTATATGTGGAAGAACCGTATGCCCAGTACGTAGAACTGAAGGGCGGAACTGATTCCTTAGCACTATTTAATAATGCACAAAAAGAGAAACAGGAAAAAATGCTGAAAGACGCTTCCGACTATTTTGAAAAGGAAGGGGTGATCACGGTAAAAGATAACCCTAAAAACCCGGTCATTCCGGTAATTAGCGCATTAGTTTTAATGGGGAAAAATGGCCTGTATGAAGCAGCTATTAGAAATGAATCAGACACGGGATACAATACAACATATCCGCTACGGTTCCTTTCCGATACCGGAGCGCTGGAAGACCAGGCAACCAAACTCACTATGACAACAGACCAGTATGGTATGCTGCGGGAAGAGAAAGTCACTATTCCACCGGGCGCATGGTGGTTGGCGCCTCTGGGCTTGTTAGACCATTCGGTACTGGCAAATGATGATAACCAGGACCGGGATGGCGCCATTATCTTAGGGTCCCTGGTGCTATTACTTATGGCATTTCCATATATCCCATTCCTGAACAGGCTTCCGGAACTCTTTCATGTTGACAGACTCCTCTGGAAAGACCGTAAGGCAGTAAGTTAAAATAAAGCATGAGGAAATTCCTCTTTGCACTCATCCCGTTTTCCTATTTACTCCTGTTACTTTTTACCAAGGATATTTCTATGCTGGGGGATCTGGGCCGGCATTTGAAAATGGGGGAAGTGGTCTTAAAATGTCTCTGTGTCCCCCAAACAAATCTTTTCTCCTACACGCACCCTAACTTTCCCATAGTGAATCATGAATGGTTTGCAGAGGTAATATTTTATCTGGTTTCATTACTGGGACTTCAGGCGCTACTCGTATTTAAGGTCATCATGGTACTTCTCACTTTTTCTATCCTTTACCTGGTAGCCATAAAAAAAGGATCAATTTTCTGGGCAATCATCTTTTCATTACTGTCTATCACTATTTTTTCACTCCGCTTCTATGTCCTACCGGAACTTTTCTCCTACTTATTTATTAGTGTATTTATTTTCCTTGTGGAGAAATATAAAGAGTCGGGGAAACTATATTGGCTTTTCGGTCTACCGGCTATTGAATTGCTTTGGGTAAATTCCCACATTTACTTTATCCTTGGGTTAGGTATATACCTATTCTTTTTGGCCGAGGAATATTTACGCAGCAAAAAAATCAAGAAAAACTTGCTAATAATCGGAGGTTTCTTATTAGTCTCCATCTTTATTAATCCTAGTTTTGTAAAAGGCGCTCTGCTTCCATTTACGTTTTCCAGTAATTACAACTTTAATGTAGAGGAAAATACCTCACCACTCAAAATATTTGAATCAACCAGCACTAACCAAAACATAGCATACACCCTGGTACTACAAGTGATGACGTTTGAGTTCCTCATGTTATTATTTTTAATTGGTTTTTCTACAAAACTATGGAAAAAGGGAAACCTGGGGAATGCGCTTGTGGGAGCTTTCCTTGGATTGCGCTATACCAGGTGTATCCCCCTGTTTGGCGTACTTGGTCTCGTTTACTTAGTAGAATCATTTACAAAGCTTGAGGAAACCCTGAAGAAAAAAATGGAGAAATCGAACTTGACCATATTAAAAGGGATGAGTGTAGCTATTGTAGTTTTTATAGTAGGGTTCCATATAAAAGGCTTATTTGATTATGACCTATTGCATTTCCAGTTTGTCCCTTCAGCTGAAAAAGCAGCCGACTTCATAGTGAATAACCATATCAAAGGAAATATATTTAATAACTACATTGTAGGCAACTACTTGATTTACCGGCTGTATCCACGGCAGCAGGTATTCATAGACGCCCGTCCGGAAGCGTATCCCGGACCATTTTTTGATGAATACTACCGTATGATGGCTGACCCCGGCTTTTTCAAAAAACAGGCTGAAAAGTACCACATAAATGCGGTAGTGTTTAATGTAGCAACAGATGACCCTACCAGAATCCGCCCATTCCTGCTTCCATTGCTTCTGGGCTCCGAATGGATTCCGGTTTATGCAGACGGTAACGTGACCATACTGGTAAAAAATAGTGAAGTAAATAAAGGGGTAATACAAAAATTCAAACTCAATATCCCTAAGACGTAACAATCTTCTGAGTTATTCGTTCTAATATTAAAGTAGCATCTTCCCCGGCATACCGGGGCTTCGCCCCTAAGGAAAGATGCTCACTCTGCTTCAATTCGTCCGTTTGTTTTCTTTGAAAAAAACGGTGTTCTTGAAGCGCCGTATAACCGTTTGACCATCAAAAGGCGGGCTCTCTCCCGCCTTTTGGATTCTTTCAACCTCTCTTCCCCTCATGCATGGATATTCCAGCTCCAATTTAGTAAAATATGTAGACCTCGTGCTTCTCCAATAGTTCGAGTCAATGCTGTGTCGTCTAATGGTAGGACAACGGAATCTGGATCCGTTTATTGGGGTTCGAATCCCTGCACAGCAGCAATCTTTCGCTAAAGCTACAGAATTGCATGCACTACTCTTATATACTTCTAAGCTCAAAATCGCATCTCTTTTATCCCCAAGTTCAAAACTAATTTACACACTTTAGAAGCATTTGCTATAGTTAAATAGCATACTTTTTTATATTTCGAACGTATGAAAAAATTCAAGGGACTAACACAACAAGAAGCGCAACAAAAACTCAAAGAATTCGGTTTTAATGAAATTCAAGAAAAGAATAAAACATCGGCATTGCAAATTCTCATAAGACAAGCTAAAAAGAATTTTGTAATCTATCTTCTTGGTATTACTGCTATTCTTTCATTCTTTTTGGGCGAAGCAATTACTGGATACGTTATTCTTGTCGTTGTCACAATTGTCATTACGACTGGCTTTATTCAGGAATTTAAAGCAGAAAAGGCATTGAGCTCTTTACGCAACATGATTATGCCTGTTACGCGAGTTATTCGCGATGGGGAAGAAAATGAGACTCCATCAAAAGAATTGGTTCCGGGGGACTATATAGTTCTAAGAACGGGTGAAAAAATTCCGGCAGACTGTATTGTTCTTGAGGCAAGTAATCTTAAGACCAATGAGTCTATCCTTACGGGTGAACCTGAAGATATTGTAAAAACCGAAACGTTCTCACATACGTCATACTCAAATGAGAACGTTCTTTATATGGGATCTTTCGTCGTAAGCGGTAGGTGTGTAGCTCAGGTAATACAAACTGGCATGAAAACCAAATTTGGACATATTGCAAGCATGATATCTTCTGCAGAAAAAAAGCTTCCGCTCCAAGAAAAAGTGAACACAGTTTCTAAATATATGGTGGGCATTGGGATTGCTGCGGCAATAATTACGGGTATTGTGTTGTTCTACCGGGCTGAAACTGTGACGTTTGAGTTAAGCATAAGTATTCTTATTGTTGTAATCGCACTCGCAGTTTCTTCTTTTCCGGAAGGTTTTCCGGTTGTATTAACTGCTACTCTTGCCTACGGGGTCAACCGAATGGCCAAACAAAATGCGATTGTTAATCGTATGTCCATTATTGAAACATTAGGGGAAACATCGGTAATTTGTTCGGATAAAACTGGGACGCTAACAAAAGGCGAAATGACGGTTCGCAAGATTCTCACGAACGGAACGATTTTTGATATTGGAGGCGTGGGTTTTGAAGCCAAAGGATCCATTTTCCACAACGGCAAGCAAATATCTCTTCCAAATAATGAGTCTGTCCAAAAATTATTGCAGTGTGCCGTCATTTGTAACGACTCAAATATTGAACGGTCTGGGAGTGACGATTTTTATAAGGTGATAGGGTCGGCAACAGAAGGAGCTCTCCTTATCTTAGGGGCAAAATTTAATTTATTTCGTGAGAATTTCCCCAATAGGAGGGAGGAAGAGATGCCCTTTGATTCAAAGCGAAAAATGATGTCAGTCCTTTATGATGCTCCATCAGCAAAAATAGTTTATGCAAAAGGCGCACCCGATATATTGCTTAAACAATGTATCTCAGTGCAAGAAGGGAATGAAATAAACCGCCTGTCTGAAAGTGACCGAGAAGACATTCTAAACGCTAACAAAAAACTCACTTCTCAGGGTTTTCGTACTATCGCACTTGCATACAAATTAAATGGGGAAGCTGCGTACAAAGAAGATTCTTTTATATTTCTGGGGATAGTAGGTATGGAAGACCCGCCACGTGAAGAAGTAGCCGAAGCTATTGCTCTTTGTAAACAAAGCGGTATTAAAGTAAAAATGATAACGGGCGACGACAAAGCGACAGCCCAAGCAATAGCCAATGAGATAGGTATCACAGGTGATATCCTAACAGGACTAGAACTAAAAGATTTGTCCGATGAAGAACTTATAAATAATGTTGGCAAAATAGCGATTTTTGCGAGGGTGCAACCCGAAGATAAACTTCGTATCGTGAAGGCGTTAAAGGCCAACAATGAAATTGTGACAATGACTGGCGATGGTGTTAACGACGCGCCGGCTTTAAAGGAGGCGCATATTGGAGTTGCAATGGGTATAAACGGGACTGACGTCTCTCGTTCGGTAGCAGACATTACGCTAAAAGACGATAATTTCGCAACAATTGTTATTGCAATTAAGGAAGGACGAACAATTTTCAATAATATCCGTAAATTTGTGACATATCAGCTTGCCTGTAATTTTTCTGATATTTATATCTTATTTACTGGTATGATAGTCGCGCCATATTTGGGATGGTACACGCCAATTCTTACTGCACTGCAAATCCTTTTTATGAATATTGTGACTGATGATATGCCAGCAATAACACTAGGATTTAATAAAACATCAAAAGATATCATGCAGGAAAGGCCCCGGAAAAATGCACAAATTTTAACTGGAGAATTCTTCAATCTTCTCATTTTAAACGGAGTAACGATGGGAATAATTGCATTTTGCGTTTCATACCTTTCTTTTAATATTTTAAGGTTTCCACCAGAGGTTGCAAGAACAACTATTTTAGTTAGTATGATATTTGTACAGATTGCAAATGCTTATAACTTTAGATCATTCAGATATTGCGTATTAAATAGAGGTTTACTGGTAAATAAATATCTCTTTTGGGCATCATTACTTTCAATTCTAGCAACACTAAGTATTATTTATACACCTCTTAGAGAAGTTTTTGAAACAACAGCTCTTGGTCATGAAAGTTGGTTAATCGCAATAGGTGCAGCCTTAACCATTGTTATTATGTTTGACGTTCAAAAGATAATTAATAATAGGACAAAACTTTTTTTACACCATGTTCACTAGTTAATACTTAAACCCGATTTCAGAGGGTGATGTCCGAAGAACATATTTTGGTGAAGGCGAGTATGATAAAACTGAATTAGCAATTCAAACGTTATTAAAGGAATAATATGATTTTACTTTTGGGATTTGCGTTTCTTGCAGGAATAGTAACAATACTATCACCATGCATTTTGCCAATACTTCCTATTGTTCTTTCAGGATCAGTGGGGAGAGGAAAAAGAAAACCCCTTGGTATAATAGTTGGATTTATTGTAAGCTTCACTTTCTTCACACTTTTTCTAACAAAAATAATACAACTCACAGGAATACCGGCTGATGCGCTGAGAATAGTTGCAGCAATCATCCTTCTCACTTTTGGAACTAGCCTGTTTGTTCCTAAATTTCAGGTCCTTATGGAACAGCTATTTACAAAGCTTTCTGCCTTTGCCCCAACAGCAAAACCTAATACTGGATTTTTTGGCGGAGTTTTCATAGGGCTATCTATTGGCATTATCTGGGCCCCCTGTGTTGGCCCAATTATGGCTTCAGTTATTGCACTTGCTGCAACCAGCAAGGTAACTACAGAAACACTGCTGATTACTCTTTTTTATGCTGTAGGCTCTGGTATTCCTATGTTTCTCATCATGGTTGGCGGAGAAGGTTTGTTTCGTAAAATACCAAGTCTCCGGTCAAATACAGGAAATGTACAAAAAGGATTTGGCGTGATAATGGCGTTCTTCGCTATAGGAATTTTCTTTCATCTGGATACAAATTTTGAATCATTTATTGCTAACACTTCATATGGGATTAATCTTATAAATCTGGAAAATAATAAAGCAGTAAAAAACCAGCTTGCCCTACTAAAAGGAAACACTATAAATACAAATAATATTAATATAAATGACTTATTTAATGCAGATACGCCTGCGCCGGACTTTCTTGGAATAACACATTGGCTCAATACTGATAAACCAATATCTATCAAGGATTTAAAAGGGAAAGTGGTATTGGTAGATTTTTGGACATACACCTGCATCAACTGTATTAGGACCCTTCCCTTTACTACTTCCTGGTATAACAAGTACAAAAACCAGGGGTTTGTAGTTGTTGGAATCCATACGCCTGAATTTCAATTTGAACATGAAACCACGAATGTGGAACAAGCAATAAAGATGTATAAGATCTTATACCCGGTTGCCCAGGATAACAATTATTCTACATGGAATAATTATAACAATGAGTACTGGCCGGCTGAGTACCTTATTGATGTGAATGGAAATATCAGAAGGACCCATTTTGGGGAAGGGGAATATGACCAGACTGAAAAAACAATCCAGGTCCTCCTGAAAGAGACTGGCAAAAAAGTCGACACATCTTTTGTACCAACACAAGACCAAACCCCAGCTGGGAGAATATCCCCGGAAACATACCTGGGATCAGCGCGAATGCAATATTACTATCCTTCAGGATCGCTTCCTAACGGAGTAGAAACATTTGCACTTTCTGAAAATATCCCGTTGAATGCTTTTAGCTATGGAGGACAATGGAATATATCTAATGAATCTGCAACTGCTGGGGAAAATGCTTCCCTCAATTATAACTTTATTGCGAGCAATGTATATATTATTTTGAGGCCAGGAAGCAATTCAAATCTCCAGACTGTAAAAGTATATGTGGATGGAAAAGTTATAGCTCCCTCTGTTTCCGGAAAAGATGTAAAAAACGGCATTATTACAGTTGACTCAGACAGGCTTTACCACATAGTTGATTTGCATGGGAAAACAGAAAATCACACGTTAAGGCTTCAGTTTCAGTCGCCAGGAATTCAAGTATTCACCTTCACGTTTGGTTGACAGGTCTTGAGTTTCCATGGCTATTGAAATTACAATCAACCAGCAAAACTCCTGACTACTCAGGCCCACACTTAAGACCTACAAACCAACCCTTGCATAGTGGTATACTTGTATTTTCTATACATGGGAACGCTTGGAAAAACAATCAAAAAAGTAAAGAATTTAGTCTCCTCCGGACATGAAGCCTTTCAGTTTACCCCGGAATTTCAGGATTGTTTTGACAGCATGGAGAACACAAATCTCAACCTGTTTATTACCGGTAAGGCGGGTACCGGCAAATCCACGCTTATAGAATACTTCAGAAACCATACCAAGAAAAAAATAGTAGTTTTAGCACCTACCGGTCTTGCGGCAATAAACGTAAAAGGACAAACTATCCATTCCTTTTTCCATCTGCCTCCCCGCTTTCTGGACCCTCACACACCTGCGCGCCACTCTAACCTGCGCATCTATAAAGACCTGGACGCCATAGTCATAGACGAAATATCTATGGTACGCTCAGATGTATTTGACCATCTAGACAAATTTCTGCGGCTGAACGGAAAAGACAGGACACTTCCTTTTGGCGGCGTCCAAATTATTACGGTAGGAGACCTGTACCAACTCCCGCCTATTGTTACCCGTGAAGAAACCCGCGTATTTGAAGAGTTCTATGAATCCCCTTATTTTTTCAGCTCTGACGCTTTTTCCTCCGGGTCTTTTACTGTTATAGAACTCACCCAAATCTTCAGGCAAAAAGATGAGCAGTACATTTCACTTTTAAATAAGATACGAATAGGGGAAGCCGGCACTTCTCACCTAGAACTAGTGAACCAGCGTGTTGTTACCGGAGGATATGAAAAAATACGCCGGGAATTTACAACGCTTGCCACAACAAACAGCGTAGTTATGGGGATCAATGATTCAGAACTTACTAAAATAAATGAGCCGTTATTTATCTATAAGGCAGAAGTTGAAGGGAATTTTCCCACAGAAGACCGGAGCCTGCCTGTAGAGATAGAGCTGAAATTAAAAAAGGGCGCCAGGATTATTTTTATAAAAAATGATAAAGGCAGACGCTGGGTAAACGGAACGTCAGGAGTGGTGCACAAACTAGATGAACATAAGATTGAGGTAAAGCTGGATGAAGAAGGTTTCCATGAAATAGTAACCGTACCCGTGGAAGAATGGGAAAACATAAAATATGAATTTGATGATGAAACCCAAACAGTTATTCCGGTAACCCTAGGAAAGCTCAGGCAATACCCCCTGAAACTTGCCTGGGCAATTACCATCCACAAGAGCCAGGGGATGACGTTTAATAAAGTTAACATAGATTTTTCTAAATCTCCCTTTACTCACGGCCAAACATACGTAGCACTGAGCCGCTGCAGGACCCTAAATGGAATGGTGGTCACTAAGAAAATTTTCCCGAATGATGTTATGGTAGACCCCCGCATCCTGGAATTTTCAAAAAAAATGTACCGTATGTAGACGGAATTAAATAATTACCGTATGAAATATAAAAATGAGGTATTTACGGGTGATGAACTAAGGGGGCAGGAGTTTACGGATTGCCAGTTTTCTCATTGTAAATTTATAGGTGCTAATCTGCGGTTTACTTCTTTTACCAAATGCGTATTTGAAGAGTGTATTCTTTCATCCAGTGTCTTTGACATTACCTCTTTCTCCGGCTGCTTTTTCCCTAACTCAAATCTCAGTAATATTGATTGGACAGAGGCAGAGATTAAAAAATGCAACTTCACAAAATCCATCCTCAAAAACTCTGTGTTCCAAGAGTTAAAAGCAGGAAGTAAAAATATTTCCAAGAGCTTTTCGCTATCTGATTCCATTTTTGAAGAAAGTGATTTATCAGAAAGCATCTTTACCCTATGTGACCTAAGAAAAGTTAACTTTCAAAAGGCAAATTTGGAAAATGTAGTGTTTAACAAATGCAATTTATCAGAGGCAGATTTAACCGGAGCTGATATAAACGGCGCTGATTTTACTACGGCAAAAATTTACAAAACAGCACTAGACATAGACGGATTTATCACGTTTGGCAACTCAAGAGGTTTTACCTTTAAATAAAATGTTATGCGGCTTTATGGGAAGGCCCGATTATTGTAAAATGCTCCTTTGCATGTGACTTTCTTCTTCTGGTATCCTTCACTATTCTCCCCACCTCTACCCTGGTAGCCGCTACAAACTTATCTATCTCCTCCTTCTGTGCAGGATCTGCAAGTATTTGTTCTGCACGAATACATTCTTCTTCAAAAGAATTATTTCTATTGCGGTATGTAGGCTCTATCACAGGACCTATTCCTTCCAGCCAATGTACCGTCACAATACTTTTTACTTCATGGCCAGTCCACCCGTCATGGCTGCGTCCCTGATAAAGCATCCGCGTACTATGCTCTAAAGATTCATCCGGCTTCTGGTACTGGAGAAATTTCACTGCCACATCCCCTCTATCCTCATGAAACTGGATATCATACGGACGGGAAGAAAATACTTCCCGGTTTTGGAATTTAGGCCCACCCGGCATAGAGTGGTCTTTTATACCTTCTCCTCCCGCTTTGAAAACTTCCCAAAATTTAACTGCCATGGGGGCATTTCCCAACCCTCCTATTCCATCCTCCGGACGCAGGGCCGGAGCGTTCATATCATACGTCTCTAAATTTAAAGGGTTATAGGTGTTGCGGATAAAATGAAGACGGATATTATCCCGTAAAATTTGCCAGACTTCCTCATGCTGAGGTCTGATTACTTCAACCAAGCCTCTTCTTGCAGACACTTCTGCAGCAGCAGCCATACCCTTATATATTTTCACAATTAACGTTTCACGTCAAGTTTTCCGCTTATCAGGGCTATTCAGGCATAATCCTATAGTGTACTGGACATTAGAAATCAACTATGCTATAATGTCTTCAGTGCAGATGTACACAGAAACATCTGCTTAAGAAGATTTAGTTTTTTAATAAAGATAAAGATACCTCACTATTCCACTTTGTATCTTCATATATAAAAGACCCACTTCATTTTGAGCAGAAGTTTTTGCGTACACACGCATGAAATCCTAAAGAAAGGAGGAACGCATGACAAATAAATTATTTATAGGAAGCCTAGATTACAGCACAACTGACGCACAGCTAGAAGAACATTTTTCAAAAATTGGAAAAGTCCTTTCAGCTAAAGTTATTGTAGATAGAATGACCGGGCAGGGAAAAGGGTTTGGATTTGTAGAGATGGAAACTGAAGATCTTGCAAAACTGGCACTTAACCAACTGAACGGTACTCAAATAGCAGGACGCAGCATAGCAGTAAAAGAGGCAAAACCTCAGATTGCCAGATAAACATATGTTCCATTCTAACCAAAGAAACCATAACCCGCGGTATGGGAATAATTCCTATGCCGGTAGGTCAAAAAGTACCCATCCCAGACGGATTAATAAACTTGACCCTGCTCTGTTTATAAAAAAGGCAGAAGAGGTAAACACGGAAATGAAACCTTCTGTTTCCAGCGTTCTTTTTTCAGAATATTCTATAGCGGATAAACTAAAAAGAAATATCTCTGAACACGGGTATACGCATCCTACTCCTATTCAGGAGCAGGCTATTCCCGAGATTTTAAACGGTCGTGACCTTATAGGAATGGCCCAGACAGGAAGCGGAAAAACAGCAGCGTTTCTCATAACCCTTATTAACAAATCTTATACGGACCGCGCTCAGAGGACCTTAATTGTAGTTCCTACCCGTGAACTTGCAATACAAATTAAGGATGAATTCCAAATCTTTGCAAAAGGAATGGATCTGGAAGTAGTAGCTGCAATTGGGGGAACAAATATCAGGCGCCAGGCTTACGGTCTGAGACATAAGCCTCATTTTGTCATAGGAACACCGGGAAGGTTAAAAGATCTTATCCAAAGAAGGGAATTAGAACCAAACCTTTTCCAAAATGTGGTGTTGGATGAAGTAGACCGTATGGTAGATATAGGCTTTATCCATGAAATTAAATTTATAGTGTCCCTTTTGCCAAAAACACGCCAATCATTATTTTTCTCAGCAACGGTTGACCAAAAAACCAGGGATATCCTCCAAGGTTTTGTGAAGGATCCGGTTACTGTTTCCGTAAAAAAAGAGCTTACAGTTAATATAGAACAGGGCGTGGTAAAGGTGACAAACGGGAAAAATAAAATTGATATTTTGCACGACCTGCTCATAACTCCCGGGTTTGATAAAGTTATTGTTTTTGGGCGGACTAAATGGGGGATGGAAAAATTATCAAAAGTATTAGTGGAACGCGGATTTAAAGCAGTTGCAATACACGGTAACAAATCACAAAACCAGCGGCAGCACGCACTGGACCAGTTTAGGAATAACCATGCACAAATACTAATTGCTACTGATGTGGCTTCCCGTGGACTTGATATTGATGATGTCACTCATGTTATCAATTACGACCAGCCAGAAACCCATGAAGATTATATCCATAGGATAGGAAGAACCGGACGGGCAGGCAAAAAAGGATTTGCCCTCACCTTCCTGGACTAATTACACTTCTTTTAGACAAAGCCGCGCAGCTTCCTACTGACTAACAGCCGGAAAATATCACCCTTTGACAGAATCCCTACTAAATGACGGTCTTCATCTACCACCGGAAGCCTGCTAATATCATGCACTTTCATTAAGGATTCTGCTTTTAACAGCGGCTCATCCATAGTTACGGAATAGATGTGGGTATTCATAATCTCCCCAACTTTTTTCTCCAGAATATACTTAATCTTATTTTCCATCTGCTCAAATTTCCGTTCATGCACGTAATCTTCAAAAAGTTCCCTGCTGGTAGGAAAAAGCTGGTAAAGAATATCCTGGTCTGTTACAAAACCAATAAGCCGTTTATTCAGCGGGTCCACTACGGGTAGCCCCAAATGATGCCTGCCAAAAATCAACCTGGCCGCTTCTAACACGGTGGCGTTAGGATAAACATAATCCACCTCTGTATGTAGTACATCCTTTACTTTCATGAAAGTAATCATACCAAAAAAGGTTTTTATTAAGATTAAAAATGAGTAATAAAATGGTTAACACAGGGAATAGGATTTAGGGTTTAGGGTATAGGTATAAATAATTACTAACCCCTTGACCCTTGACCCTTTACCCTCACCTGCTCCCATGGGAACCCTTCTCTGCCAAAGTGGCCGTAGGCAGCAGTCTTGAGATACCGGGGCTTTCTCAAGTCTAAAGTTTCAAGTATTCCTTTCACAGAAGTATCTAAAAGGTCAGCCATGAATTGTTGTATCTTTTTCTTTGGAACTTTTCCTGTCCCAAATGTTTCCACCTCCTGCATGGTAGGCCTGCATTGTCCTATACAATAAGCCAGTTGTACTTCTGCTTTGTCAGCCAATCCTGCTGCTACTATATTTTTTGCCAAAAAACGTGCTGCATATGCACCCGACCGGTCTACTTTTGTGGGGTCCTTACCGGAAAAAGCACCTCCTCCTACCCGTGCAAATCCCCCATAGGTATCAACTACAATTTTTCTCCCTGTTACCCCGGTATCACTTGCCGGTCCCCCTATATGCCAGACTCCTGTCCCATTTACCAGAAGCTTATCCGGCTCAATTGAAAATCCATAACCGGAAAGCATAGGTTTTACCACTTGTTCAAAGATATCCTCCTTTACTTCTTTAAGTTTTTTGTTTTCATCATGGGGAACTGCTATTACAACAGAGGTGATTTTATACGGTTGGCCATCTTTATACAGAACGCTTACTTGCGTCTTCCCATCAGGACGCAGATATGGTAACTTTTTTGAAACTCTTGCCTCATCAATCTTTTCCGCAAGCTTGTGCGCCAGCGTTACGGGCATGGGCATATACTCAGGAGTGTCTGTACAAGCAAATCCAAACATCATTCCCTGGTCCCCTGCCCCATCCGTATCCACACCTGCAGCAATTTCACGTGACTGCTGGTGGATATATATTTCTAAAGGAGATTCATTGGTAAATTTTAAATGGGGATTTGTATAACCAAGCTTTTTAATAGTTTCCCGCGATATTTTTTCAAAATTAATTTTTGCACCGGTAGTAACTTCCCCTGCCAGCACAATTTTATTTTCAGTGACTAATGTTTCAACCGCAACTCTGCCTTTTGGATCTTTTTCCAGTACCGCATCAACAATAGCATCGCTAACCTGGTCACAAATTTTATCCGGATGTCCCGCGCAGACAGATTCTGAGGTAAATATGAAGTCTTTCATAGTTTGTTGCAAAACCGCATTCTTGGCCGGTTTGGCACCCATGCTATGAGGGTTGCCGGATAGGTCACAGAGCCGATACTCTACCTATCTCTCAGAATGCAATAATTATTTAAGCAAAAATAAAAATAGGATGCAATAGCCGCAGTAAGTTTCCTCCGGTTGAAAGCACTTACCCATCTCCTGTACCATAAAAGTATGCCGGAAGAAAAACTGGATCAGGAATTTTGGAAGTTGAACTATGAAGACATACTCACCCGCCTGGAAACCCGCTTATCAGGGCTTACGGAATCTCAGGTAATAGAACGGCAGAAAAAATATGGCCTGAACACTATCCATAAACGTAAGGTTAATATGTTCTCAATCATATTCCGCCAATTTAAGAGCAATCCCCTTATCATCATCCTGGCTGTTGCTACTTTTGTCTCTTTTCTTTTGGGGCAGCAGATAAGCTCTTACTATATCTTTGGCATGATTTTAGTAAGTGTTATTTTGGGCTTTTGGAATGAATACGGCGCAGAAAGGACCATAGATAACTTACTCAAGAAAATTTCACCTACCGCTTTAGTCATACGCAATGACGAGAAAATTGAAATTCCCGTAGCCACTTTAACGGTAGGGGATGTAGTCTTGCTATCCCAGGGAAGTATTATTCCTGCAGACTTGCGCCTCATACAGACAAATGATTTAGAAATTAACCAGTCTGCACTCACCGGGGAATCCAAGACCTCATTCAAAACGGCAGATGCACTTTTAAAAGAGCCTGAAGGGATTGGAGGTATTTCTAATGTTGCCTTCATGGGGACCTCCGTTGATAGCGGATCAGGAAAAGGAGTTATTTTGAGGATTGGAAAAGATACGGAATTTGGAAAAATTGCAAAAAGTACGGTATTCATAAAACCGGAAACAGATTTTGAAAAGGGACTTACCGGTTTCGGAAAGCTTTTAGTCAAAGTAATTCTAACCCTCACTCTTTTGATTTTTGTTATCAATGCATTTTTAGGCCATCACTTTCTGGAATCGCTTTTATTTTCACTTGCTATAGCGGTAGGTTTAACTCCGGAACTATTGCCGGTCATTGTAACAGTCAGCTTGTCCCATGGAGCGGGAAAACTGGCAAAAAAACATGTAGTCGCAAAACAGCTGATTGCTATAGAAAATTTGGGGAACATGGACACGCTCTGCACTGATAAAACAGGAACGCTTACGGAGGGAAATATAGAGCTGGTTGATTTTTTTAACCGGGAAGGACAGAAGGATGGACATGTACTATTAAATGCCCTTCATTGTAACAACGCAATTATCCACCATAAAGCAATTGGGAACGGCATAGATGCGGCTATCTGGAAATACGCTATGAAACACAATATAAAACACGCAGATACGGTCACTAAACTAGAGGATGAGCCTTTTGATTATAACCGCAAAGCAATGTACTCAGTAATTTGGGAAAAAGATGAAGCCACCCTTATTGCAAAAGGCGCTCCACAGTCTATTTTAGAATACTGTAAACAAACAGAAGAAGTGCATAATTTAAAGAAGAAATTTGAAGAGTTGAACAATGAAGGCCTGCGGCTGGTTGCCGTTGCGGTAAAAAAAGTAAAGAAAAAAGATGCTTATTCATGGAAAGATGTGGAAGGACTGGATTTCCAGGGGTATCTCACCTTTCTGGATATTCCAAAAGTTTCTACAAAAGAAGCACTAGTCAAGTTAAAACACCTGAATGTAGCAGTGAAGGTAATTACCGGGGACAATGAAATAGTTACCCAAAAAGTCTGCAAAGAGGTAGGGATGGAGGTAGAAGGAATTTTACTGGGGAATGAAATAGATAAATTGTCAGACACGGAATTGCAGAAAAAAGTTTTGGATGTAAATATTTTTGCCCGGGTAAACCCGGAGCAGAAACTACGGATTATTAAAGTGTTAAAAGATAATGGCCATACGGTAGGTTACCTGGGAGACGGGATCAATGATATACCATCACTGCGGAATGCTGATGTAGGCATTTCAGTAAATACGGCAATAGACGTAGCAAAAGACGCGGCGGCAATTGTACTTCTCAGAAAAAGCCTGGATGTAATTGCTGACGGGATTATAGAAGGCCGTAAAACATTTAACAACACCATTAAATACATCCTTATGGGCACCAGCTCAAACTTTGGGAATATGTTCTCTGCTGCCGGTGCATCTTTTTTTCTACCGTTTCTCCCTATGAGCCCGGTACAGATTCTACTAACCAATGGGCTTTATGACTTATCACAACTTTCTATCCCTTCTGATAATGTAGACCATGAATCCCTTCTGAAACCACGGCATTGGAATATCAATTTCATTAGAAATTATATGATTTTCTTTGGTCCTATCAGTTCCCTTTACGATTTTCTGACTTTTGGCGTTATGCTCTTTCTCTTCAAGGCACAGGGCGCCCTCTTCCAAACGGGTTGGTTTATAGAATCTATGGCAACAGAAATCCTGGTAGTCTTTGTAATCCGGACTTCCCGCAGTCCGTTTTTTATGAGCCGCCCGGGAAAGTGGTTACTGATAACGTGCGTTGGGATTGTCTTAGCATCTTTACTTATACCTTTCTCTCCTCTTGCAAAAACGTTAGGGTTTGTGACTCCACCGCCTCTGTACTTTTTCATTCTTATTATCCTGGTATCAACCTACCTGGTCCTGGTTGAATCGCTGAAAAAAGTGTTTTTGAAGAAGTACAGCCTCTGAAAGAGTATTAAGTATCAAGTATTCAGAATTAAGTATTACCTGGATACAGGAATTATATGTTGAGTAATACTATAGAAAAATTCAGGATGGTAGCAAAAGTAACCCACGCCAGGTAGGGGACCAGCAAATACATAGCAGGTTTTGAAACAAGTTTAAAATGCTCCATGGTCATAATGATAGCATACAGCATTGCCGCTATATCTATGAGGGCTAAAAACGGCTGGTGCATACCAAAGAAAATAATACTCCAAAAGAAATTGAACCCCAGCTGGAGCAAAAAATAGTTCACTGCTATATGCACTTTTTTCTTATGCAACCCTTCCCGCCAAACTAAATATAAAGAAATTCCCATAAGAAAATATAAGAGAATCCATACAGGACCAAAAAGCCAATCAGGAGGGGAAAAGCCAGGTTTAGTCAGGTGGGCATACCAGGTAGGAATAGAAGGGATGGTGAAAAAAGAAGCAATAATTCCCACGCCTTCACATAGAACAACTGAAGCAATCAACTTAGGCAGATCTCTCATTGCTATATATAAGTATGTAAGAAAAAAGGAAAAGTGTCAATGATTAGATCCTAGCTTCTAACTTCTGGTGGATAGACTTATGATGTAAGACGTAAGACCTAAGAAATTTCGTATATCTTAAGTCCTATAACCTACATCTTTCCCCTATCTATACTTGGTTGATTTCCCATAAGACAAGGAGTACAGTAATGGTATGGCAAATAAATCATGGAAGCAAATTAACCATCAATCAGGAGGAAGTGCGGTATATGGTATGGGGTTGGTTGGCGCCCTTATTTACTACCTTCAACATTCCCATACGTTAACGGAGGGGTTGTTTGGAATTCTTAAGGCAGTTTTATGGCCCGGATTCTTACTCTACCGCATCCTGGAACTCCTCAAGATGTAACAGACTTGAGAAAACAAAAATAAGGTGTTATAGTATGTAACTGCCATGAGATCTAAGCTGGTACATAAAAGCCATGCTGCCATTAAAGCTCATTTAGATTTCTTGGTCAACTCTTCTAACGACTCTATTATCGGCACAGACCTCAAAAGAAGAATTACATCCTGGAATCCGGCTGCAGAAAAGCTTTATGGATACACAGAGCAAGAAGTTTTAGGTAAAAACGTAGACATTATTGTGCCGTCCCAGAAGAAAGGCGAGATCATAAAACTTTTCGAAATACTTGCCAGACACAGAGTTGTATCCAACTATGAAACTGAACGTTTAACAAAAGACAAAAGACTGGTACAGGTTTCTATTACTATTTCTCCCATTAAAGACAGGAAAGGAGAAACAATAGGTTTTTCTACGATTACCCGCGACATCTCAAGACATATGCAGATGGAAAAGCGGCTGCAGCTTTTCGCAAAAGCTCTAGAAGCAGCTGATGACGGTATCCAAATAGTAGGACTTGATGGAAAAATACTCTTTTCTAATAAATCAGTGGAACGGATATATGGATTTCCACCCAAAGAGCTGCAAGGAAAATCAGTCAATGATATGAATAAGGATCCTCTTTTTGCAGAAAAAATAATTCTCCCTACTTTAAGGAAAAAGGGGTACTGGTCAGGGGAAATTGAAGTAAAACATAAAAACGGGTCTACTTTCTCTATCTGGCTAACTGCTTCCGTAATTAAACATTATGGTAAGCCTATTGCGCTGGTGGGCGGCATCAGGGATATTACCAAAAAGAAGAAGTTGGAAGAACTAAAGGCGGAATTCTTATCCACAGCTGCCCATGAATTAAAAACACCACTCACTACATTAAAACTTATATCAGAATCCCATCTGAGAAAAATTAAAAAATATGGGATGGACCAGATGAAAATAAGCGAATTCAATCTGATTAACACAGAATTGAACAGGCTGAACCTATTAATTAATGATATTCTGGATGATTCAAGGATTGAGACCCAAAAACTACATATGCTTTTTGAATGCACCGACCTTAACAAACTGATCCTGGGCGTAATAAAAAAAATGCAGATCATCTACAAGCACCATAAAATTACCTATAATAATAAAAAAATAAAAATGCAGGTAATAGCGGATCCCATGCGGATAGAGCAAGTGCTCATAAACCTTATTTCAAATGCTGCAAAATATTCTCCCATATTTTCAGAGATTCAGGTTTATGTAAAGCAGGAAGAAGATGGAAAGACAGAGGTTTCAGTCAAAGATTCCGGAGGCGGAATACCTGAAGAGCAAAGAGACCTTATTTTCCAGCGTTTCTATCAGATTGATAGAAATAGTACGAAAGGATTTGGATTAGGACTATATATCACTCAAGAAATAATAAAGGGTCACCGGGGAAAACTCTGGGTTGATGCAAATAAACCGAAAGGAAGTATATTCCACTTTACCCTTCAAACCATATAACTATTTCATCCGGCACGGAGGATATAAATGTTCTACATTTCTTTCATCCGGCACGGAGGATATAAATGTTCTACATTTCTATCATCTGATGCTCTTCCGGCACTGCCCCAAAATCACGCTTACTCTCTTTCACAAATAACGCAGATACTGCTCCTAAGCCCAACAAGACTCCGGCCACTTTAAACACGGTTGAGTATGCCAACACATTTGCTTTTACTGCCAATAAACCCATGTATGTTTGGATTGCTACCGGGTCCGTTGAATTTATCACAGAATATTTTTGCAGGGTTACCAACTGGCGGGTAGTACTATCTGTTAAGATAGTTGCGAAAATAGCAACACCAAAAGCCCCTGAGATATTGCGTGCCAAAGCTAATACTGAAGACGCAATACCAACTTCATGGATAGGAACCGTTGAAGTTGCAGCATTCGTTAACGGAGAAAGACCTATTCCCAATCCTGCCGCAAAGAGAGTTAACCTCCAGATAACATCCCAGGCTCCCCATTTTACGTCAATTCCGGAAAACAGAAAATATAAAGCTGCTGCAGATACTGCCATGCCAAAAGCGGTGATAATGCGGGGCTGAATCCGGGCAGAAAGCCTGGCTCCAATCTGGGCAGAAACTCCAATACCAAAAGCCATAGGGATAAATAAATATCCGGTTTTAGTCACGGAATATCCCAGGTATGTTTGTACAAAAATAGGAATCAAAAAAATTCCGCCTATCATACCCATGAAAGAAATAAATGAAGTGACTATAGCTGCTGAAAAGGTAGGGATTTTAAAGAATTTTAAATCAACAACCGGCTCTTTCTGGCGGCTTTCAACAAAAAGGAATAGAAGCATAGAGGCAATAGTAATAACATAAGAGATAATGCTATTCCGGCTGGTCCATCCCCAGGATTGTCCCTGGTCCAAAACCAGTACAAGAACGCCGAGCGATATACCTAAAAGCAAAGAACCTAAAACGTCAAAATTCTTCACTCCTTTTATTTCCCTTTTTGGCTCATGGATAAACTGCCATGCCATATAGGTGCCTATAATCCCTAATGGAATATTGATATAAAACACAGAACGCCAGGAGAAAACGTCAATTAACGGACCTCCCAAAAGCGGACCAAAAACTGCAGCCCCGGCAAAAACAGCAGACCACAATCCCATGGCTTGGGCACGCTGTCCGCGGTCTTTAAATTCATAGGCAATAATTGAAAGCGCAATAGGATAATCAATAGATACGGTAATTGCCTGCAGGATACGGAAAATCACCATAGATGGAAGGTTAAAAGAAAGGCCGGCCAAAGCAGAAGTAATGGTAAACCCGACTATACCAAAAATATAGAGCGATTTGCGTCCTATTAAATCTCCCAGTTTTCCAAAAATAGGGACAAAAATAGCGTTTGCAATAATGTATGCCGTAGAAATCCAACTGGCCTGGGAAACCGTGATGCCAAAATCGGTAATAATTTTAGGCAGTGCCAGGTTTACAATAGTACCGTCAAGCCTCCCCAAAAAAGAGGCAATCATAACGGTAGTGAGTATCATCCATTGCTGGGCCTGGAAGGAGGCCTTCTTTTTTTTCTCTGACATCACTTGGTGAAAACGGTCATTTTGACACTCATGCCGTTTTTAATGAGAGGATAAGCTGCACTGTTAAAACGGGCATATACCACAAATTGCTGGGTAGGGCGTTCTGAAGAAATAGAAAACGCTGCCTGGGTTTGTTTTGCAGAAGGGGAAATCTCATCTACATATCCCCAAAACGTACCGGGTAAAGCGTCTACGGTAAAAGAAACCGGCTGTCCTACTTTTATATCACTCAGTCCCTTATTTTCATCTATGGTCCCGGCAATCCGCATATTTTGGGTTGCAATAATTTGGATAAGCGGCTGCGTAGGAGAAACCGTTCCTCCTACCTGATTATTTGCCAGGATTATCAAACCATTAGTCTGCGACCTTATAGTTTCAGATCCTACTACTGCCAGTGTATCCCCTGTTTTTACCATATGCCCTTCTACCGCATCCAGCTCCATAAGGCGTCCGGGAGCAGCGGGAACTATGTTAATAATGGGTGACTGAACTAAAGAATTATCTATCTGCACCCGCCCGTTTGTTTTCTCAAAAAAGAGGTACCCTCCTACAACAAGAATAACTATCAATGCCCCAATTAAAACCCGTAAGACTTTTGGATTTCTTATTTTTTTAATCAAATTTTTCATAAGATGTTATATTTTTGTGCAACAATACTTTCAGGGTTTGTTACCACCTGGTCTGTAGTGGAAAGACCACCCAGGATTTCCGTGTAGTCCCCATGAGTTCTTCCAACCGTAACCTTCTTCAGAATAGTTTTATCTTTTTCTTTTACCCAAATGCTCTGACTATTAAGGATAAGCCATGTGGGAACCAATAATGTTTCCATATTTACGTTGCTTTTTATTTGGACAGACCCTGCCTGAGCATAATAGATATTCCCAAAATCAGAGACTGCTATATCCACTCTGTATACGTTTTGCCCAGAAGGCAGCGATATTTTTTCAGGATATACCTTCAAAACCGTTCCCGCATAGGTTTTATTGTCCCCGTTTATAACAACAGTTGCAGGACTTCCTACGTCAACATAATCAATGTCTTGCTCATTCAGATTTGCCCTAAAAACTAATGCCTTAGGGTCTATAATCAGGAATGAAGCAGCCGGCGTAACATTTTGACCTGCTACATTTACATCTTCATGTACCACTATTCCATCAAAAGGTGATGTGAGAGAGGAAAGCTGGAGCGCATAATTAGCCAGTTCTACGTTAATGACTGAATTATCTAAAGTGGCCTGATTCTGGTCTACAATCCGCTTTATCATATCATTGATAATATTTTCCTCCGGCCCTCCGGTTATTCCCGCCTTATTTGGAACTTCCAGGCTGTACCTTTGTTGTCCATGTAAAACACCGTTTTGGGAATTATCCTGTGTCTGATCAAAGGTGTCCCGCGTAGAACGGTACGTGTTAAGAGCCGCAGTTAACTGGCGTTGTAATGCATACGTGTCCAGGTTTGCAATAGTCTGGCCTGCATAGACAGTATCTCCTTCTTTTACAGAAAGGTAGCTTAATTTCCCCCCGGTCTGGAAATGAAGATTTGCCTCATTTTGTGAGGCAACTTTTCCCTCTGCCAATATCCTGGAGTCAACGCGGCGTAAGGAAACTTCTGCGGTTCTGGATGCAGGTTTCACAAAAGAGGTAATGTTTAAGCCGGCAATTAATATTGCGGACACTACGGCAACTATAACGAGAAAACGTATGGTAATAATTTTTTTAAACATGTGATTTTTCCAATATGGTAGTAAGAATATCCCGCATATCAACTTTTTGTTTTTCAGAAAGGACAGAAAGCGTTTTTTTCATATTCTTTTTTTGAATTTTCTTTGCGTCCGTTAACAAAGCTGCTCCTTTTTCAGTTAAGGTTATTTTTACAACCCTTCTATCTGATCTGTCTTCCATACGTTTAATTAGCTTTAATTTAGCTAATTTATTCAGAAGTGAAGTGGCGGTAGGCATTTCAATGGAAAAATAGTCAGCTACATCCTTTACATGCACTGATTTATTTTTCTCTATGAAAGAAAGTGCCATGAATTGCAGCATGGTGATATCTACAGCTCCGGCAAAACCGGCCATCTTTTCTTTAAAGTTTTTTGAAACCTGAAACATCAGCTCAAAAAGTTCCGTATCAATATTTACTGCACCCATATTAATTAGACTATCTAACTATTAGACTGTATATTATATTGGGGGACATGAGATTTGTCAAGACGAAGGAAATTCAGAAATTGATGGAAATTTAACCTTTCTTGTCGCTCTTGCAATCTCTCTTTTATAGTGGGTACAATAAAGTATGGTTAAAAAGCTTTTTTTCCTTGTTCTTTTTTTGCTCTCAGCAACTTCCCCTGCTTTTGCCGCTGATGTGAAGATAGCCGGCAAGATATTAGACCAAAAAAATAACCCGGTTGCCCCGGGAATAGTACTTTTTGTAAACGCAGCAGGAAAAACTGTTGCGGCCGCAAACACAGACCCTCTGGGATATTATGAAGCTACCGTACCGGCAGGTACCTATACTATTTCTGCCCAGGGACCAAAAGCATTGGGGCTGGAAGCATCAGAATTCAAAAATAAAACGCTATCCTCCTCTAGCTTGCTTAACTTTACATTAAAAGCACCGGAAACTACTGCAACTAAAAAATCCAACGGAGGAATACCGGTAATGTACCTTTTAGCCGGAGGAATTATATTGGTAATGGTAATTATTGGAGTGGCGTTTTTTGTTGCGAAGAACAAAAAGACATTACCTCAACCTGGTAGCTCTGACTAATATCCAATAATCTGTCCAGTTCACCACTCCATTATTATCCGCATCATACCTACTATCATATACGCCATAGTAAATAGCTTTGTACCATGCGTCCCACGGGAGAACATTTACTACGGTTGTGCAATCCACTGTTGCTGATTGGATAGGACTCATGATCCTAAGGTCTCCACTATTATACATACGGTAATAGATGGTGGAGCCGCATTTCCACCCTGACCAGGTAGCTGACGGACTGGATTTAATAAAACCTCTGACAGAAGTTGGTGTGGCGGTATTGCTGGCATCCATTGCATTTCCTGAAGTAAAGGCAAAACCATAGTATGCAAGTGGATTAGGTCCTACAGTTTGATTGAGAGCTGATGGATCAGAAGCTACATCCAGGCGGAAGTTTCCGGTACCATTCATGTTATAAGAAAATTCAAAAAGTGCATAATCCCCGTAGAATTTTCCGCCAAAATTGCTAAACATTTGTCCTGAAGGAGGCGTGCCAGTACTGAGCACGTGAATAGTTGCATTTACAGGTGTGTCCCCACTATTAATCCAGTATTGGGTAGTGTAATCGCCAACCAGTGCACCGGTTGAAATAGTGATAGTAAAAGGGATAGTGGTGCTTTGTCCGCCGCTTAGTGTAATAGATGGCGGTAGGCTTAAAGTTGTCCATCCGGATGGTTCTGAATAACTAATCGTAAATACTGCAGATCCACAACCGGCAGGATTATTATTAGTAATGGTTAGTGATTGGTTAATAGTATCTCCTCCGTTTCCGCTCATGCTGGCGCTCCCTAGTGATTTAGTCCATCCCTGAGTACAAGAAATAGGAGTAGGGGTAGGTGTATTTGTGGGACCTACTTGTGCAACCTGAATATATCCATTAACTGGATTGACAGATGTTTGGCCTTGTTTTGCCACCCAGAATTGGTAGGTGTAGTTATCTGCCATTGCAGATGCTGGAACAGAAATGGTAAAGGGGATACTTTTTGTAGCCCCTCCGGCCAACGTAAAGCTAGTGGGTATACCGTTTATGGTCCATCCGGTAGGACTTCCTACACTTATAGTATATGAGGCTGAACACCCGGAAGTGTCATTACTAATAATGGTAAGCGTATTATTAACCGTATCACCGGGAAGAGCAACAACTGGACCGGATGAGCTGAGGCTTACCGTATGCTGGGTATTACAGCTAACAGGTGCTGTAGTAGGTGTAGGCGTAGGGGGCGCCAAAGTAGATGTTGACGTTGGAACTGATGTGGGCGTTGGGGTCAAGACCGTACCAGGGCAATTCGCACTTGAAAATACTGCATAAACTGCAGTTCCTATATTGCATTGACCAATAGCATCAGACCCAGAGAAAATTGGCATCTGAGGACATATGGTAGTTTCTCCTAACGCACAGGTAGGTACAGGAGTCTTGCCGGTTAAAGAGTAGTTGGTAACTTTAGTAAATGACTTATTATTTACATCAACAATATAGCGGGATGGTGGAATTTCAGGAGGTACCCAGCCTCCGGCCCGGGATTTTGTCTTTAAGGCCATGATAACATAGTCGTTATAATCAATCACCCCGTTGTTGTCCGCATCCCATAGGGGTTCGTAGTATTTCTGTCTTTGGGCCACTGCATCAAAAACGGTATACCAGGAAAGGGGCGGATCCACAACACCAACGGTGGTAGAACAATCAATAGTTCCGGTCTGAGTGGGTCCCATTTTACTTCTATCACCATTGGTAAAAAGCCTCCAGTATACAGTTCTTCCGCATCCTTCCCTATAAGACCTCCATAGGTATGGTTGGCTCATAAATCCTTCCAGTTTTGTGGTAAGTTTACGAAATGCTATATGGGTAGCACTAGCTGAATCCCCAAACTGGCCATCTGCAAAATAAGCAGCGTTCAAAACAGTATCTCCGTTGTCAGGATCATAATAAAGAGTTGGGTTATACTTTTGCTGTGAAACAACTCCCCCAAAATCAGGCCTAAAGGAAATATCCATCATCCAGGGAGAGGGGACTCCAGGATCAGTATATAAAAATACAGCGTATGAACCTAATAGCTTTGTATCATCCAAAGCATATGGAATAGGGGTTGGAGTTGGGCCGGACACAATTGGGGTTGGAGTGGCAGTAGGAGGAATGGGCGTAGGGGTAGGGACCGGCGTTTGGTTAGCCGGAGGAAGCACATTTGGGGAACCCAGGCCGGTAGGCCCGTCATATCCTACGGCAGCCGTACACGCAGTTTTTCCTCCACATGAGCCGTTTGAACCGGAGGCTACATCTCTATACCTATTGGCATGGTCATATACGTATTGAGTAGCATTTGCCGGATTTGCTTCCTGAAGAACTAAAGCAGCACTTATGATAGGAGAAGATACGCTGGTGCCCCCCAGTATCCACCATCCGGTTTTTCCGTTATAAGAAGTTGAGTTATAGATAGCAACACCCGTATTCGGGTCTGCAATTGCGGAAACATCTGCCACTCCTCTTTTTGTTCCACAACCGGTGGCACTCCAACCGGAAACTGCAGTTTGGAATGCATTAGCAGTATAGTACGGAGAACAACCGCTCCCGGCCCCGGTCCAAGCGGTTTCTGAAGCGTAGGTATTATCAGGATACAATGATAGCCTGGTTCCGCCCACCGCAATCACATGGGAAGAAGAGGCAGGATGGTATGTTCCGTAACCCCAGTCTCCTGAAGAGGCAGTAATAAAAATACCTGGGTGGTCAAATGCTGCATCATACGCTGTTTCACCAGCCCAATCTGCTCCCCCATAACTGTTTGATATGGCATGTGCACCCATAAGGGCTGCCCTGTTTACTCCGGCACTTAAATCAACCAAATAGTTTGAATTTGTCTCCACTACTAAAATTTTGCACGTTTGACAAACTGCATGCGCCATCTGGACATCTAAAGCTATCTCTAAAGCCCAGAGTGAATTGACTGAAGGCATAGGGGAAGTGGTACCGTTTTGGTTAACTATAGATAAGCATCCGTTTGTAACAGTACATGGTGGTAACCCATAGGTCTGATTATACACAGCCAAATCCTGTTCTATAGTTGGGGAATGGTAAGCGTCTACTATAGCAATGGTACGCGGACCAAAACTGGAAGGAGTTGCGCAGACTGACTGCAAAGTTCCTCCGGGAGTACAGGGAAGGTTATACGCAGTATGAATCTGTGCCGGACCAAATCCTGCAGGCAAAGCCAGAGATGTGAGCGGAGTTCCGGCTGCATTAGTAACTACATCTGCCATACAAGCAGCTTCTCCCGGTCCTCCTGAAGAACAAACATCTTTTGAGTGCCGTTCAGGAATGGGAATGGGCTGCCCCGGCGTAGGGGACACCACCAGTGATAGAGAGCCATTTGGGTTGAGCGCCTGAAAACATTCCTGTGCATCGTTGGTTGAAAATGTACACGAGTAACACCCTGACCCTCCGGGGCACCCGGGCTGCAATGCCCCATTTTTTGTGTATTTTGCATCCTCTTCTTTCAGGAATGCCTGGGATTTGGGATGATAACAAACCGCTACCGCATCAGCGCATTCTGTAACATATATATCTTTAGATTGCGGACTGGCCATCACACTTTCCTGCAATTTTCCGCCTTTTGTCAAATCCTGCGCACAAGAAGGCATATCTGTTAAAACTTTTCCGGTAGTTAGCTCACTCCTACAGGAGGTGTCTTTAGTCCAGGGAGTAACTTTCTCAGCGGTAAAATAATAATTTACTGCAGAAACCAGGTCTTTTGAGGAAGCTTTTGTGGTTACATCATTTGCTTTATTAATCTGCTCAAAAGGGTTTACCGCAATAAGGACTATGGAAAGAAGAACTGACAGAATACCTATGGCAATTAATAGTTCTATTAAAGTAAAACCCAGTAAAACCTTTCTTCTTTTTCTAAAATGAATTTTCACGCCAATATCTAGCGTACAGCTAGAGCATGTCTGTAGTCAAGGATATTTAAGAATTTATCTAATTAAGTTGTTTGTGGACAAAAACCTCCCTAGTCTCTTTCCGCTATATCAGCAAGTGATTGTCTATATTCAGCTCAAATGTTTCTTACCGTTTTTCTACGGAAATGCTATTTTCCTCTAACAGATAAACCGTAATATGGGTTCATGAAGCCTCAAAAACATATACGTTTTGCAGAAGCGGAAAACAACAACCAAATATATGAAAATGAGGCATACCCGGCAATACAACTTATACAAGGCGAGGGAAGATTAGGAAAAACTGAGGCAATAATTTTTACCAAAGAGGGAATGAATATAGCTATAGTATATTTTTTTAATGGAAAAGGCAGTTATGAGAAAAGAGGAGTTCAGGTGATAAACCGTTATATCAAGACAAACTTTTCCGGGGAAACAACTGCAGATGAAATTAGGGATTTTTTGCCGGAAAACCACCAGGGAGAGAAACGTTACACAAATGTGTATCAGATACTTTTACTCGTAGAAGCAATTGCTTCGCGGATGCAGAAAAGAACTGCAAGGGATGTGCATTCAAACCAACCCAGAGAAGTATCAGGATGTTTTATATTTATTCTTCCTGATGGGCAAACTGAAGATGAGGAAAATTTTGAAATTAAAACAGTGAATTAGAAGAAAAGGAGGTGAAAAAACATATGGCAGACAATACAAAAAATGATGAAGACAAAATGGATCAGTCCCAATCCAAGTCTGAGCATGAAAAAGGAGAAAAGGGAGGAAGTGCTTACGACAAAAATGAGGAGGACTCAAAAGAGGACCGGAACGAGTAGCGCCGGAAAAGGCTATTCAAAATAAACCTGAAAGGAGGTGAATAACATATGGCAGATGATGATCAAAGAATTGACCAGGAACAAGAAGACCAGGAAGGTATAAAAGGCGGAAGAGCAAGCAATGATGACCAGATGATGGAGGATTGGGGAGAAGATGACACAACGGATAAAAACCAGGAATAGCGGTTCCGGTCAAAAAAAGCAAAAGACGGAAGAATCTAAAATATCTTCTGTCTTTTGCCGTATAAAAATAGTGATATAATTATTTATGGAATACAAAGCCCTCATGCTAGATATAGACGGGACTCTCATCCCCTATGAATATGACGCAATACCCTCAATAAACGTTTCCGGGGCAATTAAAAAAGCTGAAAAGAAGGTAAGTATTTTTCTGGTAACGGGAAGGGCTTTTAACGCAACCGCAAAAGTTAGAGAAGCATTAGGAATTACGTCCGGACTTATTGTTACAAACGCAGGGGCATGTGTTATTGATATAGAATCTAAAGAACCGCTTTACGACTGCCCTATAGAAAAAGGGGAAGCGAAAGAAGTAACATCAATTCTTAAGAGCTATGGAATTGAATATTTTGTAAAAGAAGACTTCTATGATGGCGGTCCCTTCTATAAAGTTGATGATTTTAAAAAAGCCTACATGATATTTTCCTATGAATGCTATTCCCATGAAACTATGGTGAAAGTTTTTAATGATCTCTCAAAATTTTCTAATATTGCCCTGCATAAAACAAAACATAAAGAACCTGATAAATATGGCGTTAATATCACCCATATAAATGCAACGAAACTACACGGAATTGAAAAGATCCTGGAAACAGTACCGGTAAAAAGGGAAGAAATTATTGGCGTTGGGGATGGGTATAATGATTTCCCACTTCTTATGGCATGCGGGCTTAAGGTTGCCATGGGAAACGCAATCCCTGACCTAAAAGAAGTTGCAGATTACATTGCCCCCTCTGTAGATGAAGACGGGGTCGCTCATGTTATAGAAAAATTCATACTCTCACCTCATGAAGGTTAACCTGCAGGAAGGAATCTGAACTGGAAATGCCAGATATAAAACACGCAGTACCAATGTTTTTGGGATACATATCAGATGAGGCCTCATTACTGCCGGTACTATCCGTAGATTAATAGGCGTTATGGTGGGTCCCGCACCAGGAAACGTCTTAGGAGTTGGCGTAACGGTAGGAAGCGGTATTGTAGTTGCTGTTGGTTGAATTTGCAGGATAGGTGTAGGAGTTGGGGTATTAGTAGGAACCGGGGCACTTGTTGGGATAGGTGTTGGCGTAGAAGTAGGAACAGGTGTAGAAGTAGGCGTAGGGGTAAGATCCCATGGCTCTTTTATTGAAAGACTATTTTGAGGTTCAGAAGCTCCTCTTAAAATAAAATCTTCCACATTATTGTCAGTATCTTCTCCGTTTCCTGAAAATTCATCAATACCACCATGCACCATTGATTCTAAGTCAGAAGAAAAGAAGGATTTCCGCTCTATACTCATTCCGTTTGAAGGATTTGGCGCTGACCCCTCACCCTCCTTATCAGTTGCAGTCCCCATCCCAACTTTATCAATTAGCACCTCATTATTATCAAATAATAGAATCGTGTTATTGTCAGTAATTGAATAACCGGAAGAAGAATATAATTGATCCGGAAGTACGTTTCCTGAATAATTAGGTGAAGAAACCAGGAAATATCCGTGGGAAGCAATTGTTCCGGAAATATTTGCGACCAGACCTGATACGGTTCCGCTTGGGATAGCGTGCTTGAGCTTCCAGCCGCCTAAATTTATTGAAGAAGAAGTTGGATTATATATTTCTATAAATTCATCAGTAGCAGTTTTCCCGCTTATTTGTACCTCAGAGATAACAACATGAGAAGCGGCAGCGTTTATCTGGAAGGGGTGAATGGTTATACATAAGCTTATTCCACCTAAAAGGAAGCAGCTAAAAAGAAGGGTAACCTTCCATTTGGACAGGAATTTTAACATACCTTTTTTTAACCATTTACTCAGGGTATTTTCAAGATAGACAAAAAGGTAAGTATTAGATCAAAATACTGCAAGCCTATGTTCTATAGAACACTCTTCCTAACCAAATCAGCACTACTGCTCCAATAATTGCGACCAAAAGACTATATACATTAAAACCGGTTACCCCTGCCTGGCCGAAGAAACTCATAATGAGTCCGCCAACCACTGCACCTAATATTCCCAAAATGATGTCGCCAAATATTCCCTGTGAGCTTTTCATCACAATAGACGCTAACCATCCTGCCAATGCTCCGAAGATTATCCACAAAAGTATCCCCATATATAAACACCTCCCTTCAGATTCCTCTTTGTATTCATATACAGAATGGTAGCGGTTCAGTTTAAGCCAGCAGTCAAAATACAGTAAGAGGACTGCAAGATATTTCACGGCTGATTTGGTATAGTTAGAATGTCATGAGCCTCTTTAAAAAAATAGAGAGCAAAAGGTTTTTTCTTATTCTGCTTCTTATTTCTTGCTTCGTCTATCTGCAAACTTTTTCATCCGGTTTTGTAGGTGATGATATGGATCAGGTTTATAATTATGCCCTGGTTAATTCTTTTTTTGACCTCTTCAAAGTTTTTTTCTACCATCATCAGGTTTTAGAAGCCGGTCCCCTTCTTTCCGGCTATTATAAACCCCTTATGCTTTTTTATATCTATTCACTTCGTTTGTTTTTTGGCCCAAACCCCTTTATTTTCCATTTTATCCAAATCATTCTGGTTACCATAAATGCCTTCCTTGTTTATATATTATTTTCAAAATTCCTGAAGAAAAATTTATCATACCTTCTTGCAATACTTTTTTTAATCCACCCCATAAACCAGGAGAACGCTGTTTACGTCTCAAATATTCAGGACGTTCTTTTTTTCTTCTTTGGTATGTCCGCATTATTACTAAGCTTGAAGAAAAATCTTTCCGGTAAACAATACCTGCTCCTTTCTATCCTGCTTTTGCTTTCCCTGTTATCAAAAGAAACTGGCATCCTTTTTTCCATTATCGCTTTCTGCAATTTCCTTTTCTTTAAAAAGAAAAATATAAAAAAAATACTTTTCTCTATTTTTGGTGCAGTTTTCTTATATATAATGTTAAGGTTTTCTTCCCAAAGTACGAATATATTTTGGATTGAACCGCCTCCTTTTGCAAAAGTCCCGTTTTTCAATAGGCTCCTCCATATACCTATTATCTTTTTCTACTATATAAAAACGTTTTTCTATCCGGACAATTTAGGCTTTACTCAACAATGGGTCATACATACTTTTAATTTGGGAACATTCTTGCTTCCTTTTTTCCTTACTGTGATATTTTTAGGGTCTCTTTGTCTTTTCTATATCCGTTTGGTAAAGAAGCACTTTACAGAATCTAAATTATTCATTTTTTTCTTGTTTTGGTTTTTATTAGGGATTATTCCGCATCTGCAAATCATCCCGCTTGATGCAACTGTTGCTACCAGATGGTTTTATTTCTCATCAGTTGGAATTATAGGTTTAATAGGAATCATGATAAACCTGGGAATTCAACGCTTTCCTAAAAAAGAACAGGTTATTTTTTTGAGCCTTATATTTCTATGCTTCATATTCTCGCTCAGGACTATGGTTAGAAATACCCAATGGAAAGACGCTTTTACTCTCTACGCAGCTGATGCAAAAACTTCACAAAGCGCGCTTTTGGAGAATAATTTAGGAGACGAATATTTTAAAGCGGGCAATATTATGCAGGCCCAAGTCCATTTTAGACAAGCTTTAAATATAGAACCTCATTTATGGATAGCGGTAAACAACCTGGGCACTATTGAGGAACATAATGAGAATTACCATAATGCTTACTTATATTATAAAAAGGCATTATCCTTAAATGACCGTCTTCCTATGTACGAAAATATTGCCCGGGTCCTAGTACTCTCGAGTAAAAATAAGGAAGCGGAAACTTTTATAAGAAAGGCAATACAAAAATATCCTTTATCAGCAAAATTATGGATCACACTTTCCCTGGCACATTACAATATGGGCAAGCTTCCGGAGGCCCTGGGCGAAGCACAAAAATCTTATAAGTTGTTTCCTACGCTAACCACCCAACAAGTTATAGATGCGATTCAATCAAAGCTTGATAAAAAGTAAGAGTTACCCAGTTGTCTTGCGTAGTGTTTTAAATTATGAAACAATGAAATGGTAAGTAAATAGGGGAGGTGAATATGAATAATGGATGATACACAAAACCAAGGCGGAATGCCTGCACAGACTCCTCCGGCTCCGGAACCAGCAGCTCCAGTACCAGACATGGGCGGAGGAATGCCTGCAGCTCCGGAACCAGCAGCCCCAACACCGGAACCTTCAACAGGAGGAACTGATATGGGAGGAGGAACACCTCCGGCGGCTCCTGGAATGTAAGGGAATTTTGGTTTCGAAACCGGAAACGAGCAAGCCTTGTGGTTTGCTCGTTTTCATTTTCAGCAAGTAGATACTATTCTTTAAAGAGGTACCCTAAGCCGCGTACGGAATGTATTAGTTTTTTTGAATATCCGCTATCAATCTTTCTTCGCAGATATCCCACATATACATCTACTACCCGCGTATCAATATCAGGCGCATAATTCCAAATATTAATGAGGAGATTTTTTCTGTCAACTATATTATTTTTATTGCGGATAAAATAAGAAAGCAAATTCATTTCCCGTGGGGACAACTTAATAGTTCTTCCACCCCTGGTGACCGTCCTTTTTTTCGTATCTAAAATAAGTTCCATGTAGAAAAAGGCAGAGGATTATGAGGCAGTTCTTATGGAATTATAACAAAGAAAAAGATGGAATCAAGGGGCTAAATTACACATTACTATTCTTCAGAAATATTTCTGATAATAATGATGAGCATAGCAATAAAAGGAATAGATAACAAGGCTCCAATAATCCCCATAAGGGTCGCCCCCACACTGATTCCTATAATAATAAGAATAGGATTTAATCCTACTGCCCGCTGCATTATTTTGGGAACAAAGAGATTATTTTCCAGGGCCTGAATCCCTATGTAAATAAGGATCACCAGAAATGTCATACCGGGTGAGATAGAAAGGGCAACTATAGCAGCCGGAACCGCAGAAAGGATAGGGCCTATGGTTGGAATAATCTCTAAAAGACCTGCCAAAAGTGCCAGGGGGAGTGCAAACGGAAAATTAATAATTGATAATGCTATCCAGGTAAGTAAGCCTATTGAAAAACATAGCACAATTTGACCCCTAAACCATGCGCCCAGTTTATCTTCAACCTGCATTAAAATATCCATCATTTTTTCTTTTTGGTTTTTAGGGAACAGGAGACTCAGCTCCCGTTTCATCCGTTCATAATCTAGGGTTAAGTAAAAACTAATAACAAAAACAAGGAAAGTTGAAAATACAGTACCTAATATTGCTCCTGTCACGGCAAAAGCGCTGGAACCAATAGCATTTAGTTGGGATACAATAAATGCCTGAATCTGGGAAGGATTCATCTCAACTCGTAACAATTTTAAAATACCATTCAGGTATGCGGGAAAAGAGCGAATAAGCGACTGGAATTGAGTTGAGAAAAAGGGAATAAGAGGGACTATTAAAAGAGCTACCACCGCAAGGACAACAAAATACACTATACCTGCTGCCAAAGCTCTGGGGATTTTATGCTTAACTAAAAATTCTACATAGGGAAGCAGCGCAACCATGAGAATGTAACCCATGAAAAGGATTACCAGAATTTCACGAAGCTGCACAATGAACCATAATGAAAGGACAAAAAGAAGGGCTACAATAATATGGTTCTTGAGGATGTGGTGTTTCAAACCGGTTTCTACCCGCTCCATACATTCATTATAGCAGTTTTCAAAAATCTAAACGGTAAAACTTAAAAATGATTTGAGGCCTGATAAATATGGTAGAATAGAAGGAATGATAGATATAGCTGACTTCAAAAAAATTGAAATAAAAATTGGCAAAGTTACTGCAGCTGAAGCAGTTCCTGAGACCGACAAGCTTATAAAGCTTACCATAGATTTTGGGGAAGAACAAAGAACGGTTCTCACGGCAATCCGCGAATTCTTCCAGCCTGAGTATTTTATAGGAAAGATGATTCCGGTTGTGACAAATTTACAGCCAAAAACGTTCAGGGGTATAGAGAGCCAGGGAATGATCCTGGCAGCGGATGACAATGGAACTCCGGTTCTCCTGCATCCGGAAAAAGAGATCCCTGCGGGCTCAAAAGTGTTATAATTACATATTATGAAAAAACTGGAAGAACAAAATATACAAGTGAGCCTTCCACAAAATCTGCCTATCCTTTACACGGATATGGTTTTTATGAACGTTAATGAAGACGGGGTAATTATAGATGTTTGCCAGAAAGGTGCTGGCCAAAACCAGTTCCAGGTGGTAAGCAGGATTGGTATGAGTAAAGACCATGCAAAAAAATTTGTAAAAAAACTTTCTGAGATTTTAGCACTTACCACCGCGCATTCCAAATCAGGGGATTCTGAAAACTAACGGACGGGATGTTCAAAAATACGCAGAATATGGGGAAGAAAAATAAGGACTCCCACAATAATAGATCCAATACTGCTCACTAACACCATCCCGGCAGCTACATCCTTTGCATGCTTTGCTTCTTTCCTATGCTCCATAGTAATTAGATCCGTCATTTCTTCAAGCGAAGTATTAATCATTTCGGTACAGATCACCAAAAGTATCATGGTACCTAAAATTCCCATCTCAAAAGGAGTTACATCAAAATAGATGCTTGCAGCAATCACCAGGATAGCCGCAAGAATGTGGATCCTCATATTGAGGTTATGGTAAATTGCATAGACAATTCCTTCAGATGCGTATTTAAATGATTTAAAAATAACCATAACTAATGTAAATATTGTACCACAAGGTATGAAAGCATGGTCAGAAAAATTCCCAAACATCCTCCCGTAATCACTTCCGGAATAGTATGCCGGTGGATTTTTACGCGGGACCATGCGACCAAAGGAATAAGGAATATTGCCAGGTAAACATATCCGCCATAAATTATTCCCATGGAAAGAAGGAATGCGGATATACCAGCCACATGCACCGAAGCCTTTACCCACATGTTCACCACACTTAAAATCAGGATGCTTACGGTAAGACAGGCTGCTCCTATAATAAGCTGCATGGGGCCGTGCAGGACAAATAGCATGAGTATAAAGGCCAGCATGGTAACAATAACAAAGGTAAAAAGCGGCGCACGTTGCCTCCTCCGGGAAACATCAAAGTTGGAAAAGTATCCTTTTTTTACACCATAATACTCAAAAATAAATACAATAAGGGAAAATAGTCCTGCTACTAAAGACCATTCTAAAGACGTAACCAGGTTAGAGGTATTTTTAAAAACTATCAAAAACGTTGCAATAATTGCAATAAAAAAAGGGTGGAAAAGGAAGGATATAAACCGGGCAGTCTGTTTAATCATATTTGTTTTTGGAGAAAAATTATTGTCTCCTCCTGCCCGTCAGTTTCCAGCTTCTCTGCAAGCGGCAGTCCCTGGGGTTTTCCGGTCAGTACGACGTATAAGTCTTTTGTAGAAAGGCCCAGGTTATCCCGGACATTAAATGCGGTTTTTAGAATTTCATCCTTATTCCATGCGATACTTTGAAATGCTTCAATAAGATTTTTTGCCAGTTCTTTTTGTTTCTCAGAAAGTTCTGTTTTTTTATTTTCTGCAAGTTCCCGAAAGTCTGCAAGCGTCTTCATCCTGGTCTGTGCCAGCGACAAATACTCATTAAAATGATGAAGGGAGGAAATCTGTGGGTCGTATTCTAAAATTTTAAATTTTAAATCTTGAATTTTAAATTCCCTAATATATTCGCCATTCATCCACAATAGCTTCCGTTCATCAAAGACTGCAGGTGCTGAGTTTACATTTTCCAGCTTAAATTCTTTTTGTAATTCATTCCGGCCCAAAATTTCCCGATTATCTTTTGGAGACCATCCTAAAAGCATCAAATAATTCAATAATGCTTCCGACAAATAACCTTCATGCTTAAAATCAAGGACTGATTTTGCTCCCCTGCGTTTTGAAAGCTTTTTCCCGTCAGTACCTAAAATATTTGGGACATGGGCAAAAATGGGCGGGTTCCAGCCAAATGACTTATACAACATAAGGTGCTTTGGTGCTGAAGGAATCCAATCTTCTCCACGGATTACATGGGAAATTTCCATCAGGTGGTCGTCTACTACATTTGCAAGGTGGTAAGTAGGATAACCGTCTTTTTTTAAAATAATAAAATCCTCAATATCTTTATTTGCAAAAGAAATTTCTTTATTCCCAACTGCATCTGTCCAGCCGGTTATTCCTTCTTTAGGAGTAATAAATCTGATTGCCCCTTCATCTACTTTTGCTTTTCCTTCTGAAACCAGCTGATCAGCATATTTTTTGTATACATCAAGGCGTTGGGATTGGGTCACTAATTCATCCCAGTCAGCCCCCAGCCACTGCAGTGATTCCCGGATTTGCTCCACTGCTCCTTCTACCTTTCTTGCCTGGTCTGTATCTTCAATTCTGAGAATAAAGACACCACCGGTAGACCTGGCAAGAAAATAATTAAAAAGTGCGGTCCTGACACCGCCTACATGAAGGGTTCCGGTAGGACTCGGCGCAAAACGTACACGTACTTGACTATTCATACAGCTTGATTTTATCACAGGCTCTACAATATACTCAATGTAAGATCGGAAAACTCCGATATAAGAATATGTCGCTTGCTCAAGTCACCAGAGAAACCAGGATTATTTTAAAAATCGCCGGTGCTGCCAGCGTTTTAGCCATAATTATATTCATGTTCTTCAAAGGCGGAAGCATGCTTATGGCTATTTTGAATCCGCCTAAAGCACCCCCTCCGGAACAAAAATTTGGAGCGCTTCCGCCTATAGATTTCCCAAAATCAAATGAGGCAGTACCGGAGTTTACCCTAAATACGGTTACGGGGGGGTATCCGGGTTTTGGGGACCGCATAAAAGTATATGCCCTAAAGCAAAATCCGGTAAATATTACGGCATTGAATAATGCAAAGAACAAAGCAGCAAATGCAGGATATGGTAATTACCTTCAGTCTGTAACGTCAACGGTACACAAATGGAGTAAGCCGGGAAAAAATAATATTTTAACCTATGATATTGTATCCTTTAATTTTTCTGTTGAGTCTGACTTTGCAACCAACCCAACCTTTTCTTCAACCCTTTATTCCGGAACCGATTACCTGAAACCAACAACAGATTTAATGGATGCGTTGAGTGCTGACCGTTCAGATATAGATATGAAAAACGTAAAGACTTCTTACTATACTATAGTAAACACGAATCTTACCCCCGCAGACCAGTCAAGCGGCCAAATTATCCGCCTTGATTTCTATCAAAACCAGGTAGACGAAAAAGCTATCTACTACCCTACGTATAATACTTCCCCGCTCTATTTATTAGTTGCAAATCCTACTACCGGACCTGAAGTAGTCTCAGGACAATTCCATCATTTTACACCGGACCTTACCACCTCTTCTACTTATCCGCTAAAAAGGTCTGAAGTAGCCTACGAGGACTTGAAAAACGGAAAAGGTTTTATTGCCTCTCCTGCTCCCGGTACCTCCGTTGAAATCACCAGTATTGACCTGGGGTACTATTTGGGGACTGATGATAACCAACAATACCTCATGCCTATTTTAGTTTTTACCGGAAAAAATAATTTCCTGGCCTACGTGGACGCTATAGCCAGATAGTTACAACGCATAGTTTTGATCTTTCAAATCCTGGGTAATCCCTTTTATCAACTCCAGCGTATCCTGGAATCTGTCCTGGCTTCTGAGAACCACAATCACATAAGAATGTTTATTGTAGGTAAAAGAAGTGGTGAGCACACCCTCAGCCTCATTGGTAAAACCTGTTTTGATACCGGTAACCCCAGGGATTGATAGCAATTCATTCAAATTCTTCAGCTGATGGGGAATAGTGCGTTCTACATTATATATAGTTTTCTCCCGTGTCTTTACCACTTCAGCAAAGGTTGGATTGGTCAAGGCGTAGGCGCAAAGCCTGGCTAAATCATATGCGGTAGTATAGTTCTCATCCTCATAGCCGGCCGGGTCAACAAAATGGGTGTTATCTAACCCTAATTCAAGCGCTTTTTCGTTCATTTTGGAAACAAAACCATTTACTCCTCCCGGATAGTTTTCCGCAATTAAATAAATCGCATCATTTCCTGAAGGAAGCATAACTCCGTACAGCAGATCCAAAAAGCCAATCTTCTCACCCAGGAAAAGTCCCATCCTAGAACCCTCTCTGGTAACGGCAGGATAGTCTGCGGTGAATACCGTATCAGAAGGATAATGTTCTAAAGCAACCAAAAGGGACATCACTTTTGCAGTAGAGGCCGGAGAAAACCGTAAATTTTCGTTCTTAGAAAGAAGAAATATATTTGAAGTTACATCATAAATTGCAAGTGCTTTTGAAGAAGTTAAAAGATCCGGGCGTTTAAGGAAATAAGAAAATGTTGTCTGCCGTGCCTTCCCCACAGGAATATCCCTGACAGAAACAAACTGGATAAGGGTAAACAAAATGATGAATAATACCAGGAGAAAAACATTTAAAACTGTCAGCCCAAAAATAAGATAAAGATGGGGAAATCTTCTTTTCTTAAAAACGTTTTTTTTTACTTTTTTAAGGGAAGAGGAGGTTTTTGAAACTGTTTTTTCAATCTTCTTTTTCATGAGCAGAGAAACGTTCATCCACGCGCTCCATGTCACGCGGGAAAAGGCTTGCTTCCCTTACATTCTTTAATTCTAAAAGTTTCATAGTAAGACGTTCCAGCCCAAAAGAAAACCCCCCTTCAGGAGGCATACCATATTGAAATGCCTGTAGATAAAGCCCAAAACTTTCAGGAGAAACACCTTTTTTTACCATAGCCTCTTTCAATTGGTTAAAATCTGAAATACGTTGAGAACCGCTAAGGATCTCAAGACCCCTAAATAATAAGTCGTAAGACAGGCTGTATTCCGGATTTTCCGGATCCGGATAGGTATAGAATGCACGTTTTTTTGTGGGGAAATGGGTGATAGTCACAAAATCTGACTTATGTGTTTCATGCGCCCAAGCACAAATCTCTATTTCATCTTCAGGGTTTAAATCCATTTCTCGTGACAAGTCCCTGCCCGTCCGTTCTGTAACAATTTTCTGCGCTTCCCTCAGGGTAAGACGCGGCACCCTGGAAGAAACTAAGGGCTTTTCTACATTAAATTCTTTTAAAATATGTTCATACTCTTCACTAACATTTTTGATCATAGATGTTCCTACAAATTCCAAAGCATCTAGTAGCTCTTCAAAATTTTCTATGAACCCAATTTCAATATCCATTTGTGTTGCTTCCGTCAGATGCCTTGTGGTTACTGATGGTTCTGCCCGGTAGGCCTTTGCTATGGTAAATACCCTTTCAAAAATACTTACCATAACCTGCTTGTATAACTGCGGACTTTGGGTCATGTAAGCTTTATGGCCAAAATAGTTTACTTCAAAAACTTCTGCACCGCCCTCTGTTGCACCTGCTGCAATAGTGGGAACAAAAACTTCTATACAGCCTAGTTTTTTTGCCGCTTTTCTGAACTCATCAGCCAGTGCTGCCTGTACCTCAAAGATTTTGCGGACCGTATCATGTCTGAGGGTAAGAGAACGGTAGTCCAGCAGTGTAGGAAGCTCCAGGTTTAATTCACGGCCTCCCATGTCAAAAGGCATTGCATCAGACTTCTGGACTATTTTCAGGGACTTTGCCTCAACTTCCACGGTCCCTGTAGAAATATTCTTATTTACGTACCGCTCTCCCCGCTCTTTTACTAAACCCTGCACTTCAATAACATCCTGGGAACCCAGTTTTGCAAATTCAGCCGGGAGGTCTCCTTCAAATGCACCAACCTGAATAAGAGCGCTCCTGTCACGAAGGTCAATAAATGCAATTTTCCCATGTGCACGCACTACCTGCACCCAACCGCGCAAAGTCACTTCCTGTCCTACCTTATCAAGACACTCCAGCGCCAATATTCTGTTAGCCTCAGATAAACCTGATTTAGCCATACAGGTATTGTATCCTGTAGCTTCCCACTTGACAAGGGGAATTTGAACAACTATGATTCAATCATAGGTATGAAAATAAACGGAATTTCCAAGCTTTTTATTCAACTCCCATAGCGGGGGCTTGGAATTCGTTTGTTTCCAAACTCCCACAAGTTGGGAGTTTTTTCTTTTTTGAGGAGCTTACGACGAAAAATATGCCAAGATATCCGGAAATATTAGGGCCAGATATGAAAAGGGTCTTAGATGACCAAGGAGTTACGTTGGGAAGAAAAGCGGTAAGAGCAGTAAATGCCGCAAATTCGGTAGGAATACCAATGTCTGATATCCAGGCAAGCCTTTTGGATGCGGCGGCCAGGACACGTGCTTCCGGTAATAGGAAAATAGGATCTTTCGGCTTATCCAGACACCCCATAGAAGGACTAAGAAGCCAAGCTTTATCGGAAAAGTACAGACAGGAATTAGATAAAAGACTTAAGAAATAATTTTAATATCTTTTATCTTTAACTCTACACTGATATTTCCATTCCATTCGTGTTTATCCGGGGTAAACACAACATCCACCCTGCTTCCCTGCTGAATTGCATCCCCATTATGCCTGAAGAATATACCTTTTAGCATTTTCCCGTCTTTTTCTAAAAATAACTGCAAGTGTTTTCCATCCACCCCAACTTTTTTAAACGAACTTACGGTAACATTGCTTACAAAAAAAACAGGCTGAGGATTTCCCATGCCAAAAGGTTTCAATTTTTCAATTTCATCACATAATTCAATTCCTACCATATTCCACGGTAACTCCATATCTATGGTAAGATTCCGCTGGAACAAGTTTTTATCTAACTTCTCTGCCAGACTTATCAATTTATTCTTAAATTCCTCTAGCCTTATGGTTTCTATACTAAATCCTGCTGCCATAGGGTGTCCCCCGGCTTCAGAAAGAATATCTGAACAGGAACGGATAAGCTCTATAATATTCACCCCACTAACAGATCTGGCAGATCCCTTTGATATTTTTTCTCCCACGGAAACTGCAATAGCAGGTTTATAAAATTCTTCTACTAACCGAGACGCTATTAAACCTATGACTCCCTGTTCATACATCTCACTCTCAACCACTAAAATATTTTGAGTTTCGAGCTTGGTATTTCTAATTTGATTCTTTGCCTCTTCAGCAGAATCAAAAGTAATTTGTTGCCGCTCTCTATTTATATTCCCTAAATGCTTTGCCAGTACTTTTGCCCTTGCAGCGTCTTTTGTACACAATAACCTGAGTGAATCCAATGCATGAGTAATCCTGCCTGATGCATTGAGCCTGGGTGCAATAATATGTCCTATATGGTACGTATCTATTTCCTCTTTTTTTACCTGCGCTTCATCAAAAAGAGCTAACAGTCCCAAACGTTTTGTTGTGCGCAGATATTCAAGTCCTGATTTTAACAATGCCCTATTATATTTATTTAGTGGGACCAAATCTGCAACCGTCGCCAATGCAACTAATTCGAGATGCTCTTCCTCATTATTGAATTGTTCATTATTTATTGGTTTGAACATTGGTGCTTGGTTATTGGTTATTTCTTTTGCCAGAAGGTACGCAATTCCAGTTCCGCATAACTGCGTTGTATGCACCACTGCATCTGCATTCAGCTTTTTATCTCCTGCCACATGATGGTCTGTAACTATCACTGAAATTCCAAGGCTTTTGGCGTATTCAATCGCCTTATGAGCGACTACCCCATTGTCTACGGTAATAATTAATCCAATGTTCTGAATTTTAGACTCTAAATTCTGAATTCCTTTTTCAGAAAGGCCATATCCCTCATCTATCCTATGGGGAATATATGGCTGAACCTGCCGGTAAAAAGCATAGATGGTTTCCCATAAGATTGCAGCTGCACAAATACCATCTACATCATAATCCCCATATATCACAATCCATTTGTTTTCCTTGATTGTTTTTTGTATGAGATCCAGTGTTTGATTCAACTCTCTATCATCTACTCCAACTGCTTGAAAAGTTACACTATCCAAAGAAGGATTGAGAAAACCTTCTATTTCTTTTTTTGTTTCTAATCCCCTGTTTTTAAGAAGGATTTTGATGATTTTCTGTTCATCGAGTTTTTTTACCGGTTCAGAGTGAAGTACTTTCCACGTTTTCATGATAAAATTAAATTGCTCGTATACCGCTTCCCGTAACGACATTTAATATACCATATGATACATAAAATAGATAAAGACGTTCTAGGAATTTATGAGAGACTGGAATCAGCCGGCTTTGAAGTCTATTTAGTAGGCGGATGCGTCAGGAATTTACTGTTGGATAAAGAACCAAAAGACTGGGATTTAACTACAAATGCTACCCCTGAAAACCTTCAGGCAGTATTCCCTGATTCTTTTTACGATAATTCCTTTGGTACGGTAGGTGTTCCCTTACCGCAGGTTACAGAAAATGAACATCCAGGTGTGGTTGAAATAACTACTTTCAGGACCGAATCCTCTTATAAGGATCACCGGAGACCGGAAAAAGTTTCCTGGGGCAAAACTATAGATGAAGACCTAAGTAGGCGGGACTTCACCATTAATGCAATCGCACTAAAGCTCACTAATAAACACGCAGAATTTGAGCTCATAGATCCGTTTAATGGCCAGGAAGACCTGAAGATAAAGACTATCAAAGCAGTAGGAAAAGCAGACGAGCGCTTTAAGGAAGACTCCCTACGCCTTATGCGGGCGGTGAGGTTTGCAACCCAGCTATCCTTTTCTATAGAGAAAAAAACTATGGAAGCCATAGTAAAAAATGCAGGATTGATAAAACATGTCTCAGGAGAACGCATCAGGGATGAGCTACTAAAAATCCTAGCATCAGAAAATGCGTATGAAGGAGTTATGCTCTTAGATGTCACAGGACTTTTGGATCTAATTCTTCCCGAGTTAGCGTTGGGGAAAGGGGTATCACAGGAACGTCCGGGAAGACACCATACGTATGATGTATTTACCCATAATGTATTGGCATTAAAATATTGTGGCTCTAACAATCCCATTACCCGCTTTGCAACACTCCTTCATGATGTAGGGAAACCAAAAGTCCGCTCTGAGGATGAAAACGGGTTGGTTATTTTTTATAACCATGAAGTAGCAGGAGCCAGAATTACACGGGAAATTTGTGACCGGCTTCATTTTTCAAAAAAAGAACGGGAAAAAATTATCACTCTTATCCGGTGGCACATGTTTACCATAGATGAGCATATTACTGACAGCGCAGTAAGACGATTTATCAGAAGAGTCGGATTGGAAAATGTACGGGATATGATAGATTTACGGATAGGCGACCGCTTAGGGTCAGGTACTCAAACCGCTGAGAGCTGGCGGTTAAAGAAGTTTAAGGAGAGAATAGAACTACAACTAAATCCTCCATTTTCAATAAATGATTTAAAAGTTGATGGGAATGACATAATGCGTGAATTAAAGATCAAGCCGGGACCGGCAATTGGGAAAATCCTGCAAGCCCTTTTTGAAGAATGCGACGAAGATTTGTCTAAAAATAACCGCGAATATTTAATTTTTCGGATTCATGAAGAATATAAGAAGTTAAATAAGTGATATAATTACAATATGCTAAAAAATGAACTGCAGGAAGATCTCAAAGCGGCAATGCTAGCAAAGGATGAAGATAAACTATCTACCATCCGCATGCTTAAATCTGCCCTTCAGTACTTTGAAATTAATAAAGGCGGCGCCGGATATGAGGCAACGGATGAAGACGTTATTGATGTAGTTGGGAAAGAGATAAAAAAAAGAAAAGAATCAATTGAACTGTATGAAAAAGGCGGACGCCCGGAACTGGCAGAAAAAGAGAAAAAGGAAATAGAGGTTTTACAAGGTTATTTACCTGAACAAATGCCGGAAGAAGAAGTGGTTAAACTTGTATCCGAAGCAGTTGAGCAAACAGGGGCAAAAACAATGCAGGATATGGGAAAAGTCATGGGTGTTTTAATGCCAAAAGTAAAAGGAAAAGCAGACGCCGGTCTAGTTTCCAATTTGGTCAGACAAAAACTCGGGTTTGAAAACTGAAATCCTTAGGAGTACCACTTTTATCCACATAGCTTTGTATCTAAACACATCTCATTCTATTTATATTTTGAAGCCGAGGATTTGCAAGATCTTTTTTGCTTCTGGGGTTTTACCTTCTTGAATGAGGTCTTCGATAAGGCCTAGAACTTTTGGGGTGGAAAGGTCATCATCCATTAATTCTTCGAATTGGTTCATGGTTAATGGTTCATGGTTCATGGTATCCGAACTAAGTTTAGAAGTTAGTTTTGCAACTTTTTCTTCAATTTCCTGGAGTTCTAATTCTTCAAATTCCCAAGGCATTCTATAGTGGTGGGAAAGAATCATCCAGCGGATAGCATCTGGTGAATATTTTTTTAGTAATTCTTCTATTAAAACTAAATTGCCAAGTGATTTACTCATTTTCTCCCCTTCGCACAACACCATAGAGGTGTGCATCCAGGTTTGCACATATTTTTTTCCGGTAAGATTTTCTGACTGGGCTATTTCACTTTCATGATGAGGATAAATTAAATCTCTTCCTCCTCCATGGATATCTATCTGTTCCCCTAAAAATTCGTGGATCATAGACGTACATTCTATATGCCACCCGGGCCGCCCTACGCCAAAAGATGCCTCCCAATTTGGTTCTTCCGAAGACCCAAACCACAATACAAAATCCAACGGATTTTTCTTATTAGGGTCTAATGTATCATTTCCCCGGTCTTTTGAAATAAACAACATCTGTTCCCGGCTGAACTTTGAAAGCTCACCATATTTAGGAAAAGTGTCTATGGAAAAATATACATTTCCATTTTTTTCATATGCAAATCCTTTTTCCAATAATTTGGAATTTATGGAAATAATTTTTTGTATGACAGAAGTAGCTAATACGTATTTAGTAGGACGCAAAACATGTAATGAATCCATCTGTTTATGGAAGTGCCTAATCCAAAAATCTGCTTCTTCCTGCCAACTCCTCCCGTCTTTTGACGCCTGCAAAATTACATCATCGCTATCATTAATATCCGTGGCATTCTGTAAATAGTGCACTTGGAACCCTTTGTAATGAAGGTATCTTATGAGTGCATCAAAAGAAACATACGTGAAGGCATGGCCCAAATGGGTTGCATTATTTGGGGTAATGCCACACACATAGAGAGAAACCTTATTTTTTTTAAGCGGTTTAAGTTCTTGTTTTGAACGCGTAAAAGAATCGTATAATTTCATAAATTGCAATTGGAAATTAGGAAATTCATAGAAACTAATTGTAATTTCTATTGAATTTTGCGAAGTGTACTTCTATTTGTTTTTTCTTTTCTTGTCAAACTCGTACCATAATACTAACAGCGGGGACGCATTAAAGATAGAGGAATAAGTCCCGGAAATAATTCCCACCAACAAGGCCGCAATAAACCATCTGGTGGATTCCCCGCCAAACAACATAAGCATAAACAAAACCAGAACAACAGTAAGGGACGTATTAAGCGACCTATTCATAGTTTCCAGAATTGAATTATTCACAATCTCTTCAAACGGGATACGTGCATTTTTACGCAGGTTCTCACGGATCCTGTCAAAAACCACTATAGTATCATGCACTGAAAATCCCATAACGGTTAACAGCGCAGTAATAAATAGCGCATCTATCTCTACGCGGAAGATTACTCCCAGGATAGAAAAAATTCCTACCACCACTAAAATATCATGCAGTAATGCGACTATGGCGCATATGCCAAATTTCCATGATGCTACGGGACGGGATACCTTACGGAATGCAAAAGCAATGTAGAGAGTTATAGCTAAGCTTGCAATAAGAACTGCCCTAAGCGCATTCAGCTCTGTTTCCTGTCCTATGGTTGCACCTACGGTCTCAAATGACCGCTCTGTAGCCTGGGGATATTTCTCTTTAATCAAATTAACCATTTGGTCTTTCTGTTTTTGGTTAATTACCTGTGTCCTGATTAAAACTTCTGTCGGGGCACTTTTAATTACTTCCTGCGCGGGGATTTTTCGTGAAACCAAATAGCTCTTCAGTTCTCCTGTTTTCTCAGGAGCAATGGTAAGGTTGAGCTCTGTACGGGAACCACCGGTGAAATCAATTGATGGCTTCAGCCCAAAGAAAATGAGGGAGATGAGTCCGGGAACAATAACAATCCCCGATAAAAGAAATAACCAATTTTTATGCCGTATGATATTCATATAAGCTTGTGGCTCGTGGCGGGTAGCAAGTGGTATTTACACTACGTGCTACCTGCTACATGCTACTTGCGATCAAATACTCTCAATAAGTTCCTGGTCACTACTATTGCTGAGAACATGGAAACCAGGATTCCTATTGCCAGCGTCAATGCAAAACCCCGTATCACCCCGCTGCCAAAATAATACAAAATAAATGACGTGATAAGGCTTG